>JAKEEU010000328.1 GCA_022616415.1 Candidatus Zhuqueibacterota bacterium | reverse complement strand
TCACTGCAAAACAATGGACAAAACTCAATGCCCAATATCCAATGGCGGAGGAATGATTTTTCAAATTACTTTCGGCGATTTATCGAACCCTGACATAAGGAGGCCCGTGTGAAAGAAAACATCGTTCTGGAAAAGGCTTATAAGTTCGCCTTGCATATCGTTGAGCTTTATCGAAAGCTGACTGACGAGAGACACGAATACGTTTTAAGCAAAAACCTGCTCAACGATGGAACCAACGTCGGCGCTTACATCGAATCAGCGCAGGAGACCGAAACCGGAGTGGGCTTCTCACACGAAATGAGCATCGCGCTGCAGAAGGCTAACCGGACAAAATATTGGCTGAATGTGTTGCATGACGGGCGCTTTCTCGATGACGAAGAATACCAGAAGGCTTACGAAGATTGCGCGGAGATAAGGCGTCTGCTCGGTAGTATTGTAAAGACGACCAGAGGACGCTGAAGCCCTCGTATTGGGCATTGGATATCGGCTATTGTCCATTGTTTTGCAGCGGACCACGCGGCGAGTTCGCCGCGAATATATGGGAAGAAACAAAAATGATTCTCCAAATCGCGGATGGGGCTCAATGCAAAACAATGGACAATACCCAATATCCAATTGACAATGTGCGGCGATGCCGTCAAGTAATCCAATAATCCAACCCGACAAAAAGAGAGGAAAAATTATGTCCGAACCAAACAGTTCTCGTCGTAGATTCATTGCTCGAACCGGCGCGGGCGCGGCTGGTTTAACTTTCACCGCCGCAAGCTGGAACAACGTGATGGGCGCCAACGACCGTGTCCGCCTCGGCGTCATCGGCACAGGCAATCGCGGCGGCGACGTGATGAGCGTTTTTCAGAAAGAACCCGACGTCGAGGTCGTTGCGCTCTGCGATTGTTACGACCAGCACCTCAACGCCGCGCTTCAAAAGACTGAGGGCAAGGCCAAGACCTTCACCGATTACCGCGCGCTGCTCGCTTCGAAAGACGTTGATGCCGTATTGATCGCCACGCCCGACCACTGGCATTCGC
>JAKEEU010000327.1 GCA_022616415.1 Candidatus Zhuqueibacterota bacterium | reverse complement strand
CTTGGGATATCCCTTGGCTTGGGGGTATCCAATTGCACTTTGACCGCCAGAACACGACCTAAATTCTTTACTCTAATTTTTTAATGAAAATCGGTGTTAATCTTAAACCGGCATCCGGATCTGCATCATACGCCAGTTGGCTGATTGCGAATGAATCATATTTTTTCCTTTTGCCTTCAAATATGGTGACATCGGCGCGATATACGTTTTTGCTCAATCCTTCACCAACTTTCGCAGCACTGTCAATTTTAAATTTTGCTTTCGCTCCATAAATGCATCGAAGCATGAAATCCAGCGCCGAACGTGCCACTGCCCATCCTGCGCCACGCGTCTCGATATGTAAATCAGATGATCGGGGCACGTGACTCAAGGCTGTTCTTTTGTTGCTTGGCAGCCACAAACGGACATTATCAATAGCAATCCATTCTGGGCCTGTTGGCGCAGAAATTTTGCCCAAGAATTTCTTTTCTCTGGTTCTGTATCTCACTTCTGGCCTAATGTCAAAGTCTAGTTTAGCTCGATTAATTGTTTTGCAAAGACCCTGTTTTATAATACAGAGATGTCGTATTTCAATAGAAATTTTGGTAAACAGTCATCCAGATACTTTATGTGCTCATCAGTCAATTCGATCAGATTGAGATTATATTTGCTATAAATCTGCCTTTTGATTTCTTTTCGTTTTTGATAGTTTTCGTTTTTTTCTAATCCCCAATATTCCATGTAAACGTCTCCCTTAGGCAAGTAAAAGTCACAAAATAAGTCTTCCTTGACTGGTACTTGCTTTTCATAAGCGTGAATGATGCCTGAATAATACAACCAGTTGTCAATGAGGAGTTCGGCTCTGGAACGAACCATATGACCATCTATTGTTCTAAGTATGGGTGGATATTTTATTCGAAATGAAAAATCCACACTTTCATGAAGAACCTCATCATCCAAGTTTGACCCATCTGTTATTGTATTAACGATAGTTTTAAGAGTGGAACTGTTGTCCATAGGAAATTTAGAAAGAACCGCTGTTGCAGCATCCCTGTTATACTGTTTTTGATCTGATTCTTGAATCTTTCGTATTATATGCAGAGATTCAATTGGCAGATCCAATTTTGAAAGAGTTTTAAGCGCATATTGACGAGTCTGAGGCTGATCTGATAATTCTAAACATGACAAGAGTGCTGGTATTGCTTGATTGCAAGCATCCTTAAAGTGCGTTGCCAATTTTCCCACTGCAGATGCCGCTAATCGCCTCTCATTAGCGCTTCCCTTCTTCAAAAAATTAATCAAAAAAGGTATAACATCTTCACGACAGGTCAATCCAAGCTCGTAAGGCGGCATGTTTGAAAAATCAATCATGACTTTCCTTTAAATTGCCTTTCATATTTTAATCATTCAGCGAACATTATTTCAAAATAAGGATCTCCACCTTGCGAAACTCAATCGGATGACTCTCGGCTTGCAGGGCGATATATCCTTCGCGCAGCAGCTTCTTTCCGCTGATGATGAGCTTCTGCGCATCGGCATCGCTTTCGTCAAGCTGCGGCTTCTCATATTCCAATACAGCCTCGCCGTTTACGATGTGCTTAATGGTGGAGTCGCCATGCACCTCAACCTCCATCGTCACCCACTGATCGCCATGATAGGTTTTTGAACGGGAGTTGGTGCAGTGGCGAGTGACAAGCTCGCCACTTATCACGACATGCGTTCCTGGCGTGCAGAGATTGCCGGTTGAACGCTCATCCTTACCGTTGCCGCCGAGGAACTGTGCTTCGATAGAAACCGGAAAACTCTGAGCCTTGGTCATGCTTTCGGGCGATTGGCAGTGCAGCATAATCCCGCTATTGCGGAAAGCCCAATCCGGACCGCCTGGACATTGCTCTCCCACGAAACGGTATTCCACGCGCAAACGATAATGTGAAAATTTATCCTTATAAAAAAGATGCCCGAATTCTCCGCCGAATTTGTCGTGCTGATCGTAAGAAACCTTCAAGACGCCATTCTCCACGCGAAAGGTGTTGCCATAGTTGTCATTCAGTTCATGCCCAGCAATCTTAACTTTCCATCCATCAAGGTTCTTGCCGTTGAAGAGGCTGATCCAGCGGCTGTTGCTTGCGCTATCCCGTCTTACAGCGCAAGATGCGCTCAATAGAAAAATGAAAAGTGTCCAAAGCAAGCACCGCCACTGGTTCATCGTCAAAAGAGATTGTCGCATAAGGAACTTCCTTGCCTTCATCTCAGAAATAAGTACCACACGGATCAAAAACTCACACGGAAATGTACAGAAAAAGCAACATGAATGTTGCATTACGTGCTATGCTCTCTGTGCTACGCGAATAGCACCTCTGCGCCTTTGCCCTGTTGAATGAGCGGCACGTACGTCTCGAGTTCTTTTTGCACAGCGGGATCGGTGAGATCAATGGTCTTCTTGCGCTCCGCGGCCATGTAGCCGGCCATGCAGAGCTTGGTGATTTCGAGACCGTAGCTCAACGGCAAAAAACCATCGCGTCCGGCGAGAAATGCCGCAGCGGTGTCTTCGTTCTCGTCGGTGTAACCGTACAAATCCGGCTCGTTATATTGCACCACGAGCAAGCCGCGCGAGGCCGTCGCTTTTTCCAGAGCCGTTTCCGCATCGGCAACTGCTTCGGCAGCGACATCGCCGATAAAAACCTGCAGCGAGGAGTTGAGCGTGTTGATTTCGAACGCATAACCAGGGCCCATGCCATCCATGAACAAACGCAAGCCTTGCTTCTCGAACATCCACGAGTCGGTGAACTGCGCCTTGACGAGCTGGCCGGTTTCCGGATTTTTGAAAGTAATCATGCCGGTGGTAAAATCCTCCGCCGGTGTTTTGCTGTAATCCACGCCCATTTTTTGCATCAGCTTTTCGCGCCACGGCTTTTGCCCCCATTTGAGCAGTGAGCAATCCGCGGCAATCGAAACCGGTTGCAAAAATGTCAGCGGCTTGCCGAGCGGCGTGAGGCAATACCATCCCACCGCGATGCTGTGGCAACCCATGTCCGACAGGACACCGCCGCCCTGGCGCGTCGGATCCCAAAACCACGGCTCATGCGGGCCGCCATGCTCTTCGGCGGAGCGCACGAGCACCAGCGGCCCCATGGTTCTTTGCTGCGGCGCAAGCTGCTGCAATTGCGTTCGAACCGGCTTCATGAAAATTTGATTTTCAAAATACGCGGTTTTAAGCTTGGCCGCATTGGCGAGATCGACAAGGCGCTGCGCTTCTTTCACGTTGCGCGCCAACGGCTTCTCGCAAATCAATCCTTTCAACGCTGCGCCTTTCTTGACGGCCTCGATGATTTTTTCGACAATCTCGACGCGCGTGAAGTTCGGCGAGTAAACGGCAATGGCATCAACGTGCTTCGCCATTTCGGTGACGTCAGCATAAACGATTCCTTCGCCAATCCCGTGATCTTTGACGGTTTTTGAAAATGCTTGTGCCGAGGCTGCGGTACGCGAAACCACACCGGCAATTTCGACGTTTCGAATCTGCATGAGGGCGCGCGCTTGAAACTTCGCGATAAATCCCGCGCCGACGATGCCGAGCTTGAGAACTTGTGCCATATTTTCTCCTGGGAAAATCCCGCCGCGGCGGGACAACGGATGAGGCTTTTATCAGTTGCGTTGTTTCTAGCCGCTGGGTACTTTACTCGATGACTTTAATCCACTATGGCTTGATATACCATCACCGTAAACTTATCCATCAAATCCACCGCCGCATACGGGTAAAGTTGAGTCATAACGATCGTGAACATTTGCTCGTGTGGGTCAATCAAAAATCGTGTATTCCAAAATCCGCTCCATCCATACGCGCCAACCGAGCCGAGCTCACCGCCTTCGCGCAAGGCTCGTCTGATTCCGAAACCCAACCCAAAACCCATCTCACTGTTCAGCCTGCCCATAAAATCCGCTGTCATCAGCTCGACGGATTTGCGGCTTAAGATACGCACACCATCCAACTCGCCGCCATTTAGCAGCATTTGCGCAAAGCGCGCGTAATCCGAAATGGTGGCGCACAATCCTGCACCGCCGGCGTGAAATTTTTGCGGCCCGCGATAGGGATAGGCCGGTGAAAATTCCAAGTTTCCTTCTGAAATTGCCTCGGGCAGCTTCGACAATCCCTTTTCCGGAGAATATTGATAGGCTGCGGCAAGACGAGAGACTTTGTTTTCAGGAAGGTAAAAATGCGTGTCATACATTTTTAGCGGCTCAAAAATTCGCTCTTTTAAAAAGTCATTGAATGATTTTCCGGAAACCACTTCAATAAGATAGCCCAACAAATCAATCGAGAGCCCGTATTCCCACTGGTCGCCAGGATGGTGCATCATTGAGCAGCAAGCGGCCTTCTTCATAAAGAATCATAACCGCGACGCTGGTGATCGGCTTCGTCATCGAGGCGATGCGAAAAATCGTGTTGTTCTGCATCGGTGTTTTAGCTTCGACCTCCTGCAAGCCGACGCTTTGGAGATAAGCCACTTTCCCTTTGCGCGCAATGAGAGCGACTGCACCCGCGATTTATTTTTTTTCGACATATTGCAGCATCACGGATTCCAATCTTTTCAAACGATCACTGGAAAGCCCGACATTTTCAGGTGAGGCAACCGGAAGGCCTTGGGCGAAGATGATTGTAGTAAGGCTGATAGAAACGATTAAAACTCGAATAAAAGATTTCATAATGTGCTCCATAAGATTTCGATTCAACTTGAATTTTTTTATTTGCGTTTGGTCTATTGTAACCCAAGAATTTTTCCACGCACTTTCAAACAACGCATCAATCACTTTCATATTAGCCAGCGAGTCTTCGAGGGGTATAGGAACCGGCGCATCATTGAGAATGGCCAAGCTAAACGCGTCGCCTTGCAGCGTGAATTGATTGCAAACTTCGATGGGAATTTCTTCTGTCGTACCGTTACGTTGGAGAAAAATCTTTGTGGGTTGATCGAAAGGCGGATTCAATGGGGCCGCAATTTCAATCTGGCCTTCCGTGCCGAAGATTGTCGCGCTTTGATGACGCACCAATTGCATCGAACAGGTAAAGTCCGATGTCCGATGTCCGAAGTCGATGATTCCGGAAATCGTACGGTCGATATGGAAATTCAGGTCAAAGTCGATGTGGGCGCAGACGCGCTTGGGCTCGGCGCCGAAGATGAAGCGAGGGATGGAAATCGAATAACAGCCGATATCGAACAACGCGCCACCGCCCATCTCCGGTTTGTTGCGAACATTTTGCGGATCATTGTTGAAAAACGAAATGAAAGAATGAATCGTCCGTGCCTCGCCGATGTTTCCGCTTTGCGCCAGCTCACGCGCTTTCAGCCACTGCGGATGCAGGCGATACATGAACGCTTCCATTACTTTGAGGTGAGGATGAGCTTTCGCGGCGTTCATCAGTTGTTGCAATTCACTAACGCTGGTGGCAATCGGCTTTTCGATGAGCACGTGCTTGCCGGCTTCGATGGCTTTGATCGACCACGGCACATGGAGATGATTCGGCAATGGGTTGTAGACGGCCTCGGCCTCCGGATCGTTGAGCAGTTCTTCATAAGCGCCATAAACTTTCGGAATGCCGAGTTGCGCCGCAGCTTTGTTGGCTGATTCCAAATTTCGCGACGCAATGGCGAAAATATCGCAATGCCGGCCTTGCTGCATCGCCGGAATGACTTTTTGCAGGCCGATGCGGGCGGTGCTGAGAACGCCCCAACGGATTTTGCGCATAAATAATCTCGTAAAATTAATTCAATTTTAAACCGATGCCACGAATGGCCATCGTTCCGACTTCCATGACCACAAAAAGAAAAAGATGGCACCGAGCGCCAGTGAGCCGAATCCAAAAGCGATCAGCTTCCAATCCGAGGTGGCAAAGATGAAAATCCATCCGACCAGCGCGATTAAATTAGGAACGGGATAAAACCAGATTCGATAGGGCCGCTTCAACTCCGGTGCGTGCTTCCGGAGCAGCATCACCGCAAAGATCTGCCCGATGAATTGCACCAGTATTCTCGTCGTGATCAACGCATCGATCACCAGCCCAAGAGAAAAAAAACTGCATACTATTGCTATCGTACCGATGACGACCAGCGAGACATTGGGAAATTGCTCCTTTGGGTGCACGCGGCTGAACACTTTGAAAAAGTAATCATCCTTGGCAGCAGCGTAGGGTATGCGCGAATATCCCAGCAGAATAGCGAACACCGATCCGAATGCCGTCCACAACACCATCGCGGTGAATACAGTCGCGATTTTCGAGCCGTATATTTTCTCCATGAAGATCGAAACGATGTAATTGGAATTCGGATTCGATTCTGCCGGAACGAACTCGCGCCACGGCACGATGCCGATGATCGAAAGATTGATAGCGAAATAAATCAACGCCACCGTGATGATGCTGATGATGATCGAACGCGGGATAACTCGACCGGGGTCTTTGACTTCTTCGCCGATGTAACAAATATCGTAATAGCCGAGATAATCATAGATGCCGATGCGCGACGCCGCGCCAAGCCCCCAAAGAAATCCCATCGAAAAGTTGAATGCGCCGGGCGGAAAATCGAACGCTCGCCGTGCCTCGAAGTGTATGGCGCCAGTGGCAATGACCGCCGCGGTGGTTAATAGCGTTCCAATCCACAAGCTGACGGTAATCTTGCCGATCGAAGTGATCCGGCGATAAAGCAGCGCGATATTGATAACGCCAACCGCAGCAGCCACAAGCTTGACTTGCGTTGCCGTCATCCCTGTCCACATATAACCGACGTAGTTGGCAAAGCCGATGTAGCCGGAGGCGATTTCCAGCGGGCCGCTCAGAATGAATTGCCAAATGAACAAGAACGCCGTTAACCGGCCAAACTTCTCGCGCCCAAATCCCTCGCGTAAGTAAACGTAGCTTCCGCCGGAACCGGGAAGACTCGCGCCAAGCTCACTCCATACCATGCCGTCCGGAATGGCGATGAGCACGGCAACCAGCCAACCAAGCATCGCCTGCGGCCCGCCCAACGCCGACATCAAGAGTGGGATCGTGATGAACGGGCCGATCCCAATCATGTTGGACATGTTGAGCGCGGTGGCTTGGAGCAATCCAAAGCGTCTTTGCAAGTGTGCGCGGTCTTCTTTCATTATTTCGGCAGAACCTTTAAGCCCTTCACTCCTTTCAAGTCCAAGCGGAAAAGCGCGCCACGAGTTGTCTTTTCCTCGCCCAATGCGCCGGTAATGTAAAGTTGATCCATATTCGGACCGCCAAACGCAACGTTGCTCGTGGTTAAGTTGCCGCCTGGGTAACGGCGCAAAAGTTTGCCCTCCGGACTAAGAACTTGCACTTGATGCATCCCATAATGCGCCACGTAGAGATTTCCATCTTGATCCAAGCAGATTCCGTCCGGCTGATTATCAATTTGGTCGCCAGTCTTTGTCGGCAATGGCGCGAAGATTTCTCTTTTTCCAACTTTGCCAGGAGCGACGACCTCATAGACGAGAATGCGGTTGTGCTTGCTCTCGCCCACCAGCAGTGACTTGCCATCAGGACGAAGCACGACGCCGTTGGGGAATGCCAACCCTTCCGCTACGAGATGGGTCTTCCCGGCCACGTCCACATAATGAACCGTGCCGATGGGATTCTTTTCATCTGATCCGCCGGGGTCGGTAAAGTAGAAGCCACCTATCGGATCCAATGTCAAATCGTTCGGCGCGCGTAATGGCTTTCCATTGCACTCCGCAGAAGCTTTGCCGATAATTTCGCCATTCTTATCGAGACGCAGAACCGCATGGTGGCTCCCATCGCAGACCAGATGGGTGCTGTCGGCCAAAATTTTATGGCCGTTGGGCGCGCCGGTCTTTGCCCAGAGATTCGCCTGCCCATCATTAGTGACGCGGTATATGTTTCCATTCCAACAGTCGGAGATGTAAGCGTTGCCGACATGGTCGAAGACAATGCCCTCACAATAGCCGGGTACTTCAACGACCTTGATGGGTTTTACGCTATTTTCCGGTGGAAGCTGAGTGGACAATAAAGCGATAGCAAAAAGGATCAAAACTAAGAGATGAGGTTTCATGAGGTGATATCTCCATAATTCACAGCTCAACATGAATGTTGAGTTACGGCTCGTACTCATACGGCAGCATATCCGCCAGGCGCTCCCACGCCCAATATCCGAATTTCGAAATCGCCAGATCATTGGCGTAGCGGCCTTGCCGGTCGATTTTCACGGGGTCGTGCTCCAATATGATCCAGGATTCCTGCACACCGGATTCTCGCGTCAATTGGTGATAATTGAGAAAGCTCTTTTCTTCGCGATCATGAATATACCGCACGCCCAAGTAATCATGAAAATCCAAATAAAGGGCAATTGATTTTTGGTCGCGCTTCAAGAACCGATCCATGCTCAGCGGCTCGGCATGGCGTTGCGCTTCGCGTTCCCAAGGAAATTTGAAAGTAAAAATCTCGAAGCCTTCTTGTTTAAGGCGTATTTCGATGTTGGTCGTTGTGTCGGAAATCGTCGCGAGAAAATGGCGCAACGAGCCTTGATAAGTGCGACGCCGATTTTTTTGCCATTCTTCTGCTTGCTTGCCGGATGAAGGTGTGAGTTCGTCGAATTTGATCGAGCCTTTGTATTGCAACTTTTGCGACGAGGCGCTGAATTCAACCAAAACCAAATTTAACTTATAACCCAGAGCTCGATTTTCAATAACCAGCGGTTCCGAGGCCGTCACAACAAATTGATCGTCTTTCTCTTCATGAAATTCGAGAACGTGCGAATTGAGAATTTCGGCTTTCGCGGCGTTTTTCGTCGTGCTGAACAAAAGGTCGGTAAAGCGCTCGAGATGCGTTTTCCACTTTTTCGGATACGGCGCGGTCACTTCAACCTCCGCAGCGGAAAGAACGATGGGGCGCAATTTAAATGCCGGCTGGATGACCAACTCGCTTGCCATTGAGATTTCTCGTCGCGCCACTTCATAACCGACCCGTGAAACCACGAGCTCGAATGTTCCCACCGGCACGTTTCTGATCAGGAAGCCACCGGTGGAGTCGGTGGCGCTGCCCATCATGGTATTGGCAAAGAACACGTTGGCATCCGGCAGTGGACGTCCAGTCTCAGCATCCAGAACGACACCAGAAACAGAATATCGCTCTTGTGTTTGCGCTGATGGATGGGAGATACCAATCAACAACGACAACAAACCGCCAAGACATTGGCGCGGCAAGAAATTCTTCATGAAGCATGTTGCCTGTTATCGATTGGGATGACCGGGCGCGCGAACGGTACTGATGGAACGTTAAGAAACTCGCTTCGAGCGCTCCGGTCGATCCCGTTGTTAGGTGCTGCTTTCAAGGAACCGTGTGCCTCAGCCTCCTTGTCTTCGCACCTCATTGTTTTCAAGCTTGATGGATGCCTTCATCTACTGAAGCTGTTCAGGAACCTGTCTCTGCATACACGCAGTTTCATTCTATCGTAACTAGCAGAACCGCCCTCGATAGGTCCAGAGGCTAGGCAATCCCCAACGTAAAGCTTCTTATCTCCGAGTTTGTCTGCGAGTGTTTCACCCGCAGTCAAGAAGTCGTCAGCAATAATGCGGTCTAGCGTAGCGGCGTCTTTTTGGTCCACCGCATCTATCAGCTCCTGTTCCACCCTGCCAATTTCTTTCTCAACTTCCGAGTGTGTCATTGTGTCTCTCCAACGTGACTATTTCTGTATCGTGGCATCGGTCTTTATCTCGGCTTGCGGCGCCTAACTTGGGATTGATGGATCATAGAGCTCCAATCATCAAACACTCCATGAATCCATCAATCCCGCATATTTCCAGTCAAGCTGACTGGCTGCGCCCGTAGGAGCTACAGACTCCACCCTTCGCGGTATTGACGGCGGACGTATTTGTTCGCTTCGGGAAGATTCGTTACCTCCATCTTCTCGCCATCCCACAGCAGGCGTTGGCCGCGCAAACCTTTATCATTAAAGGCCGCGTTCACGCGCACGGCAAGATTGCCCATCAACGTGATTTCGGTCAACGGGCCGGCGACGTCGAAATTCGAGCACGCCGGCTCGCCGGTTTTAATCGCGTTGATGAAGTCCGCATAGATGCCGCTCAAACCATTCAGGATGCGTTTGATCTTCTTCGGCGGTTGTTTGTAGGCTTTCATTTTCGTCTCCGGAATGAGGCGCGGCTGCTCGCCATACGTGTTGCACATGATCTTGCCTCTGGTGCCATTGAAAAGCACGCCGCTGCCATCGCCCATGCGCCGGCCTTCTTCGAGATCAGCCGGTCGCGGCGGCGTCAAACCGCCTTCGTACCACACCAACTTCACCGGCGGCATTTTGCCCCGTGCGGGGAATTCGAAAGTCACAATCGAGGCGATGGGGCCGCTGTCTTCGGTAAACGGCGAGGAACTGGCCTGCACGGCGATGGGATGGCCGAGCTTAAGTGCCCACACCGGTGTGTCGAGGATGTGACATCCCATATCGCCCAATGCTCCGGTGCCGTAATCCCACCAGCCGCGCCAATTGAAGGGAAGATAAATCGGATGGAAATAACGCCACGGCGCCGGCCCGAGCCAACGATCCCAATCTACAGTGGGGGGCAAGGACGGCGTTTCGTCGGGCCGCTTGATGCCTTGCGGCCAGTAGCCCGCGGGACGATCGGTCCAGCAATGGACTTCGTGCACCTCGCCAATCGCGCCATCTGCGATCCATTCCACCATCAGGCGGTTGCCCTCACCGGCGTGGCCCTGGTTGCCCATTTGCGTCATCACTTTGTGCTCGCGCGCGGCGAGAGTGAGCTGGCGCGCTTCCCAAACATCATGCGTCAATGGCTTCTGGCAGTAAACATGCTTATTCTTCCTTATCGCTGCCATCGCCGCAACCGCGTGCAAATTGTCCGTGGTCGACACGCAGACGGCATCAATGCCGGTTTCTTTTTCGAGCATGTCGTAGAAATCGACGTAAGCATTGCAGCCGTTGTAGGAGCCGTTGTTCGTTTGCTTGGCGTAGAAATCATTCACCTGTTGTTTGGCCGGTTCGCGTCCCTTCATGCCGCCAAAATAAAACTTGCTGTAGTCCATTTCTTTGGCGACATCACAAACCGCGACGACTTGCACCTCCGGCAGTTGCATGAGCTGCGTCATGTCATACGTGCCTTGTCCGCCGACGCCGATCACGGCGAGGTTGACTTTGTCGCTCGGCGGCACATAACCTGGGCCGCCCAGCACACGGCGCGGCACAATAGTAAACGCCGCCGCTGCCCCTGCTGTGCCCAAGAATTGACGACGGGACATGACGCTGCCCTGGCGTTTGGGGGTCTCTCTCTCATCATGCATAGTTTGGTTCCTTTCCTGTTTGATTTGGGGGTGAGCACTTCATGAATAGACAAAGTAATTTAGGACAAAAATATTTTGTCACTAATCATTTTGTCTTCATTCAGTTTCTTGCGATAATGCCGTACAGCTTCGTAAGCTTTCATCTCCCCAATCTCCCATTTGGGTCGCATCAAGATAACATTATTTTTCGCGTCTGTCAATTGCTTTTTGTCCTTAATTTACATCTTTAAAAGTCAAACCCCGATTATCAATATTGCTATTGGCCTCGCGCAGCGGGATTTCAGCCAGCTATGGTTCAAAATCGGGGTATATTTCCGCGCTGCTCCACCGTTCGCCGCATTGCAAAACCCGATAGGGTTGAGCCTGAGCTTCGGCTTCTTGCGCAAATTCGCGAGGATCAGCCGTGTTGAAGGCAAACATATCGTAATGGCAAGGAATCACCAACCGCGCGCCGATTTGCTTAGCGAGCGTCGCGGCTTCTTTGGCATTGAGATTACCGGCTACTTTGCGCTCCACCGCTCGTCCGTTGATCGGCAGGATCGCTATATCGATGGAAAAATTTTTTAGGCGCACCACGATTTCGTCGTGCCACACCGTATCGCCGCTGTGATAGAGGGTCCACGCGCCGAACTCGATCACATATCCCATGAACTTGCAGCACCCGAATTCATCGCGTGCAATTTGTTCGTGCGCAGCGGGCACGCCAGCCAACTTGAAATTTTTTAATTCAATGCTTTCACCATCATTCAATCCGATGGGAATGAACTCATCGATGCCGAGCCGCTCGGCGACAAACTTTCTGTTCGCTTCGGGGATAACAAGCTTGAGATCCGGATTGGCCTTCAACAATGGAATCAGCGTCTCGTCATCGAGGTGGTCGGTGTGGTTGTGGCTGGAGGTCACCACATCGATAAAATCCAATCGCGCCGGATCGACCAGCAGCTCGGTCATGCGAATATGCGGGATGTCGGTGTTCGCATATTTTCGGGTTAACGAATCGGAGAGATACGGATCGAGCAACAGATGCCGGCCTTGCCATTGGAGCAGAAATCCGCTTTGCCCCAGCCACCAAAGATGAAATGATTCGCGATCCGCAGCGGCGGCGCGGATGTCGTTGAGCAATGCGTCGTCTTTTAAGTATGGAGTAATCATTTTAAAATTTCCCAACACTTGCTGTAACGTGAAAAGTTCTTGCTTTATTAGCAAAGACTTCACTTTGAAAGAGAATAGCTTTTACAATAAACTCCAGCCTTCCCGATATTCGCGCTTGACGAATTTATTCGCCTCGGGCACGTTCTTCACTTCCATTTTTTCGCCATCCCACAACAAGCGTTGTCCGGGCATGCGCACGGCGAGGTTGCCCAGCAGCACAATCTCAGTCAACGGGCCGGAGACCTCGAAATTGGAACAGGCCGGCTTGCCGGTTTTGATCGAGTTAATGAAATCCTGATAAATGCCGGGCACACGTTCGATGGTTTTCGGAGGCAATTTGTAAGCTTGCATTTTGCTTTCCGGAATCAATCTCGCCTGATCGCCGAACATGGCGCACATAAGCTTCCCCTTGTCACCGATGAATAAACACCCACCGTCATAGGCACCCAAGCGCCGGCCATCTTCCAATTCAGCCGGTCGCGCTGGCATCACGCCGCCGTCATACCAAACCAATTTCGCCGCCGGCATTTTGCCGCGAGCCGGAAATTCATAAGACACCATGGAAGCAAGCGGACCGGTTTCGTTGTTGACGGGTGTTGAGCTCGCTTGCACACTCGTGGGATGGCCGAGGTTGAGTGCCCAAACCGGCGTATCCAAAATATGGCAACCCATATCGCCCAGCGCGCCGGTTCCGAAATCCCACCAGCCACGCCAGTTGAATGGCGCATAAATAGGATGGAAAGACCGCAAAGGAGCAGGGCCAAGCCAACGATCCCAATCTAATGTCGGAGGCAATGAGGGCGTTTCCTGTGGACGATCAACGCCCTGTGGCCACCAACCTGCGGGTCTGTCGGTCCAGCAATGGGCTTCGCGCACCGCGCCGATCGCGCCATCCGCAATCCATTCAACGACGAGGCGATTGCCTTCACCGGCATGGCCTTGATTGCCCATTTGCGTCATGACCTTTTTCTCGCGCGCGGCAAGAGTGAGCTGGCGCGCTTCCCAGACATCGTGGGTCAGCGGCTTTTGGCAATAAACGTGCTTCCCTCTCTTGATCGCCGCCATCGCGGCAAAAGCATGCAAATTATCCGTCGTCGCGACCGCGACGGCATCGATGCCGGTTTCTTTTTCAAGCATCTCGTAGAAATCTGCATAAGCGGCGCAGCCGGTGTAAGAGCCGTTGCCGGATTGTTGGGCATAATGTTGATCCACCCGTTGTCTGGCCGGCTCGCGTCCGCTCGTCTCCTCAGTTGGAGCATTGCTGAAATGGTTGTATTTCGCGACGTCGCAAACTGCCACCACCTGGACCTCAGAAATCTGGAGAAACTGGGACATGTCATGGATGCCTTGCCCGCCCACGCCAATCATGGTGAGGTTGATCTTGTCACTCGGCGGGACGAAACCAGGACCGCCCAAAACATGTCGTGGCACGATGGTGAACGCTGCCGCGGCCGTTGTCGTGCCTAAAAACTCGTGGCGATTCATCGCACGCTGTTGCTGGGAAAAATTTTTTGCTTCATTCATGTTGTGATCCTTTCCTGTTAAATAAGATTGAATTTTGGCAATGTCGTAAAAGTCAATTTTTTCGTGAAGAGCCTTGATGTCGCAAATAATGCGGTTCTCAATAAGAAACGGCTTCATTTTGAAGACACTGATGATTTCACCTTCGTAATTCACCTCGATCGGCGTTCGGTTTTGGTATTTGATCTGTTGAAAATCAAGCTCTTTTTCGAGGATCTGTCGATAGGTAACGTCGTGATAACCCAAGCCATGAACTTCAAAGACATAGAGAATCGCATCTCGTAATCTGGCAAGTATTTCCCTGTCTCGTTGGGCTGAACAATCCCTGATATAATCATAATTTTCGTATATTGTTTTCTCTTTTTCTGTGAAGGGTATGCGCTCGATCTCGACTTTTTGTAGACCGAAATTCACCAACAACCCTAAATGCAATTGCCAAAGTTTTAATTCCGAAATGATCTGCACATAAATCAAATCCATTTCGATTCCTCCATTTCTTTTTTTCAGTTTATATTTTTCATCCGTTGCGTTGTTTCTATCCGTTGGGAAATTTTAGCGAACTACAGTCGTTCTCTCATTTTTCTCGCTCCCTCAACCATGTTCGCCAACTTTTGCTTCGCCGCCCATCTTGCTGTTTGACTCAAGCCACAATCCGGCGCCACGGAAAGCTTTTCCGCCGGAACATATTTCAGACAAAGCTTGATACGCTCGACAATGTCTTCCACCGTCTCGATGTAGTAACTTTTGACATCGACGATCCCAACGGCCACGTTCATCTTTTCCGCTATGCGGGCAATCATGTCAATCTCTGCAAATTCGCGATTGGCCATTTCCACATGCATCTCGTTCACTTTGAAATCAAGAAAGTCCGGAAACATTGGCGCGAGGCGGCGCTTTCCCACCGCATGGCCTTTGTAATTTCCGAAACAGAGATGCACTGAGAGGCGGCACTTGCCAACGACCGGCGCAACGGTGCGATTGAAAATATCGACAAATCTTTTCGTGTCCTCGCGATAGGCATAGCAGCTCATGGAAGGCTCGTCGACAGACAATTCCGTGCAACCCGCTTTCACCAAATCTTCCAATTCTTTTCGCACGATGGGCAAAAGAGCTTCGGTGACGGCATAGCGATCTTTGTAGCCAGCATTGGGAATTAGCCGTCCGCTGAGGGTGTATGGCCCAGGCACACTGGCTTTGAGTATCGGTCCTGCCGGCGCGAGGCGTTTCAATCTTTCAAATTCTGCGACAGCACCCAACCCGCGTGGCGCGCGCAGCTCGCCAATGATTTCATGCTTGCCGCGTTGGTCATGCGCCGGCGGACCCCATTTGCGTGGGGATGCTGTTTCCTGCCTGATGCCTTCGAGATAGCCATAAAAAGAAAGATTGAAATCGAATCGCGACTGCTCGCCGTCGGTAATCACGTCGAGTCCGGCGGACACTTGATCGTGGATGGCAGCGATCACCGCATCCTCTTGCAATTCGGCGAGGTCAGCCGTGCCGAAGTGATCGAAATGTTGGCTGGCAAATTCGAGCCAGCTCGGAAAGGGATAACTGCCGATGACGGTGGTTCTGATGAAAGGATTGATCATCTGATGCTCGTCTATTAAAGCGTGATCACACACGGATCAAAAACTCACACGGAAAAGCTCTTGAAAAGTTTCCGTATGCGTTTTTAATCCGAGTCTCTTCGTCAAAACCCGCTCCGATCCCATTTCGTACTTCAAAAATACATTGGCGAATTTTATAGGTCAATTCTTCGTGCAACAGCTTCATGACTTACCTCCTTTTGAGTTAGAATTAGTTAATTACACAGATCGAAAAACACACGGAAAAAATTTTAAAAATCCGCGTGAGTTTTTGATCCGCGTGTAATCCATTTTTCACATCGGATTGCTTTCAAGCTCCGCTGTCACGAAAGCCTTCGTACAGCTTGCTCAACCGATACGCGTGTTCATCATAAGCCGCTTCAAATAAGGCGGCGGATTTTTCTGCTCCCACAACCGATGCGGCGGTGAGCACTTTGGGCGGTTTGCCGGCAGCCGTGAGTCGATGCGCGACTTCGGCTTTGATGGCATTCACCAGCAAGCATCCGCCCACGGTCGAGCCTGGCGCCACCGGCGTTTCGAGATGATCAATCTTGACCATCGCATCACCTATCGGCGCGCCGGTGTCGAGAATCAAATCCGCGTAATCTGCCAGTTTCTTGCCGGAGGGATGCTTGCTCACGCTTGCTGCGGCATGCTTCGCGGTGATGAGCGCAACGACCTTGACGCCGCGCACTTTGAAGCCCATTGCCATTTCAATCGGAACGGTGTTGCAGCCGCCCGAGGAAATGACGAGCGCCGAATCTCTGGGCGACAGAACAAAATTGCGCAAAATACGTTCGGCCAAGCCGCTGACGTTTTCAATGAACATCGCTTGCCGCTGGCCGTTCGGCCCCACGACTGGATTGTGAAACGTCATGGACAGCTCGACAATGGGATTGAAACCGGGAAACGAGCCATAGCGCGGCCACATTTCTTCGACGAGAATGCGACTGTGGCCGGCGCCGAATAAATGCACCATGCGCCCCGCCAGAATCGTTTCCGCAAACCAGTCGGCGGCGAGGTTGATGCGATCATATTGCCCTTCGACAATCTCGAGCAGCTCGCGGCATTTTTTGAAATATTCAAAAGCCGGTCGTCTCTGCAAGTTCATGGTGTGTTCGTCTCACTATTCGCAATGAGCAAAATTACTTCTCATAATTTCATTCATTTTGTAAACGCCGTCGTTATTTTTCTTTCATGTCGCATGGCAAAGCGCGCTGCGCCAAAAGCTCCGGCCCAATCGCCAAGCTGCGCCGGTATGATCTTGACGCAATGCCCGCCTGGACGCCATTCCACGTCATTCATAAATTTTTGCAGCGGTTCAAAAAGTGCATCGCCAGCGTGGCTGATGCCGCCGCCGATAATCACCGCTTCGGGATCGAGAACATTGATGAGTGAAGCAATAGCGCAACTGAGCGCAAAAACCGCTTTCATCCAAATCTCCGTCGCCTTTTGATTACCGGCAAGATGAGCCTCGACGAGCTCTTTGGTCGAATGAAATAGACCTTGGCTTCTGGCAACAACGCTGTAATCGCCCATCAACATTTCAATGCTGCCAGGTATATTGACGATATCCTTGGGCGCGTTGGGATCCAAACAGATATGCCCGAGATGGCCGGCGCGGCCAATCGTTCCAGTCATGAGTTGGCCGCGTGAAAGAATGGCGCCTCCGACGCCAGTGCCCAACGTGAGCAGAATTGCATTTTCAAAACTCGCCGCCGCACCGAGCCAATGCTCGCCATACAATGCCGCCTGCGCATCATTCAACACCGTCACCGTATTCGAACGCGCCAAGAAGTTAGTCCAATCGAGCCCTTCGAGTCCTTTGAGTCGCTTCGGCATAAAGGCGATGGCGCGATGATCGCGCGCCGCCAGGCCGGGAGCAGCCAACCCAATCCACGTCGCCGCTGCGCCAATTCCGGATTCGACCGCATCGAGCATCGTTCTGATATTTTCTGCCCACGCCATTTCAGTCGTGTGCTCAGTGCGGCGTTCCAAAACAATCCCAGCTTCGTTGACCGCAACGAGTTTGATACTGGTCGCGCCGAGATCAATGCCGATGGCAAAGTTCATGATCGAAAGTTCTCACGGATTACCGGAGTATTGGATTACTGGTTTCTAGAAGTTCCAATAATCCAAAAGTCCATTACTCCAATAATCCATTACTCCAATAATCCATTATTTCATCACGTCAAGAAGTTGTGCTGCCCTTCGCTGATCATCCAACCGCCGTCAATCGCCAATACTTGTCCGGTGACAAAACGCGAGCCATCGGACATGAAGTACGCCGCCGCTTCCTCGAGATCCTGCGGCGCTCCGATGCGGCCTCCGTCCAAAGGTTGTTTGGTTCTGATGTATGTCAAAATCTTCGCATCGTTGGCGGCGCGTTGAGACATCGGCGTTTCAGTGAGCGCCGGCGCGATGACATTGATGCGAATGTTGTATGGCGCATAATAGGCAGCGATTGACTTGGTGAATCCGACGATAGCTGCTTTGGCCGCGGCATAAGCGTGGGTGGCAAAATGCTTTGGTGACGGCGAAAACCCCAGCACCGAGCCCATATTTAAAATGCTGCCGCCGGAACCCTGTTCCATAAAAGCCTTCACCGCCGCGCGATTGGAATAAACCAACGAGTAAAAATTGAGCCGCATCGTTGCTTCCAATCCGGCATCGGTCATTTCATGCAGCGGGCCGTCACCCATTTTCCGTCCGCTTCCACCGGCAACGTGATAAAGTCCATGAAATCCGCCCAAGTGTTGTCGGGCTTCGGCGATGGCGCGAGGGGCAGTGCCAGAATTCGTCGCCTCGCCGGCAAAAACCAAAGCGGCATTACCCAGCAGCCGTTGCGCCTTTTCGACATTCTCATCTTCGCGCCCGACGGCGACGACTTTGGCGCCTCTGGCAATGAAAGCGGAGGCCGCAGAAAGCCCAATGCCGCTCGTGCCGCCGATGATCACCAGAATTTTTCCATTCAATGATTGCACTGGCAAGTGAAGAATTATTTTGTTATCATAGTCCACGATAATAGTTGCAGTCCAACAGATTTATAAAACCCCCAACAGATAGAAACAACGCAACGGATGAACAGATTTTTTATCTGTTGCGTTGTTTCTATCCGTTGGGAAAATTTTTTATCAACCATCAAACGAATTCAGAATCAAAAAAGTAAAGTCAATGGATTTATCCATCATCATTCCTGTCTTTGAAGAGCGCCAAAAGATCGCGCGGGACATTCAAGCGGCCGCGGCGTTTTTAGCAAGCCAGCGCTTGTCGGGTGAAATTATCGTCGTCGATGACGGCAGCCGGGACGGCACTGCCGCTGTGGCAAAAAGTGTTGAGGTGGCGCCGAGCATGCAACTGAAGGTGATTCGGTATAATCAAAATATGGGCAAAGGTTTCGCCATCCGTGAGGGCGTCAGAGCGGCACAGGGTGAATACATTATGTTTGCCGACAGCGGGCTTTGCGTGCCGTATAGCAATGCTCTGCGCGGATTGCAGTTGCTCAAAAGCGGTGCTGGCGAAATCGCGCATGGCTCCCGCCGGCTCGCCGAAAGCAAGATTCAAAGACCGCAAATCTGGTATCGGCGACTGACGGCCAGGATTTTCCGGTGGATGATCTTCCGTTGGATGAAAATTCCGCCGTACCTCACCGATACGCAATGCGGGTTCAAGATCTATCGGGGCGATATCGCGCATAAGCTTTACGACGAGTGCATGACGAATGGCTTCATATTCGATGTGGAAATCATCTTGCGGGCCTTGCGCAAAGGTTACCGCATCAAAGAATTTCCCATCGCGTGGACTTGCGACCGCGACAGCCGCTTGTTGCGCACACGGAGCACCAAGCAGATCTGGCGCGAGCTGAGAGACATTAAACAAGCTTTAAAGAAAGAGTAGAGCGACAAAAATCACAACACGCACGAGCGGCAATCATAAAGAATTGTCCAACGGATAAAAAGCAGCCAGCGGCTATTTTGCAGACTGGCAGTCTGCGTTACGTTAATGCCTCATTCTCTTTCCAAGACCCATAGCGCAAAATTTTTACTTGCTCCCCCTCGACATCCTCGTCTGCTAAAAAAATCATAGCCCGCACTTCCGGATGTTGTTTGCAGTATTCTTCAATCTCTTCCGGCGTCATGATCATAAAGGCCGTGGAGATGGCATCCGTGGTGGCAGCCTGCGGCGCGATGGCCCAGGACGCGTGTTTGCCCTGCAATGGTTTCGCCGTCCGAGGGTTGATGATGTGCTGCCCTTTTTGCAATCCTGATCCGCTCACGGCCTGGTTGCGCAAATGAAGACGCGCCAGGGTCTTTTGGCGATTCGTTGGACTGCTCAAGGTGAGGGGCCAACCGTTTTTCCCTGGCGGAGAGCCAAGCGCGAATACGGAGCTCGTCCCGCCGTGAATCAAAGCCGTATCGATATCCCACTCCAACAACAACTTGGTCAACACATCAACCGCATACCCTTTGCCAATAGCGCCGAGGTCGATATGCACCGGACTTGACTTCAACATGACAGTATACTGTGATTCATTCAATTCCAGAAGTTGCATGCCGATATTGCGACGCGCCACCTCCAGTTCTTCCGGAGAAGGCGTGCGCAAAGTTTTGTCGGGGTTCAGCCAACATTTCATCAACGGCCCAACCGTCACATCAAAGGCGCCGTTGGTCTCGTCGAAGATGCGCGCGGCAAGCTTGAGGCATTCGAAGGCGTCGAGGCCGATGCGCAAAGGCTGATTGGCGGCGAGATGATTGAGGCGCGAGATGTCGCTATTTTCAATAAATCGACTCAACTCCTGCTCGAGGCGGTCAAGCTCATCAAACGCCTCCTGCGCCGCCTGTTGGGCGTAGCCGGCATCTTCGTTCACGATGAAGATCTCATAAATCGTCGCCATTGCTTGGTGAGCAAAGCGATGCATCTCGGGAATCGCGCTGCCAGCGCTGGGAATGATGTCGAGGTTTTGCGCAACTTGATTCATTTGGTTGCTGGTTACTTGTTGCTGATCACTGGTCACTGATTACTGACTCCTGAAATCGATCCCACAGATCCTTCCTTACATAGCCGCGCAACTCAATCCGCGGCCGCAATTCCGTATAGGTGTCGAAGAGAGGAACATAAAGATGCCTCTGCCCTGGCGGCGGCAGCTCATATAGTTTTCTCATGAGAGCCGGCTCGACTTTCGGAGAGGCGATAATGAGGGGCGCGGCGGGCACGTTCGCGTCAACCTGATTCCACCAACCGATATGGGTAAAAGAGCGCAAATACCACGGCAAAGGCCAATAATCATCGTCAGGACAAATCACTTGGATGTACAAGTTGCGGCCATCCGGATGCGCCGGCGCGATTGCTTCAACGCGTCTGACCATCTTGAAAGTGTCATTGAGGGGATGCGCGTAAACGTATGGATTGGCCGGATTCTCGTAATATTTGTAATTGGCTAGATAGGCCTGCCACACCAAATGCACGCCGCCGGCGATAATCAATGTTATGACAGCTATTCGCACAAACTTGTTGGACAACGTCTTCATCATCGCTACCGCGCCAACACCGGCCAACAGAATCATGCCATGCAAAAAGCTGATCAGATTCCACGGCGTTTTGTAGGGGATGATTGAATAAACGGCAGTCATAAAGAAAGTGTAGAAGGCGATGAAGCACAGCAAGTGATCGTCGATCCCGTCAAAAACTTTCTTTCGCGTGGCCACAACGAAACCAACCGCTGCCAAAATGAGAATCAACGCTTCGCTCCAGACAGAATTATTGCCAATGCGAAAGTAGGCGAGAATGTTGAGATAATAATGCCAGGGATGAATGTGTACCTCATTGTGACCGGCGCGACTGAGATAAGTTTTGTAGGTCAAAATGGAATCCAGCACACCCTTGGCATTGGCAAAGAAGGATGAGTAAAACATCGCCGACACCACACCCGCCACCGCCACCGCCGCGACGACATGCCAGGGATTGGTGGCTTTCAAGCTGGCGATGAAACTGTGCGAATTTTCCTCTTTGCGCCGCAACGCGAAGGTGAGAGCAAACGCCAGGAGCATCGCGCCCCAAGCGATGACGCAAGTTTCCTTCGTCGCGTGCATCAGACCCAGGAAAATCCCGATTGATAAAGCCCACCCGAGTTTTTTGCTCTGGGTGTAACGATAGGCACAAGCGATGACGCCAAAGGTAAAACACACCAGGAGCATTTCCTGAATGTAGTAGCGGCTGTAGTAAGCCATCGCCGGTGATATCGCTGTCAGGATTGAGGCGACGATCACGGCTGATTTGCCCAAGCCATCCATCAACAGCACCGGCAGCAGAACCAGCAACGTTCCAAAGAAAACCGGCACGATGCGCAAAGTCCATTCACTCACTTCGGTGAGCATTCGCGCGGAGCTGAGCCAAGCCGGAATCAGCGTCAGGTAGTTCAGTGTCGGGCCGTGATATTCGAAGCGGTCGTAGCGATAGAATCCTTCTTCCAGCAGCACGCCGAATTTGATGGCGTGGACCGCCTCGTCACCGTGCATGGGACGCTGTTCCAACCGCGGCAAGCGCAGCGCCAAGGCGGCTGCCGTTGTTGCCAAAATCAGCGCGAACGGTAGAATGAGGCGATGTCCGGTCAACATTGGCATCATGCGAAGGAGTAATGGATCGCTGGATCGCTGGATTGTTGGATTGCTGGATTGTTGGTTCGCTGGATTGCTGGAGCATTGGGAATTCCATTACTCCATTACTCCATCAATCCATTACTCCAGCAATTCACTACTCCATCAATCCAACACTCCGGCAATCCAAGTTTTAGATGGCGCCGGCAGGCTTGCCGTAAACTTCGACCTCGATATAATGATTCAGGTCATCATTGTTGTTGCCGTTGCTGTAAAGGCGGACGTAGCGCGCCTGAACACCTTTACCATCGATCAATCTGCCTTCGGACGTCTCCACGTAATGCTTATCCGTGCCCACGCCCATTTTCGCCGAGTTGTCGAGATCATTGTTATACAAGGTTGTGACATTGCTGGTGAAATTCGGATCATCGGCGACCTGGACGATCATATCATAGTAGACGCGAGGTTGTTTGTGGTAATGCCAAACCACAATGGCATAGATATTATGCTTCTTGCCCAGATCGATGGTGACATTTTGCACAAAGGGGCCAAGCTCGACATAACTGCCGTCACCGGCTTCCTTGTCGCCATCGATGATCATTTTGATCTCGCCAATCACGGGCGCTTCATCAGAGCTTTTCACCGGTTTTCCCAGCGCGACATTCGTCGTGCCCTCCGCCGCTAAAAACGGCGGGCGCGGCTTGCCCAGCGGTTTTTCCAGATTGGGCACTTGCATGTTTGAAGGCGTGCCGATGAACATGGGCTTGGGCAGTTTGATATCGATGGGCACCATGTTTACTTCGGCGGTCGTAGCGGCGGGCTGCACGGCAGTTTCTTGGTCCGCCGGCTGCGCGTTTTTCGTCTCAGCTTGCGTTGGCGCAGTAGCGGGTTGAGTTTCCGCCGGTGTAGCTGCCGGCTCCTCAGCAGTCATGCTCGCCGTATCAGCCGCGGGCTGCTCGGCTTGCTGCGCCGTCGTCGTGCTCTGCTCAGATGATTCTTTTTTGCTGCATCCTATCACGAGCAGACCAAAAGCCATGAGCAGGACGGTGAGCAAACACAGATTGATTTTGACATTTTTGGTCATCATTGGAATTCTCTCCTCGTTAAAAGTTAATGCGTGAAGCAAATCGTAGCGCGGCTTTGGCCGCAACCAAACTTCACCACAAAGGCACAAAGGACACAAAGAAAATCCAATTGTTTTTCTTTGTGAGCTTTGTATCTTTGTGGTGTAAAAATCTTCGCGGTCATGATAGTTTTTCCAGAGTAATACTATACAGGCAAGTCAATCAAGAACTCGCCGAATACTTCCTTTTTATCATCAGACAGTTCTTGAAATGCGCGAACGAATTGATCAGAGCGGGTCGAGCCAAAACGCCGGGCGCCGGCTTTTAAGTATTCCAGAATCTCTTCTATTTTCCGAATACCTCCGGCGGCTTTCACATGGCATCTCCCTTCCACGGCTTGATACATGAGCCGAACATCATCCAGCGTCGCGCCGCCATCGGCATAAGCTGTCGAAGTCTTCACAAAATGCGCGCCGGCCTGGGCAATCCATTTGCAAGCCCGCCGTTTTTCATCCTGTGTTAGGTAACAGTTTTCCGTAATGACTTTAACTTTAACGCCTTCTGCCGCTCTGACCACGCCTGTAACATCCTCAATAAACAATTTTTCTTCGCCATTTTTGAGCGCAGGAATATTCATGACCATGTCGATCTCTTCCGCTCCAAGATCAAGAACCGCTTTGGCTTGGTATTCTTTCATCGCCGACGTTTCGTTTCCATGTGGGAAGCCCACCACCGTTCCTAAATGAACTCCGGATTGCTTCAACAGGTCGGCAGCAAACCGAATGTAGTGCGGCTGAACGGTTAGCGTGGCGGTTTGCAGCCTTGCTGCAGTTTCTGCAAATTTGGCCACATCTTCTCGGGTCGCATCCGGGCGGATGATCGAGTGATCGAACAGCTTTGCAAATTTTGCACTCATGTCTTCAACGTTCATGGTATCATCCTTAGAAAATTTGTAGCCCAGGCTTCCAGCCTGGTTCGTTGCCCCGCTGCGGCGGGGGAAGTCTGCGCTACGCTATTCACGTTTATTTGCCAGAACAAAATAAATATGCAGCACCACAACCGCCAGCAGCAACAACCCCGCGTAGCCATGCCAGTTGAGAAGCGCTTCCTGTCCGGCGGTGCCATAAAATGGATACATCATCAAAACGGTCGAAACGATCACCGGCACGGCAAGTAGCAGACTCAACCAGAAACATATTTTTTGCCAGGCATTCGGATTCTCTTGCGGCGCGGCGGATTTCTCTTTGCGAAACCATTGCCGCAAGTGTTCCCAATCGGCTTGGTTAAAACGATGGCGTTGCGCCCAAAATAACGCCAGCGCGGTGATGCCGATGGCAAAAATCGGAGCTAACAAGAGATGCAGGATCAGCGCGATATTTGAAATCGCCGCACCGAAAATAATAACCGGCAGAAAACCGGTTATGGCCAAAAGGAGAACGCTGCCGAGCGTCGCCAAATAAAAAAAGCGCATCAGCGTGTTCAACTGCGCCGGCATCGAGAGCGAGCGCCATTGCCGCAGGTTGTTGGCAATGTCAAGGCTCTGCTGCCGCAGCGTTTGTTTCGTTCCTGCCAGTTGAATGAGCTGGGAACGGATGGCCCAAACAATGGCGGCGGTGATGCCGAGAAGGCCGAGAAGAGAGATGAGGCGAAACATAATTGGATTTCTCGGAAGTAGTTTTGGTGCTAAAAAATTTTCCAACGGATAGAAACAACGCAACGGATGTAAAGCGTGTCATTGCGAGCGCTTTTCAGCGAAGCAATCTCTTTGAGATTAACAGATCGCCTGCGGCCGTAGGCTTCGGCAAAAAGCGCCTCGCGATGACATGAGGTTTCTTCGCTCAGCTTCATATCCGTTGGCGGCTTTTATCCGTTGGAACTTTCTTTAAATTCGCCTGCCGCTCTCATGATGCTTCCCAATCCTTGCAAAGCATGCCACAGCAGCACGCCGATTAGAATTGTGCTCGTCACGGCCAGCAACAATTTGAGCAGCGGGCGCAAGAAGAAGAAAATCGCAAAGAGCCGGCCGTAGATGCCGCTGAGGTCGGCGAAATCGTTCATGGCCTTGTAGGTGGAATGGCGATCCGCCGCCATCGGCGAGTCGACGTACAATTGGCTGAAATAGAACGGCGCGTTGACGGCATGACAATCGCCACAACCGCGAATGCCGAGCGATTGCGAGGCGGGCCGCACGTCGTGGCCAATCGCCCATGAATACGGTTGTGCCGCGGCATGATTTTCTTTCGACAATTTGCCGGACTTATTGAGTCGGTAGAGCTTGCCGCCCGCAATGTAAGCCACTGCTCTCTTGCTCGAATCCACTGCAGCAAGACGCTTTAACACTTGGGTGATTTGATCTTCCTGCAACGTCAACCAATCTCCCGAACGTGTCGAATCAACGCCGGTGAAAAGAGTATCTGATAGGGCGGCGACTTCTTCGGGCAGAATCGGCGTAGCGTCTTGACCGTTTATTCTCGCCCAAAACGCCGGCCAAATCATTTTGTGCGGCGCGATCTTGCCATCGGCCTCTCTCACAAAAACCGGCGACATGATATGTGGCAACACCTCGTCGGATCGATTCACGCTATGCGTGCCCAAGGCATGTGCTTGTGACGTTTTCACGAGCTGAGTTTTTTCTATCGGCCACGATCCGGCATGACAAGCGGTGCACGTCATTTTCTCAAAATGAACGGTCGGAATGCCGGCATGCTGCGGTTGCGGCGCGCCCAAACGTCCGGCTTGCGGCACTTCATTGGATTCATCCGGCAAATGACAGCCCTTGCAAGACAAGCTCGCCGCCGCAGGATTTTGCCTGGCCTGTGGCTCATCTTCATAACCGCGCACCATGTTGTGATCAAGCCCATTGCGGTGGCAGTCCACACACCTCATGCCCGAGGTCAAATGAATGTCTTCTTCGGCCTCCCAGCGCTCGGAATTCGTTTCGCCAACTGTCTTGGTCGAATGGCAGAAATAACATCTTTCATTCGGAATTTTGCGCACGATGTCGAACAAAACTTTGCCGCGAGAATTAAATCGTGACAGATCATACGAAACCGCAGGAGGAATCGCCTCGGGATTATCCCACACCAAGCCGGAATAGATGTCATAATTGTCCGGCATGGCTTTGGCCGAGCCAACAACAGTGGCAAAACCGCTGGTGGCCGCCGCCGCCCAACGAAAGTTTTGACGCACGAGGTTATTGGCGTACTCGGCTTGATCGTGCGCCGGCTCGGCATCATGACAACTCAAGCAATTGATCTCGAGCGGGCCGGAGATCAGTCGTCGCAGAAAAATCTCGGGCGGATCGGATTTCACCTTTTCACCGGCGCCGCCGCCCGGCGTATGCCGGCCAAAAATCTGAATAAAACGCCAGGCGTTCAGTCCGACTTGCTCGGGCCGGTAGGTTCCCGGCCACGAGCGATAAGAGAGCGGCAGTTGGGTTCCGGTTCTCTGATCGACCAGAATCCATGGGTGGCTGCGACGACCATGCTGGACGCCTGAATCCGTCGCATTGAAATGCCAGCCGGTTCTCACTTTTTGATAGTTATGACATTCCCCGCAAGTGACCTTTGTTGAGAAGGGCAGCATCGGCTGATCGCCTGGCCGGACGAGCATGCTGTCCGCATCATACAGGTCGATGAGATGAACCGGAACGGAGCGATTGCCATCGCTCACATCGCCGAGCTTGGGCGCTTGCACATGGTTTTGGGAGAAAGCCATGCCAGGCGCGATCACCAAAACGGAAACCAAAGTTGTTTTGAAAAGGTTCATTTCTGTGATAATTCGATTCCTGTGTACCTAACCCGGCCAAGCCTGCCCTG
This sequence comes from Candidatus Zhuqueibacterota bacterium, assembly GCA_022616415.1. Lineage (GTDB taxonomy): Bacteria > Zhuqueibacterota > Zhuqueibacteria > Zhuqueibacterales > Zhuqueibacteraceae > Zhuqueibacter. Next base: position 33,663 of record JAKEEU010000327.1, on the reverse strand, counting down.
CCAATGCTCTAAGCAGGCCAGGGCCGGAACCAAAAAAGACAAAATATTGATAAGACTAAACGCCTCCTTCAACCCGAAACTCACTCGGTTTGAATTCTAATCGCCTTCCGGCTTCGATGGCGTCATTGACTTTCAACACCGTTACTGCGGTTTCATAACCGACATCCTGATCGCAATTGAGCTTGGCCTTGCTGCGAATGGCATTGAAAAAATTTTCCAAGTGGGGCTTGTGATAAGGATCATTGAAGATTACCGGCAGCTCGTGCTGAGGCGGCGCGACGGTTTCGCGCACGTCCAAAACGGCGTCGGTCTGCGGCTTTTCTTCGGCAACAGGAGCTTTCAAGTAACCCATCTTGACCCACTTCTCCCAATCTGGCGCCGAGGGCTCACGATAGATGCCACCTCTGCCGGCGGATTCCGAAATTTGCAGCGTGGCCTGATCGCCGAGAAAATTTTCAAAATAGCCTTCACTGCTGTTGGTGGTCAGGGTTTGATAATAGGCGCGCACTTTTCCCTCCGGAAGCTCGTACTCGTAAATCACCATGACCGTATCATACCATTCGTGCGTTCGCTTGTCGTAGTAGTCCGTGCCGCCGCTGGCGATCACCGCTTTCGGTGACGTGCCCAGGAACCAATTAAAAATGTCGATCTGGTGCGAGCCGAGGTCAACGATCGGGCCGCCGCCCAGCCGGCGGTACCAGCGCCAATTGCGGAACTGATGCATGGACTCGTAGCCATATTTTGCAAGTGTGGCAGGAGGGATCGCATCTTTTTTGGGCCAGCCGAGATCCGGTTGCACGGCGCGGTTCCATTGACCTTTGATGTTGGTAATACGGCCGAGAATTTTGGCTTCCTGCAACAGCTTCTGGTAAGAATGCAGGTAGCGAGGATTGCTGCGGCGCTGGTGGCCGATTTGCAGCAGCTTGCCGGTCCGCCGCGCCGTCAAGACCATGTTGCGCGCGTCCTGGAGGTTGTTGGACATTTCTTTTTCGCAGTAAACGTGCAAGCCTGCTTCGAGGCACGCAATGGTGTGCCGCGCATGCCAGAAATCCGGTGTCGCAACCAACACCGCGTCGAGATTTTTTTCAGCCGCCAGCATTTCCTGATAATCTTCATACGCATTGGGCGTGTGACCATACTTTTGCAGCAAGTTCACGACACGTTTTTGGTTGTAAGCCGTCCAAATGTCGCAAACCGCTTTGAAGCGAATCTCAGTATTCTTCAGGCAGGCGTTGACTAGAACTTGTCCTTGCGCGCCCGCGCCCAGCAACGCGATGTTCAAATCGTCGGATTTTCTCGGATTGTTTTTTCCGCTCAGGATATTCGGCGCCAGAATGAGTCCGGCTCCGGCCGCGGCAGTGGCACGCAGAAACGTACGTCTGTCCATGCCTTGTTTAGGGTTTTGATCAGACATGAGAAGCTCCACCTCGCTTTCTTTGTAAAAAGTTATTTTTATCGCGCCGAAATTCCTATTCAGGCTTGCGGCTCCTGGTGCTCGGTTTGGCAGCGCCATCATCATCGGTCCAATCACCTGGATGATGGTTCCGTGCTCGGACTAATATAAGGAGGGAAAATAACAGTTGCCGAATAATCAATTTTTCTGATCACTCCGGTCCAGCGCGCGACTTCAGTGAGAATCTATGAGCGAAGGGAAGATAATAAAAAATTACGCGATTTTCAACTTATTTTTCATTCCGTAACAATTTTGTTGCATTTTTAAAACGGATATGGTATTTTATGCCCAGAAAAATCGTTTCGGATTTTGACAACAAAAAAGGGAGCATTATGAAACGTATCATTTTCTTGCTCGGACTTTGCATGATTTTTTTCGGCTGCGGCGCGGCAACCATTCCGACGCTTTCCGTGGACGAACAGAATGCCGGCTGGAAGTCGTTGTTTGACGGCAAAACGTTCGACGGCTGGCGCGGCTTCAAGACGGATCGCGTGCCGGACGGCTGGAGAATTACCAAAAAAGGAGAATTGTATTTCAAGCCCAAGGGCAAAGGCGACATCATGACCGCTGGCGAGTTCGGGGATTTTGAATTGAAGCTGGAGTGGAAAATTTCCGAAGGAGGCAATAGCGGAATTTTCTTCTGGGTGACGGAGGATGATGAGTACTCGTGGAAAACCGGCCCTGAGATGCAGGTGCTCGATAACACGCGCCACAAGGACGGCGTGGATCCCAGGACTTCTGCCGGCGCCAACTACGCTCTCCATGCGCCTATCAGAGATGTGACGCATAAGGCCGGCGAATACAACGAAGCGCGCCTCATCGTCAAAGGAACTCACATCGAGCATTGGTTCAACGGCGTCAAGATCGTGGAGTACGAGATCGGCAGCCCGGAATGGGAGGCGCTGGTGGCCCAAAGCAAGTTCGCCACCACGCCAAAATACGGGCGCAATCGCAAAGGCCACATCGTGCTGCAAGATCATGGCGATAAAGTGTGGTATCGTAACATCAGCATTCGCCCGCTGTGATAACTATGGAAATACCTTCCGAGTGGAGAACGGAATTCCACCAGGTGGAGATTCTGCTTTTGGATAATTAATGAATCACTCAATCAATCTTAACCAAGGATGACCTCAAATGAATCGTAGAACATTCTTGAAGACTTCGGCTGGGCTGACCTTGGGAGGGTTTTCTGCAATAAAATCGGGATTGGTCCTTGCACAGGAGAAAGCCCATTCACTCGCCAGCATCGGACTGCAGCTTTATACCGTCCGAGATTTGATGAAGAAAGATTTCACCGGTACGCTGGAAAAAGTCGCAGGGGTGGGCTACAAAGAAGTTGAGTTCGCCGGCTACTTTGATAACAAACCGGAAGACGTCAGAAAACTGCTGGATCGTCTCGGCCTGCAAGCGCCGGCCTCGCACATTTCTATCGACGCTTTTCGAGAAAAGCTCGATGCAACGCTACAAACCGCGCAGGTTGTCGGGCATCAATACCTCGTGTGTCCATGGCTGTCGCCGCTCGAACGGGCGCTTGCGAAATATAAAGCCCATGCCGCGTTTTTCAACAAAATTGGAGAAGCCTGCCGGAAAGCCGGTTTGCAATTCGCCTACCACAATCACGATTTTGAATTTGAAACTGTTGATGGCAAAATCCCCTATGAGGTCTTGCTCAACGAAACCGATCCCGAACTGGTTCAGATGGAGCTTGACTTGTTCTGGATCAAAAAAGGCGGACAAGATGCACTCGCCTATTTTAAAAAATACCCCGGCCGCTTTCCGCTTTGCCATGTCAAAGACATGGACGAGAAACAGAACATGGTGGAGGTCGGAAAGGGCAAGATTGATTTCGCCAAAATTTTCGCGCAAGCGCCGCAAGCCGGCTTAAAGCATTTTTTTGTCGAGCACGACGAGCCGAAAAATCCGCTGCAAAGCATCACGGCCAGTTGCCAATATTTGAAGAGTTTGAAATTCTAAATGAATTTCACGCCGATCAAAAACTCACGAAGACGAACTCGATCGCAGCGATTGCTCGCGACGATTTTGGGGATGAGCTGTATGCTCATCGTCATGATCGCCCCACGCGGCTCTCACTTAAATTCTGAAAGCGCATCACGAAATACACCCTTGAACAGCGTGACGCAACGACGAGATGACGAGCCGCAGCACCGCTCCCAAACTTTATCTTCGTATGTCGAAACCATTCCCGGTACGTCCGTGAAATTTGAAATGATCCCCATCCCTGCCGGTCAAGTTACCATCGCGGACCTCAATCAGGCTGGCAACAAAATTTCGGTCGAGATCAAACCGATTTGGATGAGCAAGACGGAAGTGACGTGGGATGAATATGACATTTGGGCGTTTCGTCTCGATGCAGCCGCTGATCCCAAAATCGGCGAGCTTGATGCCGTGGCGCGACCGACCAAACCGTACGGCGCGCCGGATCGCGGCTTCGGCCATCATGGCCATCCCGCCCTGGCGATGACGTTTGAAGCGGCGCAGGAGTATTGCCGCTGGCTCTCAGCGCAGACGGGAAAGCGATATCGTTTGCCCATGAAGACGGAATGGGAATACGCTTGTCAGGCTGGTGTTGCAGAAAAATTCTCACGAGAAAGTCTGGATAGGCATGCCTGGTATTGGGACAATGCCGAGGATAAAACGCATCGCGTCGCTACGAGAGAGCCGAATCCGTGGGGTTTACACGACATGCTGGGGAATGTAGCGGAATGGATCATTGGCAACGATGGCGCTCCGGTGGTGGCTGGTGGCTCTTACAGAAACAAAGCTGAGCACGTCAATTGTGGCACGGAGGCGAAACAAACGCCGGCTTGGAACGCCACGGATCCCCAGTTTCCCAAGAGCAAGTGGTGGCTCGCGGATGCGCCGTTCGTCGGGTTTCGCGTGGTGTGTGAGCCGTGAATGGACAAGATGAATCGTCTATTAAACCTTTGTTTTTGTCTTTAATCCAGAGGAGAATCAGATGGAAAATTCTACCAGCAAACAGAATATCGGCCTGCCATTGACACGCCGAGAATTCCTCAAAACCTCGACCGCCGCAACCGCCGGTTTGATGGCATCGAGCAACTTCGCCTTCGGTTTTGCCGCCTCTGAAACCATTCGCATCGGTCTCATCGGCTGCGGCGGGCGCGGCACGGGCGCGGCCAAAGATTGCGTCGAATCCTCGCCCGGCGTCGAGATCGTGGCGCTGGGGGATCTCTTTGAAGACCGCGTGAACCAATGTAAAGAACAACTTCGCGTGGCTATCGGTGATCGCTTCAAAGTTACGGACGACCATTGCTTCGCCGGGTTTGGCGCTTATAAAAATGTGATTGCCAGTGAGGTCGATCTGATCTTGCTGGCGACGCCGCCTGGCTTTCGTCCCATGCACCTACGAGCTGCCATCGAGGCCGGCAAACATGTGTTTATGGAAAAACCTGTTGCCGTCGATCCCGTCGGTGTGCGTTCGGTGATGGAATCTTCGGACATGGCCACGCAGAAAGGGCTTGCCATCGTCGCCGGCACGCAACGACGCCATCATCGCGGCTACGTTGAGGCCCTAAAGCGCATCCATGGCGGAGCGATTGGTGACATCGTTGCCGCGCAGGTTTATTGGAATCAGGGCGGACTGTGGATGCGTCCGCGCCAGCCCGGATGGACGGATATGGAATGGCAAGCTCGCAACTGGTTGTATTTCACCTGGCTCTCCGGCGATCATATAGTCGAGCAACACATCCATAATATCGATGTTGCGAATTGGGCGCTGCAATCACATCCGGTCAAGGCCGTCGGTGTTGGCGGCAGACAAGTCCGCGTTGATCCGGCCTATGGCCATATCTTCGATCATTTTGCCATCGAATTCGAGTATCCCAATGGCGCGCGCGTCTCGAGCATGTGCCGGCAAATCGATGGTACGGCTTCGCAAGTGAGTGAGCATATCGTCGGCACCAAAGGCACCTCGAATGCTTCATCCTGGATTCGCGGCGCAAAGCCTTGGCGCATGGAGACCGATGCTCCGAATCCTTATGTGGAGGAACACAGGGATCTGATTGCAAGCATTCGTAAGGCACAGCCCCTCAACGAAGGCCGCCAAGTGGCGGAGAGCACGCTGACCGCCATCATGGGGCGAGAAGCGGCGTATACAGGGCAGGCAATCACCTGGGATGAGATATTGAACGCTGAGCTCGATCTCACGCCGAAGAGCTTTAGCTTCGGGCCGTTGCCCGTGCCACCGGTGGCCGTACCGGGAGCCACGAAGTTGAGCCGCACAACTTAGTCGTTTAATAGCTAGGAATGTTCCAACTTTGGCTTGGCCAAAGTTTCTAAAGCTGCAATGGTTCTCAGCGACTCCAACCTCTAAATGCAACGGCCCGGCCGTTGCAGGAACATTTTTAAACGGGAGCATAACGATGAGACGAAGAGAGTTCATGAAAACCGGCTTGGTGGCCGGTGTCACCGCATTGACGGCTTCGCCCGTGAGTGCATTGGGAGCGCAAATGGAAACAACCCCGCGCGACGGAAAACATACGTTCAAGCATAAATACGCGCCGCATTTCGGTATGTTCAAGAATCATGCGGGTGAAGATTTTATCGACCAACTGCGCTTCATGGCTGACCAGGGGTTTACAGCTCTCGAAGACAACGAAATGCGCACACGACCGAAAGAAGTGCAAGAGAAAATCGGCAAAGATATGGCGCGGCTCGGCATGACGATGGGCGTCTTCGTTGCCAACAGCAACGGCTTTGGCCAGCCGAGCTTCACCAGCGGCGATGCGGATATGCGCGCCAAATTTCTCAGCGATTGCCGCGACTCGGTGGAAGTGGCCAAGCGCGTCAATGCCAAGTGGATGACCGTGGTGATGGGCGATCTGCATCCCAAGCTGGAAATGGGTTATCAGACGGCCAACGCCATCGAAAGCCTGAAGCGCGCCGCCGAGATTTTCGCGCCTCACGGATTGATCATGGTGATCGAGCCGCTCAACCCTTATCGCGACCATCCCGGCATGTTTTTGTCGAAGATTCCGCAAGCGTACATGATTTGCAAAGCGGTGGGCAGTCCGGCTTGCAAAATTCTTTTCGATATTTACCACCAGCAAATCACCGAGGGCAATTTGATTCCGAACATGAATCATGCATGGGATGAGATTGCGTACTTTCAAATCGGCGACAATCCCGGCCGCAAAGAGCCGACGACCGGCGAAATCAATTATCGCAACGTGTTCAAGCACATTTACGAAAAAGGCTATCGCGGCGTCATGGGCATGGAGCATGGCAATTCGAAGACGGGCAAGGAAGGCGAGCTGGCGGTGATTGAGGCTTACAAGGCTTGTGATGCTTTTTTAAGCTGAGTACGTTACCAATTCGTATGCAATTTTAGAACTGAATCCTCGAGGGCAAGGTGATTGCGAAAATTTTCCCAACGGATGGAAACAACGCAACGGATGAACAGTTCTTTTATCCGTTGCGTTGTTTCTATCTGTTTGGAGAGAATAAATGCTCAGAAATCTTCTAATTTGTTAACGCGTTTATTAAGGAGATCTGATGGCACTTCAACGAAAATTACGCTACGGCATGGTCGGCGGCGGACCAGGCGCGTTCATCGGCGCGGTGCATCGCAAAGCCGCGGCGCTGGATGGCGAGATGGAACTCGTTGCCGGCGCTTTTTCTTCGGCTCCGGATAAATCAAAACAACAAGGCGCGGAGCTTTTTCTGAAAGCCAATCGCGTGTATAACTCTTATCAGGAAATGGCCGAAAAAGAAAGTCGCTTGCCGCAAGATGAGCGGATTGATTTTGTCTCCATTGTTACGCCTAATCATGTCCATTTCGACATCGCCAAAACCTTCATCACCGCCGGCTTTCATGTGATCTGTGACAAGCCCATGACCACGACATTGGCAGACGCCGAAACGTTGTGCCGCCTGGTTAGAAAACATGATGTCATCTTTGCGCTCACGCACAACTACACCGGCTATCCGATGGTCAAGCAAGCACGAGAGCTGGTGCGACAAGGTGTCTTGGGCAAGATTCGCAAAATCGTAGTCGAATATCCGCAAGGATGGCTCTCAACCTTCCTCGAAGGCGAAGGGGCGAAACAAGCGGTCTGGCGTACGGACCCGAATCAAGCGGGCGTGGCTGGTTGCTTTGGCGATATCGGCTCGCATGCGGAAAACCTCGCGCACTACATCACCGGCTTGGAAATCGAGGAAATCTGCGCCGATCTGACGACTTTCCTGCCAGGTCGCAAACTGGATGATGACGCCAATACGCTCGTTCACTACGACGGCGGCGCGCGCGGGATCATGTACGCCTCGCAAATTTCAGTTGGCGAAGAGAACAACCTGCGCCTTCGCGTTTATGGCACAGAAGCCTCACTGGAATGGCATCAGGAAAACCCGAATTATTTGTACGTTCGCTTTCCCAACGGACCGGAGCGAATCTATAAACGCGGCAACAATTATCTCGCACCCATTGCCGCGCACAATTCGCGTTTGCCCTCCGGCCATCCCGAAGCTTTCATCGAAGCGTTTGCCAATATCTATGGCAATGCCGGCCGCACGATCGCTGCTAAAATCGCCGGTGAAGCGCCGCGCGAATTCGACACGGATTTCCCGACGGTGCAGGACGGTGCGCGCGGCGTACATTTCATCCATGCCGTCGTGCAAAGCAGCCAACAACGCGGCTGGTTAAAAGCGCGTTACACGCCACCGGAAAAATAGAAAAACCGGATTGATGGATCGATGGAGTAATGGAGTGTTGGATTATTGGAGCATTGCGACCACATCGCCCCAACATTCCATTGCTCCATCACTCCATCGATCCAATACTCCAAAAATCCATCAATCCAGATATCCAACAATCCCAACTTTTGGAGAGCGTTTATGGCAAGACCAGTCACACTTTTCACCGGGCAATGGGCCGATTTGACATTGGAAACCCTTGCTCAAAAAGCCAGCGCCTGGGGCTTTGATGGACTCGAGTTGGCTTGTTGGGGTGATCACTTTGAGGTAAGCCGGGCGCTGAATGAGCCGGACTATTGTCAAGGCCGGCTCAAGCTGCTCGCAAAGTATGGGTTAAAAGTTTGGGCCATCAGCAACCATCTCGTCGGGCAGGCGGTTTGCGATCGCATCGACGAGCGCCACCAATCCATTCTACCCGCTCATGTTTGGGGAGATGCTGACCCTGAGGGCGTGCGACAACGCGCCGCCGAAGAAATGAAAGCGACCGCCCGCGCCGCCGCCAAGTTGGGCGTCAAAGTCGTGAATGGCTTCACCGGCAGCAGCATTTGGCATTTGCTCTATTCCTTTCCGCCGGTCGATGCCGCGACGCTCGAAGCGGGTTTCAAAGATTTCGCCAGGCGTTGGAATCCCATTCTCGATGGGTTCGACGAGGCCGGCGTTCGCTTTGCGTTGGAGGTGCATCCCACCGAGATCGCGTTTGACGTGGTAACCGCCGAGCGCGCGCTGGAAGCGGTTGGCCGCAGGGCTGCTTTTGGTTTCAACTATGATCCGAGTCATTTCGGTTACCAAGGCGTCGATTACCTGGCTTTTCTCGAGCGGTTTGGCGACCGCATTTATCATTTGCATATGAAAGACGTTTGGTGGTCTCCCACGCGGCGTCTATCCGGCGTATTCGGCGGCCACTTGAATTTTGGCGATAAAAATCGCTACTGGGATTTTCGTTCGCTCGGACGCGGAGGCATTGCGTTCGAAGAAATTATCCGAACGCTCAACCGCATCGGGTACAACGGGCCGCTTTCGATAGAATGGGAAGACAGTGGCATGGATCGCGAGCATGGCGCCGCCGAAGCCTGCGCGTTCGTCAAGAAGCTCGATTTCAAACCGTCCGCCGTGGCTTTTGATGCGGCTTTTGGAGAGAAGTAATCACGAATTTTAAAAGATCAAGGGAGAGCAGATCATGTATACCAGCAAAGGTTACTCACGTCGAGATTTTCTCAAGCAAGTGGCAGCCTCCTCGGCATTTGCTGCCGGTACGGCAACCGGCTTTCTCTCCGCCGCCGTCATTGCGATTCCTCGGCAAGAGCCGGGTAAACCGATTGCGCCCAGCGATAAAATTCGCCTGGCAACCATCGGCATGGGCATCATCGGTTTCATCGACACCTGGACAGCGCTGCAAGCACCCGGAACCGAGTTTGTTGCCGCCGCAGATTTGTATGACGGGCGACGAGCTCGTACGAATGAAGCTTTTGGCAGGGAAGTCTTCACGACGCGCGATTATCGGGAAATTCTCAGCCGCGCTGATGTTGACGCCGTCATCGTCTCCACGCCGGATCATTGGCATGCAAAAATTGCCATCGAGGCCATGAATGCCGGCAAACACGTTTATTGCGAGAAACCGATGGTGCAAAAACTTGATGATGGCCACCGCGTCATTGAAGCGCAGCGCAAGACGAAGAAAGTGCTGCAGGTGGGAAGCCAGTTCGTCAGCTCCATCGTTTATGATAAAGCCAAAGAGTTGTACAAAGCCGGCGCGATTGGCGAGCTCAACATGGTGGAGGCAAGTTGGAAGCGCAACTCGGCCATCGGCGCTTGGCAGTATTCGATTCCACCAGACGCTTCGCCGGCAACCATCGATTGGGATCGCTTCCTCGGCGACGCGCCCAAGCGTCCATTCGATCCCATTCGATTTTTCAGATGGCGCAACTATTGGGACTACGGCACCGGTATTCCAGGAGATTTGTTTGTGCATCTGTTCGCCGGCATCCATCATGTGCTCGGATCCAATGGACCGACGCAGATCATGTCCGCCGGTGGCTTGCGCTATTGGAAAGATGGGCGCGATGCTCCGGATGTGATCCTCGGCTTGTACGATTATGCAAAAACGGAAAGCCATCCGGCGTTTACGCTCTCGCTCTCGACCAACTTTATTGACAGCAGCGGCAGCGAATCCGGCATTCAGTTTATCGGCAGCGAGGGCGTGATGACCATCGTTGAGGACAGCGTCAAGCTGATGCGCCGTGGTATCTATCACCCCTCGGAGAAAGAAGTCGTTGAAGGTTATAATTCGGTGGGCACGTTCGCGAAGGCATTGCAGGAAAAATTCGCTGAACAGTATCGTGCCAGTATGGCCAGCAATCCCGTCAAACCTCGCCTCGAAGGCTCAAGCGAATACAAAGCTCCCGAAGGCTACGATGATCGCCTTGATCACTTCAGGAATTTCTTCGAGGCCATCCGCACGGGCAAAGCGATCACCGAGGATGCTGCTTTCGGCTTGCGCGCCGCAGCCCCGGCGTTGCTGACCAACAACAGCTATCTGGAAAAGCGTGTTTATGGGTGGGAGCCGGAAGGAATGAAAATTGTGTCGTGACAAAGACGAGAGATGAACAAATCGGGATTTGACTTTTTGAATGTGCAAAATTGAGGCAATAAGAAAGGGCACGAAAAGAACTCTTCGTGCCCCTTTTATTTTCACCAGTCGGGGTACTGCAAGGGCTTTTGAGCCAGAATGGCATTCAATTTAGATTAGAATCACCTCTGTAACTGAAGGATCCTCCCGCCATATATTTCCCTTGACTTTTGTTTCCCCCCGCGTTATTTTGTTCCTTGATTTGCAAACCAAGAAATCAAGCGAGGATTTTCTGATTTGAAAACAACCACGACCGCCCCACGTTCCGCCGGCCTGTTGTTGGTCATTTTTTTTATTGGCTCGCTTGCGCTGCTATCCTGCGGCGTGCGCAACGACCCGCGCGAAATTGCCGATGCCTTCTGCTTTCGCTATTTCATCAAGCTCAACCAGCTCGAAGCGCTGGAAATCTCCAGCGGCCTCGCCGCCGATAAGCTGCGCAAGGAAATCGAGCTGCTCAAGGGCGGCGCGCGCCACTTTCAGGACGGCGAGCGCGAGTTTCACCAGCTCAAGCCGTTCATCGACTACAAAATGATTCAGCGCACGGATCAAGACGATGATCACGTCATGTTTCTGTATCATTTGAATATCGAGCCCCGGCAGGGCGACGAAAAACTGGAGCGCGAGATTCTCGTCAGCGCCGTCCGCGAGAACGGCCGCTGGACGATCAATAATTACGAGAACTATCGCTAACCTTCAACACGAGGGGCTTAAAAGACTTGCCCAACAGTTGAATTAAGACCAACCGATAAAAATCCCGCTTCGGCGGGATTGATCTTAATTCAACTGTTGGTGATTTTCTGCTTTTGAAACGGTTTGACGGCTTAACGGCTAATTCTCATGACGCTCTCTGAGTCGCCACAAAATACACTTTTTCTCAAAAAGCTCGCCGCCATCGTCGGCGTCGAAAACGTCCTTGCCTCAATTGAAGATCGGCTCGCCTATGCTTACGACGCCACGCCGATGCGCGAGAACGTGCCCATAGCCGCGGTGCGCCCAACCAGCGTTGAGCACGTGCAAGCCCTCATGCGCCTGGCCAACGCGGAAAATTTCGTCGTCGTGCCGCGCGGCTCCGGCACCGGCCTTTCCGGTGGCAGCATTCCGGTCGAGCGTTCCATCGTCATGCTGTTCCCGGCGTGGAAACGCATTTTGGAAATCGACCAGGAAAATCTCACCGCTTGGGTGGAGCCGGGTGTGATCACCGCAGATTTGCACGCTGCGGTGGAAGCGCAAGGCTTGTTTTATCCGCCCGACCCCGGCAGCATGAAAGTTTGCACCATCGGCGGCAACGTCGCGGAAAACTCCGGCGGCCTGCGCGGCCTCAAATATGGCGTCACCAAAGATTACGTCATGGGCTTGGAAGTGGTGTTGCCCACCGGCGAGTTGCTGCGCGTCGGCAACAAATGTGTCAAAGATGTGGCTGGCTTTTCATTTAAAGAATTGTTTATTGGAAGTGAGGGGAGCCTCGGCATTTTCACCAAGATTCTTTTGCAGCTTATTCCCAAGCCGGCCGCTGCCAAAACCCTGCTGGCGCTTTACGATGACATGCAGAAAGCCGCGGGCACGGTTTCGGCCATCATCGCCGAGAAAATCATTCCGTGTACGCTGGAATTTTTGGATGCGACGACGATTCGCTGCGTCGAAGATTTTGCGCACGTCGGTTTGCCGACGGATGCCGAAGCGCTGCTGCTCATCGAAGTGGATGGACACCCGGCAGCCGTCGCCGACGAGTTCGAGAAAGTGCAGACGATTTGTACGAAGCATGGCGCGCGCGAAGTCAAAGTCGCCAAAGACGCCGCCGAAGCTGATAAACTGAAAACCGCGCGGCGTGCGGCCTTTTCAGCGTTGGCGCGCGTGCGGCCCACCACGATTCTCGAAGACGTCACCGTGCCGCGCAGCCAAATTGCCAACATGCTGCAGCGCATTCGCGACGCCAGCAAAAAGCACAACGTTACGTTCGGCAACTTCGGCCATTTTGGCGACGGCAATCTGCACCCGACTTGCCTGACCGACGAACGCGATCGCGATGAGATTCATCGCGTCGAAAAAGCCTTCGAGGAAATTTTTCTCGCCGCCATCGATCTCGGCGGCACCATCACCGGCGAGCACGGCGTGGGATTGTCGAAGAAAAGATTTTTGGAGAAAGTCGCCGGCCCAACCGGCGTGGAAGTGATGCGAAAAATCAAGCAGGTGTTTGATCCGAATAACGTTTTGAACGCGGGAAAGATTTTCGATCCCAAGCCGCGGTGTGAAGCGCCTTTGCCTGCTGCCGCGACTGGATTTTAAGCTGCAGATCGAGCCATTGTTTCAACGGACAACTTTAACATTTAAGGAGAAAGATAAAATGAAACCAAATCTTAGCAAGATAGCCGCGATGTTTGTTGCGGTTGTATTGGCATTTTTTGTCTTCGCCACAGTAGAGGCGAGAGCGCAAGAGAAGCCCAAGGATAAAGCCAAAGAAAAAACGAAGCCCATGGCCGGAATGGCTCACGCCGGCATGGACGTTGCCAAAGCCGTGGCGGTGTTGCACCCGACACAGGGCAATACGGCACAAGGCGTGGTGACCTTTACGAAGGAAGAAGGCGGGATTCACGTGATCGCCAAGCTAACGGGCGTTCCGAAAGGTGAGCACGGTTTTCACATTCACGAGTTTGGTGATTGCAGCGCGGCCGATGGAACTTCGGCAGGCGGGCATTTCAATCCGACCAGTATGCAGCATGCCGGTCCGATGGCGGAGAAGCGGCACGTGGGCGACTTGGGCAACGTCACCGCCGATGATCAAGGCAATGTCTCGCTGGATTACGTAGACAAGCATCTGGCGTTTATGGGGCCAAATTCGATCATTGGCTACGCCGTGATCTTGCACGCCAATGCCGATGATTTCACCACGCAGCCGACCGGCAACGCCGGCGGCCGCATCGCCTGCGGCGTGATCGGGGTGGCGAAGTAACCCAGTCGGCCCGACTGGGGTGGCGAAGGAATATGAAAGTGGCGAAGTCGGATTTGCGTGTGCGAAAATGCGAGTTCCGCAAGAATCGGCGGCGCAAGTCCGGCTTCACTCATTTATGCGCGGATGCTTGCAACCAGAAGAAGAAGTAATAAAGCTCGCTGGTGAATTCATAACTTCCCGGACCCCGCTCTTTATCTTTCCGAATTGCTCCCAAGTTTTCCATTTTTCGCAAGAAATTGTCAAAAACTTTTGCCTCCGCAGCCGTGAGTCGAGAACCGACTTCCTTGCGCTGGAATCGATGCTCAAAAGGCTTTTGCGTAATTTTCTTGAGAATATGCTGATATTTGTCGCTTCGTATTGCCGCCAGCACATTGGGCTCAATATATTTGGCGCCGATCACCTCTGCGCTTGTCATGATGCCATCGAGCGTATCGGCAGTGTCAATGCGATTATCTTTATCAATCTTAAAAACGGCATCGCCCAATTCGTGCATGAAAACCGGAAAACCGCCGGAAAATCGCGTGAGCAGTTGCAGCGCCTCTTCCGTGACGGAAACGTTGACTTTGCCTAAAGTTTTTTGATAAAACTCGCGCGTTTCATCTTCTGAAAATCGTTTGATTTCGATAAGATCGAAAACGCGATCTAAAGACGGCTGCTTGGCAATTAGTTGTTGCCGGCGCTCGCGGAGCCCAACCAGCACCAGGACCAGAGGAATTGGGTCACGTGCTGTTGCCATTTCATCGACAAAACTTTTGAGCCAGTTGGCAAATCGCTCCGAAACGGCCAAGCCATTGAAATCGTCGAGAATGAGCAAAATTCCATTTTTTTCAGGAGTTAATTTGGCCAGGAGATTTTTAAGGGCAGGCACGAAATCGCCTACCGCACGAGCAAGCTCCGACTCCGAAGCTGAAAACTCAACCGTCACGCCGAATATATCCAATTGACGAATGTGATTGCCGAGATATTGCTTGGTTCTTTCGTACCACGGCTTGTCGATGCTCTCACGGAGAAGCCTCTCAAATATTCTTCTGACCATCTCTTCGAGCGTATCGACGCCACCCAAATGAACGTGCAGTCCCAACATTTTCAGATTACGCTCAACCACCGGAAGCGCAAATTTACAGATGGAACTCTTGCCGATTCCTCTTTCACCAAAGACAAACAAGCGTTCCAGGGTTTTCAGCGCAATGGCCTTCTTGCTGCTCGCAATGATTTTTTGAATTTCCGCCGTTCTTCCCACAAAAAATTCGAGCGGCGCCGGAACGACCGGCGTAAAAGGTGAGTATTCTTTTGCCATGATTTAAGTTATAAAATCCAATCATTAATCACAACGAAAAAATCAAACGAATCTTATTGGCTCAGTTACAGGTGGAGAAAAAATGTCATTCTGGAAGAATCTTTTTTAAACCCAGCACCGTGCTTGATTGTAACAAGATGCTCCAGCATGACAGGATAGTTGTCCACCAATCTAAGGGCTTACGGCGAATTGGCCTCCTCCGTGATGGCGTTGAAATTTTCATTGATTTTTCTTCACGGCGAATTATATTTTATCATTCATGATAAAGGAGATTTTGCCATGCCCGCAGAAATCAGCGTTTTCGACCTGTTCAAAATCGGCATCGGGCCGTCCAGCTCGCACACCGTCGGCCCGATGCGAGCCGCGCGCATGTTTGCCGAGCACCTGCAAGCCAACGGCATGTTGGAACAAACCGCAATGGTGCAAGTCGAGTTATTCGGCTCGCTCGCGCTGACGGGAAAAGGCCACGGCACCGACCGCGCCATTCTCCTCGGCTTGGAAGGCGAAAAGCCGGAAGCAATCGATCCGGACGGGATCGATACCCGTCTCGCCAACATCAGAAATTCGGGCGCCATTGCGCTGCTTAAAATTCACCGCGCCGCTTTTGTCGAAAAGCAGAATCTCATTTTTCATTACGACAAATCTTTGCCGCTGCACCCCAACGGCATGCGTTTCACCGCGAGCGACGCCGATAAAAAAGTTTTGGCGCAGCAGGTTTATTACTCGGTCGGCGGCGGGTTTGTCGTGCGCGAGCAGGATGCCGCCGCGCCTCGACAAGCCGATGAGCAAAAGGGAATTCAATGAAGAAAATGCGGCAGGCGGTCGCGTGGTGACGGCGCCGACCAATGGCGCGGCGGGCATCGTGCCGGCGGTGTTGCACTACTATCAGCGGCTCTCGGCGAATCCGGCCGAAGATGGTGTGATCCGTTTTTTTCTGGCGGCGGGAGCTATCGGAAAACTTTATAAACAGAACGCTTCGATATCAGGCGCAGAGGTGGGATGTCAAGGCGAAGTCGGCGTGGCTTGCTCAATGGCAGCCGCAGGTTTGGTTGCAGCGCTGGAGGGGAGCAACGAGCAAATCGAATACGCCGCGGAGATCGGCATGGAGCACAATCTCGGCTTGACCTGCGATCCGGTCGGCGGGCTGGTGCAGATTCCCTGCATCGAGCGCAATGCCATGGGCGCAGTGAAAGCGATCAACGCGGCGCGCATGGCGATGAAAAGCGACGGCTCGCACAAAGTCTCGCTCGATCAAGTCATCGCCACGATGCGGCAAACCGGCGCGGCCATGAAGGGTCATTATAAGGAAACCTCGCTCGGCGGTTTGGCGGTCAATGTGATCGAATGCTGACGAAAAAAGGCTCGTACCCGCTTATCAAGCTGCGAAAAGCGAGTACGAGTGGGGGAGCAGGAGAGAGAACATACCACCGTGTAAACACTGCAAGATTATTCAAACTTTCAGTTTTTCAATGCCGGGCAGAAGATCGTTGGCAAATTTACAGATACGCGCCGCCAAATCAATTATGTATTAGTTCAAAGCCGGTGTCGATGACGGCGCTTTTTCTTCCGTCTGCTCTTCAATCGACCCCGCGACAATATCGCCAAAGTGATGGTGCAATGATTCGGCTGAAATAGCACTGAATTCCGCCGAAATCTCCTTCGTCTGTCGCAAGAAACTATCGTTGGCCAACAACGCCAACAGCAATTGCCCGGAGCGAATTTTCTCGACACGAAAATTAATGGAGGCGAAAATCCACGCCTCCAGCATGAGATCCAGAACACGCGATGACAGCGCCGGTGTGTGCGAATTGCACGTCTTTAATCGCTCCAGCGCCAGAATGATATCCTGCGATAAGCGGGCTTGATTGATCTGATAGTGTCGAAAGATTTTTTCGATATCCGTGTCTGGAGTGGCGATCAACTTGACCAGCAGGTGCTCCAAATCGACTTCATGATGCATTCGCGACAGACAGAGCCCAACGGCCGCTTCCAAGGCGTTGCGGCAAGTCGTATTCAGCCGGTTGATCAATGATTTCCGATCTATGCCTACCATAAAATTTCTTCAACTTGCCTATTGATGCGTCTTTTTTTTGGGCTTTTTATTTCTGCTGCCTCTTTCGCGAGCCAGGTACACCACCCAAGTCGCGGCGCTTGCCGGCTGTCGTCGCCGAGCCGCCACTCCGGAATGCCGTTGATGCCTAATCTTCCCGCTCAACAGCGGGTGACGCTGAGCATCACGATTATCACGACGAATCCCAACGCCAAGTTCCCAATGAAACGTTCACGCAAGCTCTCGACATAGGAGCGGGCGCGTCGTTGCGATTTGGCGTTTGACAATAAATCCGTTGAGCGCTTTTTTATCCGTTGGATATTCAAGGCAATTTGAGACAAAACTCTTCCAACCCGTTTTAACCTGTACTCGAAATGGGAAATTGATCTGATAAAATCAGAATTGAAAATCGGGAAAACACAAAAATTGAATGAGCCGAAAGCGGGATAACGGAAGGTTGGTCGTTTCCGCCCAATAAACCTTCCCCATTGATTACGTCCATCCAAAAATCTTGGTTGGTCATTCAGTGGCTACGCCCGAGGGTCTCCATAGTGGCACAGGTATCGTCCCCATGTCTACCAAATCTGCCTCTGGCGTAGCCATGGCCGTCGGCCTTTCAGTCGTATGCTCATGCTTCAGCCGAGGCCATTGAATGACCATTGTGAATTTTGGGATGGACGCTGATCTTTTCCCCGGCTTTTAAAACGAGAAATGAAATTATTAGTTAATTCCTGTTCTCCTGTTCCTAATTCGAGTTTGGGAGAGACAAAAGTTGTGCCGCATTTATAACGTGCAAGCCATGTATTAGTCCTTTAATTTTCAGTATTCTTGTTGCAAGAGGCTTTGCCGCCTTTTTCTGATTTTGTTCTAGCATGAAACAGATAACTTGAAAAACGACAAATGATGCGCAAATGCGACAATCTTGCTGCATTGAAGCAGCAGAGGCATCATAAAAGACTAAATCCTTTATTTTCATAAAATTTTGCCGAAAATGTTTCTATCGGCAAACTGATTTTAACCGCGGTTTTGTTTCGAGGTGATACAATGTTTTGAAACGAAACGTTTGTGAACGACAAAAACCGGCGAGGTTTTCTTGAATGATTATATGGGGGGATAGTGGCGTAGGGAGATTACGGCATGAACGCGTATACCAGACCCTTCAGCGTGCCAACATAGATCACACTTTCTATGGTTCCAATCCCGCGAATTACCCCACCAAAATCGTGCGACCACCGGATGACGCCATCGTTGGCGCGAAACGCAAACACTTCTCCAAGGTCATTGCCCACCAGTACGTTTTCATGCCATACGTAAGGACGAGTCGAGCTCCACTCCGTCGCTGCTTCGGCGCGCCATAAGTTTTTTTGCAAATCAAGATCGTAACCAACGAGCACTTTGGCGCCGCCGCGATAACCGCCTGGATTGAGAAAGAAGATGATCCGCTCTCCCGACACCACGGGCGTTGCCACTGGAATGGTTTCCGCCGCCGTTTGATGCAGGATTTCGCCGCTTGTTTGGTTGAGACAATAAATCTGATGGTCGGCTGTTCCGACGTAAAGGCGCTCCTGATGCAGCAACATTTCGCTGGAAATTCTGGCCTCGAAATCTCGCGTCCATAAAATTTTTCCGGTTTCAGTATGCACGGCCTGGATTCGACGATGAGAAGTTGCAAAAAAGACACGCTTCGCAGCCGTCACCGGAGCATGCGTGCTGAAGCGATTGCGGCTGAAAGTTTCGCCGGCGACGCTCCATTGCAATTGCCCGCTTTGCAAATCGAGACAGAGCAGCGAATCATGATAAGTAACCGCGTAAACGCGATGTTCATCGCGAGCGAGGTCGGTGGGAACGCCGCGCGCAACGGGAAACTTCCAATGCAGCTTGCCACTCTCACGAACAAAAGCATAAACGTGGCCGGTGCCTCGGCCATCGGAAGCGATCATCACCAGACTGTCGGCAATCAAAGGATCGCCATGAAACTCGGACGGAATGCCATCTTGTTTGATATCGTAACTCCATCGCACCTCCCCGCTTTCCTTATCCAATGCATAGAACAGACCTGAGCAGGAGCCGATGAAAATAAGATCACCCGCGACCGTGGGTGTGGCGAAGACTCAGCCCTTGGTGTCGAATTGCCATTGCAGGCGAAGCTGAGCGGAAGCCGCCGCGTTGGCTTGCGGGGATTGAGCGGACGATATGGCCGTCCAGGAAATTAAGAAACCGAGATAAAGTTCTAGTATCATTCGCATCGAATCACCTCAACCCGGACAAACCGGAACCAAACTTCACCACCAAGGCACAAAGGACACAAAGAAAGTCCATTTGTTTTTCTTTGTGAGCTTTGTGTCTTTGTGGTGCGAAAAATCTTTGCTTTTTTTGCACACATTTTACTTGTTAGAGATCATTGTGAAGCTTCATGACCAAGCGCGCAAGCGTAAATCGTGCCTTCAACCGTGCCCACGTAAATCAATCGTTCGGAGCTGCCAAAGCTCCGAATCGTCCCGCCAAGCTTGTGTGACCACGCCGGCTTGCCGTCGGCTATTCGGTACCCCAATACTTCTCCGCGATTGCT
This sequence comes from Candidatus Zhuqueibacterota bacterium, assembly GCA_022616415.1. Taxonomy (GTDB): domain Bacteria; phylum Zhuqueibacterota; class Zhuqueibacteria; order Zhuqueibacterales; family Zhuqueibacteraceae; genus Zhuqueibacter. Next base: position 13,989 of record JAKEEU010000327.1, on the reverse strand, counting down.
GCCGGCAAGAACATAATCTCGCCAAACATAAGGTGAGGTCGAACTCCACGCCGATTCGGGATTCTTGCATTGATTGCCCGTTGCAACGGTGAGATTCGCCACTGCAGGCTTGATGACTTGGCTTGCCGGATTCGCTGATTGCCGCCAACACACTTTTTGCGTGGAAGGTTCCAAACAAATCAGATCATCGGCAGCGCCAGGAACTCCGCTGCGATTGAGAAAAATGAAAAGACAATTTTGCGCTGGCGTGAATTTTCCTACGGGGTTGTTTTCCACCGAAAAATTTCTCTCAATGGCGCCGGTTTTAGTGTTCAGCGCGTAAATGCGACCGCCGGCGACGCCGGCATAGACATGATTTTCAAATGTTCGTAATGAGGCGGAGAGGGCGCCGTCTAATTTTCTCTTCCAAAGCAGTTTTCCCGTATTCGCCGCGAGCGCATAAACGATGCCGTCCCGTCCGCCAAAAAATATTTGATCGCCGGCGAGAGCAGGTGAATGGCCGAGGTCAGGCTGATTGCCGGCATACGTGCTCGCAAAAGCCCAATCACGCTGGCCGTTCTGAACGTTTAGGCAGATCAACTCATCATTTTGCGTGACGGCAAAAATCCTGTCGCCGAGGCGGAGCACATCGGTCGTGACGCCGCGGCCGGCGAAATATTTCCAACGGACTTTGCCGGCCTTTCGTTCAAAAGCACAGAGGTGGCCGATGCCGCCCTCCAGGCTTCGGCCATCGGTGCCGATAATGACCAGTTCTTCGGTGATGAGCATATCACCGTGAAAGCTGGTTTGGCGCCCGTCTTTGGTGATGTCGTAGCTCCACTTCACGCTGCCGGTGTTTTTGTCGAGTGCGTAGAAAATGCCGGAACAGGATCCGACGTAGAGCAAATCTTCCGCGACCGCGGGCGTGGAAAACACTCAGCCACCGGTGTCAAACCGCCAAAGCACGTTCAGCTCATTCGGTGATTGCGTTTGGTCATTTTGTGACAAACTTTGCGATGACGCCGTACTTGCGCACAGCAACATTGCAAGGAAAAGAAAGAGCTTGAGCATTGGATGGTGTTTCATGTAAATTCTCCTAAAATGGCTTGACAATGTTAAGTTGGCTTGAATAAAAACCAAGACAGAAAAATGAAAGACAGAAAGATGGATTTTGGTATCATCAAAGCAATGCTCATCTGGAGCAAAGAGCCCTTAAAGCGGGGTAAACATTTTTCTGCCCTCCATTTTTCTGTCTTTTGAATGTTTAGGGCAAAACAATTGATATAAAAATCGTTCATGCTTCACGCCCAAAAAGCTTTTTTAATAGTTTTGCCCAAAATCGTTTTGCCTATCTATGGAACATCTGCGGTTTTGCCTCGTTATTTCCCAAAGGACGCCAAGCTCATGACGGCAAGAATCTCGGTGTCTTCGGCGTTTCTCGGCGGAAAAGTTTTTGCTTTTTTTGCAAAGATTTCACTTGTAACTTAAAGTAAAGCTCTCTGCGCCAAAAATCCTGAAAGAAAGCTGAAAGTGAGCTAACATTTTCCTAAATGCGCCATGCGTGACGATTTTTTAATTGGAAAAGACTGGCTCGTGCAACCGCGCCTCAACCGCATTTCCAACGCCGGCAAAACCGTGCGCCTCCCATCAAAATATATGCACGTGCTGGTTTGTCTGGCGGAACGCCCGGGAGAGCCGATCAGCCGGGAAGAGTTGATGGAGACAGTGTGGAAGGATACCATTGTCGTGGAAGAATCGTTGACGCGGGCAATTTCCGAGCTGCGCAAGATTTTTAACGACAATACCAAGCATGCGCAATATATCGAAACTATTCCCAAAATTGGCTACCGCTTGATTGCGCCGGTTACGCATGGTCATGCCTCTTCCACTGCAGATTCCACAAGCGCCGATCAGTCCACTTTACAAAATCCCGAGGTGAGCTTGACAAGATCGAAACGCCGTTTTTCTCAATCGGTTTTGTTCATCATGGGGGTGATCGCATTGCTCGCCGCCGCTTGGAGAGTTTGGGGCCCGTTTCACCTTCTGAAAGAAACCGCGTCCGTGCCTATGATCCGGACATTTCCATTGACCAGTTACCAAGGCATTGAGCGCCAACCCGCGCTTTCATCCGATGGTCAAAAGCTGGCTTTTGTTTGGAACGGTGGAACCGCGCAAACGGAAGCACTTTATGTCAAGGACATCGGTTCCGATCAGTCAATGCGACTCATCGATAGTGCCAGCGATCCCGTTTGGTCACCGGATGGCCGCCATCTCGCGTTTGTGCGGCACAGCTTGGAGGGATGTACTATTTTCAAGATTTCGTCCTCGGGCGGTCCCGGCCAGAAGCTGCTTGAAATTGCGCGTGAAGCTCATCCATTCGATCCCTCCTGGTCCCCAGATGGCCACTGGTTGGTTTACTCGCTGCAGCGCAATGGTCAAGATTCGCTTTATCTACTTTCACTGGAAACGCGCGAACACAAATCTCTCGGCGCGCCGCCTGCGGGCGCTCACGATCGCAAGCCCGTCTTTTCACCGGATGGAAAGAACGTCGCCTTTCTCCGCGCCGCCTATGGAAAAACGGAAATATATTCCATACCCGTGAATGGCGGCGAGGCGGCTCGGCTGACGCAACGTCAGCACCGCATCTCCGATTTCGACTGGATGCCTGACAGTCGCGCTTTGGTGTTGGCGACGCAAGAAGGCCTGTGGAAGTTGCGGATTGCAGATGGAAAAGAGGAGCTGTTGGCCGCAGCCGTAGCGAGCATCGATCATATTTCGATGGCACAAAAAAGCTGGCGGTTGGCTTACGAGCAGGCGAGCGAGGACAAAAACCTCTACCAAATTTCTCTTGTGCCGCACGGCAAAAACGAGGCGCAGCCATCACAGCTTATCGGTTCATCGCGCACGGATGCGCAGCCGGCGATCTCTCCGGACGGCAAGTGGATCGCCTTTGTTTCGGATCGCTCCGGCCATCTCCAAATCTGGAAAAGCGATTGGAAAGAAGAGAGCGCGACGCCGTTGACAAATTTTGATGGTTGTCGCGTGGCCAGTCCGAGCTGGTCGCCTGATGGACGGCTCATTGCATTTGTCGCAAATCCGGAAGGTCAGTTCGATCTCTTTGTTGTTGCCGCCCCGCCGCAGCGGGGCGAGCCGGAGCGGATCACAACAACGCCCACGCACGAAGAGACACCAGCTTGGTCGCGTGATGGCCGTTGGATTTATTTTGGCGCAAATGAAAACGGCTGCCGGCAAATCCGCAAAATGGCGCTGGCTGATCGCCAAATCGTTCCGGTCATATCGACGGGGGGCGATCAGGCGATGGAATCGCGTGATGGGCGGTGGTTGTATTATTCCGTCGCCAGAAACGATACGACCGAATTTTGGCGCCGGCCTGTCACCGATGGGGCAAGTGAATTGGCTCTTGCTATGCCTGGCAGGATCTATGAGGATTGGAAAGTAAACGGCCGGGGCATCTATTTCGGCTATTACGACGAGCGCTGCCATCTCGTGTTCGGCTTTTTCGATTTCGGCTCCGGCAAGATTTCGCCTCTGTTCAATACGGCGCGCTCGAGCTTCAATTTCGATGTTACGGCAGACGGCCGCACGCTCGTGTTCGATCAATTTGATCGCAGCGAAAGCGATATCATGCTGGTAGAAAACTTCAGGTGAGTGATTCACTTTGGATAGCGAAGTTTTTTCGGGGTAATATTATGCTGAAATTTTTCGCAATCCCTCAAGAAGAGCGCTCTCGCGTTGGTGATATTGTTCCTCGGTGCATGCAGCTTTACACACAACACTGAAAAAATGCTTGACATTTTAAGTTTTGCTTGCTATATTTAGCATAATGGAACAGGACTCTAAAAAACTTGCTGAGTTTCTAAGAGCCGCTCGTGAGCGCAAGGCGCTTACTCTTCGCGCTGTCGAAAAAGCCACAGGCATTTCAAACGCCTATCTCAGCCAACTGGAAAGCGGCAAGATACAACAGCCATCGCCGGTCATGCTAAATAAGCTGAGCGAGCTTTATCAAGTTTCTTATGCGGATATTTTGGAGCTCGCCGGCTATCCGGTGCCTGATCGTTCTAATGAGGCAACGAGTTACTCAAGGCTTGCGTCGCGTATAGGTCCAACGACAAAAGAGGAGGAAGACGCGCTGCTTGAATATCTTGAGTTCCTGCGTTCACGGCGAAAGCGAGGACAACGGCGATGAATTGGTCCTTTGAAAAGGAGGTGATCGTATGAGTGATACAAGTTTATATTCAAGTTTGTATGAGCAGATTCGCGAGTATGCCGAGCTGGTTGACGACGTGCTCATTAAAGTTAAAGAAGGCAACAGTTCGCCTGGTGATGCCTCTCGTCAAAAACTCGGAAGGCTGCTGATGAATTTCGCGGAGGATCGTTGGGATGATCTTCCCACGCGTCTGATCGGCCTGATGCTGCACGATAAGAGTGATTTCGACCAATCCAACTGGGCCAGAGTTGGAAAAGCCTTAACCTCGACTGAGTTGAATGAATCCGTTGTCGAATCATTAGAGGGCCTCGCCCGATCCTTGCAGGAAGAGCACGCCGAGGCCGTCTCAAGAATTCGGGGGTGGGCACGTTGAACGATTATTTTCAGGGTTCAGTCCGACAACATCTTGAGCGTGGGCAGTTGCTGTTAGCGCGGATACCGGCAGATTTGTCTCGCGAATTTCATTTGCTCGCCCAAACCTGTCGTAAAGAACTTGATGCGGTTTTAGACGGCCTGCGGTCGCTTATCGAAGATCCGAAAATGAATCTGCCGGACAACCAAACGATGCGTTTGCGCAAATTCCAGCAACTGGTTGCACGCTTGAATTTTTTGGAAACAGTGGGAATTGCCGCACTCGAACGGCGCAACAAAACAGATGAGATCTTGAATCAGTTAATCGATCATATTAGAAAAGAAATTTCGTATCCATTGCTGCCGCCGGTGGTGTCATCTCTTTCACAGCAGTATTTTCATATTTATCCTCAACTGAATTTGTTATGTGTGCCGCTGGGCGAAGCGGATTTCCTTCTGCATTTGCCCGACTTATATCATGAGCTGGCGCATCCGCTCGTTACTGAAAAATACGATCCCCGTGTCAGGCCTTTTCAAGAAGCTTTGTCCAAAGGCCTTGATCTGGCCTTGGGATATATCAAAGCGGAACAACAGAAAGAGGAGCGCAAGCGTGGCCCAGATCAGATTGAATTTTATTTGTTGCAATGGGAGAAATCGTGGTGGAAATGGGTTGTCGAATTCTTTTGTGACCTTTTTGCGGTTTACACAATCGGGCCGGCTTACGTGTGGGCACATTTTCACTTGTGTGCCAAATATTGCGACAATCCCTACCAAGTTCCAACATTAAGCGCATCCAGCCATCCCGCTGATGATGCCAGAATGCAGATCATGCTTTCCGCCTTGCAGAAAACCGGCTTTCTGCAAGAAAAAGAATCTATTCATCAACATTGGGAAAATTTCATTGCTATTTCAGGCGTGAAACCGGAACCGGAATACCTTCGTTGTTTTCCTGAGCATTTGCTGGAATCTCTTGTACAGAAGGCCTACGAAGGCGTTACTGCCCTTGGTTGTCGCATTGCTGCGCCTGACACCAAAGACCCTGTCTTCACTATCCTCAATCAAGCCTGGATGGAATTTTGGCGTGACCCAACGAATTATGCAAAATGGGAGCGTAATGCCGTCAAGCAACTTCGGGAACTATGCGCCTCCACTTCATAACATTTCAGCGTTCGATCTAAAATTATCGTGACCGCTTGATTCCCAGCGCCTTCATTCGCGAAGCCAAAGTGGAGGGATTCAAGCCGAGCAATTGCGCCGCGCCGGTTTCGCCGGCGACTTTCTAGCCGGTGGCTTCCAGGGCCAGGAAGATGTTGTCGCGTTCCAATTTCTGCAGCTCTTCCGCAGTGCGGATGCGCTTGGCACTCTCTTCAGAAGAAGACGGCAACTCGCTGGCTGTCTTTTGGGCAATCTCCAGCAGGGCGCGATCCAGATTCAGCCGGCTATCGCGAGAGGTAATCACGGCGCATTCGGGCACCAACTTTCATGTTACGGCAGACGGCCGCACGCTCGTGTTCGATCAATTTGATCGCAGTGAAAGTGATATCATGCTGGTGGAAAACTTCAGGTGAGTGGTTCACTTTGGATAGCGAAGTTCGACTTGCACATGCTGGTGCAGAAGTACAACGCCCGCTCGCTACGGTCGTCATCGGCGGCGTGGTGACTTCGACGTTATTGACGCTTTTCATTCTGCCGGTGGTGTATCAATGGATTGAATCGCGGAGGGAAGCAAGAATCCCCACAAAGAAAATCACTGAATAATTTACAAGCTTGGAAGCAAGACTACTCAATTACTCTATGTACTCTCTTTTAACAATTCAAGCAGATATGTATATGCCGCACCCCGCTGCAAATGCGAATGTGCAAACTGATTTCTGTAACTCCTTAAGCATCCATAACAAGTGGTTTCTGGCGCACACCCACAATGACCATCCACGCGATCAAGTGCAGCCTTGAGACAATTAAAGAGTATCTGTTTGACCTCTAACCGCGCCACCAATCCGGCACCGCCAGGAACATTGTCGTATAATATAATCGCCGGAGCTATTCCTTGTAAGCCGGAAGAATGAACAGTTACATTGAGTTCGTTCGAAGGCACGTCAAGCACCTTCGATGCGCCTTCCAATATGGTGTAAGCCAAAGTGAATGCAAACCAATACGGTTCAATATCACCAGAGTAAGGCTTGTTGAAAGTCAACTTCAAAATATCGGTCACAAAATCGTGGCCAAGTGAAAGAAATCTCTGTGGCTGGTAATTGCATTTTCTCCCAAGAAAATCGTCATGCCCATTTTGTATCGCCGTCGCTGTCATTTCTCTAAATCCCGTCCCACATTTCGAACAAATATAGAATCCGTGCCCTTTATAGCCTTCGCACAAAACTGTCATTTCGCCAGGCGAAGTTTTTGTCAACTCGATAGGTCCATATTTAATGATTTGTTGATTCTCACTTTTAAAACCTACAAAGTAAGGTCTTGTGGAAAAAATACGTTCGGTTTTGCGTTGCGGCTTTTGATAGCTTCCCCTTTTCGTCTGAAAACCGAACTGAGGGACGACGTATTGTCTTGTAGTCATATGATTGCAGCATTTTTCAAAATTAGGATTCTGTCCATGTTGCCAACGCTCAAAACGGTGATGCTTGGCGCATCTAGCATAGTGCCACCGCGACCACTCCTTTTCAGCAACTTTTTTCAAGGCATAAGATTGCCACTCGAATTTGTTCGCCACGAGCTTGCTTGTAGGTGCAAACTCGGCAATCGCAATGGAAAGATCACGTTCGAGGGTGACTGTATCGCTCTCGAAAGCGCCGTTCAAATGATGTGTATCAAGCTGAACTACATCAACAGGAAAGCCATATTTTGGAATCACAACCGTACGTGAAAGAAAACTCAAAACGTCTTCTTTGGCAATTGTATTCGCACGTCTCTTCGCCCAGTCAGCTTGAAGATGATTGCCCAGTTTACTCGATTCGTTTTCAAAACTCTTGACGGTCTTGAAATCCGCATTCACCCTCGCCTCCGCTCCGTCCAAAGCTGCAGAAGCTAAGTGTTCAATCCACGTGCCGTCATTTAATCCCAAATCGTTTTGTTGATTTGTATCCGCGATAATAGATTTCAAGGATGCTAAAATTTTATCTGCTTCTTTCTCAAGAAATGCTTTGAAATCTCTTAAGGCCGACGGATTAGAGAGATCAACAAAGAAAGCTTCGACACAATCAAAACGGCTTGGAGATTCTCTAAAGAAAAAGGATAACGCCGTAGCAGTCAAATGCCTTATTGTGATTTTTTCATTCTTCTTCGAGATCGCCGGTGGATTTACTTTACCGGATATCATGCGCCCAGGCTCGTCAAAGTGATAAAGATCGTGAGCATTCCTGCGGCAATATGTGATTGCAAAGCCAATGTTTCCCGTACGCCGACCAGCACGTCCAACACGTTGAGCATAATTGAAAGATTCAGGTGGAACATTGCGCAGAAAAACCGTGTCTAAATCGCCTAAATCGACCCCGAGCTCGAAGGTGGTTGAGCAGCTTAAAACTTGAATTTTGTTCTCGCGAAAATCACGCTGATATTCACGCGCTTTCCCCTTTGTCAGTTGCGCGGTATGTTCTTCAACTCGTAATCTTTCTGGATTCAGTTCTTTGTAAAGAATCTGGTAGTGATTTGGCTCTAACAGCTCCAACTCAGATAGCTTTGTCGCAATGAGCTTGCCATGACATCTGCTCCGATTGCAAACGTCCTTCACCGAAGCATGCTGCAATCTGCCACAAGCTAGGCACTGATAAATAGCGTCTTTGTTTTCAACCAATTGAATACGCCACCAGTCAGGGTTTAATCGTTTTGCGTCGTTGATTTCGCAAAGAATTCTTTCATTTGGTGAATTAGCCCTACGATCGGTTTCTAAGAAGGCTTGCCAAATGGTGCGTAATGCTGTAACGGCGTCAGCTCTCGCGCTGGATTTATCGATTCCGGCATTTTCCAAAACCCTGGCTAGCCACCGTGCCCTTCGGCCATTTTCTCCATCCCAGCTTCGGACATTGCGTTGATTATGCGGCTCTCCGATGCGCACATTCATTTGTGGCGAAAACACCCCGAGGTCACTCCAATTCAGATTAACCAAGCGTGACGATTTGAGTTCAACTGCTTTATCAGATCGTAAAAAGCTCAACAACGTTTCCAGAATTTTATATTTTTCCAATCCAGAGAACGGCAAATCATTTAAGAAATTTCCGATGTCAAGCCATGATGGCCATTTCATGGTATAACGAACAAGGCCAACACCCTCTAATGATTGATTTGTCTCCTCTGTCAAAAACTCGGAATAAACCTGCTTCCATGATGTACTTATCCGTTCTATTTCATCTGATGTCTCTGGAAACAAACGGTATTTTTCATGAATCATGCTTAGTTTACTTGCCAACGTATTAAACGAAATCGGCTCAGTGGATGAGAGTTCTTTGAGTGCATGCAAAATCAAGGCGCGTGTTAGGATGCTTTGATAACTATCTTCCACGTACCATGCAAAAAAGGCGGCTTGTTGCCGACTATCAGCAAATGCCAAGACTTTCTTTTTCTTGTTTGGCAAATTTTGAACGAGCGCTGTTGCAATAACTGCGTTGGGGCCATCAGAGCCATGAACGATCTCACGCACAGGATCTGGGGCTTGAAAGCCGCATGCAGCACATTTCGAAACTTGATCGGGTTGGTTTCTGGAAGACTCCTGCTGCTCAACAAACATAATCGTATCGTGCTTGCAGTCCGGTCGCATCGGATAGCGGGAAAGAGCAGCACAAGTTAAACAAAGCTGATAAAGGTTTTTTGCATTGAAATCGTCATCTTGTTCGGTATTTGCCATGTCGATTGGACGAAAGAAGTTAGCGCCAAACTCATCGTCACCAGGATCACGTATGGCTTCTTGAAGTTTCCCATTTACAGCTTTGCCGACCAAATAATGCTGGCCACACTCCCGACATAGCGCCACCTCGAAGAAAGCATTGTTTGGTTGGAGGCTTGTTCGGTCCAACAAAATTTTTGTTGTGGAAAGTTGATTAAGCTCAGCATTGTTAGCTTCAGCAAGCGATAGATAGGCGCCTTCCAATGAGCGTAAAAAGAAATGAAAACGGCCTGTTAAGAGGGGCGAGCCATCGACTGGGCTTTCTGCCGAAACCAGCAAATGAATAAGGCGAACGAGGGGCTCAACCTTTTCATCATTTTCTCTCAGCTCTGGAAATATCTCTTTTGCCAGTTCATCAACCTTAATTGTGTGACCGACAATTTTTTCGCGTAAGCTTGTTGCGCGAGCGTCTTTCTGAAGTAGGGTGTATATTGCTTCTTGCCATCTCTGTTCTTTTTTCAAATCAATTCCGAGTTTGAATGAAATCGAAGATAATTCCATTGGTAAATTAGAAACCTGAATGGATCGCGCGTTTTCAAGCTGCTTGTAGTCTGTAGGATTAAGCATCACCTCATTTCCGCCCAGCAATTTTTCATATTGGCCGGTAATGATATGTTCCGGCTCAAATGGTTCTCCAAATAAATCTTGTGCAAATTTGGCAACAGGGGTTTTGTCTTTTGTATCACTGGATAAAGTCGCACTAGTGGCAATACATAAAAATCCATTTTGTCTTCCACCTTCGCACAGCCGTTGCTTAAGTCGGCGCAGCAACATACCCATCTCCATACCTTTGGTGCCGCGATATTGATGCGCCTCGTCAAGCACGATGAATTTCCACCACTGTGCATTACCGTTATCAAAAAGCGGCGTATCCTTTGGGCGCAACAGCATGAATTCCAGCATTGAATAATTTGTCAGCAAGATGTGAGGTGGTTGGGAGCGCATTTCATCTCGCAGCACCAACTCGCCTGGTAATCTATTGTCCAATGCTTCACGTGCATTTCTTTGCCGGTCATTCCGGTCATCCGGTGTATCGCCAACGTACTGTCCAAAAGTGAAACGAAAATCCGAGTGGAAATCTTTTAATTTTGTACAAATCTTTCCCAATCGTTCCCGCTGGTCAAAGGCCAAAGCATTCATGGGATAAAGGATGAGCGCTCGCACACCAGAGTCAAGTTGTCCAGCTTTGAACTCTTTATAAAGATGGAGCAATATAGGCAACAGGAATGCTTCGGTTTTTCCACTTCCCGTACCAGTTGCGACAACTACATTTTTATTTTGCGCGGTGAAGCGAATGGCGTCCTCTTGATGGCAATAAAGTGGGCGGTCTCCATCTATTGCCTTTAGAAAACCTTCATCAGGTTTAAACCCAAGAGTCTCAGCAAACAGTTCTGAAGGTTTTTTCGCTCTTTTGAAAACCGGAGTGGCTTCCAAATAAGGACCATTGGAAAGATGTCCGGCATTAAGAACATCTTCAAAAGATTTGCGCAGTCCAGCATCTTTAAAATAAAACATGGTCTTCAGATACTGGAGATATTTTTCTTCAGCCTTTTGGGCAAGAGCATAAGGATTCATTGTCGGCCTAAGATTTAGAGAAATTGAGAATCATTTTAAACAAAAAATCTCTTTTCTGTGGGTCTTTAGCAGGTGTGTATATATATCATCGCACAAATCATCTGCTGATTTTTTAAAAAAACTATCGCAAAACTGGCATTTAACCCAAATTGGCAGTGTGGGTAAATGCTGTCGGCGGATTCTCTCAGTATCGTCAACTACTTCAAACCCTACTTTTATAGGTCCAAAACGGATCATTCTTCGTGCATCTTTGCATTCTCGCTCGATGTGAGAGTCCATCAAGCTATTGGCACTTTGAAAGGTAATGGTTGCGTCAATGTAATGTTCAGGATTATATGGACATTGATAAATCTTGCTTGGAAAACCCTTTCCATACAAACCTTGTTTTTGTGCTTCTGTGTATGTCAACGTTCTATATCCATATTCAGAATGAATTTCCCTGAAATGCGACTCCGCTCGGCTCCGCTCCTCAATAACAAATGAGCAATGAGGCACTCTGCAGTGAAAAATTTTTCTCTTAATTCGAAATATCGTAGCATGGTGTTCGCGGCGAGTTCCATTTGTGGACAACTCCGTAATCCAAAGTTGAAAGGTTGCTTCATTTTCTTGGAGATCAGCGGCATCGCAAAACTCTCTCAATGGGATCACAAATTTCTCACCACTATGCGTGTATGGAAGTTTTCTCGGATTGTCATGCCTGAAACCATATTCAACTGCTACAATGGCAGCCTTCGGTATTTTTAACCACAGAGCTTCTGATGAAGTGGCGGTGAATCGCGACTCCTCAAATTCAAGAGGTTTGTCCTGCCACTCAATGTCGGCTTCTCTTGTGTTTTCATCAGCAACACACCACCAAAGTCGATTTAATTCAAGTTTAATAGGTGCTTTTTTGTCGAGACACCATTCACTACTGTCGTATCTTGATTCCGGCGGTATGAGCAATCGCGTTTCAGTTTCCGAAATACGTTGCACGAAAAGCTCGTGCTGCTCAGAAGTTATTGATAACGGCTTGTTGTGACGTAAAACGATGTCTTGAGACTTATGGCCATGTGTAGCCGGAGTTATCAAGTGTCTTGGGAAATCGATCGCAATAAGATCAGTGACAAAACGAAAATCGCAACTTTCGATCAAATTGTCTTCTCGATCATAAAATCGTAGAAAATACCACCCACTTCGTTGTTCAATTCGTTTGGAGATTAGGTCTTGAATTTGCTTTGTTCCTTGAGGAAATAGTTGCCATTTGGCTTTGTTTCTGCCAATTCCCTCTTCGCCCAAAACGATTACTCCAATTTCATGCCAGTCAGTCGGTAAATTAGCTTTAATCTTAGGGGGATTCAAAACATAGAGTGGACCTAAACGAGAAGGAGCGTCTTTTATGCAATTCCCCTCAAGAACAAAGCGCGTTCTTTGCCACTCACAGCATTTCTCCCCTGCATCTGGTGTCCTGAAGCGTGGAAAGTTTGTTTCATCATGATCTGCGCGGATTATATAGCCACTCCAATAATCGGTAGCAAGTTGTTCCACCTGCTGAAATTCAAAACAGGGCGATTCGATATTCAGACATATCCAATCGCAAGGAACAATCAAAAGATAAAACCCGTTGGTTGCGTACTTAACCAATCTGCCGTGATTCAAGCTGATTCCGGAAAGTTTAAACCACGCGAATTCATTTTGCCAATCAAGGTTTTGAAGCTCGCATTCATTTTCATCCAAGATTTGCCATAAAATACCATGCCGCTCGCAAAGTATTTCTGATTTTCTTCTTGTAGATCGACTGAATGCTGCTGATGATTCTTTTCTTGCATTCTTTCTGATGTGTCTCGTTTTACGAGGTTGTCCGCCATGCGTAATCGGTGATGAGGCATTTCTTTCATTGATTGGTCGTTGTAGGAGTGGGTCATTATGACTATGAGCGTGTACGCTTGTTCGAGGAAGCTGGATAAAATCTTCCCAGTATTGTATTTTAGTAGAAATCGAATGATAGGTAAATTCCGTTTTAATACTCGCCGTTATCGCATAAAATCCATTATCCTCAAAAACACCACTTGTTAGAACTGAAACTTCAAATCTCGAAATGCGCACCGCCTGCAAAGCCGATTCAATTTTGACAAGAGCATGCTCGTTGAGATGAATATGTAAAAGCTCATCAAGCTTAACGTCTATCGCGATTTCGTTCGAATCAAACTTATTGATGCGAGTGCCAACGATCTCAACCGGATGAAGTGCAACAAATGGCTGAATGAACTCTAAAAGATCAGTAAAAAATTTTTGACAGGAGATAGGTTGTAAAAAGTAATCAATACGATCAGATGAGATGGGCCGTATAATGACGTTTATTGGATTGAATTCGTCAATCGGGATGATGCTAATGGCCCAAATCGGATTTCCATGATTCAAAATAGGGGGAGTTACAAGATCATTTGTATACTTGAAAATACAGCTCGGCAAAGCTGGGATTGGAACGGCTTTGACTTGTCGGTGCAGTGTAAAGTTTTCTAACGAAAGAATGAAAGGATAGCAAAAATTTATCGATGATGGATTCAACCGCCTTGTGCCGATAGCTATAGAAGTTTCGCTCTCGAATGGAGCCATGATTCGCGGCTCTTTTGAGAGGGAAATCACGACTCGCATGCAGCGAGTGTAAAGCTTGGGCAAGAGTAGACGATGTATTTCAGACTTCCCAGGAGATAGAAGCAAAGTCGGAATCCCCTGTAACAATCCCTTCATGATGGCTGAGGCGCTTTATGACTATGGTTAACTGATTGATGATTTAGTTCTTGTTTGTGTACTTGAGTAACAGTGTTCTTAATGCGATCGAATGGTTCGGCAAGATCTTGCTTTTGGGAAATCTCCTTCAATTCTCCAAGAATTTTCGGCGCCGGAATAAAATGAACCCACCTGCCGCCGAAAAACAGACCCCCCGATGATTTCTCACCTTCGTTCTCGGATAAATTCACTTGCATTTTAT
>JAKEEU010000326.1 GCA_022616415.1 Candidatus Zhuqueibacterota bacterium | reverse complement strand
TGCTATCCTCCGATTTTTGTGGTTTATCAGAAGATAGCAAATTATGTATGTAATGTCAAGTATTTTAACTAAACATACTTAAAAATGTCCAAACTCCAGGCTCGGTGTTTTCAACACCGAGATACTCAAACAAGCGACGAACGGCATGCCCGCCGAAACCATCGACGCCGAGATCGAAGCCTACGCCAGCGAAATCTCGACGATTCAAGAAAAGGAAGAATGGGTGCGATTAGCCATTATGAGGCGCCGCACTTACGACAAAGCTTTCAACGGCCAGCCGCTCAATCCCCTTCTTTTTGAGGCGTTGTATCGCTTGAAACACGAGCGCGAAAATGTCATCGAAGCGCTGCGCGACGGCCAAACGATTTCCGCGCACGATGGCGGAGTGACGCTGCACAGTTTCGCACATTTTTTATACGTTGACGATTTTGCGGCGATTCGCCTGCGACAAGGCGAAATGAGCGCCGAGCAATACCGAAAAAATTTGGCGCGTTTTCTGGCTCTGGCGCTGCTGCAATACGGCAAGCCGTATGATTTCAAGTTCGACGTGAATACGCTCGATGCCATCGTCTGCAGTGAGCTGATCTATCAGAGCTTTGTTGATATCGATTTCAGCACCGGCAAATCGCTCGGCTCGTACACGATCTCGCCGGATCAAGTGGCGCAGACCGCCGGCATCAAGACCGTTCTCGACACGCTGAAGCTCGATCCGCCTTTCGATCTCGTGCAATGGTATGCGGAGGCCATGCCCTTTTATCCTGTCCCTGATTCTACTGCTTCTGATTCTCTCGCGATCCGCGCGTTCATGGCGATGGTTCGCGAAGAGCATGGCGGCCTAAAATTGCTCTCGCCGGCAGAACGCCAACAGTTTGAGAATTTGCAAGAGCAAGCTAAACACGCGCGCGATCAAGAGAGCGAGCGTTTTCGCCAAACGCCCGTAGCGACCACGCCAGCAACCAGCCCCCAAATAGACCGCGCCAGTGAGCGCCGTCTGCAAAACTTTTATATCGAGCTTAATAGAAAAATCGAACAGGCCCGCGCCGACGGGCTTTCGGAAGCAGCGATTATCGAGTTGCGGGAAGACGAGACCAAGGCTTTTGCTGCTTCACAAGCTGTGGCAACGGAAGGACGCGCTACGGCTTTGGCGGAAAATTTTCAACGCTGGCAGCGTGGGGCGGCTTATCGGCCGAGTTACATTGATCTTTATTCGGGCGGGGAGCGCTTTTTTCTTTCGGTGTTTCGCTCGGCTCGCGCGACGGATGATAACGGTTTCGGTCGCGGCCTTGATGTTCAGCTTGCCGGCAACAACGAAGCGCCGCAAGTGTCGTTGATCTATTCGCAGCACTATTCTTTCCTGCCGTTTTACTTGCAGGTTTTCAACAAGAGCGGCAAAATTCACAAAGCCGTGCAGGGCGGCGCAGCGCTGGCGCGCATATCGCGGCGCTACACACAAGGTGACTACGTCGACATGGAAGCGATTGTCTGGCGCAACGATGCTTACACGACCGCGCTGTTGCCCTTCACGCTCGAAGCCGGCGGCGACAAAGGGCCGCTTGCTGCCGTGCTTACTTTAATGACGATTGGCAACGGCCACTATCACCGCGGCGTGTATGTTGGAGAAATTGGCCGTATTGATCTTGCGCCCTTCGAGATTCGCCGGCATCGCCGCGCCTTCACGGTTGCCAATTTGTTTTATGGCGCCCGCGCGCAAATCACGCTCGGCAAATTCCGGCTTTATGCTACCGGCAAGCTGGGCGCGCGGCTCGGCGAATTTGCCGAGCGCAATAAGCAAAAGCTCTCCACAGACTTCCCGCCGATCCGCACTTGGGCTTTCGGTATCGAGCTTTTCGGCTCCACACTTTATCGCCCCACCAGCCATCGTCTCGAATTTGAGGTGATCGAAGACGACGCCCGCTTCATTCAAGGCCGCCTGCAAAAGGACCGGCAAATGAGAATTTCGTATCGGTGGGCGGTGAATGAGTGATGCGATAACGGTCAAATTTCTCTTTGGCAATTTGCTAATTTTTACTATCTTTTTGTAGCGATATGTGCGGTAACGTTTTGGTTTTTTAAAAGTGGTTTATTATCAAAAATAAAAATTTGGCTTTCTGGCACAAGTTGTGTATTTCTGAATTTTTCTTAATTTTGATGGAGCAGCTTATGTTAAGCTCATTAAAGATTGAATGCTTTCGTACATTTCGTCAGTTGCGAATAGAACATCTCGGCCATGTCAACCTCGTTGTCGGCAAAAACAACGTGGGCAAATCATCTCTTTTGGAGGCAGTGCGGCTATACGCGCATAAAGGCGCGCCTTTTTTAATATGGGAAATTCTTATAACAAGAAATGAAATCAAGCGCGCTTCTGATGCAAGCCTGGAAAGCGATGAGCACATCGGCGTGGCTTTGGATCGTTTATTTTATGGACACAATGGCCGTGAGAAAGGACAGGAACCCATTCAAATTGGCTCCATTGATTCAATTGAAGACACTCTTATTATCGCTCGGGAATGGCGTCAGGAATATGGCAACGGAGATGATCAACTTCTTGAACTGCCTCGCGTTGCAGATGCCGTAGAGAATTCGGAGCCAAACGCCTTGACCATTCGTGTGGGCTCACAGCCTATAATGTTTTTGCCGCTTGATGGTTTTTGGCGATCACGAACCCGCCGTTGGGCGCGATCGGAATCTTTGCCTGCTAAAGAATTTAACTGCTTTTACATATCCGCGAATGGCCTTGAGAAGACGGAAATTGGCTATTTGTGGGATGATATTGCATTGACAGATTTAGAACAAGATATAATTTTTGCTTTGCGCATTATCGACCCGGGAGTGGAAAAATTGTCTCTTGTGGCCAATCCTATGAACAACCGTGAACGCAGCGCCGTTGTAAAAATAGCAAAGCTAGCACGTCCAATTCCATTAAGCAGTTTGGGAGATGGCATGAATCGTATTTTCGGTATCATGCTGGCCTTGGTTAATGCAAAAAATGGCATTTTGCTCGTTGATGAAATTGAAAATGGCATTCATTACTCCGTGCAACCCAATATGTGGTCGATGATCTTCAATGCCGCGCATCGTCTCAACGTGCAAGTGTTTGCAACGACCCATAGCTGGGATTGCATAACCGCATTTCAAAAAGCTGCAGCAGAGAATAAAGAAAAAGATGGCATGTTAATACGCTTGGAAGCGAAGAGAGAAATGATGAATGCCGTGCTTTTTGATGAGAGCGAGCTGAGCATCGTAAGCCGTGATCAAATCGAGGTGCGTTGACCATGGCAGACAAAAATGTACTTTTAGTGGAAGGCAAAGATGATCGCTATGTGCTGCATCATCTTTTTCTTCACCATCACATTCAAGAAAATTTCGTCATCAAGGAGAATGAAGGTGTCGAGAGGCTTCTCGAAAGCCTGCCCATCCAACTCAAAAGCAGCGAACTCGAACGGATGGGCGTCGTGTTGGATGCCAACGCTGATCTTGCCGGACGCTGGGATTCTTTGCGAAATATAGCGCTGAGGTCCGGTTACAATAATGTGTCTGAATTTCCAGATTCATTTGGGACAATAATAAAATAGCCTAACAAACCCGTCCTTGGTTTTTGGCTCATGCCGGAAAATACAGTTCCAGGAATGTTGGAAAATTTCGTTCAGTTTCTTGTCCCAGTTGGCGATGTCTTGTGGACATTAGCCGATGACTGCTTGCAACGAATTCCCAAGCCGGAACAGCGTTTTTCTGACGCGCATCGTATCAAGGCGCATATTCATACCTGGTTGGCTTGGCAAGAAGATCCAGGCACACCGATGGGCTTGGCGATCACCAAACGTTATTTCAAAGGGGATGCCCCAGAAGTCCAAAAGCTTATCGCGTGGGTCCAGCGACTCTTTTTTGAAAAGTGATTTTAGTGAAAAAAAACAGGAGAAAATATGCTATCTCGCTTCAAGCCCACACGCTTTGCATTCTTATTAAGCCTCATTTCTATACTGTTGCTTGGCAGCTGTTCCACGCTCCAACAAATTCAGGATACGCTCGTCAACATCAAGCGTCTGCAATTCAAGCTCGATAGCGTGGCGCCGGGGAATTTGGCCGGCATCAATCTCGCTGCGATAGATAGTCCCACAAAATTCAACATTCTGGACGGCCTCAAGCTCGTTAACGCGTTCAAGCAGAAATCGCTGCCGCTGTCGATGGCGCTCAACGTCGCAGCGAAAAATCCCAATGACGGCACCGGCGGCAGCCCGCAAAAATCCGCCCTGCTCAAAGCCCTGGCGTGGACGCTGAAGATCGATGGCAAAGAAACGATTTCCGGCGATATTCCCAACCCCATCGAAGTTCCGGGAACCGGGCAGGCGACGATCATTCCTCTGCAAATGTCGCTCGATCTTTACAAATTTTTCAGCGATCAGGGCTACGAAAGCGTGTTGAACCTGGCGCTTGCTGTTGCCGGGCAAAAAGGGAGCACAGCGCGAATCACGCTCACCGCCGTTCCCACAGTTTCCGTCGCCGGAATCGCGCTCAAATATCCGGGGCAGGTTGAGATTGTTGACAAAGAATTTACCAACCCGTAACCCCGCGGTTTAGGATGGGCGACAGTTCATGTCATTTGCAAGAACTCTCGCAGATCCCTTTGGCGGGAAAAAGATGGGGAGGGGAATTTATGAAGTGAAGACTGCCGGTGGGAAGTGAAATTTTTCCTTACGGTCTGAATCAAACCATCGTGGAATTGAAACATCAAACCCCCGAAGTGGGGAGGAACCTGGGTTCCTCGTTTGAATCGAAGCATCGTGGGATTGAAACCACAAAAACGGCACATTTTGCGCTGTTCTCAGCGCCAAAGTTTGAATTGAGCCATCGTGGGATTGAATCCCATTTCGCGAATCACCTGCAATAATCTGGCCTGTATGGCCTTCAGACCGATCACCTCGCGCCATTTTCTTTGTTGTCGGCCAGATAGAGAGCAACGATCAAGGAGACAATGGCAAACGCAAGCTTGACTTTGGTTTCTTTCTGTTTTCCCATCGTTCATCACTGGAATATGATTTCCGAGAATTTTAGCGATAAGATATTGGCGGTGCCCGTCGCCTCGATGAGGGGAAGTTAACAACGGCAGAATATAGCAAAAATCCGTTTCTTAATCAAGGGGATTCTTGGAAAGCCATTCTTGGAAAAGCCTGAGCTTTTCCTTGACTTTGTGTCGCAAATCAGTTATATTTTCAAATGTTTAATTCACTTGCTTTAAGAAAAAGGTCACGCCTCATGTCGTTGCCGGGTGTGATTTGGTGTTTGTTTTGGAGGATACATTTTAATGCGACGAAATAATCTAACACGCACGATCATTATCGTAGCTGCCATTGCCTGGTCTCTCTATCAGCTCTATC
Source organism: Candidatus Zhuqueibacterota bacterium (assembly GCA_022616415.1). Lineage (GTDB taxonomy): Bacteria > Zhuqueibacterota > Zhuqueibacteria > Zhuqueibacterales > Zhuqueibacteraceae > Zhuqueibacter. The sequence goes on along the minus strand of JAKEEU010000326.1, from coordinate 41,381 downwards.
CGACTTTCGTGGTGGGCCGGCAAAAAAAGCAAGCAGAAAGCTATCTGGCCAAAATCGAACAGCATACCGGCTTGCAGCGCGACGAAATTAACGAGGCCATGAATGCCGGCCAGTTGGAACAACGCCTCCGCCAGCGCTTGCACAACAAGCCAGCCGGCGGTGTGCAGGACGTTTTGAAAGAAGCCACGAGCCTGATCGAGCTGCACGACAAAATCAGCAAGAACGACGCAAATGCCATCAAGCGCGGCCTGGATTTGCAGGGTGGCACGTATCTGGTCTACGAAGCCGACATGCCAAAACTCCTGCGGGAAGTAGCCAAAAACAAAGACGCGCGCTTCGAGGAAATCATGCGCGAAGTGGACAAGGAAGCCGCAGCCCCCAACGTGGATTACTTCGAGGCCTTGCCAAATAAATTTGCCGAGGCGGGCATTCGCCTCAATCGCTATTTCGGCTCGCGAGCGCAAACCGACGCCCAAATTCTTGCCGAGCTGGGCAAAGAGGCGGATGATTCGGTCGACCGCAATTTGGAAATTCTGCGCAATCGCATCGACCAATTCGGCGTGTCGGAGCCGTCGATCACCAAACAAGGCGACCGCCGCATCGTGGTGGAACTGGCCGGCATTACCGACGTCAACCGCGCCAAGAATATCATCGGCAAAACCGCGCTGTTGGAATTCAATCTCGTGAAGGAGCCGGAGATTTTTCAAGACGTCATCACCAAAATCGACAACCTGCTCAAACGGGATTTAGCCGCGAAAACGGGCGAGCAGGTCGCGACCGCGGATACGATTACGCCAGACACCACCGGCGCCGGCGGTAAGGTGAGCCAGGATAAAGAAGTGGGCGTCTCCGAATTGTTTGGCGGCTCTTCGATCGTCCAGACTGATACCGCTGGCGAGTCGCAGGACTCGGTGCGGGTGGACAAAGAAATCTTCGCCGAGAATCCCTTCCTTTCGCTCTTGCGCAACGTCGGCGGTGAAGTCGCCGTACCGGCCAAAAATGTCCGTGCCGTGGAGCGCATTTTGAACAATCCGGAAGTGCAGAAAATCATACCGCCGGATGCCGAATTTTTATGGTCCAACAAACCGGAAAAAGAAGCCGATACCGAGTATTATTTGTTGTATCTGGTGAAGAAAGAGGCGGAATTGAACGGCGCGCTGCTCACCGATGCCCAAGCGACGATTGCCAGTGGCGCGGGACTGACGCGGCAAGGCGAATGGACGGTTACCATGCAAATGAACGACGAGGGCACGAAAATTTTCTCGCGTGTCACCGGCGCCAACGTCAACAAACGCCTCGGCATCGTGCTCGACAATAAAGTCGTCATGGCGCCAAACATCAAAGAAAAGATACCCAGCGGCTCGGCCTCGATCGAGGGCAACATGGGTGCCAACGAAGCAAAGGATCTGGGGATCGTGTTGCGCGCCGGCTCGTTGCAAGCCCCGATGCACGTGATCGAAGAGCGCACGGTCGGCCCTTCCCTCGGGCAGGATTCAATCAATAAAGGCCAGCTCTCGGCCCTTATCGGCTTCGGCCTCGTGGTGATTTTCATGTTGATCTACTACAAACTTTCCGGCATCATCGCCAATATCGCCTTGCTGCTCAACGTGCTGATCATCATGGCGGCGCTGGCCCAGTTCAACGCCACGTTGACGCTGCCGGGCGTGGCCGGCATCATTCTGACCATCGGCATGGCGGTGGACGCCAATGTGCTGATCTTCGAGCGCATTCGCGAAGAGCTGCGCGCCGGCAAAACCGTTCGCGCCGCCATCGACGCCGGCTACGGAAACGCGCTGTCGGCCATCGTGGATTCGAACTTGACGACGCTGTTAACCGCCATCGTACTCTACCAATTCGGCACCGGCCCGATTCGCGGTTTTGCGGTCACACTTTCGATCGGCATTCTGGCCAGCATGTTTACAGCAATCGTGGTGACGCGCGTGATTTACGACTATTTCACCTCGCGCCGGCAACTGGCGACCTTGAGCATCTGAGCAACGACACCGACGTTTTTTAGGAGAAGATTTTCCATGCAATTTTTTCGTGAGACCCACATCGATTTTTTAAGCAAGCGCAAATTTGCCATCGTGGTTTCGGCCGCGCTCATTTTGATCGGCATCGCGTCGCTGGTCATCAAAGGCGGCCCGCTTTATGGCATCGATTTTCTCGGCGGCACGGAAGTGCAAGTGCGGTTTTCGCGCGCCGTGCCAATCGGCCAAGTGCGCCAGGCTATGGCCAACGTCGGCTTTGGCCAGGCTGAAATCAAGCAATTTGGCACGCCGAACGATTTTCTGATTCGCGTGCAGCAGCAACAAACCAGCACCGAGATTTCCGATCAAATTCTGCAAGGCCTGCAATCGGCTTTTCCGGACAACCCGCCGGAAAGCCGCTTTGTCGAAAGCGTCGGCCCGAAGATCGGGCAAGAGCTGCGCAACGCCGCGATCTGGGCTATTATCATCGCGTTGGGACTGATTCTTCTTTACATCAGCGTTCGCTTCGAATTCGTCTTTGCGGTTGGCGCCGTCGTGGCATTGGTCCACGACGTGATGGTGGCGCTCGGTTTTTTTTCACTGCTCAATCTCGAAATCAGCTTGGCGGTGGTGGCAGCGTTTTTGACCCTCGTCGGTTATTCGCTCAACGACACCATCGTTATTTATGATCGCATTCGCGAGAATATGAAGATTCACCGGCGCGAAGCGCGGCCCATCGAAGAGCTGATCAATTTGAGCATCAATCAAACGCTCAGCCGCACCATCCTGACTTCCGGCACCACCCTCGTCGTCGTGGCGACGCTTTATTTCTTGGGCGGGGAAGTGCTGCACGACTTTGCTTTTTGTTTGCTGGCCGGCATCATCGTCGGAACGTATTCAACGATTTTTATTGCGGCGCCGATCGTCGTCGAGTGGCACAAAAAGACCGAATTGCAGAAAGTTCGGCGCAGCGTCAAAGTCGCGTAAGAAGTCCTGTTCGTTTTTTTCCACTTGATCCGAGGACGGCTTGGCTCCTGCGGATGGACGAAATCAATGCGTGGCTGTTCTTTCGAGACCTAGCCATGCAGTCCCAAATTTTAGAGGGAGGCAGATATGACCATAAAAGAGAAAGATTTGGACGAGGCGGTTGTTCTCGAACTTTCGGGAAAAATCATGGGCGGCCCCGATGCCAGCTTGCTCAATGACAAGCTGCACGAGCTGATCGAGAAAGGCAAGACCAAAATCATTGCCGATCTCGGCAGCGTCAACTGGATGAACAGCTCGGGCTTGGGCATTCTCATCGGCGGCCTCACCACGATGCGCAACAACGGCGGCGACCTGAAATTGGCCAATGTCACCGACCGCATTCAAAGCCTGCTTATGATCACCAAACTCTTGACCGTGTTTGATGCGCATGATACTTTGGAAAAAGCCGTTGCCAGCTTCAAAAAGTAGGCCGGCTGCGGCCCCACACGTTTTTATAAATCCAAGCTAACTCCAGCATCCTGGACTTCCTGCTGTTTTTCTTCGAGCAAGAAGCCGGGGGTGGCGGAGTTTTTTATTTTCCACTACCCCGAAAGCTTGTTGTATCCGGCAAATCCGGATACGTTAATATTTTTTAGGCCGTCATCCCTCATGTCTGTTCAAGTCATCGTTGGCGCCCAATGGGGCGACGAAGGGAAAGGAAAAATCGTCGATCTGCTCAGCGACGAAGTCGATATTGTCGCGCGTTATCAAGGCGGCGCCAACGCCGGACACACGGTGGTAATCGGCGGCGAGAAGTTCGTTTTGCACCTGATTCCCTCGGGCATTTTGCAGCCCCACACCACGTGCGTTATCGGCAACGGCGTGGTGATCGACCCCGCGGCGTTGATGCACGAGATCGAGCTGCTCACTCAAAAAGGTGCTCAAGTGCAGGGCCGGCTGCTCATCAGCCATCGCGCGCATCTCGTCATGCCCTATCACAAGCTGCTCGATCAAACCAAAGAAGAGTCGAGTCCGCAGGGAAAAATCGGCACCACCGGCCGTGGCATTGGCCCGGCGTATGTGGACAAGGCGCATCGCATGGGCATTCGGATCGTTGATCTGCTCGACACTGCAATGTTGCGAGAAAAAATTCAGCAGAATCTCCAAGAGAAAAACGCCATCCTGAACGCGGTTTACGGCAAAGCCCCGCTCGATGCCGAAGCGATCTTGCAGGAATATCGACAATTTGACGAAAGCATTGATCCTTTTATCACCGATACTGCGCGATATTTAAATGAAGCCATTGCCGAGGGCAAGAAAATTCTCTGCGAAGGAGCGCAAGGCTCATTGCTCGACATGGATTTCGGCACGTATCCCTACGTTACTTCTTCCAATCCCACGAGCGGCGGCGCTTGCACCGGTTTGGGAATCGGCCCGACGAAAATCAACAGCGTGCTCGGCGTGATCAAGGCTTACACCACACGCGTGGGCATGGGGCCGTTTCCGACCGAAATGCAAGATGCGGTTGGCGAGCATTTGCGGAAGTTGGGGAATGAGTTTGGTGCTACCACAGGCCGGCCGCGACGCTGCGGCTGGTTCGATGCCGTCGTCGCGAATTATTCCGCGCAAATCAACGGCATTGGCGCTTGGGCACTCACCAAGCTCGACGTGCTCGACACCTTTGCGGAAATCAAGCTTTGCACGGCTTATCGTTACCGCGGCAAAGAGCTGAAGACTTTTCCGGCGGAGATTCACATTCTCGAAAACTGCGAGCCGGTTTACGAGACTTTTCCAGGCTGGCAGCAGCCAACTTCGACGGCGCGAAAATTTCAAGACTTGCCCAAGCCGGCGCAGAACTATCTCAACGCTATCGAGCAGATCACGAAAATATCCATTAAGATCATTTCAGTCGGCTCAGATCGGGAACAGACAATTTTGCATTAAGTCATGTTTGATACCGTTCAGGAAATTATTGATCAACTCAAGCTCGGCGAAGATTCGTTTGTCGAATTTAAAGAGGTGAAATTTCGCGGGGAAGATGCCGTGGAGCTCAATCCGGAATCGTTTGCCGGAGAAATTTGTGCCTTTGCCAATACCGCCGGCGGAGTCATGCTCGTGGGTATTCATGACGATGGCATCGTTCAAGGCATCCCCCAAGAAAAATTAAGCCTCGTTGAAAATTATATCTCCAATGTGTGCCGCAATAATTGCCGCCCACCGGTGCTTTCACTCATAAAAATTTTGATGCTGCCGGATTCAAATGGAGTGAATCAGCCAGTCGTTAAAATTGACGTTCCGAAAAGCATCTTCGTACATCAAACGAGCGGTGGCCGTTATTTTCAACGTCTCGGAGTGACAAAAGTCGATCTCACCCCTCAGGAATTGGCGCGTCTCTTTCAGCAACGAGAGCAAAGTTTCATTTTTGACGAACAAATCATTCGCCAAGCAAGCTTTGACCATCTCAACCAGAAATTATTAAAAAGCTTTGCTCCCGAAGCGCGGCATCTGCCCTGGGAAAAGATTCTGGAAAATAAACGCATCGTCAGCCGAGATGAACAAAATACCCTTCGTCCATCGGTTGCCGGTTTGCTGGTCTTTGGCGATTTGCCGGAGCAATTTTTGTATTCGGCCTATATTGAGGCAGCGGCGTATCGAGGAGTTGAAATGACTTCGGCAGCCTTGATTGACGCCCAAAAAATAACCGGTCCTCTACACCAACAAATCGATGATGCGGTAAATTTTGTGGAACGCAACATGAAAGTTGCTTCGATAAAAACAGTGGGGCGACAAGATTTTCCGCAATATGATATTCTCGCCGTTCATGAGGCCGTTGTCAATGCCGCTGCTCATCGGGATTATTCAAATGGCGGCGACAGTATTCGAGTTTTGCTTTTCGATGATCGCCTTGAAATTTATAACCCAGGCCGTCTGCCTAATACGATTACTTTGGAGAATTTGGCTGATCGACAATATACTCGAAATCAACTCCTAGTTTCTTTTCTTTCTCGTTTAATCAGTCCATACACCGGGCGGCATTACATCGAAGCGCGCGGTGAAGGCATTCGCTTGATTCTCGAACGCAGCACTGCGGTTTCCGGGAAACAACCTCAATATCAGCTTCTTGGCGACGAGCTGCTGTTGATGTTATGGGCAGCGCCGCCGCCTTTCGCAGATAACACTGACCAAATTAAAAAACAGGAGAGCGCGACATGATTACCACCACCACCCCCAATATTGAAGGGAAAAAAATCACGCAATACTTTGGCATCGTTACCGGCGAGGCCATCATGGGCGCCAATCTCTTTCGCGACCTTTTTGCCGGCATTCGCGACATCGTCGGCGGCCGCTCCGGCGCCTACGAGAAAGAGCTGAGCCAGGCGCGGCAGATCGCGCTGCAAGAAATGGAAGCCATGGCGATGCAGCACGGCGCCAACGCCGTGGTCGGCGTCGATCTGGATTACGAAGTGCTCGGCGCCGGCAACGGCATGCTGATGGTGACGGCATGTGGCACCGCGGTGAAAGTCGAGTAACGCAGGCGGCTGCAACAACGCTGGCCTTAATTAATTCCCCGTACTCTCTTATCGACGAGTACGAGTAGAAACGAATATTAGCCTTTGAAGATATTATGGAAGGCAAAAGATTTATACGAACCCTTCGCCTACAGAATTTCCTTTCGTATGGAAGCGACGGGGAAGATGTCGAATTGCAGCCGCTGAATGTTCTCATCGGTCCGAACGCCTCTGGCAAGTCGAATTTTATTGAAACATTTGGGCTGCTACGTGCGGCGCCCACTGATTTGGCCTCGCCGATTCGTGAAGCAGTGGGCATCAGCGAATGGCTTTGGAAAGGTGGAATAGATAATCCAACCGCCATGATCGAGGCGACCATGGAATATCCCGAAGGAATGATGCCTTTGCGCTACCGTCTTTGCTTCACGATTATGGATCAAAGGCTGAAGATCGTCGATGAAGTAGTTGAGAATGAACGCCCCAATAGTACAACCGAAATGGATGTCGATTTTTTCTATCGATACCAAAGCAGTCGCCCGGTACTGAATGCCAGAACGAAGGCAGAGAGCCGGAGTGGTACAATAGCTGGAAGAACCCAGGTTTTTCTGCATCGGGAGGATTTCAGTTTGGAGCAATCCATTTTATCTCAAAGAAAAAATCCAGATCAATATCCGGAGGTCGCGTATCTAAGCAACCAGTTTTCCAACATCCATCTCTATCGCGAGTGGAATCTGGGGCCTTATGCCAAGCCGAGAATGCCGCAACAAAAAGACTTGCCGCGGAGCTTTCTCCTTGAAAATGCAAGCAATCTCGGACTAGTTCTGAATGATCTGCAAAGCAATCCGGAGACTAAGCAGTTGCTCATCGAAAAGCTAAGGAAGTTTCACGAGGCAGCAGATGACATTACGACCAAGATTCACAATGGCACCATTGAGATATTTATTCACGAGAAAGGACTTGTTCAACCCATTCCGGGAATTCGTCTATCGGACGGGACGCTTCGTTATCTGAGCTTGCTAACCATACTCTGTCATCCCACCCCACCACCGCTTGTATGTATTGAGAAACCGGAGTTAGGATTACATCCGGATATACTTCCGACGATTGCGGAGCTGCTGATCGAGGCCTCCAAGCGAACGCAACTTATCGTGACGACTCACTCTGATGGTTTGGTCTCAGCGCTAACCGAAGTTCCTGAGTCAATACTCGTTTGTGAACGTGATGATAGAGGAAGCCATTTGCGGCGTCTTGAACCCGAATCTCTCAAGCCATGGCTTGAGCGCTACTCGCTTGGAGAACTCTGGATGATGGGTGAGATGGGAGGAACACGATGGTAAATGAAATTCGCCTTTATGTGGAAGGCGCTGGCAATGATATACATACAAAAAAATTGCTGCGAGATGGATTCAGAAGTTTTTTGAATGCGCTTATCCAAATCGCAAGGATGAATCGCATTAAGTTTCAAATCATTGCATGTGGACGTCGCAATCAGGCTTTTAGTGATTTCTCAACCGCTTTGCAAAAACATCCGAATGCTTTCAATATTTTGCTCGTCGATTCCGAGGCCTCGGTGAGCAAAAGTCCATGGCAACACTTACAGGGACGCGATGGTTGGAACGCAGGACAAGTCAGCGATGAACACTGCCATTTAATGGTTCAAATAATGGAAGCATGGCTTATCGCAGACCTCTCTGCTTTGAACCGATTTTATGGACGAGGTTTCAACGAGAACGCCGTACCGAAGAATCCAAATGTGGAACAGATCGAGAAGAAAACGTTGCTGTCAGCACTCAAGGATGCCACTCGCAATACTTCGAAAGGCGAATATCACAAAACCCGACATGGTTTCAGAATTCTCGAACAATTGGAAGTTGCCAAAGTTCGTCATGCGGCCCCCCATTGTGATCGTCTCTTTAAAACCCTTGCCGAAAAAATGAATTCATAATGGCAACGGAAAAATCACTACACAAATAGGATAAAAGTATAATGACCCGTGACCAAGCCTATAATTTAATATGCGAATGGACGCAAAGTGACAGCCTCCGCAAGCACATGCTCGCTGTCGAGGCGGCAATGCGTTTTTATGCCCGCAAATTCGGCGAAGATGAAGAGAAATGGGCGGTCGTCGGCATTCTCCACGACATGGATTACGAAAAGCATCCGAGCAAGGAAGAGCATCCTTATCAAACCGTCAAGCTGCTGCGCGAGAGGGGCGAGCCGGAGGAGATTGCCCGCGCCATTCTCGCGCACGCGGATTATTCCGGCGTCAAGGCCGAAACGTCGATGGAGAAAACCATTCTCGCCGTGGACGAGCTGTGCGGCTTCATCACCGCCGTCGCGCTGGTGCGACCCACCAAAAGCGTGCTGGAAGTCGAAGTCAGCTCCGTCAAAAAGAAAATGAAGGACAAGGCCTTCGCCCGCCAGGTCAGCCGCGAGGACATCACGCGCGGCGCCGAGCTGCTGGGCATTGCTTTGGATGAGCACATTGCCAACGTTTTGGCGGCCATGAAAAACGCGGCAAAAGAATTGGGGTTGGCAGGAACTGGGGCGCAAGGTTATGGTATTTCCCTGGAAAAACCATTATGACCGCGAAGATTTTTAACGAACCGCCGATTCACGCGAACACACGCTGATTTTTTATTCGCGTGAATTCGCGTTCATTTGCGGTTGACTGTTTTCGTTGCGGCAAATTGCCGCGCCAGGTTATAAAGTCGTGAAAAGGGTTGAAGGAGCAGACAAAGACTCTTTCTTTGATGATACTGTTACGGCCGGCCCATGCAATTGTCGTCGCCTGCATCCTGCTCGCGCAGGGATCAATTCTAGCCCAATCCAACCATCTGCGTGACGCGACGCGCCGAAAAATTTATCATTCCTTGCAGCAACCTCTGCTCAGCGATTCCGCTTTTGTGGTGAATGATTCTCTCCGTCTTGTTTTGCCCGATCTTGAAATCATGCTCGCACGCGGACAGCTTGCAACGTTGCGGGATAGCGCCGGTGCGCTCGCCGGCCTGCTCTTTGAAGGGAACGCCCATGTGCGCTTCGCGCCTCGCCACGCTTTGGAACGCCAGCAATTGCATCGCTTCACGCGCGACTCGGTTTTTGCCGGCAGCGCCTCCACGATCTTATGGCGTTTTGTGAACGCGCCCTTCGGCGAAGGGGTGACCGATGGCGCGGACACTTTCGGCGTCAACGCGCACGCTCGTATTCGCTGGCCGTGGCAAAAGTTGCCGCGCGCTCCGGTTCAAATGAGCAGCAACGCCGCAGCGCTACCGGGACTATTGCAAAAAGATTTGCTTCAGCGCCGCGGCTTCAATCTCGCCGCTTATCTCCTCAGCAGCCGGTACGCCGAATCGCCAAGTGAATTTGTCGCTTGCGCCTTCGTGCCCGGAAGTGCTTTTGAGCCGAATGAGCCGCGCTCGTCTTCCCCGTCAATTTATCTTTATCTTTACGAGCCGCGCGCGCATGAGTCAATAGAATTATTGCAATATCTCCCCCAGGCTTTGGGGCGTCCGCTTTACACCGTTTGCAGTTATCCCGTGGGAGATTATTTTGCGGCGGCGCCGGCGGACTTTCTTCGACTGACGAAATACAACGGCTGGGTCGAGCTTAACCCCAACGGCCGCGTGACCGCGGATATGGGCGTGGATATTTTCACCGCCCGCCAAAAGCCTTCGACCCTCTTTTTTCAGCTCGCAGCGGATCTCACCGTGACACGGGTCACCTCCGAATTTGGCGACACGCTGGATTTTGTGCAAGAAAAAAAGGAAAACGGCCTCACTGTATTCGTGCCGGAAACGGTTTCCCAACGCGATACCATCCGCCTGCTTTTTCATTACGACGGCAAAATTTTGGAAAAAAATGAAAACGGCATTTTGTTTCTCAAAGAGACCGTGTTTTGGGTGCCGCATTTGGATTACTTGCGGCGCGCCGTCTACCGCGTTATTTTCAAATATCCGCGCTCGCTGCGAGTTTTGGGCATCGGCCACCTGGCGCGCGAATGGGAGGAAGGCGAATACCGCTTGAGCTATTATATCGAATCTTTTCCGGCCAAAGCCGCGTCGTTTTGTCTCGGAAAATTCGACTCCGACACTTTGCTCGTCGACGGGTTGCCGCGTTTGGAAATTCACTCGACTTCATATCGCAGCACGCAACAACGCCGCCACGTTGCTGCTGATATCGCCAACAGTCTTTTTCTTTTTAACCGACTGATCGCAACGTATCCAGGGCCGATGCTGCGCGTCGTCGAAGCGCCGGGATTTGTCAGTCACGGGTTTCCGGGATTGGTCACACTTTCCTGGGTCGGCTTTCAAACGCATTTGTCCGGCATCCTCGAAGCCTTGCGCAGCCACGAAGTCGCGCACCAATGGTTTGGCAATGCGATCGGTTGGGCCACCTATCGCGATCAATGGCTGAGCGAAGCCTTCGCCGAATATCTCGGCGCGCTTTATGTTGAATGGGTGCGACAGGATCGCGACAGCTTCGCGCATTTGCTCGAGGCCTGGCGCGACGATCTTTTGGAGGGCGGCAACGTCGGCGTGGCCTTGGGCTTCAAACGTTTCGGCCTCGGCAAAGCGGCGTTGAAAAAGGGAGAGGGTTTGGCCGCCGGGCCTTTGTCGATGGGGCTCCGTCTCGGCCAGAAACATGCGCTCGATTATTATCTCCAAACGTATTTGAAGGGCGCTTATCTTTTGCACTCGCTGCGTTGGCTGCTGCGCGATCTCAAGACCGGCAGCGACGCCAGATTCTGGGAGTTTCTCGCCGATTTTGCACGCACGTATTGGGGCGGCGATCCTTCAACGCAAGATTTGCAAAACGTCGCTGAAAAACATTTCGGCGGCAGCCTGGACTGGTTTTTCAGGCAGTGGGTTTATGGCATGGCGATTCCAACATATCGTTGGGAATATCGCCTCGTGCCGGCGGATTCCGGCAGTGCGGTGGAAATATCGGTGCAACAGGAAGAGGTGCCGCCGGACTTTCGCATGCCGGTTCCGGTCATGGTTGAGTATGCCGACGGCGTGCGCGTGACTCAGCGTTTCTGGGTTGATCATCATGGCGGCGAACTTGCGTTTTCACCACGAACGGCGGGCGTAAAACGGGTGGTGTTTAATGAGGGGAATGCCGTGTTGTGCCGGGTGAAGGAAAAATGAAAAGTCAAATACTTTGTTTTGTCGAGCGCCGGCTCCGGCACGAACAAGCCGAACACGTCGCGCGCTGCGGACCTCGCTTTCATCGTGGTATCCTTTCGTTTTAATTTGGAACCGGAGAGGGTTCGGGTATGCCTTAATTCAACAATTTTGTTTTGAAACGATTGTTGAATGATTTTTCAATTTGGTGTTGCAGACCCTTGCGCGCCTGCGTGATGATGTGGCTGCGCAGCTCACGCTCGTAGCGCGCGTCGAAAACGTAGGCCTTGACGAGGAGCTTCGTCAGCAGCTCATCTCTGTATTCCTCGTCGACTTGCACTTCGATCGGTTTCTTGATGTAGACAAATGGCGACACGGCTGCCGCCTCGAACGCTATTTTTCTGGCGGCTTCAATGTCAACGTTGGCGGGCAGCAGCAGCTCCGCGGCCACCAGGCTTTCGGTTTTGCCGGGGTTGGCGTTGGCAATCGACTGCCGCATCACTTCCGCGTTGGGGATGACCACCACCGAGCCATCCGGCGCCAGCAGGCGAAAGGCGCGCAACCCGATTTTCGCCACCTCGCCGTAATGTCCGCCGATGCGGATGCGATCACCGATGTGAAACGGCCGCTCGAACAAGATCACCAGGCCGCCGACAATATCTTGCAGCAGTTGCCGGGAAGCGAAGAAAAACGCCAGCGCCAGCACGGCCATGATGATCGCGATCGACAGGGGTGAGCGCGCAAAAATGCCGACGATCACCAAATAGGCCGCGAAAAACCACAAGCCGAAGCTGACGAGCGGTATGGCTTTGCGCAGCTTGGGAGCCAGCCGGGCGCGCCGCTTGGCAATTCGCGTCAAAAAAATCGTAACGATCTTGGCGACGAAATAGGTGACAAAAAATACGATCAGCGTCAAAATGATTCTCGGCAGGGAGAAGATGCTCGCCAATCCCTCGAGCTGCCGCAGAATGTTTTCCTCGGCGCTCGTGGCTTCTTCGGAAATGCTTCGAGGCAGCGTCTCGGGTTGGGTTTTGCCTTCTGCGCTACGCGACGTATCACCAACCACTTTGGCAGCCGCCGTTGTATCCGCCAACGATGGGGTTAAAGCTGGCGGTGCTGCGGTTGCCGTATCCACAGTTTGCGGCAATTCAACCGTGGTTTCGATTTCCTGCTGTTTCGATTCTTCCAAAGAATCCACCGCCACCGATTGCGCCTTTGCGGTTGGAGCAGGAAGACTATCGGCTCTCGACACGCTCATGGTGGTATCCCGAGATGCCGATGAGTCAATCCGTATTTGGCTTTTCTTCGCTTTAGTGACTGTCGTATCGGAGGAATCCACCGCCGTCACCTGCGCCTTGATGGAGTCCACCGTTCCGACGGCCTTAATCAGGCTATCGGTAGGGACGATAACCTGCTTCGAGGTGTCTTGCATGCTGAAAGCCGGCGTCGCCCGGCAGAACAGCAAGCAAAGTATGAAAGAAAAATATTTAAGCATATTTGTTTGAATTTTCTTCGCCCACTGAAAAAGAACCCCCACAGAATTAAAATCAAAAAACATTTCTGTGGGCTGCGCCTGTAAGGATTTCTTTTCTGTGGGCGAAAATTTTAATGCAAAATGTTCAAATCCCTCAGCTCGTTTGCCAACGGCTTGTAAATAACCCGGCTGACGGCAAAACGGCCTTCATCACTTTCGTCGATTTCTTTGATCAGCAAGTTGATATTCGCCAAATAAGTCAACGTGGCCTGGCTGGCGTGAAGATCCTGCCCGAAAATTTGCGCGTGCTCGCCAACCGCGAGGCTGCCGTGCTGGATGACCATGGCTAGGGTCAGCAGTTTTTCCACCTGCAAGTCGTGCAAGAAATCGAAGGCCAATCGCCGCAGCGGCTTGACGGCCAGCTCGCCGTCCCGCACCTCGCCGAGCGATTTCAGCCAATAGAACATGGCCGCAAGAATATTGCCCTCTGTGGCCTTGCTCAATTGATCGAAATATTCCTTGCCAAGAATTTGCTGCTTTTCCCCCTCCGAGGCGTTGCGATATTTGCGCCGGTGTTTCATCACCTCGTCGGGCAGAAACCGCAGATCGAAACCGCTGACTTTGTGCCGGGAAAGAATGACCCTTTCCATTTCGTCTCGCGAGACGTTTTCCATGTTGATGACGAAAGTGAAGCAATCCGCCAGGTTGAGCACTTTGTTCAGATAGCGCCAGGCAAAAGCGCGCATGGAAAAAATCCACAGCACTCTGTCGCTGGTGTTGGCCACCAACAGGAGCAGCCGTCTGAGCGCCTGGAAACCGCCGAGCGTTCTGAGAAAAAGCTTGTGCGCATCTTCCAGCACGACGGCAAACCGCTCCGGCGTTTGCGCAAGCGCCGTCTCCAATTCATCCCAGTTCCGGGCCGGCGGAATGCGCAGCAACGCCGCCAATTCCTTCGCCAACGCTTCTTCGCTGGCCACAACGTGAGGAAAGGTTTTGCTGTAAACGCGGCAATCTTGCAGGATCTCTTTGACGCACACATTGATGAAGCTGGTTTTGCCGCTGCCCAATTCTCCGACCACGGCGATGGCGCAGTGCATGCCTTGCTGCCAGCGTTGCTTGGCGGTTTTGACAAGCTCGATCTCCTCGCCGCGCGCGATGAGGAAATCGCCGGTCTGGAGGGGGGTGATGTCGAACAGTTTTTGGTAAATGAACGGCAGTTGCGCAATCACGCTTTGATCGAGCTTGGCCTGGTCGTGAATCGCCAGAATCTCCGCGGGGGTCAATTGCTGCAGTCCCAGCGTGGTGCGGATATCTTTGATGGCGACTTCCGCAAACGGCCGGTAGCGGTGCTCCAGCCGGCGGGCGATGAGTCTGTAGTTGGTGCTCAGCCACTTCCAGGCTTGTTCCAGATACCAGGAGCCCAACGCCGCCGCTTCTTTTTGTCTGAGGCGTGCCCTCGCCATGAGCGTGGACTCTCGCAAAATCACCTCGTCGATCTTTTGCAAATTTTCGTCGACTTGCGTCGAGATGCGCTCGTTGACGTTTTGCTCCAATGACTCGATCTTCTCCACCGCCGTCTCCAATCTGGCGAGGGCGCGCTGCAAGCTGCCGAGCGCCAATTCTTTTGGCCGCGAGATTTCGTTCGGCGGCTCTGCGGTTTGCAAGGCTTCGGTCGCGGCGGTGAGATTGTATTTGATGATTTTGTAGACGTCGGTCGTCATTTGAATGGTTTCGTCCACTTCCTCCAGCATCAAGCGGTTCACGTCGCCGAGATCGCGCGCAATCTCCGACTCGAGGTAGGAGCGGACGATTTCCTGCATGGGCACCATCTCCAGTTTGAAGTCCGGCGGGGTCATGCCCTCCTCTTCGCGCGCGGGGACGTCATCCTCGTCCACAATGAAATACTCTCTCGGCATTTCGTCGGCCAGCTCGGAAAATTTCTGGAGCATGACGTCCATCAGCGCATTCAGCTCCCGGCTGGCGCGCAAGGCGTTGAGCTTTTTCAGGGAATCATTTTGGATGAAGGCGACGATCTCCTCCTGTTGCGCCACGATGGCCTCGCGCAAACGCGCCATGTGTGCGCCAGCGTCGAACGCCTGCTCCAGGTTTTGCCGGCCGGCCTCGCATTTTTCCTTGGCGGCCAGAACGCCGGCCTGCAATTTTTCGAACAAACGTCCCGCCGTTTGGAAAATCGTTGCATCGACGATGCGGCTGACGTTGTCCTCCAGAATCACGATTTCGGCCTGCTTGGCGTGATTGCCGGCGAAACCTTTGTTGTATTTGCTCCAAACCGCCAAAGCTGCGGCGATGCTGCTTTTTGCCTTTTCGCTTTGTTCGTAAATCCGCGAGTAACGATAGCGCCGGCGCGGCAGCTCGAAGGTTCCGGCAAGGCGCAGATCGCGGAGAAACGTCCCGTAGGTTTGCGCCCAAATCAAGCCTAATCCTTTTTGGCAATCGTGGCCATACTGCTCGACGTCCGCCAGCGCCTGCTTGAATTCCTCGTCCAGCGACGCGCGCATCCGGTTCAGCGCGGTCTTCGCCGGCGGATTTTCGCCGTTCTCCTCCAAAAATGTGATGAGCGTTTCGTAGCCTTCGTCGATCAAGCGATAAAGGATGGCGCATTTTTTCAAGGCGAAAAGCGGCTGCGCGCCCACCCAATTTGCCGCTTTGAGCATCGGCATCGGCAGGCCGCCGGCAAAGTGATATTTGGCCAGCCTTCTTAAGCTGACGAATCGCGTCATTGCGGCGCCGGAGCCGAACATGCCGACGATTTTTTTGCGCCAGCGTTTGAGCATTTTCCGCGCTTGCACGAAGAGCGAATCTCCGGGCAAAGCCTGGAATCGCTCCGGCTCTTGCGTCACTTCGATGCCGGCCTCGCTTTGTTCACAAATGGCGGCGACCGCGGCGAACAATTCTTTGAAAGCGTTTTGCGCCGCAACGGTGCGCTCGTCGTTCGCTGCGAACGACGTGATTTCTCCCATCAACCGGCGCGAGAAGGCGATGCGGCTTTCGCGCACGATATGAATCAATGGCCGCGGCGTTGCGTCGAAAATTCTCACCACTTCTGCGGCCAGCCGCTCGACGGCGTGGCCATATAGATTCCGCATTTGCGCCACGAAGCTCTGCAGCTCACCGGTTTGCGGTTTGATGAAGGTTTCAACGAACTCGTTTTGCAACTTGATCAGTTGCTCGCGCAGCCGGCCCGCCGCTTCATTCAACTGCGGTGAGAGAAAATCGGGAACCGGATAGCGAACTTCGAGCGGCAATTGCACGGCCGGGACCGGCTCTCCGGCGACAGCCGCCGGCGTTTCAGCGGCGGGTACAACTGCGGCGGCTTCGCGTTTTTCCTTCGTTTCGCCGGCATTGGCCAGCGCGATTTTGAACGTAATCGGACCGAGAATCAAGTTCAGCGCAATGGTGCCGAGCACGACGGTTTTGATTTCCGCACCCAAGCCCGGCAGATTGTTTTCCACGATGATGGATAAGCCGAGGACAACGCCGGCTTGCGCGATGAAGCTGAGCCAGGCGTTTTTCTTGATAGCGGGCGGCTCGTTGGCGAGCGTGGTGGCGAAGCGCGTGCCGAAATAAATGGCAACGATGCGCACGACGACCAAAATCAGCGCGACCACCCCGACTTGCCGCAGCGCGCCCAATTCAAGTCCGGCGCCGGCGATGGAGAAAAAAACGACGTAGACCGGCAGCGAGACGTCTTCGATGGGATGGATCAGGCTATCGCCGAATTTGGAGAAGTTTTGCACCATGAAGCCGGCGGTGATGAACATCAGCAGCGCTTCGAGATGAAAAAGCTCGGCGACGGCGGTGGCAAAGAAGATGACGCCGACGATGAACAGCCACATTTCGGCGTGAATGAAGCGGATGTAGGCAATGATGGTCGCGCCAAGCACCGCGCCGGCGATGATCGAAAAAAGCAGTTCTTTGCCAACGTGAAGAAAGACTGTAGATTCAAACACCATACCTGGTGTGGAAAAAAGCTTGGCAAGAGAGATAGCGACGGCGAGGAGAACCACCATCACCACGTCCTTGACGACGGCGGCGCCGAGCGTCGTATCGGTCAATCTCCCAGCCGCGCCGGTTTCGTTGATCACCGCGATGGTTGCCGAGGGCGAGGTGCCGATGGCCAAAATGCCGAAAATCGCTCCCACTGCCAAAACCAGCGGCGCGGTCGCGTCGGCAAGAAAAGGAATGAGCGGCCGGATGGCGAAAACCGTCAAGCCCACTGCCAGTAAAATCAAAAAGCCTTTGATGAGCACTATAAAGGTGAGGCTTTTGGCAACGCGGCGCAGGCCGCTCAATTTAAGCTCGCCGCCGGCGGTCAGCGCAATCAGTCCGATGGCCAGGCTGTTGACGCCTTTCAAATCATCGACCACGCCCACCGAGAACAGGTTGACCACGTACGGGCCAAAGACGATGCCGGTGACGATATAGCCGGTGATTTTCGGCAGTCCGAACGAGCTGGTCACCTCGCCAAGCGTATACGCCGCCAGCAAAACGAACCCGAGCGTCGCCAGCGATTTGGGATGAAAGGGCGCCTCAGTCTCGACCTGCAGAAATTGCAGGGCGTACATCAAGAGAAAAAGCAGCCCGAGGATGATAATTCTTCTCATAGTTGTTAGTCGCCCACAGACTCAGAAATCCCACAGAAATAAGGAAAAGTCGCGCCCACTGAAATGAACTCCCACAGAAATGATTTTTGAAGTTTCGATTCTGTGGGATTTCCATTTTTGTGGGCGAAAAAACTCACCGTTTCCAAAAATCCGGAACTAAGAGCACGAGCACGGTATACAGCTCCAGTCTTCCCAAAATCATGCACAACGACAAAAAGATCTTTCCCACGGTGGGAATGAAGGCGAAATTTTCAATTGGACCGACTTGGGCGAGCCCGGGCCCCACACCGCCAAGGGTGGTGATGACCGCGGTCGAGGCGGTGATGATATCCAACCCCAGCAGGCTCATAAATAACGAACCGAAAACAATGACCAAAAGATAGAGCGTAAAGAAACCGAAGATGGACTTGGTGATCTCGTCGCTCATTACGGATTTTCCGATCTTCACGGCTTTCACGGCCTGCGGCCGGAAGATTTTATAGCATTCGACAAATGCGGCTTTGGCAATGACGATGATGCGGGATATTTTCATCCCGCCGGAGGTGGAGCCCGCGCTGCCGCCGATGATCATGAGCATGACCAATAGAACCCTGGAAAACGCCGGGTAGAGGTCAAAATTGTCGGTTCCGAAGCCGGTGGTGCTCACGATGGAAATCACTTGAAACGAGGCGTAGCGCAACGCCGTCAGAAAGTCCGAGTGAATCACCAAAATATTCAGGGTGATGGCGCACGTCGCCAAAACGACGATCGTGGCGTAGACTCTGAGTTCCGCGCTTTTGAACAAAGCCGCAAAATTCCCCTTGATGAAAGCGTAGTAGAGCGAAAAGTTGATTCCAGCCAAAAACATGAACACGATAATGATGAGTTCGACGGCAACGCTGTTGAAGTGAGCAATGCTCGCATTTTTGGTCGAAAACCCGCCGGTGGCCAGCGTTGCAAAAGAATGGCAGAGGGCGTCGAAAAAACTCAGGCCGGCCATGTAGAGCAAGGCACATTCGGCGGCGGTCAAGCCCAGATAAATTTTCCACAGCGTCGATGCTGTTTCTTTGATTTGGGGCTTCAGGCCTTCGGTGATTGGCCCGGGGGTTTCGGATTTGAATAAGTGTTTGGCGCCGACGCCGAGCTGCGGGAAAATAGCTATAAATAGAACCACGATTCCCATGCCGCCGAGCCAGTGCGTCAACGTGCGCCAATAGTGCAGCCCGTGTGAAAGCGATTCAATATCGGTCAGCACGGTTGAGCCGGCAGTAGCAAAGCCGGAGACGGTCTCGAAGAACGCTTCGGCAAAGTTGGTGAAGGCGCCGTCCAGAATGTAAGGAATCGCGCCAAACAGTCCGGTTAAAAACCAGCTCACGGTCACCACCAATAACGCTTCGCGCCGGCCGATTGCGCCCAATTCTTTGCGGCCCAGGTAATAGAGGCCGAATCCAAAAAAAAGCGTAACGACCGAAGAGAGAATAAAGGCCAATGTCGTTTTCGGCTCGCGAAAATAAATCGTCCAGGCGATGGCAGTGGCCATGACCAAGGCCAAGACGATCATCAGGATGCCGAGGAGTCGGGCGATAATTTTGTAATTCATGGTTAAGAAAATGAAAACAGCTTTTTGCGAAACAATCTTTCCACGGCCGGTCTCACTTTGGGCGTGGTAAACACCACGACGTTGTTGCCGGCTTTGATCACATCCTTTCCCTTAGGCACGAACACGCCGTCCTCGCGCGCGACTGCGGCAATCACGGCGCCGCGCGGAAAATTCACTTCCCGCAGCGGTTGGTTGACGATGGGGCTTCCCGGCGAGGGGACGATCTCGAGTATCTCAGCCTTGCCCTCTTCCAGCATCGAGACCGCGACGACTTCTCCTTCCCGCACGTACTTGAGAATCTGGTTGGCGGCGAACAAGCTGGGAGTGACCGTGGCGTCGATGCCGAGAAGCTCGTAGAGCGGAACATAGTCGGGTTTATCGACGAGCACGACGATGCGCTTGGCGCCCAAATTTTTGGCCAAAAGGCCGGAGGCCAGGTTCTCTTCGTCATTGCCGCTGACGGCAACGAAAACATCGCAATGCTCCATTTTCTCTTCGCGCAAAAGCCCGATGTCCGTGCCGTCGCCGTTGATGATCACCGCGTGATGCAATTTTTGCGACAGCTCTTCGCAGCGCTCGCCGTTCTGCTCGATCAAAATGACGTCGATGGATTCGCGCTCGAGTAATTTGGCCACGGAAAAACCGACGTCCCCGCCGCCGACGATGACGACTTTGCGAATGCCGTGCTCGCGCTTCTTGCCGAACATTTTTTCGAGCCTGGGAATATTCTCGATGGTTCCGATTAGGAAAACCTCATCACCCGGCCATATCTCGTCGGCGCCACTGGGAATGATCACGTTCTCATTCCGCAAGATGGCGGCGACAAGACAATCGTCGGGCAGGTCGATATCCCGCAACGGCTTCTTGACGACGGCCAGCTCCTCCTCGACGGCGATTTGCATCATTTCCACGCGGTTGTCGGCGAAATCTTCAATGGCAACCGCTCCGATGCTCTTGATGAGTTTTTTGATCTCATTGGCGACCAGAATCTGCACGCTGATGGCCAGATCGATGCCGAGCAGATTGTGATAGAAGCCGCGATCGGCGTCGCCGAGATAATCGCGATTCGACACGCGCGCGACGGTGCGCTTGGCGCCCAACTGCTTGGCGGTGATGGCCGCCAGCAGGTTGATTTCGTCACGCCCGGTAACGCCGAGCACCAAATCGGCCTCTTCGACTTTTGCCTGGCGCAAAGTTTTTATGCTGGCGCCGTGGCCGTGCAAGGCCATCACGTCCATCATTTCTTCGGCTTTGGCCAGGGCCGCGGCGTTGGCATCGAGGATGATGACGTCATGCTTTTCCTTTGAAAGCACGGAAGCGATATACTTGCCGACTTCGCCCATGCCGATCACAATGACTTTCACAGGATGATTTCTCCATAAGTAATTTTTCAAGTCAAAATAATCGCAGTCAAAATGATTAACTAATTTTGGTGTAACAATTCAGATATATTGAAAGGCAAAACTATTTAGGGCAAAACGATTAACAGCTTTTTTTAATCGTATGGTATTTAAAACAATACTCAAATGAAGCTTTAATAGTTTTGCCCCAAATGGTTTTGCCTTCATTTTGCAGCCTGAATTTCGTTGGCATCGATCAAAATATTTTTAGTCAGCTTGGGGCTGATAAATTCGTACAGGATCACGGAGATGAGAACGCAGGTGATGGCGATATCAGTGAACTCGTTTTTATAAACCTGGCGATAATTGACGATCATGGCGACGGCCACCGCGCCCTGCGACAACAATCCCAAACCGATCCGTCGCGGAAGCTGCTCGGGATTCTCGGAGCTGGTGTAGGCCGCATAGCCGCCGAGAGACTTACCCCAGTATCGCAACAGCAGGTACAAGCCCGAACAAAGCGCAAAAAGATACCAGCGTTCGGCCAGCGCGGACAGATTCCAGGCGGCGCCGGCGAAAACCAAAATGACGACGTAGAATGGCTTTTCTACCGAGTGCAGCACCTCGAGCAGGCGGTGCCGAATGCTCGAAGTATTCGCCAGCATAATGCCGAGAACGAGATTGATGAAAATGGGCGAAAGATTCAAATAATACGCGGCGCCGCTGGCAAAAACGACGATGCCGAGCAAAGCCAACAGGAGCAGATTCTTGCTCTCCTCCTTTCCGAGAAACAGGTAAAACAGAATTCCCAGCACGATGCCGAAGCCGATATTGACCACCGCCCATTCGGCTGTAGTCAACGGCCGAATGCCGCTGGTTTCGCCGACGTGCAAAAAGCAAAAAATGAGTCCGAACAAAGTGATGCCGAGAAGCTGATTCAGGCTGATGACAAACTCCAACCGTTCGGAGATTTTGCCTTGGGCTTTGTAGTGCTGCTTGACGACATGGAGGGCGGCCGGCGCCGAAACCGCGGCAGTCGCGCCCAAAGCCAGAGCCGAGGGGAACACGGCCATCCAATCGTCCTGACCGGCCAGGGGATACCAAAAGAGCAGGGCGAACGCGCCGCTGATCAGCAAAAAGGTGGCGAGCACTTCGAGAAAAGTCAGCCGGTAGGCATCCGATTCAACCTGCGCCAGAGCGCGAAAACGGAATTGTAGGCCGTATAACAGCCCCAGCGATCCCAGCGACAGGCTCATCACCGGGCTGAGTTGGTTGACGACGTCGGGGGTCATGACGTTCGTGACGTGCGGACCAACCAGCACGCCGAGGATGATATACTCGACGCCGGAGGTGAAAAAGAATTTGCTTTGCAGCTTGCCGATCAGAAAATGGGCGCTGAGATACCCGATGGCTAAAATGGCGATGAGTTGGATGATGGTCAGCAAAATGATTTTGTCACTTAATAATTTTGTCAGTAGTTTTTTCTGATTTGGAATTCCTTGCTTGTTTTTTGCGCGCCCACGCCTGCATGTCCTCGTGGAGGTCGAACTCGCCGACAATCTCGTCGCCGATCAAGGCTTCCAAGACGTCTTCGAGCGTCACGACCCCGGCAAACTCGCCGTTGGCGCTTTTGACGCAGAACAGGTGGCGGCGAGAAGCTATAAAGCGGCTGAGCAGCTCGTGCGCGGGCATGTCCTCCGGCACGAAATCCGGCACCCGCATCAGGTTGCGGATCGTTTTATCCTCTTCGTCGCGCAACAAGGCGGCAAACACTTCCCGGCGCTGCACCACGCCGACGATATTATTCGGGTCGTTATCCGTGCAGACCGGCACCCGGCTGAAGCGCCAATGATCGGCGTCGATTTTGGTCATGCTGAGCGGCATGACGTCGGGCAGGCGGTAAACCACCGAGTTGGGCGTCATGATGGCGCGCACGCGCATATCATTGAGGCGCAAGGCATTGGCCACCCACCGCGCCTCGTGCGGCATGATTGCGCCCCCGCTTTGGCTCAGTTGCGCCAGACTGATGATGTCTTCCTCGGTTGGATAGGTTAGGCGCGACTGCTTGCCCCACAGCCGCGTCAGCACAACGCTGATCTTGACAAAAGGCCAGAGCAGCCAGATCAATATTTGCAGGGATCCGGCCAGCCGGGGTGCCAGCGTGTTGGCATACGTCACGCCTAACGATTTCGGAATGATTTCGCTGAAAAATAGCACCGCGGCGGTGAACGTGCCGGAAAAAATGCCGAGCAATTCGTTGCCATAATATTTGCCGACGAGTGCGCCGGCCCAAGCCGCGCCGAGTGTATTCGCCGCAGTGTTCAGCGTGAGAATGGCCGCGATCGGCTCGTCGATCCGGGCCCGCAGCTTGGCGAGCCGTGCCGCGCCGCGATGGCCGGCGCGCTGCAGCGTTTCAATGCGGCTGCGCGGAATCGAGTAAAGCGCGGCCTCCATTAAGGAACAAATAAATGATCCTACCAAACTGACGGCGGTAATGACGACGATAGCAAACATGTTCTCATATTCCAATTTTCCCTACGCTTTTGTCAGAGCAAGCTGCTCGGGCGTGACCAGCTTGTGTTTCAAAAATTCGCTCACGACGATTTCCGTCATTTCACTCATAAAGGGAAACTCGTGGCGAATGTCCAGCACGTAAGCCTTCAACCGCATCTTGAGCAGCGAGCGGCCCTGGTGAACTTCGTTGCGCAGGCCGATTTGCGCCACCTCGCCGTAATAGCTGCCCACTTCGATTTTGTCACCCACCTGAAAAGGCCGGTCGAGCAAAATCATAATTTCCCCGAAAATATTTTTTAAAATATCCTGCGAGGCAAACCCGATGGCAATGCCCGCCGAGGCGGTCACCGCGATCAGCGTTTCAATCGGCGGCGACAGCACGGCAGCGATGATGAAATAAATCACGAACGTCTACCCCAAAATCCGAATCGTCGGAATCAGCCGTTTGATGGCCAGACGCAAATTGGCGCGGCGCTCGGCGACAAACTCCAACAATCGGGTCAAGCATTTGAACGACAGCAACGCCGCAAGAAAGATGGCCGCCGCCCAAAAAATTTTTGCAAAAGAAATCGACCATTCAATTTTGGGTTGCGCTTGCGAGATTTTTTTCGCGATGCCGATGTCAGCTTCAGCTTGGGAGGTATCCGGCTTTTGCAGCTTGGCCGAAGCCGCTGCCGCGACTGCTGCGGCCACCGTGTCGGATTTGGTTGTATCCGCCGCCGTTTGAGAGAAGGCCGCGCTCTCGCCGGCAGAGCTTAGCCCGATGAGCGAAAAGACCAAGGGAAAAATGAAAAGGGTTCTCATATCAATGCAGAATGTTTCGAGTTTTTAAAACGCGGACCATGGAGTGATACAGCAACGGATGAATCACGTAGCCGTTTGCCGTGGTGATTAAAATGCCCTTGCTTTGCAGCCGGTTCAGCAGCAAAGCGCTTCGCTGAACGTCCTGATGAAACACCAGCGCGTGCTGCTCGGCAGTGAGCGTTTCGTGGTGCAAAAGCGGAGACGAAAGCGGCGGCTGGCGGAATAAACGCCGCATGCCGTTGCGAATTGAAAGCGCCATCCGCCGCAGCGTCTGTTGCCGGCGGTTTTTCCACCGCCACCAGCGCACGCGAAGCGGATCGCCGGCTTGCCGCTCCCAATAATTTTCCGGAATGGTGATTTCGGCCTGCCCCGGAAATTGTTGCAGGATTTCTGCAAACTGCTGCCGCCACTCTTCCCACAAAGCGCCGGTAGGAGAATCCTCGGCGACGTCTTGCAGATCCTTTGTCCAGGCAAGATATTTTTTAAAAGCGCCGTCCAATTCCTGCCAGGCGTTCAGGTACAAATCTTTTTGAACCGGCAGGCCTTTGAGTTTCTCGAACAGGCGTTCGAGTATTTTGGAGAAACGCGCCAGCTTTTCTTCGTGCGACTTCCTCCAAGCCGTCAACGCATTCTTCGCCGAATCCCGCGCCAACGGCTGTAGTTGCTTCAAAATTTCAGTGGGCAGCATGATAATTTGGAACTTCCCTCCTCGTGGCGATTATATTCAGTTCTTAGTAGCGCCTTCGAGCGCTGGACGTTTGTCAAGTGAAAACGCCCAACCTGAATAATTCACAACCACAAATGCACAAAGGAGACAAAAAACGCCAGACGAAAAGTATATAACTTTCCTTGAAAAATCAAGCTGAAATTGCCAAAGGGTGCTTTTGTCCCCTGGCTTAAAATCAACGGCGCAAAAAATCTTTGGCCTTGTGCTTGACATGTATTTTTTTATGTTATTAAAGAGCGAGGTGTAAGGCCTCACTTATTGGTGGAAAAACGTAGCGCAGTCTTCCAGACTGCAGACAAGATGTCTGCGCTGCCCATCTGTAACTGACCCATTACAGCGAGGTAAAAATTCTCCTTGCCTTTTTTGCCTAAAATGACGATTTTATAATGTGATGTGGAAGTCGGCTGAGCAAATTTTGAAGAAAACCGCAACAGGCCGAATCTCACAGAAGTATTTGAGATCGGCCTTTTTTGTTAAGGAGAAGTCTTTGGAAAAACTAAGCAACTGGAAGCGCAGCCATACCTGTGGGGAATTAAGAAAAGAGCACGCCGAAACGGAAGTCACGCTCATGGGTTGGGTTGATAGCTGGCGCGATCACGGCGGCGTTTTTTTTGTCGATTTGCGCGACCGCTACGGCAAAACCCAGATCGTTTTCAATCCCGGCACCGGCCCTGGCCTGCCTGGAGCCTTTGGCAGGGCAGGCGAAATATACCAGAAAGCCAAAGACCTGCGCTCCGAATACGTCATTGCGGTGCGCGGCAAAGTCGCCTTGCGCCCGGCCGGCATGATCAACAAGAATCTTGCCACCGGCGAAATTGAAATCATGGCGCAAGAATTGAAAATTCTCAACCCGGCCAAGCCGGCGCCGTTCGAGATCAGCGACCGCATCGAAGCGGCGGAAGAACTGCGGCTGAAATATCGCTATCTCGATTTGCGGCGGCCGGACATGCAGCGCAATCTGCTCATTCGGCACCGGTTGTACAAAACCACGCGCGATTATTTGGATCGCCACGGCTTCGTCGATATTGAAACGCCGATTTTGATGCGCAGCACGCCGGAAGGTGCGCGCGATTATTTGGTGCCGAGCCGCCTTTACAAAGGCAGCTTTTATGCGCTGCCGCAAAGCCCGCAAATGTACAAGCAAATTCTCATGGTCGCCGGCATGGACCGATATTTTCAAATCGTTCGCTGCTTTCGCGACGAAGACACGCGGGCCGACCGCCAGCCGGAGTTCACGCAGATCGACCTCGAAATGTCTTTCGTCGATCAAAACGACGTGATGGCAATGGTGGAAGGGCTGGTAGCCGAGATGATGCAAAACATTTTGGATAAAAAAATTTCTCTACCACTGCCACGATTCACTTATGTCGAAGCCATGTCTCGTTTCGGCAGCGACAAGCCAGATTTGCGCTTCGGTTTGGAAATTCGCAATGTGACCGCTTTTGCAGAACAAAGTGAGTTCAAGATTTTCGTCGAAACCGCCAAGAGCGGTAAAGCCGTGCAGGCGCTGGCTTTGCCCGGCGGCGCGAAATATTCGCGCAAGCAAATCGACGATCTCACCCAAGTCGCGACTAATTTTGGCGCCAAAGGCTTGGTCGCCATCAAAGTTGCGGAAAGCGGTTGGGAAGGCGGCACGGCCAAATTTTTCGCTGGGGGATTGATCGGGAAGATCAATACAGCGCTGAATGCAAAAGCCGGCGATTTGCTGCTCTTCGTTGCCGACGAAGAAGAGAAAGCGCAGCAGGTGCTCGGCGCTTTGCGCTTGCGCCTGGCGCAGGAAGAAAAGCTGATTGCAGAGAATTCGTACAATCTCCTGTGGGTGGTCGATTTTCCGTTGTTGGAGTTCGATCCAGAAGAGAAGCGTTGGATGGCGCGGCACCATCCGTTCACTTCGCCGAAAGACGAAGACATTCCGTTGATGGATACGGCGCCCGAAAAAGTGCGCGCCAAAGCTTATGATCTCGTGCTCAACGGCACGGAGATCGCCGGCGGCAGCATCCGTATTCACCAGCGCGAGCTGCAGAAAAAGATGTTTCAGTTGCTCGGCATCAGCGATGCAGAGGCCGAAAATAAATTCGGCTTTTTAATGGAAGCTTTCGAGTACGGCGCGCCGCCGCACGGCGGCATTGCCTTTGGCTTCGACCGGCTGGTGATGCTGTTCGCCGGACGCAAGAGCATTCGCGAAGTGATCGCTTTTCCCAAGACCAATTCCGCGCTGTCGCTCATGGACGGCGCACCCTCGCCAGTGGATGAAAGGCAGCTTCGGGAGTTGGGGATTAAGTTGGCGTGATGCTTTAGTGATGGGCAGCTAATGATTAGGTCTTTGCGACGCTACGAAAAGGTAGAAAGAAATTCTGAAAGTTTTGTATGCCCCAACTGATAGATGAACCCAACTGTAAAAAGCCTTTTCTGTTAGGTGGTTCATCTATCAGTTGGGGAAAGGTTTTGAGGAATCTTTGTGAAATTGGGGGTTGACTAAGTCGGATATTTTTTTTATATTTAATGCTGTCCTTTGCAAATAAGTTTTCAACGGAAGAAGCCATTTTTAGGCTACTCTTATGAATGCCATAACTCTGAATGACGCCAAGCAAAATTTAGATCATCTGATCGCGCAGGTGATTGCCGACGCGGAACCGGCGATCATTTGCAGTGATCGCGGCGAGAAAGCGGTTCTCCTCTCACTCAGTGAATTTAATTCATGGCAAGAGACGCTTTATCTGCTGTCTAATCCGGCTAATGCTGAGCATTTGCGCAAATCTATTGCAGAAGCCCAAATGGGAAAAACAAGTGAGCGAGAGCTAATTGAAACATGAAATTAGCGTTCACAGATTTAGGCTGGCAAGACTATCTCTGGTTTCAAGAGAATGCCCCCAAGCTTTTGAAAAGGCTTAATGAACTGATCAAAGACGCTAAACGAGAACCATTTAAAGGATTGGGAAAGCCAGAACCTCTGAAAGGTGAATTGGCGGGGTATTGGTCTCGCCGTATTAATGATGAGCATCGGTTGGTATATAGAGTGTCTGCAGCAGAGCTTGTCATTATTTCGTGTCGGTATCATTATCATAAGTAAACCTCTGAAAGTAGAGAATATCCAATGTTAAAAGTCATCCGTGGCAAAGGCTTTTATTAACTCGATTGACGCGCCTTTCAAAATCTAATCTCCCCTTATCGCCAAGGCGTGGTTATCGATATCGGAACCGGCGATGGGCTTTTTGTCAGTCTGAGCGCTCGCCAAAATCCCGACAAATTTTTCATCGGCATCGACGCGAATGCGAGTGCGTTGGTCAAGCTCTCTGAAAAGATTCATCGCAAGCCGGCAAAGGGCGGGCTGGCGAATGTTCTGTTCGTGCAGGCCGCGGTTGAAGATTTGCCTTGTGAGCTGAACGGCGTAGCGAGCGAAGTTCACGTGAATTTTCCGTGGGGAAGTCTGCTCCGGACCGTCGCTGCCGGGGATTGCGACTCGTTGAGCAACCTGCGGCGAATCTGCGCACCAGAAGCTGAGTTGAAGATTTTTATGAGCTTCGACCCCGTACGGGATCGCTTCGAGATCGAACGTTTGGAATTGCCTTCCATCTCTGAGATGTTTCTGAAAACGGTGCTAGTGCCTCGCTATCAGGCGGCGGGTTTTAATGTGTTGGAGAGCGGCGTCCTTTCAGCATCTGAGTGGCCCGAGTTTCGCACCTCGTGGGCACAGCGACTTCGAGACAATGACAGACGCTCGTTTATTTACATTCTCGCGCGGGCAAGCGAAAACAAAAACGGTTGAAAACTGAAGAGCCTGTAGCTCAGCTGGTAGAGCAGCGGACTTTTAATCCGTTGGCCGGGAGTTCGATTCTCCCCAGGCTCACTTCTTAAACTGCAAAAAGAAAAAAACAAAAGGCAAAAAGCAAGCTGAAAGCGCCTATAGCTCAACTGGCAGAGCAGGTGACTCTTAATCACAAGGTTCCAGGTTCGATTCCTGGTAGGCGCACTGAAGGAAAGCAAAAAGAAAGAAGCAAACGGCAAAAAGCAAACATATTTTGCTGTTTTCTTTTTGCTGTTTGCTTTTTGTTTTTTAGAGGGCCCTTAGCTCAGTTGGTTAGAGCGGCGGACTCATAATCCGCTGGTCGTAGGTTCAAGTCCTACAGGGCCCACGCAATATGCTTCACCCAAGCCGAGTTCGCGGCTTGGGTTTTTTGTTTTATATGGCTTTTTCTTGACGAATGAACCGGAATTTAATCCCGCAAAAGCCTGGCAAAGCACGTAAATATAATTCTTGTGTATGTTCCGGACGCGGCCAAGTTGTCGCTCAAAAATTATATACTATACGCGCCAACAGCAAAAACTGATAACAAAATGCAACACTTATAAAATGGAGGTAACATCCAATCATGTCTCTTAGCATACCCCACGGCGGCAAGGTGGTCGATCGTATTCTCCACGGCGAGGAGCGCGAGGCGGCTTTGCGCCGCGCCCGCGATGCCAAAAAAGTGCCGCTCTCCGAAGTCGGCGTCGCCGATCTCGAAATGATCGCCAACGGCGCCATGAGTCCGCTCACCGGATTTATGTCGAAAGCCGATTACGACGGTGTCGTGCAGAATATGCGGCTCGCCAATGGCCTCGTCTGGTCGTTGCCGATCACCCTGCCGGTTGCCAAAGATCTTGCCGATGATCTTCGCATTGGCGAAGAGGTCGCGTTGGTGGAAAGCAACGGCGCTGCCGGCGCGATACTCGGCGTGATGAAAATCGCCGAAAAATTTGAATATGACAAAACCCGTGAGGCGAAAGAAGTCTATCGCACCACCGAAATCGCGCATCCCGGCGTGACGCGCGTCATGAGCCAGGGCGAGATATGTCTTGCCGGCGAGGTGTGGATGCTCAATCGTCCCTCCAATGTGACGTTTACGGAGTTTCGCCGTGATCCGGCGGAAACCCGGCGCCTTTTCAGCGAACGCGGCTGGAACAAGGTGGTCGGGTTTCAAACGCGCAATCCGGTGCATCGCGCTCACGAGTACATTCAAAAATGCGCCATGGAAATCGTCGACGGGCTGTTGCTGCACCCGCTGGTCGGCGAGACGAAGAAAGACGATATTCCAGCGGATTTACGCATGGAAAGTTACGAGGCTTTGCTGCGCGATTATTATCCCGCCAACCGCGTGCTGCTGAGCGTTTTTCCGGCGGCGATGCGTTACGCCGGGCCGCGCGAGGCGATCTTCCACGCGATGTGCCGCAAGAATTACGGTTGCACGCATTTCATCGTCGGCCGCGACCACGCCGGCGTGGGCAAATATTACGGCACGTACGACGCACAGAAAATCTTCGCGCAGTTCAAGCCGGAGGAGCTCGGCATTACGACGCTGAATTTTGAGAACTCCTTCTTCTGCAAAAAATGCGGCTCGGTGGTTACGAGCAAAACTTGCCCGCACGACGGCTCTCAGCAAGTCATGTTGTCTGGCACGCAAGTTCGTGAATTGCTCGGCCGCGGTGAAGCGCCGCCGCCGGAATTTAGCCGGCCCGAAGTCGTGCAGATTTTGATAAAAGGATTGCGTAATGGCAAGTAATCAGTGAACAGTGATCAGTAATCAGTCACCAGTCATCAGTCATCAGTAATCAGTAATCAGTGAACAGTATTCAGTAAACAGGTCATGTCATTAAGTTAAGCAACGCGCTTGTCATTCCGCAGGAATCTTTTTAGAATGCAGCCGTGTGCTGTTTTGTAAAAAGATTCTTCCAGAATGACAGCGTCCTTAACTTACTGGCTTGAAGTAATCGGTTGGCAGAAGATATTGTTTACCGACGACTGAGCTCTGGGCATTAAAAACTGATCACTAAACCCTGGTCACTGAACACTGATTACTGATTACTGATAACTGGACACTTAAAACTGAACATAGGAACTTCATCATGAACAACTCCCCTCGTGGCTGCACCATTTGGTTTACCGGGCTTTCCGGTGCCGGCAAGTCGACGATCACCGAGCACCTCGTGCCGATGTTGAAGGCGTACGGCAGCAAGGTGGAAGTGCTCGATGGTGACGTGGTGCGCACCAATTTGAGCAAAGGCTTGGGATTTTCCAAGGAAGACCGCGACACCAACATCCGGCGCATCGGCTTCGTCTGCCATTTGCTGACGCGCAACGGCGTGATTGCCATCGCCGCGGCGATCTCACCATATAAAAATATTCGCGACGAGAATCGCGCGCTCATCAACGATTTCGTCGAAGTTTACGTGAAAGTTTCGCTCGAAACGTGCATTCAGCGCGACGTCAAAGGCTTGTACAAAAAGGCGCTGGCCGGCGAGATCAAGGAATTTACCGGCGTCAGCGATCCATACGAACCGCCGGACCATCCGGAAGTGATCTGCGAAACCGAGAAGGAAACCCCCACCGAGAGCGCGCTGAAAATTATTCGCAAGCTCGAAGAGCTTGGTTATCTCACCCCGGCGGCACAGGCGGGCGGCGACGGCGTTTTCACTTCTCACGATCATGAAACGCAGCAGCGCCAGCCGGCGGAGCTTGCAGCGGTGTGATCCAGCCGTTGTGCGATAGTTTCTAAAATTTCGCAAAGCCGAGGCCTGTGGTCTCGGCTTTTTTTGTTTCAATCCGGCAAGAGTTGCTTGAAAACCGCGTTAGAATTTTGTATATTTAATTCGCTTTGCATTGGGATAAATCTAAATTTGAGCCTGATACTTTTTGAAGAAAGCTTCGCGGTTGAGCCATTCGTAAGCAAATCATTTCCGGCCCTATGAATTACGAAAAAATGGCCAATGCTGGACTAATCAAAACGTTGGTGTCACTGCAATCAATCAGCGAGAGCGCGCAATCTGCACGCTAACCGGCTGGGAGTACGGCAAGGCCTGGGTTTCCTCGGTGGACGGAACGAGGCTGGAATGCAGCCCAGCCTGGTACGGTGACAGCCACTTCATGTCTGGATTGCGAAAGCGGAGCGAAGAGCTGAGCTTCAAAGTGAACGAGGGCCTGCCGGGACGAGTTTGGGCTTCAAAGCAAGTGGAGTGGGTGAATGACCTGATGAGCCAACCTGTCAATATTTTCCGGCGCGCCCCGATAGTGCGAGAGCTCGGCTTGAAAACCGCCGCCGGCGTGCCGATTCTCGCGGACGGCGAGATGCTGGCGGTTTTTCTTTTCAACCGCAGCGCGCGCCGAAGACCAACGTCTGGTGGCGCTGTTCTCCACGATTGCCGGGCAGCTCAGCGCCACCCTCCGGCACAAACAGGCCGAGCAGGAGCTTATCGGTTCGCACGAGCAGTTGCG
The DNA here is from genome assembly GCA_022616415.1 of Candidatus Zhuqueibacterota bacterium. Taxonomy (GTDB): domain Bacteria; phylum Zhuqueibacterota; class Zhuqueibacteria; order Zhuqueibacterales; family Zhuqueibacteraceae; genus Zhuqueibacter. The sequence continues at coordinate 9,501 of JAKEEU010000326.1, read as the reverse complement.
CAACCTTTCCGCCTATTTGCAAGCGGCCCGCGAAGAAGATGGTTGTTTTGTAGGACAATGACGGATAAGTTATGCGCCAATATCTGACAAAAGAAAGAGAATTCTTCTGATTGTTTATTTCGGCATTTGATCGTTATTTTTATATATTTGTTTTGCCTTTGCTTTTTCCCTGCCTGAATCATTTTCAATTGCCTTTGAACTACGCCTATGAGAACAAAAATTAATTCCAAGCAAAACGGCAAGATCGCCCAGCTTACTGCCTCGGAGGCTCCGGCCATGCGGCAACTTTTGCGCTGCCTAACCGCTGTCCAGAAGGGAGATTTTTCGGTTCGCCTGCCGTCCGATTGGACCGGCATGGAGGGGAAGATCGCCGATGCCTTCAACGACATCGTTGCGGTCAACCAAAGGATGGCCAAGGAGCTCAAGCGCGTCAGCCGGGTGGTCGGCAAGCAAGGCCGCATCGGGCAACGCGCCATATTTGCTGCGAAAGACAGCAGCGCCTGGTATGAAATGGAAGACTCGGTCAACTCGCTCATCAATGATTTGGTTTGGCCCACGATTGAAGTGACCCGCACCATCGGCGCCGTTGCCAAGGGCGACCTGACCCAGACCATGAGCTTGGAGCGCGACGGCCAGGCGCTCGAAGGCGAATTTTTGCGCTCCGCCAAGATCGTCAATACGATGATCGCGCAGCTCGGCATTTTCACCTCGGAAGTGACGCGCGTGGCGCGCGAGGTCGGCATCGAAGGCAAGCTGGGCGGCCAGGCTCAGGTTCGCAACGTCAGCGGCGTTTGGAAGGACTTGACGGAAAGCGTCAACTTGATGGCCGGCAATCTTACCGCGCAGGTGCGCAACATCGCCGAGGTAACTATCGCAGTAGCCAATGGTGATCTTTCCAAAAAAATCACGGTGGACGTGCGGGGTGAAATTCTGCAATTGAAGGAAGCCATCAACACGATGGTCGATCAACTGCGCTCCTTCGCCGCGGAGGTGACGCGCGTGGCGCGCGAAGTCGGCACCGACGGCAAGCTGGGCGGCCAGGCCATCGTTCCGGGCGTCGCCGGCACCTGGAAAGATTTGACCGACAACGTCAATTCGATGGCGAGCAACCTTACGGCACAGGTGCGCAACATCGCCGAAGTGGCCACCGCCATTGCCAACGGCGATCTCTCCAAGAAAATCACCGCGGACGTGCGGGGCGAAATTCTCGAGCTGAAGGAAACCATCAACACCATGGTCGACCAACTGCGGGCGTTCTCCTCGGAAGTGACGCGCGTAGCGCGCGAAGTCGGCACTGACGGCAAGCTGGGCGGGCAGGCGCAGGTTCCTGGTGTCGCCGGCACTTGGAAAGATTTGACCGACAATGTCAACTCCATGGCGGGTAATTTGACCGCGCAAGTGCGCAACATTGCCGAAGTCGCCACCGCCATTGCTCGCGGCGATCTTTCTAAAAAAATCACGGTGGATGTGCGCGGCGAAATTTTGCAACTGAAGGACACGATCAACACCATGGTGGATCAGTTGAACGGGTTCGCCTCGGAAGTGACGCGGGTGGCGCGCGAAGTGGGAACGGACGGCAAGCTGGGCGGCCAGGCGCAAGTTCCGGGCGTTGCCGGCACGTGGAAGGATTTGACCGACAATGTCAATTCGATGGCCAGCAACTTGACGGCGCAGGTGCGCAATATCGCCGAGGTGGCAAGCGCGGTGGCGCGCGGCGATTTGTCGCGCAAGATTACCGTCGATGTCGCCGGGGAAATTTTGGAACTGAAGAACACCATCAACACCATGGTGGATCAATTGAATGGTTTTGCCTCGGAGGTGACGCGGGTGGCGCGCGAAGTCGGCACCGACGGCAAACTGGGTGGTCAGGCCGAGGTGAAAGGCGTGGGCGGCATTTGGAAAGATTTGACTGACAACGTCAACCTCATGGCCAACAACCTGACCAGTCAGGTACGCAACATCGATGCGGTGATCGCAGCAGTCGCCACGGGCGACCTGTCCAAGAAGATCACCGTCGATGTCAAGGGCGAGATTCTTGTGTTGAAGAACACCATCAACACCATGGTCGATCAACTCAGTTCGTTCGCCTCGGAGGTGACGCGGGTGGCGCGCGAAGTGGGTACCGACGGCAAGCTGGGCGGGCAGGCTGAGGTGAAAGGTGTGGGCGGCATTTGGAAGGATTTGACCGACAACGTCAACTCCATGGCCAACAATTTGACCACCCAAGTGCGCAACATTGCCGAAGTCTCCACGGCCATCGCGCGCGGCGACCTCTCCAAGAAAATCACCGTGGAAGTGCGCGGCGAGATTTTGCAATTGAAGGACACCATCAACACGATGGTGGATCAGTTGAACGCATTCGCCTCGGAAGTGACGCGGGTGGCGCGCGAAGTGGGCACCGACGGCAAGCTGGGCGGGCAGGCGCAAGTCCCGGGCGTTGCCGGCACGTGGAAAGATTTGACCGACAACGTCAATTACATGGCCAGCAACTTGACCTCGCAAGTGCGCAATATCGCCGAAGTCACCACCGCAGTAGCCCGCGGCGACTTGTCGCGCAAGATCACGGTGGATGTCAAAGGCGAAATTTTGGAATTGAAGAACACCATCAACACCATGGTGGATCAGTTGAACGCTTTTGCCGCCGAGGTGACGCGGGTGGCGCGCGAAGTGGGCACCGACGGCAAGCTTGGCGGCCAGGCGGTGGTCTCGGGGGTCGCCGGCACGTGGAAGGATTTGACCGACAACGTCAATTCCATGGCGAGCAACTTGACCGCGCAAGTCCGCAACATTGCCGATGTAACCATTGCCGTGGCCAACGGCGACCTCTCCCGAAAGATCACCGTGGATGTGCGCGGCGAAATCTTGCAATTGAAAGAGGCCATCAACACCATGGTGGAGCAACTGCGGTCGTTCGCCTCGGAGGTGACGCGGGTGGCGCGCGAAGTGGGCACCGACGGCAAGCTCGGCGGCCAAGCGGTGGTCCCGGGCGTGGCGGGCACGTGGAAGGACCTGACCGACAACGTCAACTCCATGGCCAGCAACTTGACTGGGCAGGTGCGCAACATCGCCGAAGTCACCTCGGCGGTGGCGCGCGGTGACCTGTCACGCAAGGTCACCGTCGACGTCAAAGGCGAGATTTTGGAATTGAAGAACACCATCAACACGATGGTGGATCAGTTGAACGCCTTCGCGGCCGAAGTAACCCGCGTGGCACGCGAGGTCGGCACCGACGGCAAGCTCGGCGGCCAAGCTGCGGTGCCGGGTGTGGCGGGCACTTGGAAAGACCTCACTGATAGCGTCAACGCGATGTGCGGCAACTTGACGGCGCAAGTCCGCAACATCGCCGAAGTCACCTCGGCGGTGGCGCGCGGCGACCTGTCGCGCAAGATTACGGTTGATGTCAAGGGCGAGATTTTGGAATTGAAAAACACCATCAACACGATGGTGGATCAGTTGAACGCGTTTGCGGCCGAGGTGACGCGTATGGCGCGCGAAGTCGGCACCGACGGCAAGCTGGGCGGCCAGGCGCAAGTCAAGGGCGTGGCAGGCACGTGGAAGGATTTGACCGACAACGTCAATTTGCTGGCGGCGAACCTGACGACGCAGGTTCGCGCCATCGCCGAGGTGGCCACCGCCGTCACCAAAGGCGACCTCACCCGCTCCATTCAAGTGGACGCCCGCGGCGAAGTCGCCGAGCTTAAGGACAACATCAACGCCATGATCCGCAACCTGCGCGCGACCACCGAGCAGAATACCGAGCAGGACTGGCTCAAAACCAACCTCGCCAATTTCACCCGCATGATGCAGGGCCAGCGCGATCTGGTGACCGTCGGCCAGATGCTGCTCTCCGAATTGGCGCCGCTGGTCAACATACACCACGGCGTGATGTACCAGATGGACTCCAGCAGTGACAGCCCATGTCTGAAAATGCTGGCCAGTTACGCCCACCAGGAAAATCACGTGCCCAGTGAATTCCATATTGGGGAAGGGTTGGTCGGCCAATGCGCGGCGGAAAAACGTCGCGTCTTGATGACTGAAGTCCCCAATGAGTACCTCCGCATCAACTCGGGCCTGGTTGAAGCCACGCCGAGCAACATCATCGTGCTGCCCGTGCTTTTCGAGAAAGAGGTCAAAGCCGTGATCGAGCTGGCTTCGCTGGCGCAATTTACCGAAACCCACTTGACGTTCCTGGCGCAATTGACCGAAAGCATCGGCATCGTGCTCAACACCATCGAAGCGACGATGCGAACGGAGCGATTGCTGCAACAGTCCCAGCAGTTGGCGGCCGAGCTCCAAGCCCAGCAAACGGAATTGCAGCAGACCAATGAGGAATTGGCGCAAAAGGCGAAACAGCTCGCCGAGCAAAACGCGGAAGTGGAGCGCAAGAACAAGGAAGTGGAGCAGGCCCGGCGCGCGCTGGAAGAGAAAGCCGCGGAGCTGGCCTTGACCTCCAAGTACAAATCCGAATTTCTTGCCAACATGTCCCACGAGCTGCGCACCCCGCTCAACAGCATCCTGATTTTGGGCCAGCAGCTCGGCGAGAACGCCGACGGCAATCTCAATCCAAAGCAAGTGGAGTTCGCCAAAACCATTCACGACGCCGGCGCCGATCTGCTGAATTTGATCAACGACATCCTCGACCTTTCCAAGATCGAATCCGGCACCGTCACCGTCGAGCCGGAAGAAGTCACCTTTACGACCGTGCGCGACATGATCGAGCGCAGCTTCCGCCACGTAGCCGAAGCCCGCAATCTGGCGTTTAACATTGAGCTCGATTCCCAGCTCCCTCATGGCCTGGTCACCGACTCCAAACGTCTGTTGCAAGTGTTGAAGAATCTGCTGTCGAATGCCTTCAAGTTCACGGCGCAGGGGCAGGTTACCTTGCGTATGCACGTGGCCCAGGGCGGCTGGAGCCTGGATCATGCCGTGCTCAACAGCGCGCCAACAGTGATCGCCTTCGAGGTCAGCGACACCGGCATCGGCATTCCGCTCGAAAAACAGAGAATCATCTTCGAGGCCTTTCAGCAGGCAGACGCCGGCACCGGCCGCCGATTCGGCGGTACCGGACTCGGGCTGGCGATCAGCCGGGAGCTGGCAACCCTGCTCGGCGGTGAAATCCGTTTGGTCAGCGCGCCCAACCAGGGCAGCACCTTTACGCTGTACTTGTCGCAGACTTTCACTGGCTCGATCCTGATGAGAGGGCCGCTTTCCGAAGCTTTGCCCCCCGCTGCCGTGCCTTTGGTGGCGATACCGGCGCCGAAACCGGAAGAGGTTCCGGATGACCGCGATACGCTGCAACCTGGCGAACCGGTCGTGCTGATTGTGGAAGACGATCCCCATTACGCCCGTGTGTTGTTGGGATTCGTGCGCGACAAGGGGTTCAAGGGCTTGGTGGCCTCACGGGGCAACATCGCGCTGTCTTTGGCCCAGCAATTCAAACCCACGGCCATCACCCTGGATATTTTGCTGCCGGACATGTTGGGCTGGACCGTGCTGAGCCATCTGAAACTGGACCCGGCCACCCGACACATTCCGGTCGAAATCATCACCGTCGTGGACGAACGCCAACACGGCTTGGAATACGGCGCCTTCGCTTATCTGGTCAAGCCCCTCACCACCGAGGAACTGGAAGCAGCTTTCGACCGCATATTGGAGTTTGCCAAGCTGCCAGTGAGGCGGCTCTTAGTGGTGGAAGACAATGAGATCGAGCGCCAGAGCATCATCGAGTTGATTGACGGCGCCGACTTGAGAATCACCGCGGTCGGCACCGGCGCCAAAGCGTTGGAGGCGCTGCGTACCAAAGCGTTCGACTGCGTGGTGCTCGACCTGCGCCTTCCCGATATATCGGGATTTGTGCTTTTAGAGCAAATCCATCAAGAAGCCAGCCTGCGCGAGCTCCCTATCGTCGTGTTTACCGGCAAAGAGTTAACCGGCGATGAGGAGATGCAACTTAGGAAGATGGCCAAGAGTATCATCATCAAGGGCGTGCAATCACCGGAGCGGCTGCTGGATGAGACCGCGCTGTTCCTGCACCGGGTCACGACCAACCTGCCGCCCGCCAAGCAGAAGATGCTGGAACGGCTGCACCAGACTGACGAGGCGTTGGCCGGTAAGAAGGTGCTGGTGGTGGACGACGACGTGCGCAACATTTTTGTGCTGACCAGTTTGCTGGAGCGCCACAGCATGCAGGTGGTGAGCTGCGAGACCGGACGGGAAGCGATTGCCCTCGTGGAGCAGGATCCGGATTTGAATATGGTGTTGATGGACATCATGATGCCGGAGATGGATGGGTACGAAACCACCCGCGCCATCCGCCAAAATTCCAAGCATCGGCTTTTGCCCATCATCGCGCTGACCGCGAAAGCGATGAAAGGCGATCGGGAAAAATGCCTCGAGGCCGGCGCTTCGGATTATATTGCCAAGCCGGTCAACACCGAGCAGTTGCTCTCGCTGATGCGGGTGTGGCTGCATAGGTAGATGGAGCTTGATTGGCAAATGTCATTCAGGAGGAATCCTTTTTGATGTCGAGCTTGGTGCTTGTGCTGAAAAAAGATGCCTCCTGCATGACATGATCATAAAGCGCGTTGTCATTTGGAGGAATGTCATTCAGGAGGAATCCTTTTGCAACTCAGCTCGGTGCTTGTACTGAAAAAAGGTGCTTCCAGCATGACATGCTAATGAAGAGCGGTGTCATTCAGGAGGAATCCTTGTTACAACTCAGCACCGTGCTCGATTGTAAAAAGATGCCTCCTGCATGACAGGATAATAACGGTGTCATTCAGAAGGAATCCTTTTACAACCCAGCACAGTACTCAATTGTAAAAAGATGCTTGCATGACAGGTTAATAAGGGTTTCATTATGATCGCCAAGGGCAATTATTACGTCTACATCACGACCAACCCTGGCAAGACCGTTCTGTATACCGGTGTGACCAATGACTTGAAGCTGCGTTTGCAGCAACATTATCAAAATCGCGGCAACCGAAAAACGTTTGCCGGAAAATATTATTGTTACAAGCTGATCTATTTTGAGATGTACACGGATATCAATCAAGCGATTGCGCGAGAAAAAGAGATTAAAGACATGAGCCGCGAAAAGAAAGAAGCGCTGATTGCGACAAAGAATCCTAAGTGGAATTTTTTGGTGGTTTGATGTAACCATTGCCGTAAATGTTCAGTAAACCACATTGTCATTCGGGAGGAATCCTTTTACAACCCAGCACTGTGCTCGGTTGGAAAAAGATGCTTCCAGCATGACATGAGAATATTAAGAGTGTTGTCATTCCGGAGGAATCCTTTTGCAACTCAGTACGGAGCTTGTGCGAAAAAGGATGCTTCCAGCATGACAGAATAATAACGATGTCATTCCGGAGGAATCCTTTTGCAATTCAGCACAGTGCTTGTACTGAAAAAAGATGCCTCCTGCATGACATGCTAATGAAGAACGGTGTCATTCAGGAGGAATCCTTTTACAACTCAGCACGTTGCTCGTGCTGAAAAAAGGTGCTTCCAGCATGACATGCTAATGAAGAACGGTGTCATTCAGGAGGAATCCTTTTACAACTCAGCACGTTGCTCGTGCTGAAAAAAGATGCTTCCTTCCAGCATGACATTTTTTCTGACTATGAAGGCCCAACGAAGGAGTCGCGAGGCCCAAAATGGACAAAGTCAATCTCTTGCTGGTGGACGACCAGCCGGGAAAACTGCTTTCCTACCAGGCTATTCTGGCCGGGCTCGGTGAAAACTTGGTGTCGGCCAGATCAGGACGGGAAGCGTTACAATGTTTGCTAAAACAGGAATTTGCGCTCATCCTTCTGGATGTGATGATGCCCGACATGGATGGCTTCGAGACGGCAACACTGATCCGCCAACACCCGCGGCTGGAACAGACGCCGATTATTTTTATAACGGCCTTCAGCATGTCCGAGCTGGACCGGCTCAAAGGCTATGAGCTGGGCGCGGTGGATTATGTGTTCGCGCCAATCGTTCCGGAAATCCTGCGCGCCAAAGCGTCGGTTTTTGTCGAGCTGTACCGCAAAAGGCAGGAACTGCAAAGCCTGAATCAAACCCTGACACAAACGAATGCGGCGTTGATAGCCGAAGTCGCCGAGCGCAGGCGGGCGGAAGCCGCACTGGAAGAAGAACACGCCTCTTTGGCCCGGCGGGTGGAAGAACGGACTAAGGAATTACGGACGGCGAATGAAAAATTGGCCAGAGCGGCTCGCCTCAAGGACGAATTTTTGGCCAATATGAGCCACGAGCTGCGCACGCCGCTGAATGCCATCTTAGGCATCAGCGAAGCTTTGCAGGAACAAGTTTACGGACTTCTCAATGAGAATCAATTGCAAGCCTTGGGCGACGTTGAGGAAAGCGGCCGCCACCTGCTCGCTCTGATCAATGACATTCTCGATCTTTCGAAAATCGAGATGGGCAAATTGAAATTGGAAATGGTTCCGGTGGGTGTGGCATGGGTCTGTGAGGCCAGCCTGCATTTCATCAACCAGATAGCCCAACAGAAGCGGCTCAAGGTAGTCACAACTATCGACAGCGCCGTGACGACGATTCAGGCGGATGAGCGCCAATTGAAACAAATCCTCGTGAACCTGTTGAGCAACGCAGTTAAGTTTACGCCAGAGGGCGGGAAAATCGGTTTGGAGGTGGTTGGCAACGCCGAGCAAGAGACCGTCTATTTCACGGTTTGGGATAACGGCATTGGAATCGTGCGCAAAAATCTGGAGCGCTTATTTCAGCCGTTTGTTCAGCTCGATAGCAGTCTCTCACGACAGTATTCAGGCACGGGGCTGGGACTGGCGCTGGTGCATCGCTTGGTCGAGCTGCATGGCGGGGGCATCTCTGTCGAGAGCGAGCCGGGAGAGGGCAGCCGTTTTATTGTTTCGCTCCCGTGGCCGGCTGAAAATCTCACCGACCGAGCAGAGAAGGAAACGTTCACAGCAAAACCGATCACTACGCTTGCCTCGCTTGGCGGGGTAATCCCAGTTTCCAACGGGAAATGCAAAGCGACAAGCCGCTTGATTTTGCTGGTGGAGGACAATGAGAGCAGTATCCGCACAGTGTCCGATTATTTGTGCGCGAAGAGCTATCGCGTCATCGTCGTTCGCAATGGCAGTGAAGTCGTCAACTTGGCCCGTGAAGAACGTCCGGAGGTGATTCTCATGGACATCCAGATACCGGGCATGGATGGGCTTGAAGCGATACGCCGTGTTCGCGCCGAGGCCGAACTGAGCAATATCCCTATTATTGCTTTGACTGCGCTGGCCATGTGTGGGGATCGTGAGAAATGCTTGGCGGCAGGGGCGAATGACTACATGAGCAAGCCGATCCAATTGAAAAAGCTGGTTGAGATGATTGAAATACAAAGGAAAAAATCAAGACAAAATAATTTAACCTGAATTATTCAAGAAAGTGAAAAAAGTCGGAGGAATTTTCTCTGCAATTTATTATATTACAGTCATCTAACGACGAACACAACGGAGAAAATTC
>JAKEEU010000325.1 GCA_022616415.1 Candidatus Zhuqueibacterota bacterium | reverse complement strand
TGCCGGAGGCCAAAAATAAAAATGAAAACTAAATGCCTCGCGACGCTGCTTGAACACGGGAGGGATTGATTGATATAAACGGGCTTCGTTTCCAATCGGCCACACAGATTATGGCCGTCCGCCATCTGCGGCTTATTCCGACTTCGTCGATCAATTCAAGCCATAAGGGTTTGATGAAATAGGAAAAAGACCGACTCAAATGTTCTGCGGTATATTCGAATTCCTTGGAGTGAATTTTGACAACCTTGTTCGCCGTAAGCAGTTCTAATGAACAATAGCAATCTACCGCGCCAGTATCGAGATCCGCTTCGGTGTCAAATCGCTTGGTTTTACTCAAAACTGCTACGGACAATGCCGGATATGCGTCATCCAGTTCTTTGGTTTTATGCCAAACAGTCGGGCGTTCTTCAATGTCGAAGACACGTGGGCTGATAAAGACAAACGGAAACTTGCCTGTCCTCTCGCAAATTGCGAGAAACTCTTCGTCTTCTGGATGGGTATCGAGTGTGGCGCCATGCATGACAACTTGGCCATCAATTACCACAATCCATTTGGCATTGAGGCTGTTGAACTGATTTGCAATCCAGCGTATGTTCAGCTTTTCGGCTTCCGCGAGATAGTGGCGCTTCTCGAGACGCAGCAGCGCTTCATATTCTTCCGGAGTGATGTTGCGGCTGACAAAATTTTCTTCGGATGGGGGAGGCAAAGAGGCGTTCTCAGTGTCATGTAGAATTTGCATGGCCATAGCGAGAATTTGTTCGTTTTCAGAGTTGAGCGATCCTCTCTTCTCACGAACTTTTTGAATGAGCGTTTCGGTAGTCATGTTTTGCCTCGTGAAATAATTTTTAACAAATGCTGTGAAAATTAAGACACGAACTCAAATTAAGCAAATCTTTGGAATAAAGCAAGTGTTTAAAGAAACCCATCGCATCAAAATCGCCAAATGGATCGATGAGTACGCCGGCCGCTGGTTGATCCGGCTCGTTTGCTGGTTGCAGCCGGCGCAGCCTCAACAGCACGAGCCGGCAATCATCGATCGCATTCTCTTTGTGAAATTTTGGGGCATCGGCAGCATCATTCTCGCGGAGCCAACACTGCGTTATTTGCGAAAAAAACACCCGCAGGCGCGCCTCGACTTTCTCACGTTGGCGCACAATCAAGAGCTTTTCGCGCTCATCCCGCAGGTTAATTGCGTGCATTGCCTCGATTTTCGCCATTTGTGGCGATTCGTGCTCTCGGCAATTTCGCTAATTTTGCAATTGCGCCGGCAGCGCTATGATTTGATCATTGACGCCGAATTTTTCGCCAATTTCTCGGCGCTCGTCTCACGTTTGGCTTACCCGCGTTGTCTGGTTGGTTTCTCACGGCCCGGCGCGAGCAAAAGCCGTTTGCTCGACATCATCGTGCCTTTTCTTGATGAACAACACGCGGCTGACAATTTTCTTCGGCTCGTCATGAAAAATCGAACCGCCGACATTTCAGGATGGGCACAACCGCAAATTGCCACACCGAAATCGACATTCGGTGAGAAGGACTCGGCACTGAGGCCGTTTGTCGTGATGAATGTCAATGCCAGCCCGCTCGCGTTAGAGCGCCGCTGGCCGCAAGAGCGCTTCGTGCAGTTGGCGCAATGGCTGTTGCAAACGTACGAAGTTGATTTGGCGCTGATCGGATCACCAGTGGAGAGAGAATACACCGACGTGGTAGCCGCAGCCATCGGCAATCCTTACGCAGTGAGGAATTTGGCTGGAACCCTGACGCTCATCGAGCTTGCCGCGTTGATCGAAAACGCTGCGCTTTTCATCTCCAATGACAGCGGCCCGCTGCACCTTGCCGCCGCCTTGCAAAAACCGGTCGCTGGCTTCTTCGGCCCGGAAACGCCCGAACGCTTCGGCCCGCGCTGCGATGACCGCCTGATCCTTTATCTCGATCTGCCGTGCAGCCCGTGCATGAGCGTTGACAACGCAAAAACGGTCAATTGCACCAATCACCTGCGTTGCATGGGAGATTTGAAAGTTGCACTGGTGATACCGTCATTGCAGCGCTTCATTGAGCAGCGCGAGTTGTTGCCAAAGCGTGTCGCTAAACATTTTTTAATTGGAGCATGATTTTACGGCAACCAAATAGTCAGTCCTTTCACACGCAAGAAATCTCTATCATTTGTGGCAACATGCTTAATGCCATAGGCCAGGCAGGTTGAGACGTGGATAGCATCTGAAGAGAGCAACTGATATTTTGGGATGAGCGTGTGGCTTTGACGGAAAATCGAGCTGTCAACCTCGAGTACGGTCAAATTAGGCAATTTATAAATGAGAGCCAGCGCCTTGCGGTATTTTGATAGCATTTTGATTTTTCGGGGTTGTTTTTTTAGGTAGGTTATAGCGTCGTAACTTTGAATATGAAAACGATCACACACTTCCAACATCATAAGTTTGTGTACGACTTCGGTAATGACCCAATTGGACGTGAAGCTGTCAATCATCCCGACTTCAGTGCTCTGAATCAGTTGATGACAGGAGAGGCCAAATTGCGGGTGAGAAGTGAAATGGTAAAGCAAAATATTAGCATCGAGAAAAATCTCGGCACCATTAAATCGAGACGAGCGTGGCATTAGAGCCAGTCCTCGGATTCAATAACTGTATCCAATTGTGACTGATTTTGTGGCTTTAAAAGGCCATACATTTGCGAGGCAATAGATTTTCCATTAGAACGGACAATGACAGTAAATTCCTTTCGTTTCGGCAACCGTATTTCAGTCAGCGGCTTTAGCACGCCATTCTCAAAGACAGCAGTGAAAATCTGTTCTGATTTGCGTTTATTCAAAGCCTTGCGTGTAGTTTTTGTTAACTGGGTTGACATGATATGATCTCCTTTTACTTTCGATTCTTTATCAAAAATACAAAAGAGAATTTAAACAATCAAGGTTTTTGATCATTTAATTTTAAAGACGCCTTCTTAAAGTGCCCGATCTCGCATGAATGCAGTCTTGAAGCCAAAACTACTCTTGCTCAACCCTCCCGGCAAGCACGTCTATCTGCGCGATTATTTTTGCAGCAAGATTTCGCAAGCCGACTATCTGAATCACCCGATTGATTTTGTGTACCTCAGCGGGTTATTGCGTGAGCATTTTGAGCTTCATCTCATCGATGCGATTGTCGACCGGCTGCCGGCGCAGAAATGTCTGGCGATGATTCAAGCGCTGCAACCGGCCGCGATCATCGGCCTCATCGGCTCGGCTTCTTATGAGGAAGACGTTGCTTTCTATCAGCAGCTTACCGAGAAAAATGCTGTGCCGCTTTTACTCATTGGCGACGTTCTCATCGAGAACCGCGCCGCCCGATTGGCGGAAATGAGTTTCGTCACCGCCTTTCTGCACGATTTCTCCAGCGATGATGTGCTTCACTTTCTGCAAGGCAGGTGGGAGAATCTTTGCAACATGACGTTCCGTCACAACGGCGCGATCTGTGCCGCGCCGATCAAAAGGCCACGCGCTCAAAATTTCGAACTGCCGGTTCCAGCGCATCATCTCTTCGTTGGCAAAGACTATCGCTATCCCTTCGTGTGCCGCCGCCGCTTCGCCACGGTGATGACGGAATTTGGCTGTCCGTACCGCTGCACGTTTTGCGTCATGAGTACGCTCGGCTGGAAAATTCGGCCGGTGCACAATGTGATCGCCGAACTGGATGCGGTGCATGCGTTGGGCCTTCGCGAGCTTTTTTTTCTCGATCAAACTTTTGCACTGCAAAAACCGCGCGCTTTGCAGCTTTTGCAGGAAATGCAAAAACGCGATTACGGTTTCGGCTGGCTCTGCTTTAGCCGCGCCGATGTGCTCGACGACGAGATTCTGATTGAAATGAAAAAAGCCGGTTGCCATACCATCATCCTTGGCTTGGAAAGCGGAGACGATGCCGTGCTCGCCGCCTCCCAAAAAGATTACAATCGCGACGAAGTGCTCGCCGGTTTCCAGCGCTGCGCCGCGTACGGCTTGCGCACCGTTGCAACGGTCATCATCGGCTTGCCCGAAGAGACCGAAGCTTCATTGCAGCGTACTTTGGATTTTTTGAAACGAGTGCCTTGCGATTTCGCTTCGTTTAACGTGGCCGTGCCGCGCATGGGAACACCGTTGCGACAGCAAGCCATCGCGCAGCAGCTCATTTCGCCGGCTCTGCAAGTCATGGATCAATCCGGCAACGAAGTGGCGATGCCGACTTTGACATTGAGCCGCGAGCAGATCGATGCGATGCACCGGCGCGCGGTACGCGAGTTTTACTTCAACACGCAATATCTGCTGCGCCGACTCCGCAGCTTGCGCTCGTTCGACGAAGCGCGCATTCATTTGCGGCAGGGATACGGCTTGCTGAGAAATTATCTCTCCCGGATGAAATCATTTTCCACAGCCGCATGAAGAATAACGCTGACATCATTCTTTATTTTCCCCGCAGCGCCAACAGCAAATATCGCGTGCCCATGCCGCTGCTGGCGCTCGGTTCCATGCTTGAGAACCGCTACGACTATGCAATCGTCGATGGCAATTTTTTTCGCGATCCAATTGCGCAATTGTCGAGCGCCATTGAGAGCAACGGCAGCCGCGTACTCGGCATGTCCGTTATGCCCGGACCGCAATTGCAAGAATCCATCCAGTTGGTTCGCCACCTGCGCGAGCGATTTTCGCAGCTCATCATTATTTGGGGGGGATATTTTCCCTCGAATCACACCGACGTCGTTCTGCAAAGCGGTTGGGTGGATTACGTCATGCGCGGCCCGGTGGAGCGTGAATTCGTGCAGTTGCTGCAACATCTCAACGGCAACGGCGCCAAGCGTGAATCCATCCCGGGGCTTTCTTATCGTGAAAACGGACACATTGTACACCACCCGCAACGCTTTCCGCTCGCGCCGATCGACAATCTGCCGCCGTGGCCCTACGAACGCCTCGGTGACGTGCAGCGTTATCTCGGCAAAACTTATCTCGGCCGGCGCACCATGACCATGCACACCAGCTACGGCTGCCCGTTCAAGTGCAGCTTTTGCGCCGTCGTTCCCATCTTTGAAGGCGGCTGGGTTGCCCGCAACGCACCGCTGGTAGCCGACGAAGTTGAAAGTGTCGTGAAAAGATTCGGCGTCGATGCCATCGAATTTGCCGATAACAATTTTTTTACTTCGGTCACGCGGACAGCGCAATTTGCCGAGGAGCTATTGCGGCGCGAGATTCACGTGACGTGGTGGGGCGAAGCCCGGCCCGACACGCTGGAAAAATATCCCGACGAGACGCTCGCGGCGATGCGCCGCAGCGGCTGCAAAATGGTTTTCCTCGGCGCCGAATCCGGTTCCGCCATGCGGCTCAAGCAAATGAACAAAGGCGGCACGCAAACGCCGGAGACGATTTTGCGTCTCGCGGAAAAACTGCGCCGGCACCACATCATTCCGGAGTTTTCTTTCGTGCTCGGCGCGCCGGCTGAAGACGTCGATGCAGCGCTTGACGAGGAGATCGCGTTCATCCGCCGCGTCAAAAAAATAAATCCGCAGAGCGAAATCATCATCTACGTTTATGCGCCGGTGCCGATGCTCGGCTCGGCGCTCTTCAACGACGCGCAAAAACACGGCTTCGAATTTCCGCATCGCCTCGAAGATTGGCTCCTGCCGCAATGGAGCAAACTGGACCTGCGTCGCAATCCGCTGACGCCGTGGCTCGAGCCGCATCACCTCGACAAGATTCACAACTTTGAAACGGTGTTGAATGCGCGCTACCCGACCAATTCCGACATCAAATTGACGGCGCGGCGCCGGCGGCTGTTGCAAGCCAGCGGCGCGTGGAGATATGCCACCGGCTTTTATGGCGCGCCGTATGAGATCAAGCTTTTGCACCGCTGGATGCGCTACCGGCAACCGGAGATTGAGGGGTTTTAAGGGCTGAATTTCACGACGAAAAGAAAACTGCTTGGTGGACAACTAAGCTGTCATGCCAAGCCTTGTTATAATCAAGCATGGTGCTTCCAAGTAACATGTCATCCTGCGAGGCGGGATCTTGTTCGGGCCAGGCACAGTGCTTGATACTAACAAGATCCCGCCTCGCGGGATGACATCTTTCTCCACCCGTGACTGAGGCTTTACAAGAATTCCTTCTGAACGGCATCTTTTTTTGTTGCGGTTCCTGGTTCGTTGCAAATTTTAAAAACGCATGAATGACAAATTATCAAACTTCGTTGTCTTTCTTTTTGGTTGCGGTTTCGCTCTTTCGCTCAGCGAGATCGTTATGCGAGTTTATTTGGGCGATCTCGATTTCTATGCCATGCACGATCCCCACATTGCGGTGACGAATCAATTGCCGCCCAAACTCATTCGCGGCGTGCGGGAACAATTCCGTTATTCGATCAACCGGCAAGGCATGCGCGGCGATGATTATCCCGAAAATTCGTCGCCGTACCGTATTCTCACCATGGGCGGCAGCACCACAATTTGCAGTTTTTTGGACGATGCGAAAGCCTGGCCGGCGTTGGTGCAAAAAAAGTTGCTACGAACCACTAGCGGTCGCACGGTTTGGGTGGGCAACATCGGCAAAAGCGGATTGACTACGCGCGGCCACGTGCTGCAAATGCGCTATTTGACGCCGCAATATCCGGCTGATGCCATTTTGGTGTTAACCGGCATCAACGACTTGGTGAGGCGAATTTGGGACGATGAAGCTTATGATCCACATTTCTTGGAACGCGCCGAGAACGCAAATTTGCTGATGTTCAAAACATTCTCCATTTTGCCGGACAGTTTGTATCCATTTTACAAATGTTTCGGCTTCTGGAAGCTGGCGCGCCGGACGAAAAGTTATTTGAAAAATTACATCAGCGAAGAGAGCCTTTTCGCCGAAATAGCGCGCAGCCGTGATCTGCTTCGCTATGGCCGTGCCATCGACACTTTGCCAAATTTGAAAAACGCTTTGGAAGAATACGCCGGCAATTTGGTGCAGATCATGCAAGCTGCCAGGCAACAAAATTTTCGCCTCATTATGATGACGCAGCCGGTATGGTGGAACTCCGGATTGACCGCGGCAGAACGCGCCTCGCTTCTCCCGCTCGGTTCCATCGGCTATTCCGCGCCGTCAATTAAATATGATTATTATTCCGTCGAGATCATGGCCGAGTGCATGCGCATGTACAACGACAAGCTTGTGGACACGTGCCGGCAATTCGGCGTCGAGTGCATCGACTTGGCGTCCTGCGTGCCGCAAACGACGCAGGTGTTTTACGACGATTGCCATTTTACGGAATTCGGCGCCGAGCTTGTCGCCGATATTGTTGTTGATTATCTCAGCGAGAAACCGCCATTCCGCAGCGAAAGTTTTGAATTGAGTGGCCGCTGATGTCCATGAAAAAGATCGTTGTATTCCGTGAGAGAAATAAACGCCGGGATAAAACCGTTTCTCTTTAAAAGAAAAGTTTTCGATTTTATGCTTGTTACGAGCTAGAATTGAGTTGATCGTCTCTCACAAACCACTGATTATTTTAACGGCGAAATTTCCGCAATCCGCAATCATTAATCCGAAATCGTTATATGCGCCATGAGAGTTACGACACGCCGGTGGTTCAGCTTGTGCAAGGCGCTTTGCTCGTCGCGCCGATGACGCTGCTGATGAAAATGCGGCGCAAAATCCGGCCGCTGCTGTTTCGCGTATTGCATCCGCTGATGCTTTATTGGAACCGCCAGCCGCGCCGCACCCAAATCGGCGACCTCGCGTTTCACACCGATTCGGCCGTCTTTCATCCCGGCCAGCATTTTAGCAGCAAGCTTTTGGCAGCTTGTGTCGCCAACCTCAATTTGAATGGCTGCCGCGTTCTGGACATGGGAACCGGCAGCGGCGTCATTGGCGTGACTGCTGCGCTGCAAGGCGCACAGGTCGTCGCCGTCGATATTAACCCCGAAGCTGCACGCTTGGCGGCAAGCAATGCTCTCGATCACAGTGTCAGCGCGAGTATGCGGGTGATGTGCAGCGATTTGTTTGCGGCGCTCGCAAACACGCCGGAGTTTGACTGGATTATTTTTAATCCGCCCTTTTTCCCGCGCGCCGCAGAGCAAGCCTCTGAAATCGCCTTCAATGCCGGCAATGATTATGAAGTGATTCAGCGCTTTTTGCAACAGGCGAAAAAACTTCTTGCGCCGTCCGGAAAAATTCTGCTAATTTTATCTTCCGACATGGATTTGGCGCGCGTGCAGAGCATGATCGAGCGTTGCCAGCTCCAAATCGTTTGCAACGAAATCAAGTCGCATCTCTTCGAGATTTTTCATCTGGTGCAATTGCAGTGGACAGTAACCAGTAGCCAGTAATCAGTATTTTTTTACTGATTACTGAAAACTGATAACTTGAAACTTTATGACCGATATTCTCCTCGCGCACAGCTTTTTCCTGCGCTTCGACCCCAAACAATGGCGCACCATGCAACCGTATGCGCCGCTGGGAACATTATATGCCGCCGCTTATTTGCGCGAGCACGGCTACGAAACGGCGCTCTTCGACAGCATGCTGGCAAATGGAGCTACCGACATTTTGCCGCTGCTCGAAAAATATCAACCCCGCCTCGTGGTGTTTTATGAAGACAGCTTCAATTGGCTGAGCAAAATGTGCCTCACGCGCATGCGCGAGGCCTGCTTCGAGATGATTCGTTTGGTGAAAAAACATGATCAAAACGTGCCGGTGATCGTCGCCGGCTCCGATCCCACCGATCATCAGCAAATGTATTTCGCTCGCGGGGCCGATTTTGCGATAATTGGTGAAGGTGAAATTTCTCTCCACGAATTGGTCGATACGTTGATTGGAAAATCCGGAAAAAATCCGGCGGAAATCTCCGGTGTGGCATTTCCCCCAAATGGCGGTGTTCAACGAACCGCGCCACGGGGCTTTCAAAAAAATCTCGATGTATTCCCGTTTCCGGCGTGGGATTTGTTGGAAGCGGAAAAATATCGTACAGCCTGGCGCCACAAGCATGGTTACTACTCTGTCAATCTCGTCACCACGCGCGGCTGTCCGTTTCGTTGCAACTGGTGCGCGAAGCCAATTTATGGCGACCGCTACAACAGCCGCTCGCCGGAGAATGTGGTGCAAGAAATGGTTTGGCTGCGCCGGCTTTTTCAGCCGGATCATCTGTGGTTTGCCGATGATATTTTCGGCTTGAAGCCCGGGTGGGTGGAAAAATTTGGCGAGGCCGTGCAAGCCGCGCAAGCGGTCACGCCTTTTAAAATTCAAGCACGCGTTGATTTGCTGCACGAAGAGGCTGTGGCTGGATTAAAGAAGGCCGGCTGTAAAACCGTTTGGGTCGGCGCCGAGTCCGGTTCGCAAAAAATTCTCGACGCCATGGACAAAGGCACGAAGGTCGAGCAAATTTACGCCGCGGCCGAGCGTTTGCGCCGGCACGGCATCGAAGTTTGCTTCTTCCTGCAATTCGGCTATTCCGGCGAGACTGATGAAGACATCGAGAAAACGATCAAGATGGTGCGCGACTGCCGGCCGGACGACATCGGCATTTCAGTTTCTTATCCATTGCCCGGCACACGTTTTTACGAGCGGGTCAAAAACGAGCTGGGCGGCAAGCAAAACTGGGAGCACAGCGACGATCTCGACCTGATGTTTCGCGGACAATATCAGCCGGAATTTTATCGCCAGTTGCATCGCGTTGTGCATCACGAGTTTCGTCTGCACAAAGCGGCGTCGCTCTTTTCTGATTTCTGGCGGCATCCGTCTCAATTCACTTTGAGCAATTTGCGCCGGATGATCTCTGCCGTAGGGCGGCTTCCTCTATTGCACCTGGAGCGGGCAAGGTTGAATCGGTTGCGAGTTCCGAATCGACTAATCGCTTAAAAAGATTGAAGCACACTTAAAAACCGAATATTGTTGCTGCATTAGATTGGCTCTTGGGAAGTCACTATTTCATCAGGCAATGCAATTTTCAATGTGTTTTCGACAAAATCCATGGTCATAATCGAGCCTTTTAACAAACGAGTGCCGATTGCAGGTTTTTCGTCGTCGGAAAGCACAACTTGCACATGGCGAAGTTGATTGTGCCACAAAACCTTTCCGAGACAGACCAGCTCTTTTATTTTTTGGCCATTAGCGTATGTTACTTCAGCCAATTTAATTGGCTCTAATTGATAGCGATCAGCCGCATTGTAATGCAGAGCCAATTGTCCATCGAAGCCACTATCAACAAGAGTATCAAGCTCGACTTGTTCGTTGGCCGTCACAAGCGTAATCGTCAAGCGCGGATGAATTCCTCTTTCAATGTCGCCAATCATCATAAACTTATCTCCTATGAGCGTTGTCCGTCAGAAAGGCCGCTTGCGCCAAAATGATAAAGTGCGCGATAACCGATGCGAATGCTAAAAAATAAAACGCCAGGGTATTTGGCGCGCATCTCTTCAAGAGCTTGCTCCTCATCAGCAGACACGGCGTAATCGCCATTACCGGGGTGGATAACAACGTACTCGCCCCAGTGGTCCTTTTCTAACTGCTTACGCAAAGGCTCATAAATTGCTCGTGCTGCTTGTCCATAGGCTTCCCGCTCTTCACGGGTCGGGATGCGATTTGTGGTTAGGGTTTGCATAAAATTATAACCTCCCGTTGGATAATTTTCTTTTTGAATGGAGAAATTTCAACATTAAAATGTAATACGATTGGTCGAGAAAAGCAACCAAATTCGAAATTTAGCGTGAATTCAGGCCTACTTGACAAAATCCCAATTCAAAGTAATCGACGGCATCTCGCGCTGTTGCTCATCTTTGCCGGGGCTGCCGTCATGATTTGCATTATCGATCGCGCGCCAATGCATTTGCAGTCGCGCTTTCCCGAGGTACGAATTCAGGGAGAATTTCAAGAGTATCTTGATGGGGTCGTTGATCAAACGCTGCCCGGCCCTTATGTTTATCGGATTTTTGTTCCCTATTTGATTTTCAGCCTGCATAAGAGCCTGCCGCTCATCAATATGTTGACGTGGGATTTCGGGCTGAAGATTCTTATTCTCGTCTTCTGCCAGCTTGCCTTTTTCAACTATCTGCGTTCATTTTTCTCCGGCATGGCCGCACTCGCGGGAGTGTTGTGGTTTGATATCTTGATCGGGGTTTCTCTTTTTCATATCCAAGGCCCTTCCGTTATCGAGACGGCAGATTTAATGAATGTTTTGATTTTCAGCCTGGCGCTGCTTGCAATTTATCGCGGTCGTTTTATTTTACTTTGTGCCGTGTTATTTGTGGGAACATTCAATCGCGAGACCACGTGGATACTTCTGCCGATTCTTTTTTTGCGCGAATGGTTTGGCCCTTGCTCGTGGCGGCGTTTACTCGTTGCAGTCGCTGTCGTGGCTTTGCCCTATTTCAGCTTGCGCTGGCTGATAACTTCCCCCACGCCGATTTGGTTCCTGACACAAGATATTCGGCTCAACATTCCCTTGCTTTCACCGCAACACACCTGGGGAGCACTCGTCGCTAATTTGCATCTGCTTTTTTTGCTTGGCCCGTTGATCGTGCTCGGCATATATCGTTTTCGCGAACATCCGGTTTTTCTGCGAATCGCCGCTTCCATTGCGCCCTTGTTTATCATTATCCACTATATCGTCGGGTCGATTCGAGAAACCCGCCTTTGGATGCCGCTCTATCTGCTGTTGATTCCGTTGGCGCTCGATAATTTGATCAAGCTGCTTCCGGACGATGATAATGTAAATATCCAGCGAAGCCCCACCTCAACTCGACAAGATGAATCCACCCACAGAATTGGAAATTCCACGGAAATATGAAAGTAAAAGTTTTCTGTGGGATTTCTATTTAAGTGGGCGAAAAACTTGATCTGTTTTTAAAGGTTTTTGGCGCTCAAATTCTATCGACCCTGGCATTAATAACCAGGTGCAATCCCATTTGAGCGGCAGTTTCCCTGACCGCGACAATGCGTGCGCATTGCTCATCAACGACACGCAACGAGACGCCTTCAACCAAACCGTCTTCGAGATTTATGCCAACGACGCCGGCATCAACAATCCGCTTTTCCGTCCTCAATCGTCTAAATATATGGCGCATTGCCATTGCGCTTGAACGTTCGATTTTACGTTCTGTCATATATAACAAGAATCATTTGAAGGATTGATAATGCGGTCAATTCGTTTTTGGGCAAAATGATTGAAAAATTGTCTTGCCCTTAGTCGTTTTGTCTTTATTGATTCCGGTTTTTAAATCGTTTTCTCAACCAGGCATGGCAACACTTCTCGAACAAGTCATTGACGCGCACGGCGGCATGGAGCTTTGGCGGTCTTGCAAAAGCCTAACTGCGCGGCTGGCATTTGGCGGCCTTGCCTTTGCGTCACGTTTTAAATTTATGGGAGGAGAAGAAAGACGCTTCGAGATTTCAACGCGATTGCCGCGAACGGTAATGCATGATTATCCGCGCCGGCATACGCGCGGAATTTTTATGCCCGACCGCGTTTGGATAGAATCCGACGCTGGCGAAATTCTCGATGGGCGCGTCTCGCCGCGCGCCGCCTTTCGAACGTTTCGCCACAACCTGTGGTGGGATTGGCTGGATTTGCTGTATTTTGCCGGCTACGCCTCGTGGAATTATTTCACCACGCCGTTTCTGCTCACGATGGCAGGCGTGGAGACCAAGGAGATCGAGCCATGGCAGGAGAACGGCGAAACCTGGCGCCGGCTGGCGGTTAGTTTCCCGGAAACGATTCCCACGCATTGCCGCGAGCAGGTTTTTTATTTCGACGACCGCTTGCGCTTGCGGCGCTTCGACTATGATCCCGAAGTCTACGCCTCTTGGGCGAAAGCCGCCCACTACTGCTCGGAATATGAAAATTTCTCCGGGTTGCTCATTCCTACAAAGCGGTATGTGGTACCCCGCGCCGCCGACGGCCGTTCCCGTGCAAAACCTACTTTCGTCTGGATTGATGTCAAAGAGGTGAAATTGGAATGAGATTTTAAGCTGAAATCACTCGCGACGCCTATCTGCAAATTTCCCCGCAATTCCTCTCGCCACGGCGCCTTCTTTTATTGCCGTTATTGCCATGCGGCGGTTCTCCCCGATCTCATCCGTTTTGCGAAGCTCATTCATCAAATTTATCCGCGCATTAGCGCTCGCCACCTTGATGCTGCTGGCGCCAACCTCCATCCTGGCTCAGCAAAACGGCTTCTCAACCACTTCGCCGGAAAAAATGGGTTTTGCGGCAGCCAAGCCGGAGGGGGCGCAAAAGCAGATGCAGCGTTACATAGATGAGCACAAACTCGCAGGCATAATAACACTCATCGCGCGCCGTAACTATTCAGGTATGACAAGAACCTGTCATGCCGCAGGAATCTTTTTTCATTTCGAGCACTGTGCTAGTGCGAAAAAGGATTCTTAGGAAGACAACATGAAACTACAATATGCTCAATTCGATACGCCGTTATTTACTGGTATTCATCCTGCTATTGATTCGGCAGTCTCATGCGCAACCGGACCGCCAAATCATCTATCCGCCATTCTTTGCTTTTCTCGCCGAAGCTCCCGATCAAGATAAATGGACGCGGCCGAAGTTTGATGACCGCGATTGGCAACGCCTCCCGTTCGGAAGCTTTCCATTCGAGAATTGGCGCGGACAGGGCTGGTTTCGTTATGGGTTGGAAGTTGATTCGGCGCGGCACGAGGCGCCATTGGGATTTTCATTAACATTGCGCGGTGCTGCCGAGGTTTGGCTGGATGGACAATTGCAATACCGGTTCGGTGCAATCGAAACCGCCAAAAGTCGGGAACAGCCGGCTTCTTTCCGGAATTTACAAAGCCTCATCTTCCATCGCGATTCAACCAGCGCCGGCGGCAAATCTCGCCACCTTCAAGGAGTTGGGATTGCGGCAAATGTTTATGGCGATGACGGTGGCGAAGTTTCGAGGAAATCAAATGCACGTCGCCGCTGCCGGCATGCCGTACACGCTGGTTTATCGCGCCGCGAGCCGAAGCGTGGAAGAGATCGAGCTGAAAGGCATGCCGCTGGGAAGTTTTTCCGCTTTTCCCTATCAGGAGAAAGTGTTGAGTTTGAATCCGGGCGACACCGTGCTCTTTATGAGCGACGGGTTCACCGAGATGTTCAATACCCAAAACGAGCTGCTCGGCGAAGAGCGCGCCAAAGAATTGTTCCAAGCCGCCGCCGAAAAATCTCCGCAAGAAGTGATCGCGCATTTGAACCGGGCCAGCAAAGCTTTTAGTTCCTGAGCAATTTTCACGGAGGTTCTTGGCGCGGCGCCCGCATCGCTATGTCCCATCCCGGCGCGATCGTACGCGATGACCGTGGAAAATTTCGACAAGTCATCAACCACAAGCCGCCAAGTGAGTGAGTCTTCACGCATGCCGGCTTCGAGCACGGCGGTGGCAGGGCCGCTGCCGTAAACGCATGCATAAAGATTGTGCTCACCGATGCTAAAAGTTGAACAGCTTGTGGCAGCAGCGAGAATTTGTGCAGAAGCATCGAAATGATAAACGAAGCTTATCACAATCGTAGCCGCCATCAGTGCCAGCTTTCTCATGCAACCGATCGAAAACTTTCGATACGTTCGATATACCATTCGGGAAATCCCAATTCCCGCGCCGGCTTGACGATACGGTCAACGTAGTCGTTTGCCGGCGGCCGCAGCTTCATGTCGTGACAGATGTAGCACAACGCCGGCAGCCATTTGCCGTCCAGCGTTTCGACGAGCACGGCCTCGGGCAGATAGGTTTCGCCCAACACCTCTTTCGCGTGCGCATATAAACGCGCCAGCTCCTCGTGCGTCGCCGTGGTAATGATGCCATACACGCAGTGTTGCTCCGAAGGCACGAGATTGGCGCGCGGCTCGATGCGAATAGCATAACCGCTCAATTTCACGACTTCCCACCGCTCCGGAATGATCCCCATTTCTTTGAGCACAGCAAAATTCATGTACGAGCCGTAAAAAAATGTTTGTACTTTTCGCTTTGCCATTGCTATTTCTCCTAACACGGATGAGCCTTAATCAAATCAGTTTTTACGTTTCACGCATTACGTATCACGTGAACCGTAAAACGTAATGCGTAAGAAAATTTTTGCTTTTTGGGCAACGATTCAATTTGTAATAGACTAATGATGCATCTCTTTCCCGTACTTCCGCAGCGCCTCATCAACGCTCAGCTTTTTGACGCGCAGCAGATTGCCGGAAAGCTTTTCCGCTTCTGCCGGATCGATGTTCTCGATGTCGTATGCCTTGCCAAAATTCGGATCGATGTTGGTCATGATCGTGTCGAACGTGAACGCATGATCGCTGCGGGTGATGAACCAATGGATATTATTTTTGTCATCCGAAATCGACGAGGCATCGCCGGCTTGGGCAAGCGTGTCGATCGTCGGTGTCATGATGATATGATCGGCCTCGTCCTTTACTTTGTCGTAATGGCGCAATTCAAACTCGCCTTTCAGCACGAGATGGGCGGAGACCATATTTTTGTGGCCGTGCGGAATGATGGCGCGGCCCTGTTTCAAGCCGAAAATCTTTGAAAAGAAAGCCGGCTGCTCCGGCAAGCCTTCGAGCTTGGGCATGCGCACGTTCTTGGTGTTGACGCCCAGATCGGGAAACACAAAATCCTTGGTGAGCTTGTCAAAATCGATGAGCTGCAACAGGTCTTTCAGCTCGATGCGCTCGAGCAGCTTTTCGACGTGCTCCTGCCACTGCACCAGCGTGATGCTGCGCCGGCGCAAATCCAGACACACATCGTTCAGCTCCCGCGCCCATTTGTATGCTAGCGGCTTAATTTCGCGCACGAAAGCGTCGCGCGCGAACAACGCGTCGAATAGCGCATACGCCACCACGGCGTTAAACCCGGTTTTGAGAAATTCTCGGCGGGATTGTTCGTTCATCATGCATGCTCCATTTCTTTCAGTATATTTCTTGCTCGCATCGTTTTGACACAACTCGAAAAATTTTATTGCCTGCATGGTTTCTGCCTGAGTCAAAGACAATAAGGGAATGATGTGGCATAATTCGGCCTTGACTTCCCAATGCGGCGATTGGGTCAGCTTGTTGATGAGGTGGCGCTTGTCGGCCTTCAGCAACGCGGGGTTGGTCTCGGCTATTTTTCGGATGACCCAAATGGCGCGCGCTGCAACACTGGCTTGCTGATGTGCGGAAAACTCCACCAAGTCCGCAACGATTGCCTCGTGTTTCAGCGCCAATTGCAGAACTTCGTCCAAATCATCCGTTTGATGGCGCTTGCCTTTCGCGAGTATTTCCAACAAAGGTTTCATGGCCTTGAATAAATGTCGAATACAGAATAAAATACAGGCAAAATGGCCAAGAGCAAACAATATTTTGACAATTCCAAATATTTTTTGTTCAAAGGAGGCAAGCGCGGTTTTGAAGCCGCTGTCCACGCTATCCAGCACTGCCCAGCCGATCTCGCCGCCTTCGTTTGACGAAGCATGCAGCGAGTGCTGGCGCGCCAGTCTTTGAAAAAATACGCCCTGTTGCAATTGCACCAAAATGCTGTCCGCTAGGGGTTTTCTGGCCACTTCAATGAGTCGCCATCTCACCCAGTGCTTTTCGGGTTGTGGCTGCTCCTGCGAAACAGCCCGAGTCATCGCGCTAAACACAAAGCAAGAAAGCAGGAAATAAAGCCGGTATCTGTGGTTCATTTTACTGCTCCTTTCCCTTAAGCAAGAGATTTTAATGGGCGGGAAACAGAATATTGGCCGGAGAAGAAATATTGTAAATTTTAAATTGAAAATTTACAATTTTAAATTTGCAAAATTTTTAAAAACTGCCTTCCAGTCGAGCCGACGGGGTTACTTCACCACCATGGCCATCAGCGTGGTGTCATCCTCGAGTGGCTCGTAGTTGGTGAAGTGTTGCGCGCGGGCGAAAACCGCGTTGACAAGCTCGGCGAGGGGAGGTTTCTCGTCAGGGGGTGAGATGAGCCAACTGCTCAGGACTTTTTTCAGGCCTGCTTTGCCGAATTGTTTTTTAGCGCGGTCGCGCGCTTCGGTGATACCGTCGGTGTATAGCGTGAGCAGATCGCCGGATTGCAATGTGATCGTTTCGACGGCGCGTTTGATATCAGGGTTCACGCCCAACGGCATGCCGGCGGCTGATAGCTCCTGCCAATTTTTGCGGGCGCGGCTGTAGAGCAGCGGATGGTTGTGGCCGGCGTTGGTGTATTCAAACTGCATGGTTTCGACATTGAGCACACCCGCAAAAAAAGTGACGAAGACTTTGCCATGGGCATATTCGTAAATCAAGCGGTCGAGATGGCGGGTTAATGTCAGCAGCTCGGTGTTATGCGTAATTTCCGCATACAAGCCGCCGTGTACGGTCATCACTACCAAGCCGGCGGGCAAACCTTTGCCGACCACGTCGCCGACCGCAAACAGAAAACGCGTATCACTCAAGGGCAGAAACGCGACATAATCACCGCCGACCTGCTGCGCCGGCGCATACTGATAAGCCATCTCAAAGCGGGGGTGCGAGAAGCACGAGGCAGGAAACAAACGCTGCTGCGCATTTTTAGCAGCGTCAATTTGCTGATTGAGCTGCTTCTTCTCGCGTATTTCCTTTTGCAGCAGCGCGTTTTCAATCGTGAGCGCGACCTGATCCGCCAGCACCTGCAGCATCGTTTTGCGGTGTTGCGGCAAGCCTTTCAGCGCGCGGCGGCTGTCCAAATAGAGCATGCCGAACAAAACCCCTTTGACAGCCTGCCCTTGAGTGGCTTGCCCCTCAGTTGATTGGCGCCCGATATATGCGTCATATATCGTCGCCGTCTCGAGCGGATGCGATGATTTGAGCGGCAGGCAAAGGATCGTGTTGAGCTGCAAGGCCTGGACGCTTTGGTTGTGTTTATAGCGCGCGTCGTTCAGGCACTCTTCGCGAATCAGCATTTCGCCGGTATTCTCGGCTTCGAGAATGGAAGAGCGGCTGACTTCGAACTCGTCGCGATTCACGTCGCTGTGCGTCACGTTGTGAAAGGCCGCCGGCCGCAGCTTGCGGTTGTTGTCGTAGAGAAAAATTACCGCGCGCTCGGCGCGGGTGAGGTTGATGGCGAAGCGGGCCGCGATTTCCAATACTTCATTCGAGAAAACCGCAGTCTTGGCGCGCTGACTGATGTGGTTGACCGCGGCGAGAAACTCATCCTGAGTTTGCAAAAGCGGATGGTGGGTAGGCGCGCCGGCGGCGGGGTTGCCGGCGCGAAACAGCAGCACGGTCTGGCCGAGCGTGAGGCGGTCAAAATCGCGAATCTCGCGGCGGCGCACTTTGGCCTCATTGACAATGACGCCGTTGCTGCTGCTCAAATCTTGAATGAAAAATTTGTCTTTTTTATAATCGAGGCGGGCGTGAAAACGCGAGAGCGACGGGTCGCGCAGAACGACGGAGTTGTCCTGATGCCGGCCGATAGTGGCGCCATTCGCAAAAATATAGTGCAATTGAATTTCGCCGTCATCGCTGATCTCTTTCAGCGCGGCTAAAAACAAGGGCAGCCCACATTCGGCGCAATGGCTGAACTGGGCTGGATTGTCTGCATGACAGTTGTTACAACGCATCGAATGATCTTTTCCCTGCTGGATCGCTCCGGTCGCTGACAAAAGTTACGCTCCACGCCTTACGCTTTACGTTTCACGTCTCACATCATCGCTTGCATGGTGGGTAACATTTGTTTCTTGAGTTTGTGCGCCAGCTCGTCCACCATCTTGAATATGCTCTCGCCCTGGGCTTTTCCGGCCAGCAGCATTTCGCCGCGGCGCACGTCGTAAAGTTGCGTGTCGATGCGCAGGGTTTTGCCGTCGCGCGCGATCGTGCCGATCAACATGAGATCCGCTTTCGCGCGTTCGGCGACGGCGCGGGCCAGCGATAAATCCATGGATTGCGCGTTGCCCTTGCCAAGCTCTTTGAGCGTATCCATCAGGCGCGGACGGCCGAAAACGTGTCCCGCCAAGGCGGGAGTATTTTCCAAATCGGTGATCAGCATGTCTGCCAGGCCGATGCTCATCCAATTGTCGCGCGGGTCTTTGGTGCGATTTTCAAAATACAGCACTGCGATCGTTTTCTTGACAGCATTCAGCGGCAGCTTTGGCGTCGTGGCGTAGCTCGCGCCGGAAATCCATTGCGCCATGCTCGCGAATGACGCCGGCCAGTTGCTCTCGCTGGAATGCGAGGCAATCCAAACCGTCGGCAGCATCATGGTGAGAAAAAGCATCGGAACCGTTTTGAGCAACAGCGTAGCGCGCCGGCTCGGCACGGCAACTGGGCTGGCGGTTTCGCGCACCGCCGATACGGCTGCAAAAGCCGGCGCCGGTTTGGCATGGGACATGGGTGGCGCGATTTTCTTTCCAAATCCCGCCAGCAGCTTCAAAATATTGGCGCGCGGGTTCTCCGGCTTGCGGCCATTGGTGCCGTTGGCTTTTTCCGCCATCTCGAGCAGCGAGAGATTCATCGTCGGAATCTCGATCGCCTCCTGGCCGGCGGTGGGCACGAGGATTTTATAAACTTCAACTTGGTGGCGGATGTTCTTCAGATCTTTCGGGCCGAGATTGACGGCCACGATTTGGAGCTTGGTTTTCACGTGGTCATAAACGTCGCGCGAGATGCAAATGCCGCCAGGCTCCGCAAGGGTTTGAATGCGCGCGGCGATGTTGACCTCGTCACCGAACAAATCCTCGTCAACGATGCGAACTTCGCCGAGATTGACGCCGATGCGCACGATGATTTGCTCGCAATCCGGCTTGTTGTAATTGTAGCGTTGAAAGCGCTCTTGCGCTTCGAGCGCGCACTGCACGGCTTCGACGGCGCTGCCAAAATCCAGCAGAAAGCCGTCGCCGGTGCTTTTGATCATTTCGCCGTGATGCTTGCGAACGAGGAAACGGATGATGCGATTGTGATCCCTCAACAGCCTCAGCGTGAGCTTTTCGCTTTCTCCCATTTTGCGGCTGAAGCCGGTCATGTCCGTGAACATGATGGCAGAGAGCTTATGCTTGGTTGTCGGGCGAGGTTGCTGTTGCGTTTTCAGATCCATGAAAACATTTGCTCCTGCAAAAAGGTGATCCTTTTGGTTATGACTGTGGTGAATTTTTTCCATCCGTGCCTACCATAAGTGCAAGGTTTATGCCAGCATTCCGCTCCTTTAAAATTATAGATTTATACTGAAATTACAAATAGTTAACCGCCGTTTTTTGTTCACAGTTGAAACGGTCGGGCGTTTTGTGAGACAAAGCCGGGGTGTAGCAAGCCCGCCTGGAGCAGGCCGAGGAAAGTTTTTAAAAACCCGGATGAAATTTTAATCTCTACAAAATGAACTCTGCGTATATTTTTTGGCAAACATTTTTAAACCGCAAATTAACGCCAATGAACGCTAATATTTTCACGGTCGATTTTTTCTTGACTGAGAAGCAAGATTTGTTAGATTTTAGGTAAAATGGTTTTGCAGGGGGGTGACGATTCAACAGGGGCATTCATTTGTAGTTATGCGCGTCTCAAGATCGAAAGAAGTTTGTTGCAAAGATGAAAGTTCGGATGCAGATTTGGACATGGGTTCGTAGTACGAAGAAAGTTTGGCGGTGAAAGCACAACGAGTTCGTGGCATTGAAGAAGCTTCGTACAATTATTGGAGTTGGCATCGTGCTGGCTTCGCGCAACTGAGTGCTCGCGCCGAACGCTCTGCACCCCCATTAGCAGAGCTAGTCCGCACGTTCGTCTCACGAACAACGTTTGTGAATTTTTCAGCCGGTAGAGCTGGTGTTGGTGTTTTTTATTTGCCTTTTCAATATATCTTTTGTACTTTTAGAAAGTTTGGGCTACTTAACATATTTAGTTCTCAGTATTTCAAATTATTCGAGGCAGATTATGGAGACTCTTGACATACGTGTAGAAGAATTTGCGCAAGAAATTGCGAGTTGGGAATCCACACGGCAGGAAAATCTACTTCAAAAGCTTGTTGATTTGAATTATCGCCGCGGCTTAAAAGCTCTATCTGAAAAAATTAAGAAACGCCTGCTCGCTGAAGGCAAACTTCATCAGTCGGTTGATGAAATTTTTGCTGAATTGGCACGAGTAAGGGAGGCCGTCGCCGCCGATGACTATCTTCGATGACTGGATTTCATTCGACACCAATATCTATATTTTTGGCATTCGCGATGATCCGAAATTTCCGGCTTGCGTCGAATTGCTTGAGCGAATTGGTGAGCTTTCTGTCTACCTCCCGCGCCAAATCATTCGGGAACTCCAAAATAATCTCCACCCGGATGAGGTTCATGAGCTGTTTAGTCTTTTCAGTCGATATCCCGACCGCATCAGAATCAATTGGCAAACAACAACGCTTGGACGCGCTGCGTGTTCGCGAAGCGCAAGAGATACTGTCAGAGGCAGAGCGTGCGGAAATGGAGGCCCTGTTCGTGGAACTGGACGCCGAAGAAGCAGAGGCCATGCGCCCGGCGTTAGAACGGATGCAGCATCAGCAAGCCGAACTGTTCGCTGAGAAAAAGCGGCTGCGGGCGGAGGCCGCTCAGTTGGAACGTATTATCAGCGCGCAGGAACAACTGCTTGCCGAGGCCCGCTCGTATCTCGTTGACCTGCGCACGAAACGTGCTGCGCTCGCCGACGAATACCGCCGCATCACTATGAAAGGATAAAACCGAATGCCACATCTTGCCTTGCTCGGCGGCACACCGACCCGTAAGCAGTCGTTTCCGCAATGGCCGCTGCAACGCCCCGCCCAGCTTGCGGCGTTGCAGCAAGTTTGGGAGAGCGGAAAATGGGGAGTCGGCAGTCCGTTCATTGCCGAGTTTGAAAAACGTTTTGCCGAATTTCAACAGGCGCAATATGCGCTGTCGATTTGCAACGGCACCGCCTCGCTGATGATTGCCTTGAAAGCGTGCGGCGTGCGCGCCGGCGATCAGGTGATCATTCCGGCTTACACCTTCATTGCCACTGCCAGCGCCGTGTTGATGGTGAACGCCGTGCCGGTGTTTGTCGATATCGACCCGGAAACATATAATATCGACCCGGCGCAAATCGAAGCGGCGATCACGCCGACCACGCGCGCGATTATGCCGGTACACATTGCCGGGCAGCCGGCCGATCTCGACGCGATTTTGGAAATAGCGCGCCGCCATCAGCTTTCCGTCATCGAAGATGCGGCGCAGGCGCACGGTGCGGAATGGAAGGGCCGCCGTGTCGGCGCGATTGGCAATATCGGCTCGTTCAGTTTTCAATCGAGCAAAAATCTCACTGCCGGCGAAGGCGGCGCGCTGGTGACCGACGACAAGGCGCTCATCGATCTGTGTTTCTCATATCAAAACTGCGGTCGCGTGCGCGAAGGCGGCTGGTATGAGCATCGCGTGCTCGGCGGCAATTTTCGTCTCGGCGCGTTTCAAGCTGCGCTGCTCACGGCACAGCTCTCTACAATTGCCGAGGACATGCAGCGCCGCGAACAAAACGCGCACTATCTCGACGAGCGTTTGCGTGAGATTCCCGGCATCAAGCCATTGCTCGTGCATCCGCATGTCACGCGCCACGCGCGCCATCTTTATATTTTCCGCTACGACGCCGAAGCTTTTGACGGCTTGCCCCGCGAGCGTTTCATCGAAGCGCTGCGGGCCGAGGGCGTTCCTTGCCACAAAGGCTATACGCCGCTCTATCGCGAGCAATTGTTCGTGCTCGATCCGCGCGCGTATCCATGGATCGAAGGCATCAATTATCGCGAGCTGCATTTGCCGGTAACCGAGCGCGCCGGCAATGAAGAAGCGGTTTGGATAACGCAGCCGGCATTGCTGGGTGTGGAAAAAGACGTGGAGGATATTGTCAAAGCCGTGGCAAAAGTTCAGCAGCACGTGGATGGGCTGTTGGCAAAACGCGAGTAGGGAAAAAATTGTGAATTAGTTTTGCCCAAAATCGTTTTGCCTTATTAACCCGAGCGCTCAAATCATCTCCAAAACCTTGCGCAGGCTCGGCACCACTTCATTCGCCTGCAGGCGAACCAGGCCGATTACCACCGACTTTTCGACAATGGCAATCAAAATATAATCCTCGTCGATGGGGTAAATAAAACTATTCCAGTTTGTGCCCTCTTGCAGGATCGAATCGATGCGGCCATCGTCTTCGACAGTGCGCGCGATCTCGCGCGTGGCGGCGATTTGCCCGGCAGCCAGCTTCGCTATCATTTCAAGATCAGTCGATGGCGGCAGTTTTACGTGGGACATATTGTCGTACGCCAGCGGCTTGCCGTTGCGGTCCGCCAGCAGAACCAGATTGGCGCGAATGCGATTGGTAAATTGATTCAGGATTTCGGCGACCGGCGTGAACGCGAGCGGTGAAGAAGAAACGGTGGGCGCGCTCGTAGACATCCCCTCGTGCGCGGCGGGCTGGTTCTCGTTAGGCCACATGGTGGGCAAAACGGCCACGTCGTTGTTATTATCTTCCCCTTCCGAGCCCCAAACCAACCTTCGCGTTTCCATCTCCACCGGCTCGTATCGGTTTAGCCGATACAGGGATTCATCGCGAGTTCTCCGCCGGCGACGAAATATGCCAAAGAGATTGCGGAACGAAAAACGGCTGAACCAGCTTTCCACCCGGAGCGAGCGTGGCGCAAATTTTCCGGTGGCGATGCGGCGAAATACCGAGAAGCCGAATCCGCCGGTAAGAAAATTGGCCGACCACATCGCCATGAACGGCGAAACGATTTCTCGATCCGCCAAATCCTCTCCGCCGATGAGGCAGGCCCAATAGAGCAGGAAGAATCCAAGACTGAGTGCGGTGCCGGTGGCCAAGCTGCCGCGGCGCGCCAACACGCCCAAGGGCGCGCCAATCAAAACAAAGACGAGACAGGCAACCGCGATCGCATACTTCTTGTGAATTTCAACCAGCAGCTTTTGAGCGTTGCGTTGCAGGTGTTGCAAATTGGCGAGCAGATCGCTGATTTGGCGCAACGAGCTTTTCTGCTCCAATAAAAGCCCGGCCTTTGATTTTGCCGGCGCCAACGCGAGACTATCGAAACCGAGGCCGAAGGATTGTCCAAAATGTTTCTCAAGATCGGCGCCCACCAAGGAATTGATCTTTTGTGCGAGCCTTGCCGTCGCGGCGCGGCTTTCCTCCACCTCTTGCCACATGGCGGTGACGCTTTTTTCGCGGTCGGTGCGGAGGTCGGATTCGCTGCGGTAAAAAAACATGGTTTCATCCACTGGCATGGACAGCGAATGTTTGGTGAATGTCAGCCGCCGAAATTCTTCCAATTTGTTCAAATTGATTTCTTGAATTTCGCCGTTGAAAAGCGTGAATGAGAGCCCGCCCTCACTCGGGTTGGCCTGGATCAACCCGGTACGCGCCGAGATGGTGCGCCGCAGCTCCGGCTGGTTGTTGTCGTTGATCAGCAAGGCGGAGGCTTTCGTCACCTCGGCGCTGTCTTCAAGCGCTTGCGCCAGCAGGCCGTAATGTGGAATCTCGTGGCACCAGACGCCCGGCTCGATTTTGACCCCCGGCTTTTTGCGGGCGATATCCATGGCGAGAACTCGGGCGCGGTAATTAAAATCCGGCAGCACGTTGTTGTTGAACCAAATTAAACCGGCGGTGAGCGCCGCAGCAGCAATGAAAACCGGCATGGCCTGGCGCAAGAGGCTGACGCCACCGGCTTGCATGGCGGTGATTTCGTTGTCGGCGGCAAGCCGGCCAAAGGCCATCAGGGTGGCGGTAAGAACGGCCATCGGTGCAACCGTGGCCACGATCCACGCCAGATTCAGGCCGAAAAATTCCATGACGACGGCGGGCGGCAGGCCTTTGCTCAAGATTCGGCTCAAATGGCGAAAAACCAGATCGAGCAGAAAGAGCAGCGTCATCATCGCGAAACTGAAACAGAACGGGCCCAGGTGTTCCCGCAGGATGTAGCGTGGCAGAATGAATGGTCGCATGATTGAGGTGAATGATATGCGTCAAAAAAAAGCTTCCTTACTTTTTGTGTAAAACTATACTTAATTTATAAACACTTTGTCCTTCAGTTGCAGAATCATCGAGGGCGCTTTTATCTGGCGATATGAAAAAATTGAAAATATTGAGTTGGCAGGAGCAATAATCGGGGAAATCCTCCCAATTAGTTAAAGCAAAAAAAAACGGCGCCTCCGCCATTGTGAAAAATCTGCAATCCGACGAACGCGCCAAAATCCAGCGAAATCACACTTGTCAGCCCTCATAAAAATGTATAACTCAAACCGATGGCCAGGGTTTGCTTGACCTGGGTCTTCCCTTGGCTCACCTTTTCCCCCGGCTCTTTGATCAGTTGCACGTTGAAATTCACCGAGACATATTTGCTCACTTTGGCAGCAAGCGTGTTATCCGAACGAACGACCACCTTTTCAAGATCTTTAAAGGGATCGAAGAGCTCCACCTTTCCTGTAAAGAGAAGATTGGACTGCAACTGCCAATTGACCTCCGTGACCGACTCCAAGCCGCCTTCGACTTTGGTTTTTTCGATTTTTGCGGTTTGGGGATCATCGGAGTAGCCAACAAATTCCGAGGTAATCACCTCGCGCAGCGCGGCGCCAAGCCGGGTGTTGATTTGCGGAATCGGTTGGTAGCCAAGACCGGTACTCTGGGTCAGATAACCAGGATCGAAAAATTTTGAAACAGCCGTTTTGGGAGTCGTGCTATAATCGAAGCCTTTGGCAAATTGCGTCTTCAAAGTCGCGGCAACGTACGGGTTGACATAGGAGCCGTGCTTGTAGGTAAACATGGTTTCCAGATCGATCTTATCGTCGGATTTGCGGATGCTGGCTCCGCCGAGCTTGGTTTGGCCAAAGGCAAATTTATAGGACGTTGCCCAATTCGTCTTGGGCAGGTCATTAACGGATT
Organism: Candidatus Zhuqueibacterota bacterium; assembly: GCA_022616415.1. GTDB lineage: Bacteria > Zhuqueibacterota > Zhuqueibacteria > Zhuqueibacterales > Zhuqueibacteraceae > Zhuqueibacter. The sequence continues at coordinate 7,164 of JAKEEU010000325.1, read as the reverse complement.
TGCCAAGCAAATTAACCGCATAAGCGAGCGCATTTTCGCCGCCTTGCGCCCAGTTGTCGTTAAACGATATTTGTGTCAGATTCAAGCCTCCGGCCAGGCTGTGCGTCCAAGTTCTTTTCGCTTTCGTGGTATCGGGCTGCTGGGCAAAAGCGCCGAGCGCGATCAAACTCAGGATGCACGTTAGTCGTTTCTTCATCTTTTTCCTCTCTTGGATTTTTTAAAAAGTCCTCATGCTTTTCAGTAGTTGATCAACCGCGGCAGCTTTTTGGCTTGTTTGATCCAATTGTTGACTTGGGATTGGTTGGGAAGTTTGCGCACGAGCCTTTTTTCTTCATTGATAACAGCCAGATGTTTGTGCAGATTTTCAGCGTTGCGCTGCGCCAGCTCGATGACGGTGTCGACGCCGGCAGCTTCCAATAACTCAGCGTATTGGCCGCCGACGCCTTTGATCCGCGCCAGATCGGCGTGATTGACCCAACGCAAAATGACCGGTTCGCCGATTCCCGACTCGGCCGCAATTTCCCGGCGGCCTTGCGGCGTTGCGCCCTTCTCGAGCAAGGCCGCGGCCGTTTTGATCCCGGCGTCTTGCAGCTTGCGGTAGTAAGAAGCGCCCACGCCTTCGATTTTCAATAGACCCTTCATGTCGAATTCCCTCTCTCCATAAACTAGTTGGATATAGTTCAGCTCTGATGATAGAAAAAAGGCTCGGCAACATCGTTGCCAAGCCTGACGGCGCCTGGAATTTAGAGGGGATATCATTTCGCAGATTGGAGTGACCCGCTCTCGGCGGGGCTCCGCATGCCGGATGCGCTTTTCCTGCAATTTGATGCACACTCAAATCAGCAGCCGAATTGTCGAACGTCTTTCACTTCTTCCCCCAGGCGCTTATTTGTTGGGAATCTTAAGCTTTTGGCCGACTTTGATCAAATCCGGATTGGTCAAGATATCCTTGTTGAGATTGAAAATTTCCATGTAGCGCTTGGCATCGCCGAAATGCCCTTTGGCGATTTTGGAGAGCGTATCGCCGGATTTGACCGTATAAACGCCGTAAATATCCGTCTTCTCAACTTTGATGTCGGCGGCGATTTCATTTTCCCAGTTCGGGTAGGTTTTAATTTTGTCCCACAACTGGTTTTTTTCATACTGGTAAGTGGTCGTGCCTTTGATGTGCAGCTTGCCGCCTTCTTCCCGCACGTCGCCGTTTTTGACTTGCAGCTTGGTGCCCAAGTCGAGCAGCTCCTGATATTTTTCTTTCAGCATGATCCCTTCTCCTTTCGTTAAATTACGATATAAAGCCTGGTGACAAATTAGTTTGCCACCGATGATTTCAATATCCATGCCAAGCGCAAGAAACTTTCCTGCCACGCGCCGACTTGGATTAACGGCATGTTTTTCTGTTTCAGCACTGCCGCGCCCCCTGACGGCACAGTTCCAGGTACAAGCCTGCCGGGTGAAATCACCCTCTCCAAATGCGCCGGTTGCCCCACCGCGCCGGCAGCAAATAAAAACTTTTTGACAAACGTCTCTAATATAATCGGAAAAATTTAAAAAACAAGCATCTTTTTCACGGGTGCCGACAAGACCTGATTTGTCCGGCATATCCTTTGCCATGAAAATAGGTGAAATTCGTCATTTCAGGTGAAATCATTTCGTGCTTGACATTTGGCTGAATTTTAATATATTGAAATAGCTTTCCTAGCAGCTATCGGGCTGAAAAAATCAACGAGCAACAGCAAGCGTGATAAGGCATATTCTTGCTTGCGGCCCGATTAGAGGCGGGAAAGGCCAATTCAAACTTGAATGGTTTCTAACCAACCGAGAGGAGGAAAGCGTTATGTTACAAAACTTCACCAAGTATGCCGGTATCGTTCAGACGTTAATCGGGCTTCTCGGCCAGTTCGCTCCGAGCGTTCTTGGCTGGCTGATGGGCGCCCAAGCAACCGGCGGCAATGTTTTCAACGTTCTTTCCGGCGCGGCCTTGAGTTATCTCGGCTTCAAAGGCACGCAAAACGCGCAGCGCACCGGCGCCCAGGTGATCGGTGGTTTGAACGGCTTGGTCGGCTTGCTGGGCGCCTTTGGCGTCAACAATCTCGCCGGCCTCCAAATGAACGCCGGCTGGGGCTCCACGATCGTCAATCTTCTGATCGGCGCTTGGGGCCTGTACTCCGGCTTCGTGAAGAAAACGGCGGGCGCGACGGCGCACTAATAATTTAGCCAGGCTCCTTCGCCACTGCTGACGGGTATCAGCTCCCCGCTGTGCTCAACACATCGGACACAGCGGGGAAATAATGAAAATCTAAACCTAAATTTAATACTTTAAAATAACATAACGGAAAGGGCAAACAATAAGATGCCTAATTTCATCGAGGAGTTGATGGGAGCGCTCGGTCCCGAAGTTTCCAACCAGCTTGCTTCCACGCTTGGCCTCGACGCCAACACCGCCAGCCAGATTCTGCCGCAGGTGGCGCCCATGATTCTCGGCGGACTGAAGCGGCAGATGGAAGAGCGCGGCGGCGCGCCCCGCGTCGATCACATCTTGAACAAATACGGCAGCGCCAGCGTACTCGACGACATCGGCGGCTTGTTCGGCATGCAGGCCGAGAACCAAAATCCCGATCCGCGCCTGGGCGGGCTGCTCGGCGAATCCGGCGTGCAAGCGGCCAATTTGCTCTCGCAGAATCTCAATCTCGACCGCAACACGGCGATGAAAATCATCCCGATGCTGGCGCCGATCATTTTGGGCTTTTTGACGCAGAAACGCGATGCGGGTGGCGCCGGTTCCCAAGGCATCTCGGCGTTAATCGATCAGGACGGCGATGGCAACGTCCTGGATGACGTTGCCGGATTTTTTATGCGCGGTCTTGGCGGCGGTCAAAGTTCGCAAACCGGCGGGCTTTTGGGTGGCTTGCTTGGCGCCGTGATGGGCGGCGGAAAGAAACGTTAAGATTAAGGAAATAGAAATCCCAACCACTAAAAGCGGTTGGGATTTTTCGTTTCAAAGATATCTTCAATAAAATTCTTTTGTCCTTCGGGTAATTCGGCAAATCCGGATACCTTTACAAATTCGCTGTAAAGCGGCTACTTGCCGTACTCTTCCGGATTGGCCATTTTATAAACAACAGCAGCCAGCGCGCCGCCGGCAAAATTTCCCACCAAAAAAATCCAAATGTTGGGCAACGCGCTCAGGCCCATGACGCTGATGCCGACGGCCACAGCCGGATTATAGGCCCCGCCGGAGATCGCGCCGCCGGCAAACGCGCCGACCACTACGGTAAAACCGATGGCCAAGCCGTAATACGAATTGCCGGCATTTTTCTTCGAGGTGGCCGTATTCAAGACCACGTAACAGAGCGCGAAAGTAAACAACAACTCGACCAGCAACGCTCTCGCGACGTCCGGACTGCTCGCCGACACTTGCGCGTTTGGCTTGCAAAAGCTCACCAACAAAGCTGCGACAATACCTCCCAACACCTGCGCGGCCATATAAGGCGCAACGTCTTTCGTTGGACATTTGCCGCGCAACCACACCGCGAGCGTGACCGCCGGATTATAGTGTCCACCGGAAATGTGCCCGCCGGCATAAACCATGACCATGAGCGTGGAGCCAATCGCCAGCGGCGCGAGCGCGCCCGCCCCGTCAATAACGGTCAGCCCGATCACCAACACGAGAAACATAGTACCGATAAATTCGACGAGATAATTTTTCATACCTCCTCCTCTTCAGCTTGATGATGAGTAACTCACTATGTTCCGCTGGCGGAACACGCGATAATTAATGGGAATTGCAAATGTGAACCGGCAGGCTGTTTGTGTTGAAATAAAAAAAGTGGCCCGACTGGGGGTGACGAATGAGGGGCAGGAAGAGTCACCATAAACGCGCGAGATCGTCGGACCACTGTTATTGATTTTTTGGTTACGCTACAAATACAGGGTTTGCCGCTAAGCGATTTGATCCGTATCGATTTGCCCTGACAGCCGGCGAGTGAGGTGCGACCACGACATTCCCATCGCCAGCACGAGAGCAAAAATGATCAAGATGATGTGCGAGATGGCGCGCGTGCCTCTTTAAGCGGCGGCGGCGGCTTTCTTTTTTCGAACCACTCGGTAAATCCACAAAATTAATACGGCGCCGACAAGCGCGCCAATGAAACCGGCGGTTTGACCAGGCTCATACCAACCAACCGTTTTGCCGAGAAAGGTGGCGAGAAAAGCGCCGCCGATGCCCAACAAGATGGTGACGATGAAACCACCCGGGTCTTTGCCCGGCATGAGCAGCTTGGCGCACGCGCCGGCAATCAGGCCGATCAAGATTGTGTAAAGCATGGTACTTTTCTCCTTTCCTTGGTTTTAAGGAAAAACTATTTCAGCACCACCGCGCAATGCCCGCAGCGTTTGGCATTGATCGGAATGGTCATCAGGCACTCCGGGCATTCCTTGGTCGTGGGCGCGGGCGGAGGCGCTTCTTCTTTTCTCTTAAGACGATTAATGGCGCGAATCATCATGAAAATGGCGAACGCGACAATCACGAAGTCAATCACCGTATTGATGAAGACGCCATATTTGAGCGTGACGGCAGGGATATCGCCAACGGCATTTTTGAGCGTAATCAATTTGTCGCTGAAATCAACGCCTCCGAGCAGAAGGCCGATCGCGGGCATGATCACATCGCTGACGAGCGAGCTGACGATCTTGCCGAAGGCGGCGCCGATGATGATGCCGACGGCCATGTCCACGACGTTGCCGCGCATCGCGAACTCTTTAAACTCTTTGAGCATGGACATAATCCACTCCTCCTCATGAGCTGATTTGGGGAAATCGTTGTTGCTAAAAATGGAACTTCGATGTGGCAAAATATATATTTGGAATTTGCAAAAAGCAAGCACAAAAAAGCCAGCGGCCTGATGCACATCACGGATGAGAAACCCAATGGCCGCCGGCATTGCAAAGATACATCCAAGCCGTGAGCGCGTAGTGCAAGCAGTATTTCCTTCAATACCTCATTTCGATTAAACGCCGTTGCGGCATCACAGATGTTGAATCATCGAACGTCTAACGCTGTTTGTATTGCACGACTTCAATTCAGTTATCTCAATATTCATGCCAAAGAGTAACGCGCCGATTGGTTTGAGTTTAAATGTTTGTTTTGCGTCAACATTAATGACGTGTTAAAGCGTGGCCCCGGCGCACGCCACGCGAGCCGAAGCGGGTGAAAAGCCCTACGTGATGAAAATGATTGGGGGAAATAACCCGCTATTGGCAGCAATGATTAATGTCGTTCTGGTCGTTCTGAAATCGATTGGCTTCGCCGGGCTTGAAAGTCGGGCTTATCGCCAACGGCAACAAATTCACCGTGTGGCAACACTTGCAGATAAAGCATCGTCCGGCCAATTCTTCAACCGCGTAGGAGTGGTGCCTTTGGCAAGTTGGGCAGGATAAAAGGGGCATGCGGGCCTCGCCGGCTGCGTGATGAAGAAACAAAAAAACATCGGACACAGAGGCCTATATTGCTGGGCCTCTGCTATCTGATACGGTTCGCCTGGTGACGGCGATGAGTTTAAGCCATTTGGGCCATTTGTCATTTCGAGCGTAGCGAGAAATCTTTGGCGAGTTGAAGTTCAACAAAGATTCCTCACTTCGTTCGGAATGACAGCTTTCTACTTTCAAACTTTTAAGTAACACGTGATACTGGAAGTATCTTTTTCGACACTCGCACTGTACTTAATAACAAAAAAGATCGTTCCACGATGACATAAGCTGAAGCCTTCATTCGCCGGACTTTTTCTGGGCTTTCTCAATTCTTTTTTTCGCTTCGCCCGCGCTTTTGTGGTTGGGGAATTTCTCGAAGATGATCCTGTAATATCCAGCCGCGCGCCGATAGTCTTTCAGCTTCTCCTCGCAAACCGATCCGGCCTTGAGCAGCAAGTCCGGTGCCTTTTCATAGTCGGGAAACACCTCGGCGATTTTGGCATATTGCTCCGCGGCTTTGCCGTAGTCCGCGAGCTTGTCTTTGTAAATGTCGCCGGCTTTTTCCATGGCGCTGGCCGCGCGTTTATCCCCCTGATATTTTTCCACGATCTCGTTGTAGGCTTGAATAGCGCCGTTATAATCTTTCAAATTATCCGCATCGATCTCGGCGATGGCCCATAGCGCCTCCACCGCCTTCGTGCTGTCCGCTTTGCTCTCGATGAGCTTGCGGTAATCGGCGACCGCGCCGGCGTAATCTTTGAGCTTCTCCCGTTTGATCTCCGCTATTTTGAATTGAGCCGTGGCGGCATACTCGCTTTGCGGATGCTCGGCCACCACCGTGCCCAAAACTTCGATCGCGCGTTTGTGATCGCCCAGTTCTTTGGAGAAAACAACGCCGCGGCTGTAACGCGCGTAGGGCAGCAGCGGGCTTTCCGGAAAACAATACTCCAGGCGCAAATAGCTCGCCTCGGTTTCGCGCTTGTCGCCCTTCCTGCCATATACTTCGGCGATGGCGAGCAACACCGAGTCCTGGCGCGTGTCTTCCGCAAACTGAATGAGAAACTTCCGCGCGTCATCCAAAATCAAATTCGCAACCTCGTTATTGCCGAGCGCCATCAGACGATTCAAATAGTGGAAATAAAGATCAGCCGGACTTTCTCCAGCGGGAGGCGTTTCGAGAGTGGCCAGCAACGCTGCCCTTTTCTCTTTGTAAACGTTGTCCGCGGTGATGATGAGGCGCGCTTCATTGGCCGCCTCCTGCTTCCTATCGGCATTGGGATAAAGCGACATGACCTTCAAAAAAGCCGCCAAAGCCTTGTGCTTATCGCTTTTTTCCTGATAAACTTTGGCCAGCAGATATTGCGCTTCCGGCGCTTTTTCGCCCTCCGGAAAGCGCGCGACATACTGGCTAAGCTCGCCGATCAAAAACTCGCTCAGATTTTTATCGTGGCGATTATAAAGTTCCTGAAAATAAGTGAACAGCTTGCCGGGGTCTTCTTGTGCGTGCGCCGCGGCGGCAATCAAGCTGGAAGCCGCGAAGGCGCACACGAGCCGGTGCCATGATGGTGTCCTCATAATGCGTTCTCCGTGTTAGGGTAACTATACTCGTTAAGGGATAAAATTACAGTCATTGCGAGGCGCTTTTTGCCGAAGCAATCTCTTGATTTTCAAAGGATTGCTTCGCTGAAAAACGCTCGC
>JAKEEU010000324.1 GCA_022616415.1 Candidatus Zhuqueibacterota bacterium | reverse complement strand
GTCTCTCTTTTAAAACGCCAACTCGCCGCTCAAGCCGCGGCCTTCGAAAAAGAAGGCGGTTTCACCGAGCGGCTTTATCAGCGGCGCAAAAGCAGCCGGAAACGATAAACGACGACACAAAAATCACTCAACTTGAAGTGGGGGGGACTAATAATAGCCCTGCATTCCGAATAAAAATCAAATCGTAGCTCTCTTAAACACCACCACGGCCAAAGGCGGAAAGGTGATCTCGGCGGAAAAGGGTTGATTGTGCCAAGGTTCTGCTTCGGCGGTCACGCCGCCGCTGTTGCCCATGTTGCTGCCGCCATAATGCGCGGAGTCGCTGTTCAAGACTTCTTGATAGAAACCGGGGAGTGGCAGGCCGATGCGATAGTTGGCGCGCGGGATCGGGGTGAAATTGCAGGCAAAAACCAAAACGTCATCGGCGTTCTTGCCGCGCCGGAAAAATGAAATCAAGCTGGCGTCCTGATCCTGAAAATCGATCCACTGAAAACCCTCCCAGGAGTAATCCACTTCGTATAGAGCCGGCTCGTGGCGGTAAAGCCGGTTGAGGTCTTTAACGAACTTTTGCAATTGCCGATGCGGCTCGTGCTCGAGCAGATGCCAATGAATGCTCTCAGCGTGGTTCCATTCCCACCATTGGCCGAACTCGCCGCCCATGAACAGCAGTTTTTTGCCGGGATGGCCGTACATGTAACCCAGCGCCGCGCGCAAATTGGCGAAACGCTGCCAAAGATCGCCGGGCATTTTGTCGAGCAGCGCGCGCTTGCCGTGCACCACTTCGTCGTGTGAGAGCACGAGAATGAAATTCTCCGTAAACGCATAGATCATCGAAAAGGTGACCAAGTGTTGATGGTACTTGCGATGGATGGGGTCTTCTTTCATGTAGCGGAGAAAATCATTCATCCACCCCATGTTCCATTTGAATGTGAAGCCGAGGCCGCCGAGGTAGATCGGCCGCGACACCATCGGCCACGCCGTCGACTCTTCCGCGATCATCATGGCGCCGGGGAAGCGTTCGTGGATCACCTCATTGAGTCTGTGGAGAAAATCAATCGCGTCGAGATTCTCACGGCCGCCGTACTTGTTCGGCAGCCACTGCCCCGCCTGCCGCGAGTAATCGAGATACAGCATCGAGGCCACCGCATCCACGCGCAAGCCGTCGACGTGATATTTATCGAACCAGAAGAGCGCGTTGGCGACGAGAAAATTGCGCACCTCGTGGCGGCCATAGTTGAACACCAACGTGCCCCAATCCGGATGCTCGCCCAAACGTGGATCTTCGTGCTCGTACAACGCGGTGCCATCAAAGAGGCGCAAGGCGTAATCATCGCGCGGAAAATGCGCCGGCACCCAATCCAAAATCACGCCGAGGTCGTGTTGGTGCAGATAATCGACAAAATAGGCAAAATCTTCCGGCGCGCCGTAGCGAGCGGTTGCCGCATAATATCCGGTCACTTGATAACCCCATGAGGGATCGTACGGATACTCCATCACCGGCATCAGCTCGACATGCGTGAAACCCATTTCTTTGACATACGGCGCCAGCTCGTGCGCCAGCTCGCGATAATTGAGGCAACGGTTATTCTCTTCTACTTTGCGCCGCCATGAGCCGAGATGGACTTCATAAATCGCCAGCGGTCTTTCAAACAAAGTGGTGGCGCGACGCTGCTCCATCCACTTCTCGTCATGCCAGGTGAGATGATCGAGACGCTGCACCACCGCCGCGTTGTTGGGCCGCAATTCCATGCGAAATGCATACGGATCGGTTTTGGTTCGCAGCAGACCCTGCCGGGTTTTAATCTCGTATTTGTAGATTTCTCCTTCGCCGAGTCCGGGAATAAAAATTTCCCAGACGCCGGCGCCGGGGTGCATGCGCATGGGATGCCGGCGGCCATCCCACTGATTGAAATTGCCGATCACGCTCACTCGCCGTGCGTTCGGCGCCCAAACGGCGAAACAGACGCCGCGCACGCCGTCGATGGTCAGTATGTGGGCGCCGAGCTTCTCGTAGATTTCGAGATGGTTGCCTTCGCCAAAGAGATGGAGATCGAGATCGCCGAGCACGGGCCGGAAAGCATAGGGATCGTCAAAGCGCCGGACGCGCCCGGAAAAATCGGTGATCTCAAGTTGATAGCGAAACATTTTCTGCCGCTCCGGAAAAACCGCCTCGAAAAATTCCGAGCCTTCGATTTGCGCCATCGGGTGAAGTTGCTCGCTTGCGCCCATTTCGACAAGTTGGGCGGCTTGGGCATCCGGCAAAAACGCGCGCACCGCAATGCCGGTTTGGCCGTTCCAATCCACCGCATGCATTCCCAGGATCGCGAATGGATCGTTGTGATCGCCGTGCAGAATTTTTAAAATTTCGGCGGGCAAAACGGTCGGCAATTTTAACGCAGCAGTAAGCTCCATCATCCTCTCTCACGGTTGAAATTTACAACGAAAATTAACATCTTAAAAGTAACTTGCAACGAAAAGGGAACCGCAACGAAAAAAACTTTTCGACGGCTCTCGATTAAGTCAGCGTTTGCAAAAATAACAAAGTTTTGGCGCAAAAGCAAGCGCCGCTACCCATTTTTCGGCAAACATAAAACCGGTAAAATAACTAAATATTTGCTTGGTTTTTTCAAAAATTTTGCTTAAAATAAAGTATTAAAAACATTCGCAGCAATTAAAAATCCCGCCGAGCGGGGCGTTTAACCGCCAGCCGCGCCCGCAGGGAGAAAACTTTTTTAGAAGGAGATTTAACCCATGCGTAGTGAATCTACCGATACCCTGATTGGCAAAGATATCGAAGCTTATTGTGGGAAATGCAAAAACGATACGTGGCACACCGTCACCACCGTCAAAAACGGCAAGATTACCAAGGTGATGTGCAAAACTTGCATGGGATATCATGCCTACAAAGCGCCGCAGGGAGCGGAGAAGGTCAAAGTTGCAGTGACAACCCCCAGCCGGCGGCGCACGAGCACGACACCGCGCGCTTCTCGTGGCAAAAAAGACTGGGGAACATTAGTTGGCCAGATTGAAGATCAGCTAGTTATAGACTATGCCCTTTCCGGCGAATTTAGCAAGACCCCGGCTATTCGTCATAAAACTTTTGGTGTAGGGGTGATCACCAAAGTGCTTACCAAAAATAAAATCGAAGTGCTCTTTCAGGACGGCACCAAAATTTTGGCGCAGAATTTTGAAGCCGTGGCGTAAATGAACGGCAACAAGAAAACGGCAAAAGGCAAAAAGCAACGGCTTTTTGCCTTTTGCTTTTTGCCCTTTGCTTTTCAACTTGCCCCTTGACTTCCCCGTCCAAATTGATTACCTTTCAGGCGTAGCCTTTAAGGAGGCGGGATAGAATAAGTCGGCTATTCTATCTTCGCAAACGTTATTTTCGATCCTCCTAAACACGGCTCTTCTCAAAAATCTGACACTTTCTATGCCTTCAATTTGTCCGAGAGCATTTTTGCTGAATTTTATAAAAGGCCGGTTTGCCGCTGTCGTTTTGTGCTGTAGTTTTGTCATCATTCTACTTACTGGTTGCTCGGATCGGGCCCGGCTCAATCCGCTCGATCCGAAGAATCCCAACACGCAGGGCAGGCCAACCGGTTTGAATGTGATCTCGATGCGCGACACCGTGCAGTTGCAATGGGATCGCATCGACTTGCGCGATTTGAGCGGTTTTCAAATTTACCGCCAGTTGCAAGGAGAAACCAGCTTCTCCCCCATCGCCCAAACGCCGCCGGGAATTTCCTCTTATCGTGAAGTCCGCGCCAAGTTTGACACCACGCGCAGCTACCGCCTCTCCGCGCTCGCGCCCAACTTTGAATCGCCACTAACGGAGGCGGTGACGATTACGCCCGGCCCGACCTTCTCGTGGGTTGCTGATGGCCGCTCCGGCGATCTCATCAAGCTGACGCACGACGGCAGGCACGAAATTCTGCGCTCCGGCGCTTTTTTCAGTCCCTTCCGCTTGCAAATCGACGCCCAGCGCGGCTATGTTTGGGTTTTGGAAGAATTCCATGGCAGCGAGCTTGGACGTGTCGATATGAACGGTCGCAACGTGAGACGCTTCGATCGTATTGATGGCCCGGCTGACTTGGCGGTGGACAAATCGGACGGCAGCGTTTGGGTGGCCGATACGTTGGCCAACGGCCTGATGAAATTTAATAGCGACGGTACGCGCGCCATGAAAAACGAGGCCTACAAAAAAATCGTGGCGCTGGCGGTGCATCCGCAAACTCGTGAGGTCTGGGCGCTCAGCCGCGACAGCCTGCGCGTGTTCATTTTCTCTCAAACCGGCGCGCTGCGTCGTCGAGCCAATCTTTCCCTGCAACGGCCGCGGGACATCGACATTGATGAACGCACGGGCAAAGTGTGGGTCGCCGACGGCACGCGCGTGATCCGGCTCGATGCCCAAGGCAATTTAGAAACGCTCTCTTCGCCAACGTTCCGTTTCGTTTATCGTTTGTCTGCCGACGAAGTCACCGGCGGCTGCTGGCTGATCGATTACTCAACTGCAGCCGGCGACAGCCGCATCGTCAAATTAGCGCCGGACGGCGCGCTGCGCTTTTCCACGACCGGGTTCGATATACCGGAAAGCCTGGCGGCGAACCCCCATGACGGCTCGTGTCTGGTTGCCGATTTCGGCAACAACAGGCTGGTTCGCATTTCAGCGAACGGCCAAATCCTTGAAGCCTACGGTCGAATTTCTTTTCCTGTCGAAGTCGATACGACACTATGACCCCGATTTTGCATCGTAAGGCTAAAACCGCCACCCAATTGATTTCAACAACTGAAGGAAAATCGGGGTTTGACTTTTGTAATGCCAATTTATAAGGTATGAAAAATCGCCGATACTCGGAGTTTTGGCTGCTCGCGCTTGCCGGCGCGGGATTGCTGGCGGCGTTTTGGCTTTTTCCGAAAACCTATCCGCAGGCGAGCTTGCAGGGCACTCATTCCCGCCGCGAGATCATCCGTCAAGCTGAGATTATTTTAGAACAAATTCAGGCTGCACACGAAGGCTTGGAGCCGGTTGTCGATTTTCGCCCCAATCATTCACTTCTTGCTTTCGGCCAGGTGAATTTTGGCGCCGCCGAAGCCAATCGCCTGTTCAGCCGCAACCTCCCCGCCTTTTTCTGGAACGTGCGTTATGGCAAACCGTCGCTCTTGAAAAATATTCTAAGCGCCGGCGCTTCAGAAGAAAACGTGACAAAGGCTTTGGTGAAACATCTGGTGGGCGAAGCCCGCGTGCAATTGGACACCCATGGCCGCTTGCTGTCGTTTGATACCTACGAAGAATATCAGCAGGATACCACGACGTTCAGCCCACAGGAAGCGCAAGCGTTGGCTCTTAGTCTCATTCCTTTTTCGGTGTTGGCCGATACGGAGGGGGTCGTGCTTGAAAAATCCCAAATGACGAAACAGAAAGCGCGCCTCGATCATACTTTTATATGGAAAGTGCCTGCTCCCATCGTCGGCTTGAAAGCTCAGCTTGTGGCGGTGATTCAAGGCGCACACGTGCAACGTTGGCAGTTGACGTATGCGCCGATAGCTGCCGCCGACAAATCTGATTGGACGTTTCAGCTTCTGGGGCAGGCTTTGACGTTTTTTCTGCTCATTATCGCCGTCGGTTTCTTTTTCATCAAAAAACTCCGCGCCGATGAGCTGAGCCTTAAAGCCGGGTTGCCTGCCGGTATCTTGATCGCCATTGGCCTCGTTTTGTTTTTTTTAACCGATGCCACCATCACTTTCTCCGTTCAGCTTCTTAAAGCCGTTCTCGCGCCGGGTTTTGTCGTTCTTGGTTTTGCGATTCTTTATGGCACGGGTGAAAGCTTGATGCGCAACCTCGGGCAAGATCGTCTGCTCAGCTTCGAGGCCGCCCAGCATGGCCATTGGTGGTTTCGGCCCGTCGGAGGAAGCCTATGGCGAGGCGCCGCTTGGAGCTTGATTTTATTCGCCGGCCTCACCGTTTTTATCAATCGTTTTGCCGCGCCGGTGCAGGCCTATTTCAATCCGAAAACCGAAATGGACGCGCTCGTTGTTTATTCCGCTTTCGTGCCGTCGTTAAGCGCGTTCGGTGAAAGTCTTTATTTCGCCCTTTTTGCCGAAGCGGCCTATCGCCTGTTTTTAGTTTCCTTCATATCACGCTTCTTCCAAAAGCCCTGGTTAATCGCGGGCATGGTGGCATTAATCTCAGCGCTGAATCCTTTGCCTTTAATCCAATGGTCGCCGTTCAGCTTTGTTTTTGCCATCAATTTTCTATTGGGATTGGCGTTGACGTTGCTCTATTTGCGATTTGACTTTTTGACGACTGTCGCGGCGGCTTTATCGTTGCCTTTGCTCATGCACGGATTCAGTTTTTTGCACGCCGGCAAAACCATCGCCCCGATTCATGGTGGGCTTCTCATCATGCTGCCCCTGCTTTTTATTGCGGGCGGCCAAATCATTCAACGCTATGGCCGCACGAAAATCGATACGCGCGTTTTGCAGCCCGATTATCTCGATCGCCTCGCGGAGAAAGAGCGGATGAAGCGAGAGTTGGAAATCGCCAGGCAGGTGCAACTCAAATTTCTGCCGCGCGGGCTTCCCACAGTAAAAGGATTGGACATTGCGGCGCTTTGCATTCCCGCCACTGAAGTCGGCGGCGACTATTACGACTTTGTGCAGCTTGGCCCCAATCGTCTCGGCGTGCTCGTCGGCGATGTGTCAGGCAAGGGGATTTTGGCGGCGTTTTATATGACGCTCGCCAAGGGCATTATCAAATCTTCCATTCAGGAAAATCTCTCTCCGGCGCAAGCGCTGATTCGCGCCAACCAGCTTTTTTACGAGAACGTCGACCGCGGCATTTTCGTCAGCCTGGTTTACGGCGTGTTTGATTTGGAACTGCGTACCTTCACCTCCGCGCGCGCCGGCCACAACCCGATCTTGCTGCTTAGCCACCGGGAGCACAACGCCATCCTCGTTTCGCCGCCAGGCTTTGCGCTCGGCCTGGAGCACGGCGAACTTTTTCGCCGCAACATTCAAGAGCAAACGGTGGTCATAAATAGCGGCGACGTTTTTGTGTTTTACACCGACGGCTTTACCGAAGCGATGAACGGCCAAAAAGAAGAATTTGGCGAAACACGTGTAATTGAAAGTTTGGCCAACGGCGCCGCCGGCTCAAGCGAGGAAGCTATTATTCAAGCCCGTCACGCGGTGCAGCGCTTCACCGGCAATGCGCCCCAGCACGATGACATGACGATGGTGGTGGTGCGGGTGGTGTGAGCTGGTTGCTGACTATAAATCTTCAGACTTGAAAGTGTTCTGTTAATTTAATATATTAATGCGACCAAAACCCCGTTACCCATTACAGAAAGAAATCATAATGGCTTTCAGAGAAGGAGCAAGAAGAATTCCCGCACCCATATCGCAACTCAAAACCTCTCGGAAGCTAATCGCCTTCGGTTGGTATGGCGGGAAATTTTCTCATCTCGATTGGATTCTCCCATTGTTGCCGGAATGCTCTCATTATTGTGAGCCTTTTGGTGGTTCGGCAGCAATTTTGCTTAACAGACAACCCTCACCGGTCGAAACCTACAATGATCTTGACGGTGAAGTTGTCAATTTCTTCAAGGTGCTACGAGAAGAAAAGGCAAAATTAATAGAGGCAATCGGTTTAACACCATTCTCAAGAGAAGAGTTTGCAAAAGCCTGCCAATTGGATCCCAACCTGTCCGCCTTTGAACGAGCAAGGCGCTTCTATGTACGTGCCCGTCAAGTCAGAACGGGTCTGGCACAGACAGCAACTGTAGGCCGGTGGGCGAACTGCAAAAACACGAGCAGAAACGGAATGAGCGGTGTTATCAGCCGCTGGCTTGGTGGCATCGAAGATTTGGCATTTATTGCCGAAAGGCTTCTGCGCGTACAAATTGAGAATCGTCCCGCTATCGATGTGATCCGGCTCTATGATTCCAAGGAAACCCTCTTCTATTGTGATCCACCGTACGTTCACGGTACCAGAGGAGATACGAAGTCTTATGGTTATGAAATGGCCGACGAGGAACATCGTCAATTTGCCAAGGTTTTGAACTCCGTGAAGGGATTGGCGGCTATTTCCAATTACCAGTGTGATCTGATGGACGAGCTTTATTCTTCACCGAAGTGGAGGAAGCATTTCAGCCCGCTCAAGACAATTCATTCAACCAAAGACAAGCGCCAAGAAGTTCTTTGGGTCAACTATGATATTCTCAAGTTGAAGAATGCCTACACTCTTTTTCAATGAAAAACCCTGCAGCGATTTTGGAAAAATTCTACAAAGATGTGCGAGCCAATCCGGATAAGAGTCTTATTGGCGACGATAATCTTCGTGCTAAGATTGAGTTCGTTTGTCGCTGTCTCACCAACAAGGCTCCAATCCGCTTCCTGATGGCTTGTCTGCTTGGAAAACTGGATAACCCCAAAGTAGACATCAGAAAACCCTATACTGAAATTGGTGGCAAAGGCACTTATTCTGGGCGTGCTTACGACGAACAATTTGTCGAACCCTTTGTAATCAAACACAAGCTCCCCACCAATTCGACTACCGCCTTTCTAACTCCGGCTTTTAGAAATATCGACCGCAAGCTAACGACGGCTTTGATTTTTGTTGGCAGGCCACGCCAAGTCTATTCCAATGCTCTTGAGTTGCCCGACCTAGTGCAACGTGGAAAAGTTAACCCGGCCAACGCTCTCAAGGAAACTATTCGCTTCCTGCTTGTCATCAAAAGTGAAAATGAAGGGAGGATGCAACAGCTTCTCCGAGAGTTGAAACACTCTGAAGACGCGCTGCCATTGTCTTCCGAACAAATCGTTAACCTTCTTCAGCAACACCTCAGCAGCAAGAATTCGAGCAGGCTCCCCGTCTTAATGGTTGCCGCCGCTTATCTCGCTGTCAAGGAGCATATTGGCGAGACTGCCCTGCCGCTTCAATCACACACCGCCGCAGATAGCCAGACCGGATCAATCGGCGATGTCGAGGTAACTTTAATCAACGACGACCGGATTATTACCTGCTATGAAATGAAAGACAAGCGAGTGACAATCGTTGACATTGAAAACGCCATCAGAAAAATTGCGACGCTTGAATACCGAGTCGACAACTACATTTTCATCACAACCGACGTCATTGAGGACGAAATCAATCAGTACGCCAAGAGCGTCTACGACAAATCAGGCTTTGAGATTGCTGTTTTGGACTGCATCGGCTTTGTCAGGCATTTCCTTCACTTTTTCCACCGCTACCGTACCAAATTTTTAGATATCTATCAAAGCCTTGTTTTGGCAGAACCAGATAGTTCGGTTGGTCAACCTCTGAAAGAGGCTTTTCTTGTTTTGCGAAAGGCGGCGGAGTCCGACAAATAGGGTAACAAACACTTTAGTCGCAATTATCCGCGAAATAAAATTGCTTTGATTTTAATACGAATGCATATTTTATCTGATTGGCATTACGCTAATTGGATAATTTGACTGCTCAAAGAGTTTTTATGCGCAACCCTTTCGTCTATGGCGAAGAAGCGGCCGACGAAGCTTTTTGTAACCGGCAGAGCGAGATCACGGAGCTGATTCGCGATATCGACAACGGCGTGAACGTGATCATTTTTTCGCCCCGCCGGTACGGCAAAACTTCGCTCATCAAGCAGGTGATGAAAAAATTGGACAACAAGCGCACGGTTTCGGTTTACGTCGATCTCTATCCCGCCGTTTCCAAGCAAAAGTTTCTCGAGCTTTACGCCACCGCCATCGCCAAGGCGCTAACCGGCAAAGTGGAGGCAAAGCTCAAGACCTTGAAAGAGCTGTTTCCGCGTCTTATCCCGAAGATCGTCATCAAGGGCGAGGCGGGCACGCCGGAGTTCGAATTCGACTACGACCGGACGAAACGCGCCTCCCTCTATCTCAACGACTTGCTGGCAGCGGTCAAAAAATATGCGGATCAGCACGGCATGAATGCGGTGGTCGTGCTCGACGAGATTCAGGAGATTTTACAGTACGAAGACGACGAAATCGAAAAGGCGATGCGATCGGCTTTTCAAAGCCATCGCAACGTCAGTTACGTTTTTCTCGGCAGCAAACGGCACTTGCTGGAACCGATGTTTACCGATCCCAATCGCCCTTTTTATAAGAGCGGAAAACATCTGCCGCTGAAAAGGATTCCGCAAGAAGAGTTGGTGCCATTCATTCTGTCAAAATTTCGCCAGGGCGAGATTAGAATTTCAAAAAAAATTGCGGCACGAATCGTCGAAATCGCCGAATGTCATCCTTATTACGTGCAATTGCTTTGTCACGTGCTCTGGGATGACTGCATCGATAAGCCTGAAATCGACGAAAGAGATATTGCCAACGCTGTAGACGGTGTCCTCGAACGTGAACGTTCCCTGTATCTCGCCCTGTGGGACGGCTTAACCCGCAAACAAAAGGCGCTGCTTCTGGCTCTTGCCAACGCCTCCGAGCCAAAACAGCAAAAGATTTTCTCTCAACGCTTTCTCATGGAACACGGTTTGGGCGCAGCCTCTTCCGTGCAAAAAGCGCTCACCGTGCTGATCGAAAAAAGTCTCGTCGAGCGCGAAAATGGGTTGATTGCTTTGAGCGACGTATTTTTCAAAAGATGGCTGCAAAAGCTTATATGAGGCAAGCTCCGAATTTGAATGTGAGATACAATTGGTTCATCGAAGGCTTTGACACGGCAGATCTGCAAGTAGCGAAGGCACTGTTGGAGCAATGGTGGTGAGGCGAGGGTTGAAGAAGGGCGAAAAGCATAGAGAAAAGTCAGAGTGCAAAGCGGACTACGGAGTTGGCGTTTGGCCCAGAAAATCATCTAAGACCAGAATGGTTAAATCTGGGAAATTCTTCAGGCGCTTGTCATTTGTGATAAACAGAGTTGCATTGTGTTCCATCCCCGTCGCCAGTTGTATGGCATCGGGCGTCCGGTACTGGTATTGCGCCCGAATTTCTGCGGGGCGCTCGGCAATGATTTCATCAACGGGAAACAAAACGAAATTTCGCGAGTGCAGAAGAAAATCCCGATAACGTTTAGCGAGGTCATGATTGTTTTGACGCAAGGGGTGAGGAAGCACCTCGGTCAAAGTGAGAATAGATGAAAAGGCATAGATGCTGTTGCTGGCACTGCTGAGTCTGGGGAAAACCCGATCCGCGAGGGGCAAATACTTCGGATGCTCCTCGATATAATAAATGATCGGAGCGGTATCAATCACCCAGTGCGTGTGCAAATTCAAAACTTGTTCTATGCCCACGAATCCCGCTCCCGATTAACATATTCTTGCGCGTCAAGGCCTTGCCAAATCTCTTTGCCAAGACCACGAAGGCCGTTGATGTCGAGATGGCGCTCGCCAGATAAGACGCGCAATGTGTCCATGAATAGACGGTTCAAAATGTACAATTGTTGTTGCATGCTCAACGCGGCAATTTCCTTGTATAAACGAATAGCTTGATCGTTGACCATGATTCCCCTTGATTTTGTTTGATCAGCAATGTTTTGCATGTTTTGCGCATCTCAAAAAAATTTGCAAATTTTCTCATAGCTTAGGATACGTTAATGAATAATATTACGAAAAAACATGGTCAAAAGCAAGAGTAAGTTTTTTACAAAAATTCCGAGGCTGAAGAAGCTATGATCGGCCAAACCATTTCTCACTACAAAATCCTCGCCAAGCCCGGCGAAGGCGGCATGGGCGTCGTCTACAAGGCCGAGGACATCAGGCTCAAGCGTCTCGTCGCGATCAAATTCGTAATGTCCGCGTTCGTCCCTAAGTTCAGTGTTAAAATTTATGCCCAAACGAAAAAAAGCCGAAAGCACCTCGACGCAAACTTCGACCCAAACCATTGTGCTGGCCGGCGGGTCGCCTTCGCCGCATACACGCAAAAGCGATACGCGTGAGCTATCCCTAAGTCTTTTACGCAGATTATGGCGGCGCCTGCGACGGCCGGTGCCGCTCCCTTTTGCGTTGTTGGTTTTTGGTGTCGCGGCGGTGTCGATTTTTTTACTCGACAGCGCGTTTTTCGTCGTCGGCAAATTTCCGCCGTTTATCTATCGTCTGCGCGATTTTCTGCTGGTGGCGGGCATGGCCCTGCTGCTGCCCTCGCTGGCCGCCAGTCGCCTCGTCGAAAAACGCAACGTCACCCGCGCGCTCTCGCACGTGTTTTGGGGCATCGTCGCCATCACCATTCTCATCGGCATGGCCAAAGTCGTTGGCAATCTAAATGATGCGGATAATCTGCTCTTTGACTCTTCCCGCCTGTTCTTCACAACCACGGTGGCCAGCTTGTTGGTGGCCTCTTTGACGCTGGCGTTGTGGCCGCAAGTGCGGAGCCTGATTTATTACAAGAGCAAGCGCGACACGGCGCGAATTTTTTATCTGCTCGTCATCGCCGGCGGCATTTACATCGGCTATCGGATTGTGGCCGGCATCAACTTCGGGAACTTCTTTAGCGGCGGCGCCATTGCCAAAAACCTGGCTTTCATTTTGATCTTTTTTATGGTGCTGAACGGCTCACGCCACACCTGGATTCGCCATCTGAATCGCCGGCAAAAATGGGCGACCTTTTGGCTCAGCGCGGTGGCGCTGGCGCTGACGATTGCGACGTTGCGCGAGGTTGGCAACGACCGTTACGCCGAATACAGCATTGCGCTCAGTTCCTTCGTTTCGACGTCGTTTCTTTTTTTTGCGATCTACTGCGGCATGACACTCTTCACGCTGCTCTTGCAACTGCCCACCGCCGGCTTGTTTGACGAGAAAATGCGCGAGATTCAAACGCTGCGCGAGTTGAGCAGCAGCATCATTTCCGAATTGGAACTTGACAACCTCGTGCGCCTGATCACAGAAAAGGCCATGCAGGTCACCAAAGCCGAAGCGGTGTGGCTGGAATTGCTCGACGAGAAAAGCGGCAAGCTGCAGCTCGCCGGCGCGATCAATCTCACTGAAGAGGAAAGCGCGGCGCTCGATCTCGATCTCAAGCATGGGATCACCGGCTGGATTTTCCAGCATCGCCAGCCGATTCTCGTGAACGAAATCGAAGCCGACGAGCGCACGGCCTATTTAAGAAAATGGAAAGGCAATATTGCCGCGTTGATCGGCGTGCCGTTGCTCTCGAAGGGCCGGCCGTTGGGGGTGCTCTTCTCCGCCAAGCGCGACCCGTGGAGCTTCGATCAATTCGACCGCGACATGCTGCAGGCCTTTGCCAATCAGGCGGCCGTTGCCATTGACAATGCGCGTTTGTGGCAGGAGTCCCTCGAAAAGGAACGGCTGGCGCAAGAGCTGCGCGTGGCGCACGACGCGCAAATGAAATTGCTTCCCAAGCGCATGCCGGTCTTGCCGAGCCTCGAAGTCGCGGCCATTGCCATCACGGCCAATGAAGTGGGCGGGGATTACCACGATTTCTTTGAATATCCCGGCCGCTTGGGCGTCGTCATCGGCGACGTTTCCGGCAAAGGCCCGGCCGCGGCGTTTCACATGGCCGAAATGAAAGGCATCATTGAATCATACAGCCGCATTTATCACTCGCCGCGCGAGATCCTGATTCACGCCAACGCCGCGCTCTATCGCAGCATCGAAAGCTCGGCGTTCGTCAGCTTGATTTACGCGCAGATCGATTACGAGCGCCAGGAGATGCTGTACAGCCGCGCCGGACACTGCCCGATCATTTTCGTGCACGCCCACGAGCCGCCGCGCGTCTTGCAGCCGGACGGCATCGCGCTCGGCCTCGACAACGGCGAGCTCTTCGACAAGATGATTACTGAAGACCGCATTCAATTGCAGCGCGACGACGTGTTGATTTTTTATACCGACGGCGTGACCGAAGCGATGAACGAGCAATCCCGCGAATTCGAAGAGTCGCGATTGGTGGAACTGGCCGCCATGCTGGAAGGTAAAAATAGCCAAGAGATTCTTCAGGCCATCGTCGAGGCCGTGCGCCGTTTCGTGGGGCAGGCGAAATCGCATGATGATTATACGGTGGTGGTCTTGAAAATTAAGTGACGTGATTATCGAAAACAATGTTTGCAAGATTCGGAATTTGTGCTATATTATAAATTAGAAAACAGCAGGGTTGAACAAGCTTACTTAATTTATGGCTGCTGCAGATCTCATCCACGACGCCGTAAAAAACGCGCTGATCAAAGATGGTTGGACGATCACGCACGACCCTTACGTAATCAAATATGAAGAAGTTACGCTCCATGCTGATCTTGGGGCAGAACGCGCGATTGCGGCAGAATTGGCAGGCACTAAGATCGTTGTGGAAATCAAAAGTTTCGTGAGCCATTCTTTTATTCAAGATATAAAAACGGCTCTGGGTCAATATAACCTGTATCTAGGCTTTTTGGAAGTCTTGGAGCCCGATCGCAAACTTTATTTAGCTATTAGCCAAAAAATTTATGATCGTTTTTTTACACAAAAAGCGATTCAATTCATTGTACAACGTTATCAATTGCCTCTAATCATTGTCAATGTCGAAAAGGAGGAGATTGTCAAATGGACAAAACCGCTAAATATCGCCAATTAATTAAAGACTTGCTATCTAAATACGCTGAATGGGTTTCACGCCAGTTAGAGCCTGGCATGGAGACACGTCTCATTTTTGATGACGACCGTGATGAGTATCTTTGGTTACAAATCGGTTGGTCTCCTCAAAATCGCGTTTATGGAACGACTCTCCATGTCCGTTTGCACAACGGCAAGATTTGGATAGAACAAGATTGGACGGAAGACGGCATTGCTACAGAACTGGTCAAGGCCGGAGTTCCAAAGGATGATATTGTCCTGGCCTTTCACGAGCCTGAAATACGTTCCATGACGGAGTTCGCGGTTGCTTAAAAAAACATTTGGATTTTTGCCAGAATTGCGTATATTTATGTATCACATCGGAAAAGCCCACCCCAGGGCACAACGCCAGACGGGCGTTGCCTCCGGCCACAGGCCAACGCGGTTTGTACGCCGTTAGGCGCGGACTGTGTCTGTAAGACGGTGTTACGAGGACGTTGCCGAGGAAAATTTAACGAATTTATTTGGAATAATAGACCAAGAAGCTGATAGCAGCCATCGTCTACAAATATATCCAAACGGCTCAACAAAGCTTCACAACCACTTAGCCAGGAAAAATTTCAGCCTATATTTGAGGAGGTTCTTGCATGAATGGGTTTGAGGTGGCGCGCGCCGACAATGGCGCAATTTCGGTTCTGCGCCTCAAGGGTTATCTTGATGCTCATACCGCGCCGGATTTAGAGTCGGCTTTGCAAAAACTGATCGACGAAAAACGGGTCAATATCGTGGTGAACTTCAAAGATCTCTCCTATATCAGCAGCGCCGGCTTGGGCGTGTTCATGGGATTCATCGAAGAAGTTCGCGGCGGCGGGGGTGACATCAAGCTGACCAACATGAGCCAAAAGATCTATCGTGTCTTCGACTTGCTCGGCTTTCCGACGCTGTTCGAGATTCGAGAAGATGAAGGTCTGGCCGTAGGCAGTTTCTCTCATGCCAAATCCCGATAATTTGGCTCATCACAAGACTTAAGGAAGGTGGTGACGGATTGCCACAGGCAAAGCGAAAATACCAACTCCGAATTCCAAGCCAGACCGACAATCTGGAAATCATCCGGGAGTTTGTTTCCCGGGTGGCGAGAAAAGTCGGCTTCAAAGACGATGACGTCGGCAAGATCGAGTTGGCCGTCGACGAGGCGTGCGCCAACGTCATCGAGCATGCTTATAAAAAAGACGACAAGCAGCCCATCGATATTGTCATCCAGATCGATTATCAAAAATTTACGGTGATCATCACCGATCGGGGCCACGGTTTCGATCCCAAAAAAATCAAAACACCGGATATGAAGGAGTATCTGGCGCAGATGCGCGTGGGCGGATTGGGCATCTATCTCATGCGCACCCTCATGGATGAGATTGATTTTGACGTGAAGCCCGGCAAGCGCAACCAGGTCAAAATGTCGAAATATTTTTTGGACAAGAAGTCGAAGCACGCCGACCCGAAAGAAGTCTCTTCATACAAGTGACTTCAAATTTTTCTTCCGCAATTATTCAGTCCGTGGCAGGGAAAAGCCGTCATTCCAAACGGCATAAAAAATCCTGATCAAGCTCTCAGGCGCGAAAATTTTTCGCCGGCGGCCATGGGCTGCGCGCGCAATGCCACATCGGCTGAATAGTTAATTTACTTCCCTCTCAATTCATTCTTAAAATTGGCAGAAGTCAAATGGATTCAAATCAAGATTCGAAGGCCGGCAGGAGAACCGGCAAACCGGCGCGGACTCCGGCGCTCACCCGCGGTGATGCGCCGCCTGAAGTGCGCCCGCGAACTTATATCAATCGTTCCCAGATGCATCGCGGCACCGGCGTACGGGGAACGCGACCGTCTCACCTCGGCTATCGCGACGGCGGCACCCGCCGGCGCAACAACGTCCCCCACCGGCTGTCGCGTGAATTGGACGAGCGCATTGTCGAGCTGCAAGCGCTGTTCGACGTGAGCCGCGCGCTGAACTCCTCGCTCCAGCTCAAGAACATTCTCGATACACTGCTGCTCACGCCGATGGGAAAGATGATGATCGGCAAGGGCGTGGTGCTGCTCGCGCGCGGCGAGAAGCGCTTTGTGATCGAAACGCTGAAAGGCATTCCGCGCACGCACATCGGCCAGGAGCTGGAGATCGATCTGGCGCAGCCTACCACCCAATTTTTGCACGAGCTGGAAGGCGAGCCGTGGGCGGCATTGCTCGCCAAATTAGGGCTGCGCTTGATTGTGCCGATTCTTTCCAACAGCCGCTGCCTGGGCATCATGGTCTACAGCAATAAATCCAACGAGCAGAACTACGCGCCAAATGATTTGGAGTATCTGAACTCGCTGGCCAATCTGGCGGCCACGGCCGTTGAAAATGCGCTGGCCTATCAGCAGCGCGACGAAGCCAATCGCCGCCTCGACAAGAAAAATCAGGCGCTCAACACATTGTTTGAAATCAGCAACGAGCTCAATTCGGCGCAACTGGAGGTTGACAAAATCGTCAACGTGCTGGCTTACGCGCTCATGGGCGAGCTGATGGTGCAGCGTTGCCTGATTTTTACGAAAGAAGACGGCGAGCTGTCGTTGCGCGTCAACAAGGGCTTTCGCGGGGAGGCGGAGGTGAACGCCTTTCAAGATGAAGGCTTTAAAAATCGCTTAAAGCAAATCAGCCAACCCATCCTGACCGGCAAACTCGTTGAAGACGACCTGCGGGGAATTTTGCAGAGCCACGGCGTCATGTTGATTTTGCCGATGCTGCACCAGAACGCCGTGCGCGGCCTGGTGCTGCTCGGCGAGAAAATCACCAAAGCCGATTTTCTCGATGACGACGTCGAATTTTCCTCGACGCTCTGCAACGCGGCGGTGATCTCGCTGGAAAATGCCCGGCTCTTTCAGGAAACCCTCGAGAAACAAAAGCTCGAGGAAGAATTGGCGATTGCGCGCGAGATTCAACAGCGCCTACTACCGAAAGAGGCGCCGCTGCTCGGCGATTTCGAGCTGGCCGCGCTCAATATTCCCACCCGTCAGGTCGGCGGCGATTATTACGACTACTTCCCGATCGATAACGACCGTTATCTGATCACCATCGCCGACGTTTCCGGCAAAGGCGTTCCGGCGGCGCTGCTCATGTCCAATTTGCAAGCGACGCTGCACGCGATGACAACAACCGACGTGCCTTTTGAAGCGATCGTTTTCCGCATCAATAATTTCGTGTATAGCAACACCACGCTGGACAAGTTCATCACCGCCTTTTTCGCCATCTTTGACCGGAAAAACGGCGCCATTACCACCATTAGCGCCGGGCACAATCCGCCGTATCTTTTTCACGCCGACGGCAGCTTTGAAACGCTGCAAGAAGGCGGCCTGCTCATGGGCATGTTTCCGAACGCGCCCTACAAAAGCGAGACGCGCCAGTTGCAGTCCGGCGATTGGGTGGTGATGTACACCGACGGCGTCAGCGAAGCCATGAGCGTCGATAACGAAGAGTTCGGCGAAAAACGCATCGAGGCGATCGTTCGCGCCAATCTCAACAACACCCCGGCCGGCATGGTTGACGTTATCGCCGGCGCGGTTAAAGAACATACAACGGGCGCCCCACAAAGCGACGACATCACGCTCGTCGTGTTGCGCTGCAATTGCAAATAAATCGTTAGCTGGTTAGCCTGTTTGCCAGTTCGCCCGTTAGCGCCGGCCTACTTTTATTTTTGCTTTGGGAAAATTGGGAATTAATTGAAGAACCGGCTAACCGGCAAACCAGCCAACGGGCAAACCTTTTTTTTCAACCATGGCCTCCATATTAGTTGTCGACGACGAACAAGCCATTCGATTTTTGCTGACGGAAGTTCTCACCAAAGATGGGCACAGCGTCGCCGCGGCGGCGGATGGGAGCATCGCCACCGAAAAACTGCAAGCCGCAAATTATGATTTGGTGATTACCGACTTGCACATGCCGGACGTCGACGGCATCGGCGTCTTGCGCGCCGCCAAAAAGAAACAGGCAAATACGGAGGCGCTCATTTTGACGGGACGCGGCACGGTCTCCTCCGCCGTCGAGGCCATGCGGCTCGGCGCTTTCGATTATCTCACCAAGCCGGTCGATCTCGAAGAGTTTCGCGTCAAAGTCCGGCAAGCGATCGAGCACCGCGACATGCGGCAACAGATCGAAGCGCAGCGCCGCGAGATTCAGGCGCATCAGCAGATGATCAGCCGCGACCTCAAGCTCGCCGCGCAGGTGCAACAGAGCCTGGTGCCGCGGCCGTTCATCCACCCGCGCATCGAAGTGGACGTCCGCCATCTGCCGATGATCGGCGTCGGCGGCGATTTTTCCGATATTTATTTTGACGGCCACGACCGCCTTTATTTCTCCATCGTCGACGTCACCGGCCACGGCATCACCGCCGCGCTTTTGGTCAACCGCATGTCGAGCGAGATTCGGCGCCTCGTGCGCGAGCATCTCGACCCTCCCTCCCTGCTGCACCAGTTCAACGATTTTGTTGTCGAGTCTTTCGACGGCACCGGCATGTATCTCACCATGTTCACTTGCACGCTGCAACTGTCACAGGGCCATCTCTCCTACGCCGGCAGCGCCCACCCTTCTGCCATTCTCTGGCGCCATGAGAACAGGCATTTTGAAAAGTTGGATTCGCAAAATCCCATCATCGGCTTTGATCGAACGGCGCCGGCTCAATTCAAGCAAAGCACGGTCAAGATCCAGCCTGGCGACAAATTAATTCTTTACACCGATGGCGTCATCGAAGCGGAAAGCAATCAAGGAGAGCAATTGGGGGTGGGCGGCTTGGTCGGCTTTCTCAAGCCGGTAGTCACTCGCTCCGCCACGGAGGCCGGCGCGAGCTTGATCGAGGACATCAAGCAATGGGCGAGAAAACCGTTGCGGGATGATATTTATCTGCTGGTGGCGGGGATGAAGTAACGCAGACGATTCGCCTGCATACGACGGCTTATAGAGTCTTCATCAAACAGTTGGAGATAAATTTTTTGAACGGCGTGGTTGACTCTTCCCTCCTTATCGAAGCATTTTCAGCGTCTGTTTGTGTTGCGGCGAGCTATCGGCTTCGAGAGGGAGGTTTAATTCTCGCAAAATATCAATCATTCTTTCCAAATCAACGTCCAAAAGCTCTGCGCATTGCCGCAGCGTCTTTTGCCCTTTGCAATAAAGTTGGGCAACGCGCAACTGTTTTTCGTTGTTATGTATTGGCACCATCTTTAAAAAGGGAATCCTTAAACGCTGAGGGTTGTTGTTCTCGCATCATTTTCAGCGACTTAAAAATGTCATCTGCGGAGCCATTACTTAAAGGTATGTCGAGTTCATATAATATTTTCATCATGCCCTCCACATCAGTCCCGAGCATTTCCGCACATTGGCGAAGTGTTTTGCGGCCTTTCTGATAAAGCCTGGCGAT
Organism: Candidatus Zhuqueibacterota bacterium; assembly: GCA_022616415.1. GTDB lineage: Bacteria > Zhuqueibacterota > Zhuqueibacteria > Zhuqueibacterales > Zhuqueibacteraceae > Zhuqueibacter. The sequence continues at coordinate 21,263 of JAKEEU010000324.1, read as the reverse complement.
GCGCAGCTTTTTTCAGTTTCTATAGTTCGGGTCATGACGACAATTCTAATGGTTGGCTCTTACGCCCTTGACGAAGCATCTTCAACGCAAATTTGTTTTGCGGAAAACGGCCGCCATCCAATGGGATATTGAAACGGCATAAAACATCCATCATTTCTTCCAAATCAATACCCAATATCTCAGCGCATTGACGCAATGTTTTTTTCCCCTCCCAATAAAGTTTAGCCACGCGCAATTGCTTTTCGCGCGTAATGCTCTCACGGAGAAGCTTCTGAATCAACCGATTACGCGTGTGACGGCCATTATGAGAAAGCAACTCATCAAGCTCTTCGACAAGTCTGTCCGAGAGAGAAATTGTAATCTTCATTGCTTGATAATCTCCAAAAGTTTTCGATAGACGGCTTTCGATAAGGCCGTTGCGGCAACCAGCTTCTCGAGCCGCGTTATACAGGTATGTTGATCAATACGGTCATGCTGGTAGTACAGCACAATAAGCTCAGGAACGTTAAAAGCTGCGATTCGAAGTTTTTCTGCTTTTTTGCGAAGCAGTAAGTCCTCGGATAGAATGCTTCCACTTTTTTCTATGGCTAACGAAACAACCTCAACATCAGTTTCCGAAATGCCACTGATCAACATTGGCTTTTTGACTTCAGTAATAGCGATGGTTCCCTCATTAAGCCACCCCAACAGCTTTTTGTTATTTTTCAATTCCTGAATGACTTTGGGCGGACAAAGAAACTCATCATCAGGATGGCTTAACTCTTCGAGCCAACCCAGTTTTTGAAGAACAATAAGTGAAGAGGTATCCACGACGAATAGCATTCACCACCCCTCTGGCCATAGAATTAAATACATGAAAATCCAAGTCAGTAGATTAATATACTCCAAAATTTTCTTACCTGCAAACAAATTTTTAAGAGTAGAATTGGGACGAGAAATTAAAGCTGCAAATCACCTTACCAAACTCAGCATCACCGTTTTCACTAGCTTCCTCCCTCCTACTGATTCCGCCGACAGCCGCAAAAAATATTCGCCACTGCTCACCGGCAAGCCTGCGTCATTCCGGCCATCCCATTGTTGCTCATGAAATCCGGCTTCCAGCCAGCTTGCCGGCCAGTTTCGGACACGTTGGCCGATGAGGTTGTAAATTTCCAATCGTACCCATGCACGAACCGGCAAGCCAAACTGCAACGTCGTCGCCGGATTTCCCGCAGCGCGGGATTTCGCTCCGCTTAAAAATGGATTGGGATAATTCTGCGAGAGCACAAATTGCTTGGGCACGGCTTCATTCCGGTCGGCAGCCGCGACTTCGGTGGTCTCAAAGAAAAACGCGAGCACGCGGCGCATCACTTCCTGCCGCGCTGGCGCCGCCGAGATCGTTTCAAAAGGAAAGCCGAGATAAACCAGCTTGCCATCACGGTTGCCGCCTGGAAAAACGCCGGCGAATTGAACGCCCGCATTGAACCCATTGCCATAGCGCAAACAGACTGTACCACCACCCACGGCGTTGATCGCATCGGGAAAATCCTCCGGATATGGCGCGCTGCCGTAGGTAAAATTTATTCCGGCAAAAATGCTCCCCGCTACGCCGCTCACCGAAAAATTATTGGCGTCATCATTTACGTAATCTGCCTTCAAGTAATCGTGCAAAAAGGCCTCATCCGCTGCTGAGCCGCGGGCTTGCGGGTCAAGATCCCACGCCACCTCCGAGCCGGAGACAAACAGATTGCCGCCGTTTTGCAAATACGCCCGAGCTCTCGCCTGCTCGCTCGCATTAAAAGTCTCGCCGGCAGTCGACTCATCGCCGAGCAACCAAAACACCGCCTGATAATCCTGCAAATTGACCGCGCCGGAAATGACCGCCTCATTGGCGCACGTCTCAAACGCGAAGCCGTTCGCCGCGAGAGCTTGACCATGAGAGAAAACAAACCAATGCCACGGATTCGGCCAACTGCCCGAGCCGCCGAAGCGATCGAAGCCGTCCACAATCAACAGCCGTTCGCGGCGCGCCGAAGTGGCAAAGCCGTACACATCGGAATTTGTGCTCTCATTGGGCGGCGCAACCGTATCCACCGCTGTGAGCCGGAAGTACCATTCGCCATTGAACGTATTGAGATCGGCCTGCGTCGTCGTTTTCGTCAGTTGGTTCTCCAGCAATGCCGGCGTCCAGGTGCTGTTGTTTTGGGAGCTATAAAGTCGATAGCCCAGCAAATCAAGCTCGGAATTAGCCAGCCATCGCGCCACCGGCGTGTTAGAGAAAACGATAGAAAGCAAAGTCGGCTGCGCCGGGGCCAACTGATCCTTGCGCGTCACGCGCACCGGCACGTAAGCCGTGTCCACATTGTGGCGGGTGTCTTCGGTGAACACCATGACGGCGTAATCGCCTTCGGGCAGTGTGCTCGTATCCCAGTAAGTTTTCGTCGTCGGTGTGTTCGTCACGTAATAAACGTGGGTGCTCGTGTTGGAGAACGAGGGATGAAAAGTGTTGTGGACATCTCCGGTCGGCTTGCGATCAAACTGGTAGCGCAGCCCGTTGTTGGGTGGTGAATAAACAATCGTGTTGCGGTCAGCCGAGAGAATTTTATAACCCAGCTTATATGTTCCATTATTCAGTACCGAAGTCGAGCTTCCCGGCGGTCCGTTTTTCTCGGAGAGGTGTGAGACAATATCGACCCGGCCGCTGACCGAATTGTTGGTAAACTGCACGCCGGTGCCATTCTGAAAAAATCGCACGTAATTGATGACCGGCGGCCAAGTGTCAACATAAGGCGACAAGCCGGTATTTTCGCGCAGTGCGTTCACTTCACTGCCGACCTGACCTTCGGTCAAGTGTACGTGGCCCAAGCCGGGAAGAATCGTGCCGAGCACGGTCACCGATTTGAAGACCGAATCGCCGACACCAAGCGCGGAATTCGGCATGATGTGGACATAGGCAAATCGATTGACGCGCACAAAGGCATTGTCACCATTCGGATCGAGCGAGGTGATGACGCCGTCGATAACCGGATACAGCGGCGAGCCATCGGCTTTGGGAATATCCGTGCCATTGTGATAATGCGGCGCCGGCGCGGTGTCGCGATATTCGCAAAACGTTCCGGTGATGGTTTGTGATTGATTGAATGGAGTGACCGGCCAAGGAAATTGGGCAAGGGCAATTGTCGGGATGATAGCTATCAACAGAATTAAACCAACGGATAAAAGCGGCCAACGGATAGAAACAACCCAACTGATGAAGATTCTTTTCATTCGTTGGGACAATCGAAACAATGGTGAGTTTTGTATGTCATTCATTTTGTCGAATCCAGGATGGTAAAGTTCTGCAACCACCCCTCGGCAGCTAGCGTGAGTTGCTGACCATCTTCTGAAATTACCAGTATCGGTGAGCTCAAAGTTGTCTTCATGGGCAGTTCGAATTGCTGTCGGCCGCTGTCGTCGAAACCGAGCAGGCGAGCGTTTTCAAAAACAAAGCGGTTTTCCTTGAAAACACTCGACCCGACCAAGGCAAAAACCTTGTCCTGTTCGGCATTTGCGGCAATATCGACAAACATTTCAGCGCGCCGTGAAAGATTGACTTGCCACAGCACTTTGCCGCTGGGGATTTCGAGCGCGCGCAATTGGCGGCGATCCATCAACAACAGACGAGTATTGTCCTGCGTAAAGACGGCTTTACGAAACAAGCCGTCAACATTTGCCAGCAGCTTGCCGTCGCGCTGTAACAGCGATATCGTTGATTCGACCCGCGACCCATTTTCAGCAACATGAACGAGGTAACGGCTGGCGACAATCAACTCGCCATCATCAGACACGGCCAAACCACTGGCGGCGCCGGCGGGCAGCTCACGGCGCCATTGTTCCTCGCCCGAAGTCGAAAAGCTCATGCACACCGGCGCAACAACATCAGAACTCGTCGACGGCATGAATTGACTAAGAACAACGAAAGCCTCGGCGCTCGCAGCTATAAAAAACGGCCGTTCCTGCGAGTACGGCGCCTCTGAGAAGATGAATGACTCGCGGAGTGTTTGTCCGTTATTATTCAGAAAAATCAATCGCGCAATCGCCGGTTGGGCGACGACGAGATGCGAGCCGGTGGCATTGAATGAAATTTGCGGTAAGGGATCATCGCTGTGCTGCAAGAAATTGTGTCTGCCCATTTGCCGGCCGTCGCGATCAAACCAGCGCAGAATCAGCGATGATTGGTCGTTGCCATCTTTGGCGCTGGCCGCTTTCTCAAGCACGGCGATGGCACTGCCATTCGAGCTGGCCCAGTGCTTTAGAAACGTGCCGCTGATTTCAGCCGTATTCTTGCCGTCGTGATCGAGCAAGGTAAGGCCGGAAGCCGATTGCCAAGCCACGCATTTACCGGTTCGAGCGAGGAGAGGCTGTTCTTTGAATTTAAGCACGGACGAGGCATTTTCCAAACGCCAAGCTGTTTTGGATTGCGCTCCCACCCCAAATGGCAAAATAATGAAGAAAAAGAAAGCCCGCAAATAGGTTTTTCTGTTACTATTGCAAGATCGAACTGAATCCATTCGATGACTCGCAAATTTTTGCAACAAGTTTTGACACATGGGTTATTGAAAGAATATAATCTTTTCATACAAGAAAGACAACACTCATTGTTGTGGCGTTCCAGTCTTTACACTCTGCAAATCCACCGGCTCCGGACTTTGGAAAACCGCGGCCGGCAGCTCGTCAAAAACCGCGAGGTCGGTATGTTTGCTGCGGCCGCGATCATCCGAGAGCATGATGTTGCCGAACTTTTGCCAGTCCTTCCATGGCGTGAACATTCGCGGCGCCGCATCGGAGGCATTTTGAAAATAATCCCACTGTCCCACTAGACGCGTGGTTCTGTCCACATAAACGAGATATTTGTTCTGCGGCGTAAGCCCGACACTTTCAAAAGTCAGCTCCAGAATATCGGCAGCGCTGCTGTCCGCCATTTTGCCTTCACCGTGATACTTCAAGGTCACGCCGCTGTCTTTCAATTTGTAGGGCATGAACATCCAGTAAGAATCATTGACCCAAAACGCGTAGCCTTTTTCCAGCTCTTTCTGCAGCGAATCCGGATGAGTAATCTCCTGGCCGTCTTGCCACGCGCGCCCGCTTTTGGTATTCAAATTCATCAAGATGATCAGCTTGCCTGACTCGATCCGGGCGTTGCCGGTCCATTTGTCCCAAACGTGCAGCCGGCGGCCAAAGAAGCGCCATGTGATATAGCGCATCTTGTCCCAGTTATCGCGGCCGCCCAGTCTTTCCATGACTTCATCCGCGATGGCTATCGCTTTCGCATCGGAGCCGGCGAGATTAAAACCGGGCGCCGGTGCATTGCCGGGAGTTTGTCGTTGCACAGTAGACGAACAGGATAACGACATGATCGCACTTAGTATGATCATGCCATACAAGAACCTAAAGATTGATTGACCCATGGCACCGCCTCCTCTGAGATTGTAATGAGATTGATTTTGCTTAAAAAATTAATCGCCAGCAGATAAATGAACCCAACTGTTAAAAGCTTTATCTGCTGGGTTCATCAATGAGCCGTTCGCAAAAAGTCGTAACCCAGACCGCTGGTCTGGAAAGTTACGCACGGTCCAGTCGGGCCGACTGGGTTACGGTGACTTTTTACGAAAGCCTCATTTATGAGATACCTCGAGAGCACCATGAAAATTTAAAATTATTAATTTAATTATACAGCAGAGATTTCAAGATTGCAAGGGATTTTCAGAATAAGGAATAAATTCGCGGGCACTGAAGTTTGATTTGATGAACAAGCGCCGTGCCCGAAGGAGTGTCAAACATGAATGAATTCCGTTTGCCCGCCGCGACCCAGATTGGCCACGCGCATTTGCAAGTGGCGGATTTGGAGCGCGCGCTGAATTTCTATAAAAAGCTGGTCGGTTTCAAGGAGATCAGCCGCAACAACGAAACCGCCATTCTCTCGGCAACGGGAGAATTTCCGGCGCATATTGTGCTGAGGGCGCGGGCGGATGCCAGGCCCAAGCCGCCGCGCACGACCGGTCTTTATCACACCGCCATTCGCTTTCCGAGTCGTCTGGAATTGGCGCGCGTCTTTCGCCGTTTGATTGAAAATGGCTGGCCGTTTCAAGGCTTTGCGGATCATCTCGTCAGCGAGGCGCTTTACCTTGCCGACCCCGACAACAACGGCGTCGAGCTTTACACCGACCGGCCACGCGAGCAATGGCGTTGGCGCAACGGCGCAGTGGAAATGGCAACCGATCCGCTGGACGTTGAAGCTCTGCGACGCGAAGCGGAAAAAGATACGGCGCCATGGGAAGGCGTGCATCCCGGCGCCGACATCGGCCACGTTCATTTGCACGTTTCGGATCTGCAAAGGGCCGAGGCGTTTTATCATGGCGTGCTCGGCTTCGACGTCACGCAGCGTTCATATCCCGGGGCGTTATTCATATCGGCGGGCGGTTATCATCACCACGTGGGATTGAACATCTGGGCCGGCAAAGGCGCGCCGCCTCCGCCGCCGAATGCAATCGGGCTGCTCTCCTTTTCGATTCGTGTACCCGATCCTGACACGTTGCGAATTTTGCAAGAACGGCTCCGCGCCGCAGGTTTTTCGTTTGAGGATAAAAGCACCGCTATGGGCCAATCAACCATTTTAACGCGCGATCAGGACGGGAATGGGGTGGAGATTGTGGCCGTGTCAAATTAAATCTCAACAGGCGCAAGAACCCGTTGCCGGCAAGCGCTCTTGACATTCTCAAGGTTTGTCATTATAATAAAAATGACGTCTTTCTTTGTTTTTTGCAAACATCAATGACTAAACCTTGAAAGGAGCAAAATCATGCAACGACAAGCTTCCGCTGTTTGGCAGGGGACTTTGAAAGAAGGCAAAGGCACGCTTTCCGCCGCAAGTGGTGTGTTCAAAGACGTGCCTTATTCATTTGCGAAACGATTTGAAAACGAGCCGGGAACGAATCCGGAAGAATTGATCGCGGCGGCGCACGCCGGTTGTTTTGCCATGGCGCTTTCGGGCAAACTCGGCCGCGCCGGTTTTACGCCGGATAAATTGAGCGCACGCGCGAAGGTAACGCTGGAGCAGGTGGAAGGGAATTGGACGATCACCACCAGTCACCTCGAACTCGTGGCGAAAGTCCCGGGCATTGACCGTGCGAAATTTGAAGAGCTTGCAGCAGACGCCAAAGCGACATGTCCGGTCTCGCGGCTTTTGAACGCCAACATTACGCTCGACGCCAAGCTCGAGTAGTATTACCCAGAAAAACTATACGAGCGGGAAGATTTTCAAAGGCAGAATAATGACTCGGCAGAATGATTAAAAAATTATTCTGCCAAACAATCATTCTGCCTTTGAAGGCTTTTAGCCGTTTTGCCTTTTTGGGGAACATGTCTATTGATTGAGAGTAAAGTTTCAATGGCTATTGCTTACGCTGATTTCGACAAAGTCGAAATGCGGGTGGGCAGAATTGCGCGAGTCGAAATTTTCTCCAAGGCGCGCAAACCCGCTTACAAGCTTTGGATTGATTTCGGAGAACTGGGCATCAAGCAGTCGAGCGCGCAGCTCACTGCTTTTGACCAACCGGAGGCGTTGATCGGCAAGCAAGTCATTGCCGTCACCAACTTCCCGCCGAAGCAAATCGCTGATTTCATGTCGGAAGTTTTGGTACTGGGCGTTCCGGATCAAGAGGGCCGAGTTACTCTTCTTAGTCCGGATCACGAGGTGCCGCTTGGTGTACGCGTGTTTTAGCAAAAGATAATGCGCATAGCGCAACCAATCTTACGTATAACGTTTTGCGAGTTACGTTTATGGCCGCCAAAATTCACGAATACGCCGGCGATAAAATCATCGTTCGCTACGACGTCAAGCGGTGCATTCACGCCGAGGAATGCGTGCATGGTCTGCCGGTAGTTTTCAAGCGCAACGAGCGGCGCTGGATTCAGCCGGAGGGCGCGGCGGCGGATGAAATCGCCGCCGTCGTGATGCGTTGTCCGACCGGCGCGCTGCACTTCGAGCGCAAGGATGAAGGAAGACCCGAAACCATACCGGACGAAAATATGATTCGGGTGTCGCCGAACGGCCCGCTTTATATTCACGGCGACATCGTGCTCACTTCGCCGGATGGCAGCATCATTCTCGAAGATACCCGCGTCGCGCTTTGCCGGTGCGGCGGGTCGAAGAACAAACCGTTTTGCGACGGCAGCCATTCGCGGGTTGGATTCAGTGATTCAAACTAATTCAGTTTGGTGAAGTCGGACTTGGGCACAACCATTTCTCAAATTGAGAAAATCTCGCTGCCCAAGTCCGACTTCGCATTCTCTTGAGGAGCAAAGCATGGCAACAAAATGCTCGCATCTCGATCAAGTCCGCGAAGTGACGCCGAGCACGCAGGGCTGTGAGGAGTGTTTGCACACCGGCGGCAGATGGCTACACCTGCGTATGTGTTTAAGCTGCGGCCACATCGGTTGCTGCGATTCCTCGCCCGGCAAGCACGCGACCAAACATTTTCACGCCACCGGCCATGCCATTATGCGTAATGCGTAAAACGTAAGGCGTAAGATTTTTTATTGTTACAAACTGCAAGCAAACCGATATTCGTTAAACCACAAAGATCACGATTTGTTCTGAGCATAAAGCGCCTTGCTGTTTCGATGACAAGCCCTTTCATGTGGTCACGACCGCGGCAGGACGTTTCGTTTTTTCGCGTGGCGCATGTAGCACCGAACGTGCTTGCAGCCGAGCGTCCAAGCTTAGCAGGCCGGCGCCAAAATAGGAGATGAGCAGCGCGCCACCCAGCATCGAAAGGTTCTTCATGAACATCGCCTGGTGCATCTGGGCCATCATCGGGTCTTGTACTGCCCAGAAATTGTGCATCATAAATGTGACCGGCACGAGGAACAACACCAGCAGCCACGCGCCCCATTTGGCTTTGTACCCCAACGCCACGCTGAGACCTCCCAACAGCGCAATAACTCCGGACAGAGGAACTGTGATCGAAGCCAGCAGCACACCTTGCGCGGCAGCATATCTGATCACCTGCTCCGAAAAATGGCCGAAAAAGCTCATGACAAAAATCAACGAAAATAAGATTCTCCCGAACAATACGGTGTACTTCATGATTCAGCCTTTCTTTATTTTGAATTTTGTTGGAAATCCGGTTAATTCTTTTGCGCGAAGGCGCTACGGAAAAACTCAACGAGCGAAGCCGGCTTTCGGCCCAACAGTTTCTCGAGATCGTAGCTCGGGACATTCAGCTCATTGTGTTTGATGGACTCGACGACACTCACGGTCATTTCGATAGTGGCTGCATCGAGTCCGCCTTTTTTCATTCCCTCCTTCATCGCTTCGGTCGGAATATCGACATACTCGATAGGCTTGCCGAGGGCTTCGCTCAAGGCGGTGGCGATATCCTTAAAACCGTACGCCGTATTCGGGGCGATATCATACGTTTTGCCCTCGTGGCCTTCACTTGCAAGCACATTTGCCAATGCTTCCGCCATATCGATGCGGCTGGCGAAACCGGCTTTGCCGTTACCGGCAGCAAGAAAGATCTTGCCACTTTGCAGCGCATCTCCGATGAACATCGGAATGATATCCATGTACCAGGCGTTGCGAAGTATTGTGTACGCCACGCCGGAGGCTTTGAGGTATTCTTCGGTCTCGTAATGGTCGATGATCGGCGTGAAATAGGGCGTTGGAGACGGGTTCAGCACGCTGGTGTAGATGAGGTGCTGCGCGCCGGCTTTCTTGGCTGCGTCGATGGCATCTGTGTGCTGTTTGGTCCGGCCCTCAATTGAGCCTGAAGAGATCAGCGCCAGCGTTTTGACACCGGCGAAAGCCTTTTTCATCGAAGCCCTGTCATAGTAGTCACCCTGCCGCACGACAATGCCTTTTGCCCGCAGGTTTTCAGCTTTTCGTGGGTCGCGGACCATTCCTGCAATTTGGCTGGGTTTCATTTTCTTCAACAGAAAATCGATGGTCGCGCCACCCAAATATCCGTTTGCACCTGTGATTAAAATCATGGTTTTCTCCTTATTTTGGGTAAAATTCTCTTGCAATCTAAAAATTTCTACTGTATATTATAAGGCGCTTATTTTGAATTTTCAATGTTTGAAAACTCATATTTTATGTCTTATCGTTCAAAACTAAAGAAAAATAGAAATGGATGTCCTCACAGATGTGCTCAACACTGTACACTTACATAGCGCCGTCCACTTTTGCACGGAGCTGACGACGCCATGGGGCATTCGCGTGCCGGCGCAAAATGACCTTGCCATCTTTTATGTGATGACAAGAGGGAGTTGCTATCTTGAAGTCGATGGGTATAAATCGCCGGTCTCGCTGGCAGGCGGAGATTTGCTGATGCTTTCGCATGGTGATGCCCATGTCTTGCGCGACCGTCTCGACAGCCCGATTGTACCGCTTGAGGAGCTTGTCAAAGCCTGTCCCAAGTGTGACGGCCATCGCTCGTTCCAGCACGGCGGCGGCGGCTCGCTGACGGCGATGGTGGCGGGGCACTTCATTTTTGAGAATCAAACGTCGAAGCCGTTTCTCTCGACTTTGCCGCCGCTCATTCATATCCATGGCGAGCAGGGTCAGGTGGTGCCGTGGCTGGACACGACGTTGAAGTGGATGGCCGCGGAGACGAACTCGAAAAATCCCGGCGCGCAAATCATGGCGTCGCGTCTCACCGACATGCTCTTCATCCAAATTTTGCGGGCGCACATTGCCGAGCACGCCGGAGAATGCGATGGCAAAGCCGGCTGGCTGCGCGCGATGGCGGACCCACATCTTGGAAAAGCATTCGAATTGATCCACGAACAGCCCAACCACCCGTGGACGGTTGCGGAGCTGGCGTCGCAAGTAAACATGTCGCGTACCGCGTTTTCAATGCGATTCGCCCAATTAGCCGGTGTGCCGCCGTTAGCGTATGTCACCAAGTGGCGAATGCTCAAAGCCGGCGACATCTTGCGCCAAGGCCAAGCAACCATTTCCGAGGTTGCGACGTATGTGGGTTATGAGTCCGAAGCCTCGTTCAGCAAAGCGTTCAAACGCGAGATGGGCGTGGCGCCGGGTACGTATCGCCGAGAGGGGCAGAATGGCGCCATCGGCGTATTATGATTGAGTGAAGCTCGGTTTATGCTATTTTATAGAAGTAATTATTGCGGTGCATGAAAGGATGGGATGATGGCTTGATTTTGAGAGAAAATTTAGTTACTTTATGCCATGAAGACTTGCTCAAAATGCCGTTCCACCATGATTTCCGGTACCACCGATGTCAATTTCAATCGCAACGGATTGCGCATTCAAGTCAAAAGTGTGCCGGCGCAATTGTGTACCCAGTGTGATCACAAAACTTTGGATGGAAAGATAGCGCTCTACATCGATCACATCGTGTATTGAAGAGCAATTTTACTTTGATTTCACTTTTTAAGGAAAGGACAGGCCTAGCATGACGCATTATGCAAGATGGAAAGCAACAGGCAGTTTCCTGTTAGCCGCGGTGTTCATTTTAATTTCTCTTGTAACCACAAGCTGCTCACAGCAGGAAGCCCAAGGTGGTTTTCAAATGCCGCCGATGCCGGTGGAAACGGCAACGGTGACTCAAAGCACGGTAACCGATCCGTTCGAAGCCGTAGGCACGATTGAAGCCGTCGACGCGATTACCGTCGTCTCGGAAATCGACGCGACCGTGATCAGTCTACCGTTTCGTGAAGGCGAAGCGATTGCCAAAGGCGGATTGATCGCGCAGTTGGATGACGTGCAACTGCGCGCGGAAGAGACTAGAGCCGAGGCGATTCTCAACCAGCGAAAAGTCAGTTACGACCGCATCAAAAACATCACGGACGAAGGCCTCGGCACGGCGCAGGGCTTGGATGACGCCGCCGCCGCGCTAAAAGTTGCAGAGGCCGACCTCGCGGTGATTCGTGCGCGTTTGCAAAAGACGCGAATCGTCGCGCCGTTCTCCGGCATTGCGGGCGCTCGCCACGTAAGTCCCGGCGCGTTTCTGCGCGGCGGGTCAGCGATTACTGATCTCGCACAAATTCAACAGCTCCGCGTAACGTTCTCCGCACCCGAGCGCTACTATTCCAATTTGCAGCGCGGCGGAGCAGTGAAAGTTTCCACGACTGCCTATCCCGGTTATGAATTGACCGGACGCGTGGAGGTAATTGAGCCGATCGTCGATCAAGCTACGCGACGCGCCAAAATCATCGCGCGCATCGACAATCCCGGCGGCAAGTTTCGTCCCGGTATGTCGGCGAATGTGACGGTGGTTTTGAGCGAGCGAGAGAATGCGCTGGTCATTCCCAGCGAGGCGGTTTTTGTCGAAGGCAATCAAGCGTTGGTATTCGTCATTCAAGCCGACAGTACGGTGGCCAGAACGCCGGTGGAGCTTGGCACGCGCTTGCGCGAGAAGGTGGAGGTTATCAACGGACTTGCGGCCGGCACGATGGTGGTTCGCGCGGGTCATCAAAAACTTTTTCCCGGCGCGAAGGTGATGCCGATTTCAGCGACCCCACAACAAAACTAAACTAGCAATTGGTTTGAACAAAAGCTATGACAGAAAAATGTAGGTCAGAAAAATAATGTTTAGCATCATGCCAAAGGAGCAGAAGGTAAGCATTTTTCTGTCCTCTATCTTTCTGTCATTTGAATGTTTTTGTGGAGAGAAATAATGAAGCTCAGTGAAATCTCAATACAGCGGCCGGTGCTCGCGACGGTGATGAGCCTGGTCATCATCATCTTCGGGGTGGTTGCATTCACCCAACTGCCGGTGCGCGAATATCCCGACATCGATCCACCCGTGGTTTCGGTCGCCACGCTCTATCGCGGCGCCAGCCCGAACGTGATCGAGACGGAAATCACCGACATCTTGGAAGAGCAGCTTTCGACCATCGAAGGCGTGAAGACGATCACGTCTTCCAGCCAGGAACAAGGCTCATTGATCACGCTCACGTTCGAGCTGGAACGCGACGTCGATCAAGCCGCCAACGACGTGCGCGATCGCGTGGCGAGCGTGCGCGGCTTTTTGCCGCGCGAAGCGGATGATCCGATCATCCAAAAAATCGACGTCAATGCGCAGCCGATCTTATGGCTGGCGGTGATCAGCGACCGGCACAACAATCTCGAATTGACGGATGCCGCCGAGCGTCTGCTCAAAGAGCGCCTGCTGCGCCTGCCCGGCGTCGGCTCGATTTTCATGGGCGGCGAGCGGCGTTACGCCATGCGCGTGTGGCTGGATGCGCAGCGCATGGCCGCGCGTGGCCTGTCGCCGCAGGACGTCGAAAACGCCATCCGCAACGAAAATGCGGAAATCCCCGCGGGCCGAGTCGAAGGCGAGAATCGCGAATTTACCGTGCGCACGCGCGGTGATTTGGCCACGCCGGAGGAATTTGCGGCGATCATCGTCAAGCAAAACGGCGATGAACTCGTGCGCCTGGGCGACGTGGCCGAAGTCACGCTCGGCGCGCAGGACGAGCGCACCGCCGTGCGTTGGAACGCCAAGCCTACGGTCGGCCTCGGCATTGTCAAGCAAACCCGCGCCAGCACGCTGCAAGTAGCCGAAACCGTGATTGCCGCGCTGCCCGAGCTGGAAAAAATTTTGCCCGAAGGCATGCAAATCGACGTGGCATACAACTCGGCGACCTTCATTCAAAACTCCATCGATGAAGTCGCCAACACGCTGCTCATCGCCTCCGGCCTGGTGGTGTTGGTGATCATCGCGTTTCTCAAAAGTTTTCGCGCCACGCTCATTCCCACGTTCGCGATTCCGATTTCCATCGTCGGCACATTCGCGGTGGCGTACTTTCTCGGCTACACCGTCAATATTCTCACGCTGCTGGCATTGGTGCTCGCCATCGGTTTGGTGGTGGATGACGCCATCGTCATGCTCGAAAATATTTATCGTCACATGGAGATGGGCAAAACCCGCTGGCAGGCGGCCATCGACGGCGCGAAAGAGATCGGCTTTGCGGTGTTGGCAACCACGATTGCACTGGTGGCGGTGTTCGTGCCGCTGGCTTTTCTCACCGGCAATATCGGCCGGCTCTTCAATGAATTCGGCGTTTCAGTAGCGGTGGCGGTGCTGATCTCCGGTTTCGTCGCTTTGACGTTGACGCCGATGTTGTGCTCGCGCATGTTGAAGCCGCTGCATCACACCGGCACGAGCTGGGCCTCGCGCTCGTTCGATAGATTCTTCGATTGGCTCGAACGCACTTACAACAAAATCGTACGTGGTGCACTGCGGCATCGGATTTTGGTTGTAAGCATCGCCGGTTTTTTGATCGTGCTCAGCGCTGTGTTATTTAAATTTCTTCCGAGCGAGCTGGTGCCGACCGAGGATCGCGGCGTTGGCTTTGGCATCGTCATCGCGCCCGAAGGCGCCACGCTCGAATACACCGATCGCTACATGCGCCAGGTCGAGCAAATCATGCTCAGCCGTCCCGAGACTGACGGTGTTTTCACCGCGACCGGCGTGGGCTTCGGCGGTCCGGGCCGCGTGACCAATGGCTTTGTCTTCATGGGCTTGAAGCCGGAGAGCGAGCGGGAAAAATCGCAGCAGGAAATCGTGCAGGAGCTTTTTCCGCAGCTTTTTTCGATTCCCGGCGTGCTGGCGTTTGTGTTGAATCCGCCGAGTCTCGGCGCGGATTTCAACTTCACGCCGGTGGCGTATGTGCTGCAGGCGGACACGTATGAAGAATTGCAAAGCGCCGTCGGCATCATGGTGGCGCAGGCTTCAAAACTTGGTTATCTCATCAATTTGGACAGCGATTTGCGTTTGAACAAACCGCAGCTCGAGATTACCATCGATCGCGAGCGCGCCGCCGGTTTGGGCGTTTCGGTCACAGACATCGGCAGCACGCTCGAAACCTTTCTCGGCGGCCGGGTTGTCACCGACTTCAAGCGCGGCGCGAAACAGTATGATGTCATCGTGCAGCTCAAGCCCGCTGATCGCGCCACGCCGAGCACAATCGACGGCATTTATCTGCGCGGCGCGAATGGGCTGGTGCAGCTCGCGAATGTTGTGAATGTAAAAGAAACCGTGGCGCCGAAAGAGTTGAATCACTTCAACCGCGTGCGCTCGGCGACGATAACCGCCAGCATGGTACCCGGCGTGAGCCTCGGCCAGGCGCTGAATGATCTCGACCGCATCGCCGACGCCAGCTTGCCGCCAACCATCAAACGCGATTTGACCGGCCAGTCGCGCGAGTTTCGCGAATCCAGCAGCGCGCTGTATTTTCTCTTCGCGTTTGCGGTGGTGTTCATTTATTTGGTGTTGGCGGCGCAATTCGAGAGTTTCATTCATCCGTTGACGATTTTGCTCTCGGTACCGCTCGCCGTCGCCGGCGCATTGGTGGCGCTCTTCGCTTTCGGACAAACCATGAACATTTATTCGCAGATCGGCTTGATCATGTTGATCGGCCTGGTGGCGAAGAATGCCATTCTGATCGTGGAATTTGCCAACCAACTGCGGGAACGAGGGCAACCCTTGTTTGAGGCGGTCGCAGAGGCCGCGACGATCCGGTTGCGTCCGATTCTGATGACTTCATTTTCCACCGTCTTTGGCATATTGCCGATTGCCATCGGCTTGGGCGCCGGCGCTGAAGCTCGGCGTCCGCTCGGCATCGCGGTTGTAGGCGGCGTGCTGCTTTCGACTTTTTTGACGCTGGTTGTGGTGCCGGTGGTTTACACGCTGCTGTCGCGGTTTACCAAAGTGGAAGTTGCGCCGTCCAATGGCAATGAGCCGGTTTCTTCACATGCGCGAGGAGAAGTCGTGCGCGAAGCGGTGGCGTGAGATGGTTGGGCGAAGTCCGACTCAGGCCTGCGGCTGGGTCGGATTTCACTTCCATTCGCAAATTAAACAGAGAGAATAAATGATGCAACACACACTTCCATCTGAAGATATCCGGCCAATTAGCCTTTTTGGCAGTCGAGCCACTGAGCTGTTGAGAGCAGTCCAAATGAATCGCCGGCCGGTTTTCTTGATTAATAAAGGCAAAGCGGCTGGTGTTCTCATGGATATTGAAGAATATGAGCGCTTATTGGAGTTGATTGAGTTTCATGAAACCATTCTTGCTTCCGAGGCAGAAGCGGATCGCGGTGAAGTGATATCGCATGAACAGCTCGATAAGGAGTCGAAGGAGTGGGTAAAGAAAGCGAATCACCAGAAAAATAAGTTGGTCGCCCTATCCCTGCAAATCAGTGTTTCTCAATAGTAACCTGGCACGAAATGGGAAAGTTATTTTATCCCACCTCCTTAATTTGCCCACCTACTGCGATAACCGGCTCGGCGACAACGCCTCCATCAATTTTAACGCCGGCATGCACACCCGTTCGATCAATCTGGCTTATGCGGATTACCTCGCCGTTGAGAAACCCACGTTGGGAATTTACGGGGCAAAATCAACAACATGAGGCCAGTGACCCCGATTCCAAAAAATTTGTTGGCGTCTCTTGTGATCTCGGCTTCACCGCGAGATTGGGAACTCGAAGCGCTCAGAGCCAAAGCTCAAGCCCAGATTCGGCGAGCACAGGTCAAGTGGAACCTTACAGGTGCAGCCTGCCGCAGGCCAGGGATTGCACCAAAAGTCTTGAAGGCGAGATGGAAAAGTGGGAGCAAAAATTTCCTGCCTTGCGTTGCGCACGAGATTAGCGGGAAAAAAGGCACGATTTTCCTACTTGACTTTTAAAAAAATACCTGTAAATTGGAAGTTGGGTAGTCCAAAGTGCCGTCTTCAATTTTGTGCCTTGTGTCTTTGGCGAAAAGAGAAAATTTGATTGCAATTTTGTATATAACCACACAAACAAAAAGCAACTATCAACCGGTTGGGGAGCTATGCTCTCAAAAGTTTTGAGCGCCGCGGTTTTGGGCATTGACGCTTACATCGTCACGGTGGAAACGCATTTGGAAGGCCAGCTTCCGGCGATTGCGACCGTCGGCTTGCCCGATGGCGCGGTGCGGGAATCGCGCGAGCGCATCAATGCCGCGGTCAAAAATTCCGGCTTTCCATTTCCGCAAAAACGCATTACCATCAATCTCGCGCCGGCAGATGTGAAAAAGGAAGGCTCGGGATTTGATTTGCCGATGGCGATCGGCATTCTCGCCGCGGCCGAAACGGTGCAGCCGCAACTGCTCGAGCACTATCTCATTCTCGGCGAATTGTCGTTGGACGGCTCGCTGCAGCCGATTCGCGGCGCGCTGCCGATTGCGCTGGCGGTGCGCGAGCAAAAAAAACGCGGCCTGATTCTGCCGTGCGAAAACGCCAAAGAAGCGGCCATGGCAGAGGGCATGGACGTGCGCGGCGCCGACACGTTGCGTGAGACCGTGGAGTTTTTGAACGGAACCGCCGAGTTGCCGTCTTTTGCCGTGGATATGCGCGAAGTTTTTTCCGTCTCGCGCCATTACACGATCGATCTCAACGACGTGCGCGGGCAGGAACATGTCAAACGCGCGATGGAAGTTGCCGCCGCCGGCGGCCACAATCTGATTATGATCGGCCCGCCCGGCTCGGGCAAGACCATGTTGGCGAAACGCTTCCCGACGATTCTGCCCGACCTCACGCTCGACGAAGCGCTGGAGACCACAAAGATTCATTCCGTCGCAGGCGCCCTGCCGCCGGACAGCGCGCTGGTGGCAACGCGGCCGTTTCGCGCGCCGCATCACACTGCGAGCTATGCCGGGCTTATCGGCGGCGGCCAAATACCGCGGCCGGGCGAAGTCAGCCTCGCGCACAACGGCGTGTTGTTCCTCGACGAGGTGCCGGAGTTTGAAAAAAACGTGCTCGAAGTTTTGCGCCAGCCGATGGAAGACGGCAAAGTCACCATCGCGCGCGCGCTCTTGTCGCTCACCTACCCGGCGGAGTTCATGCTGGTGGCGGCGATGAATCCGTGCCCATGCGGCTACGCCACCGACCCGGCGAACAAGTGCTCTTGCACGCCACTGCAAGTACAAAAATATCTCGCCAAAATCTCCGGCCCGCTGCTGGATCGCATCGATATTCACATCGAAGTGCCGGCGGTGAAATATAAAGAATTGGCCGGCGAGGCGACCGGCGAGACCTCGGCGCAAATTCGGCAACGCGTGGAAACGGCGCGCGGCGTGCAATTGGCGCGATTCCGCGACCGCCAAAAACTTTTCTGCAACGCGCGGATGGAATCGAAGGATATTCGTGAATTTTGCAAAATCGACAGCCGCGGCGAAGAGCTGTTGCGCATGGCGATCACCAAACTCGGGCTCTCGGCCCGAGCTTATGACCGCATTTTAAAGGTCGCGCGCACGATCGCCGACCTCGAAGGCAGCAACGACATTCGGCCGGAATTTATCGGCGAGGCGATTCAATATCGCTCGTTGGATCGCAGCTTGGGAGCGACGGCTTGAACGCGCCGAATAAATTTGAAGCCTCGACGCCTAAAGGCGCTACTACGAACGATCGCAGCTTGTTTTAATTTTATTTTTAAAAACCCTGCCATGCCCGACAATTTTTCGACGCATCTGCACTACTACGTTCTCTTGTCGCTTTTTGCGCTGCTGTTTCTCTTGCAGATTTGGGCGATGATCAAAATCAAGCTGATGCTCCAGCGCGTGTTGGACATCTACAAGCGCATGCAGCAGATTGCGGCCATGTCCAAATCCGGCTTGATCGCCGAGGGAGAATTGCAACCTTCTCGCCAAGCCGGCGTAAACTATAAACGTATTTGCGAATGGTGCCGGCACCGGGAAACGTTTCTCGATCCTTCCGGCAAAGGCGTTTTTGTCTATCGCTGCGGCTTGAGCAAGCACCGGATCAAATTGAACGATTCCTGTCCGCAATTCGAATTCGATCCGCAGCGAGCGCCGATTTGAGTCCGGATGCCGGTTGCCGAATACAACACAAGGCCTCGAGCATCCAGGATCGAGCATCAGCAACAAGCAACCAGCAACAAAAAATCATTGATCGCGAGAGTGAATGTTATGCCAAACTATTCAACGCTTACAGTCCGTCAGGAAAGCGAAGTGACGATTGCGGAAGTGCACGCTCGCCGGATTTATTTAAAAGTGGTGGAGGAATTCCGCGAGGAGCTGAACGACGTTCTGGCCCATACGCGCGGCCCGGTCGTGTTGGATTTGGGGAAGGTCAGCGTGATGAACAGCGCGGGATTGGGCGTCATTATCGCCACGCACGATTCTCTGCAAAAACAGCAGCGCCCTTTTCTTGTGGCCAATCTGCAGCCCGTCATGCAAGATATTTTCAACCGCATGCAGCTCGGCACGCTGATTACCGCCACGGCCTCGGTTGCTGATGGCCTGCAAAAGCTGCAAGAACTGCAAGAGCCTGCAGTTGCCGTCGTTTAGGCAAAATTTTTGCAGGCTTGAAAATGCTGCAAAGCTTTGATCATTTTGCTCAAAATATTTTGTCTTTCGAAACGGCCTGAATTGTTGCATCAGAGTTTGGCTTTTGGAGGCGGGAAATGAGAAAACCCGATTTTGTGCCTTGACGGCGAAATCGGGTTTTTTGTTGGCAAAATAAAAATCCCTGCTTCCGAGATGGGCCTTCAAAGGGCCGTGTTTGCACACGGTGGGCACCGCCTGAGCGTTTTTTACTTCCACTGAATTCCTCAACGTTCATTGGGGAATGAGGCTTGTAATACACGCACAGAGCTAAGTTCCCAAGATGAAGGTGTTGGCTCTTTGAATCCATCCCATCCACCTGAAGCAGGGAAGTTTTCAATTTTTTTACACCGCTGAGGCGATGCCAATTAGAACCAACATCAATTTATAAGAATCTCCCAAAAAGTCAAGAGGAAAATTTTAATTGACAAAAAAATTTGCTTTTGCCCGGATGATTGCTTACATTTAAAATAGAAACATGGCTCGACAAGCAACAATCTTTTTGCCAGCCCGGCTTTTTTCGCATGCTGGAGCGTGGTGTGTAATGGCACTCATGTCGTTGGCCACAGTGCTCGATGCAGACGAGAACGCTTCTCGTCGTCGCGCCCGCGATCTCGGCGTTGAGATCGGCATCATGAAACCCGGCGCTTTCAACAGCATCACGGATGTTACAGGTGTTCTCGCCGGGCATTCGACGCTGCGCCGCGGCGATTCCGTGCGCACGGGCGTCACCGCCATTCTTCCGCATCAAGGGAATCTCTTCCAGGAAAAAATTCCGGCGGCAATTTTCGTCGGCAATGGCTTCGGCAAATTGATGGGCGTCACTCAAATCGAAGAGTTGGGCAATCTGGAGTCGCCCATCCTGCTCACCAACACCTTGAATGTGCCGCGAGTTGCCGATGCACTGATCGATTACATGCTGGCGCTGCCGGGCAACGAAACCGTACGCTCGGTCAACGCCGTGGTGGGCGAAACCAACGACGGTTTCTTGAACGACATTCGCGGCCGGCACGTCGGACGAGATGAAGTTTTCGCGGCCATCAAAAATGCGAAATCCGGAACCGTGGAAGAAGGCTGTGTCGGCGCTGGAACCGGAACCGTGTGCTTCGGCTGGAAGGGTGGTATCGGCACCAGCTCGCGTGTGTTGCCCCCATCTGCCGGCGGTTACACGGTCGGCGTTTTGGTGCAAACCAACTTCGGCGGCGTGTTGACGATTAACGGCGCGCCGGTTGGCCGCGAGCTTGGAAAGTTCGCCATGAAAGATGCTCTTCCCTACTCCGCCGGCGAGGGCTCGTGTATGATCATCGTCGCCACCGATGCGCCGCTCGACGCGCGCAATCTCAAACGCCTCGCGGCTCGCGCTGTGTTGGGATTGGCCCGCACCGGCGGTTACGCCGCCAACGGCAGCGGCGATTACGTCATTGCTTTCTCTACCGTAACAGAAAATCGTGTTGCCCATCAATCCAATGCGCGAGTTCAAACGTATTCTTTTCTCGTAAATGATGAAACCTCGCCGTTGTTTTTAGCCGCGGTCGAAGCGACGGAAGAAGCCATCATCAATTCGCTATTCATGGCAACCACGACACATGGTATGGGCGGACGTGTCGTTGAAGCTCTGCCGATTGATCGCACCATGGAAATTTTGAAGAAATACAATGCGCTGAATCAGAATCGCGATTTGCCCTCGTGGAAAAACAAATAAAAAGCACCAAGCTCCTTAAAAGCTAAGAAATCAAAAGGTGTAACTATGTCCAAGAATTTTGAGGCATTTTTGGAACTGGATAAAAAGGGCATCGAGAACCAATATATACTCGTTACGGGTTATTTTGTAACGTCATTGCGAGCGTTTTTCAGCGAAGCAATCCTTTGAAAATCAAGAGATTGCTTCGGCAAAAAGCGCCTCGC
>JAKEEU010000323.1 GCA_022616415.1 Candidatus Zhuqueibacterota bacterium | reverse complement strand
CGCCATACAATATATTGAGGTCGAGGCAGACTGTGATAACAATATATTGTATGAAATTGAAAAATTTTTCAAAAACACTGACTATTTACGGAAGCCTCATAGATGAACCCAACGGATAAGGCTTTTACAGTTGGGTTCATCTATCCGTTGGGCACAAAAAAGTTAGAATTTTTTTCTAACTTTCGTGAACCAATGACATAGAGCCGACATTGTTTTTCAAATTTTACGGTGAGCTTTCGCGACAGCTCTCGAAAGAGGTGGATCTAGTGGATCTTTCGCACAAATCACTCTTTAATGCGCTTGTCAAAAAAAGGGGAGTCAAGATATATGGGTGAGATCCAGCAGGAGATGGCAGCGGACAAGGAGCGAATCGAGGGCACACTCGAAGCTTTACAGAAAACGCTTCGCCGTAAAAGACGAACTTTCGTTATTTGAACGTTTCAGGAGGAACCCATGAAAAAAAGAGTCTGTAAAGGAGCCTTGCTTTTGTGTGGGATTTTGTTTTTTGCTTGCCGGGGAACGAACGATCCCACGCCGTTTTTTTCACCAGAGTTGGACGGCCCCGTTGTCACAGGTTTAATTATAACGGGTGAGGATAGCCCCGAACCATTGGCAAGCTGGGGAAAGCCGTCTGAGCCGAGAGACCCAAATGGACGTTTGGCAATATCTACCCCTTATCCAAATCCCAATAATGGTTCTGCATTCGTGCAGTTTCAGCTAAACGAAAGTATGCGTATTGATATGTGGGTGGTTATGGCATATCATCCGGCCATGCAACCCACTCGCGAAATTTTTGCTGCAAATGGGACAATTTACAAAACGAATAGCCTTTCAGTAAGAACCCTTATTAAAAACAATTTGAGGGCTCGTGGTATTTATTCGATCTCTTGGGATGGTCGCGACGATTCCGGAAACGTCGTGCCGGACGGATTTTATCGAATTTATATTAAAGGGGGAAACACAAATACGTTGCTTTGGACGGATCTTTTATTGCTTCGCGAGCCATGCAAGGCTCCACCTTTACTGCGAACCTTACTGAGTAATATCAATTTTAAAGGCTGTTAACCGCCTAAAGGACTTTTCAACTCGAGGAGAAAACGATGAAGCACTTCACCAAGAAATTTGCCATCGCGACTTTTGCATCTATTTTGGCTATATTTATTTTTCAGCCGGTATACGCTCAAACACAACCGGAAGATCGCACTTTTGGTCTTTCCGCATCGTTTCAAGAAAGTCAGTTTGATATCATCCTTCCATTTTGGATAGAGCAAAGAGCGGTTTTGGCTCCAGCCATCAGTGCGGTTTATGCCGAAGATATTGGCACTGATTTGGGCGCCGGTTTGGTATTTAGGGGTTATTTTGGAATGAGGAAAGTGACACCTTATCTGGGCGCTCGATTCGGTGCGCTTATTTCAATGCCAAGCCGGAGTGATAGTATAACTGATTTTTTCTTTGGATTGCTTTATGGGGGTGAATTTTTTCTTGATCCTCATTTCAGTATAGGCGTTGAAGCGCAAGCCAATCTGGTCAAGTCGGATGAGAAATCCACGCGATTCGGAAATCCAGGCGGCGTCAATATCAATACGGCTGCCGCTGTCATTGTAAATGCGTATTTTTAATTTGTTACTTTAAATGAAAGAGAGTATCACGTGCCCAATATCCAACGCGCCCTCATCAGTGTTCACGACAAGTCCGGCTTGCAAGAGCTGGCAAAATTTTTGGCGGCGCGACAGATTGAAATCATTTCGACCGGCGGCACAGCGCGGTTTCTGAAAGAGCAGGGCATCGCGGTGACGCCGATCGAGCAAATCACCGGCTTTCCGGAGATTCTCGACGGCCGGGTGAAAACATTGCACCCGAAAATTTTCGGCGGGCTGCTGGCGCGGCGCGAGCTGCCGCTGCATCGCGAGCAAAGCGAGCAGCACGCCGTTCGGATGATCGATCTCGTCGTCGTCAATCTCTACCCGTTCCGCGAAGTCGTGGCAAAACCCGGCGTGGCGCTTGAAGAGGCGATTGAGAATATCGACGTCGGCGGCGTGGCGTTGATTCGCGCCGCGGCCAAGAATTTTGCGCACGTGGCGGTGGTGACCAATCCCGCGCAATACGGCGAAGTGATGGCCGAGCTGGAAAAGAATGGCGGCGAGCTGTCCGAGGTTACGCGCCGAAATTTGGCGCTTGCGGCCTTTGCGCACACGACGCAATACGACGCCGCCATCCATAGCTTCTTGCAAGGTGAGGTGGAAACGTTGCCGTCTTCACTCTGCATCGGTCTGGAAAAGATTCAAGATTTGCGCTACGGCGAAAATCCGCATCAGCGCGCGGCATTTTATCGCGACGGCTTGAGCCGGACTCAAGGCCTCACGGGCGCACGTCAATTGCAAGGAAAAGAGCTTTCTTATAATAATATCGCCGACGCGGATGCCGCCCTTGCTCTCGTGCGCACTTTCAGCGAACCATGTGCGGTGATTGTAAAACATGCTAATCCGTGTGGCGTCGCCACCGGCTCGACACTCGTCGAAGCTTATCAAAAAGCAAAAGCCGCGGATCCGGTTTCGGCATTTGGCGGCATTATTGCTTTCAATCGTGAGGTGGACGGCGAAACCGCCATGGCGGCTGCCGAGCTTTTTGCGGAAGTGATTTTGGCGCCTTCATTCAGCGCCGAAGCGCAACGGATTTTTAGCGGCAAGAAAAATTTGCGGCTGTTGGCGCTCGCTGATTTTTTTCAAGAGACGATGCCGAGTTTCGAGTTTAAAAGAGTCGCGGGCGGCGTGCTCGTGCAAGAGCAAGATGATCGCAAAGATGACGAACAAATTTTCAAAGTTGTTACAAAACGGCAACCGACAGCGGAAGAATGGAGCGCACTGCGTTTCGGCTGGAAAGTGGTGCGGCACGTGAAATCCAACGCCATCGTCTATTGTACCGCGGACCGCACGATCGGCATCGGCGCCGGCCAAATGAGCCGGGTGGATGCGTCGTTGTTGGCGATTGAGAAGGCAAAACGCGCCGGACTTTCGGTGCAAGGCACGGCAATGGCTAGCGACGCATTTTTCCCGTTCCCCGACGGCGTCGAAGCGGCGGCAAAGGCAGGGACAACCGCGGTGATTCAACCGGGCGGCTCATTGCGCGACGCCGACGTTATCGCCGCCGCCGATCTTTACAATTTGGCAATGGTTTTTACCGGCATCCGGCATTTTCGACATTAGGAAGGTTAACCTCGCATGGCTTTTAATTTGCAGAAATTTTTGAGCAACGACATTGCAATGGATCTGGGCACCGCCAACACGCTCGTGTATGTGCGGGGCAAGGGCATTATGGTCAACGAGCCGAGCATCGTTGCGGTGCGCAAGGCGGATCAGGAGATCGTGGCTTATGGCAGCGAAGCCAAAGAAATGCAGGGACGCACGCCCAACGAGATCATCACCGTGCGCCCGATGAAGGACGGCGTGATTTCCGATTTCGAGCTGGCGGAGGCGATGATTCGGCATTTTATTCGGCGGGTGCAAACCACCCGCCTGCTGCGGCCGCGCATGGCCATCAGCATTCCCAGCGGCATTACGGAGGTGGAAAAACGGGCGGTGCGGGATTCCGCGGAACACGCCGGCGCTCGCGAAGTTTATCTTATTGACGAGCCGATGGCCGCGGCGATCGGAGTCGGCTTGCCGATCGAGCATCCGGTGGGCAGCATGGTCATCGACATCGGCGGCGGCACCACGGAAATCGCGGTGATTTCGCTTTCCGGTATCGTCAATCACATTTCGATTCGCATTGCCGGCGATGAAATGAATGAAGCGATCGTCCAGCATTTCAAGCGCAATTACAATTTGTTGGTCGGCGAAAATACCGCCGAGCACATCAAGTGTACCATCGGTTCGGCGGCGCCGTACAACGACAAGACGACGATGAGCGTGCGCGGTCGCGATATCGTGGCCGGCATTCCAAAAACCGTCGAAATCAACGCCATTGAAGTTCAGGAGGCGCTGGCCGAGCCGGTCAATTCCATCGTCGAAGCGACCAAGCTTTGCCTCGAGCGCACGCCGCCGGAGCTTTCGGCGGACATTCTCGATCGCGGCATCGTGCTTTCCGGCGGCGGCGCCTTGTTGAAGGGCCTGGACGAGCGGTTGCGCCGTGAAACGAGCCTGCCCATCATCGTTGCCGAAGATCCGCTCACTTGTGTCGTGCGTGGCAACGGCAAGGTGCTCGAAGATTTGAATCACTATCAAAAAGTTTTGGCCAAAGTAAAAAGATATTGATCATGAAGGAGTCTTTGTTAGAGCGCCCAAATCTGTTTCTCGTTTCCAAGCGGGAATATTTTACACTTATTGCGGCCGTGGTTGCCTCGCTTTATTGTTTGTTCAACAATGACAAGCCGCAGATCGATGCGATACGGTCGTTTTTTCTCGAGCGTTACGCCACGTTGCAAGTGAAATTCAGTTGGGCGCGCAAGCTCGTAGCACTGGAAGAGGAGAATGCCGCATTGCGCCAGCGCGCGACACACATGATGCTGGAGAACAGCCAGTTGCGCGAGGCGCTGTTGGAAAACCATCGCTTGCGGCAGATGTTGAATTATCGCGAGCGCACGCCGTGGCATTTTCGCGCCGGCCGCGTGATTACCAAAGAGCGTGACGAGACGCCAGTTTCCGTGACTATCGACGTCGGCGAGGACGACGGCTTGCGGCCCAACATGCCCGTCGTCACGCCGGAAGGCCTTGCCGGCAAGATTTACAAAGTCTTTCCGCACACCAGCATTGTGCAGCTCTTGCTCGACCGGAATTTCAACGCCAGCGCACGGGTGCAGCGCAGCCGCATTTTGGGTATAGTAAGCTGGAACGAGGGGGTCGGCCTGAGGCTGACGGCCGTGCCGCGAAATTCTGATGTTGGAGAAGGTGACGTGGTCGTCACTTCGGATTCGAGCGCGCTTTTTCCGCCGGGGCTGCGCATCGGTCTGGTGAAGCACACTTTTGAAGACAAAAGGTCGCTCTTTAAAACGATCGGCCTGGAGCCGGCGGTTGATTTTTCCCGGCTCGAAGAAGTTTTTGTAATCACCTACCCTGAAAATCGTCCTCAATGACTTGCTGGTTGCTCGTTGCTTGTCGCTGGTCGTTATATGTTCATTCTTGGACATGGATATCAGCAACCAGCAACGAGCATCAAGCAGCCAGCTTCAAGCTATAGCAACCAGCAACCAGATTATGCGCATTGTCAAATATTTGTTGATGTTTGGATTTTTGCTTTTGCTGCAAACGACGTTGATTCCGTTGCTGTCGATTAAAGACGTGTATCCGGATCTGTTGTTGATCGGGGTTATCATCACCGGCATTCGGCACGGCGCGACGCCGGCGATTCTGGCCGGATGTTTGACCGGTTTCGTGCAGGATGCCGCCGTGACCCAGCTTTATGGGTTATCGGCATTGGCGAAATCGGCCGCCGGTTTCGTTGCCGGTTATTTTTCGCGTGAAAAGGTAAAATATAATTTTCAGGTGACTGTCGGGGTTGTGGCGGCGACGGCCCTGGCCAATAGTGTGATTTATCAGTCGATTTATTATTTTGATTCCGGCGCCGGCATGGGTTGGGTGATTCTGCGTTACGTTCTGCCGCATTGCCTTTACACCGTCGCCGTAGGTACAATCGTCCACGCCGCCTGGCCTGGCGGGCTTTGGGGCAAAACTTAGCATGGTTTTCAAACACAAGAAAAGGCATTGAAAATTTTCAATTTGTAATTTTCGATATAACGCGATTAACCATGGAGCTCAATACCACCAACAAGCGCTTGATCTTTTCCGCCGCCCTTGGCGTTATCTTTTTCGTGTTGTTGATGCGCTTCGTTTACATTCAATTGTACATGGGCGAGGAGTTTCGGCAAGCGTCGGAAGACAATCGCGTTCGCACGATCGATATCGAGCCGCCGCGCGGCTTGATCGTCGACCGTTATGGAACCATACTCGTGGACAACTACCCGGCTTACGCGCTTTACACCGTGCCGGCCGAGCTTAAAAACAGCGACAGCGCTTATGCGATTCTTTCCACGGCGCTCAATCTCAAGCCGCGAGAAATTCAAGAGCGCATCCGCCGCAACAGCCGTGGCAATTTTTTGCCGATGAAGCTGGAGCGCCAGATCGATTTTGCCACGTTGAGTTTGTTGCAAGAGCGCCGGCTCGATCTGCCGGGAGTCGATTTTCGCGCCGAGTCACGCCGGTCTTATCCGCGCGGCGTCAAGGCGCCTCATCTGTTCGGCTATCTCGGCGAAATCACCGAAAGCGAGTTGAATAACAAACGCGATCAAGGCTACGAGCCCGGCGATTTGATCGGAAAGAAGGGCCTGGAAGCGCGATACGAATCGATTCTGCGGGGAACCAAGGGCAAGCGTTACGTGCAGGTTGATGCGCTCGGCCGCATCGCCGGAGATCTTACCGAAGCGGACAATCCGCAATTGGAGAACACGCCGCCAGTGCCCGGAAAAAATTTGCTGGTTTCCATCGATGCTTCGCTGCAATATTATCTCGAACACGAGCTGGCGGGCAAGCGCGGCGGCGCGGTGGTGCTCAATTGCAAGAACGGCGAAGTGATCGCGATGGTGAGCAAACCGGATTATGACATCGAGCTTTTTTCCCGCCCGGTCAGCGGCGCCATTTGGCAGCAACTGGGAAATGACCCTGACAAGCCGTTTTACGACCGCATGGTACAAAGCCTTTATCCGCCGGGCTCGACTTTCAAAATGGTGCTGGTTTTTGCCGGCCTCGAGACCGGCTTGATCGATCCGGAAGAGCGCGTTTTTTGTCCGGGTTATTATCGTCTCGGCACGCGTGCATTCGGCTGTTGGAAAAAAGGCGGGCACGGCGCCGTGAATTTGCTGCAAGCTCTCGAGCAATCTTGTGACGTTTATTTTTATCGCATGGGACTCAAAGTCGGTTTGAAGAATTGGGCGAATTATGCACGCCGATTCGGTTTTGGCGAAATTACCGGTATTGATCTCATCGGCGAAAGCCCCGGCTTGGTGCCGGACGAGGAATATTTCGATCGGCGTTACGGCAAAAACAAGTGGAGCAAAGGCCTAGTGTTGAACGTGTCCATCGGCCAGGGCGACTTGCTGACGACGCCGCTGCAAATGGCGTATTTTGCGATGACGATTGCCAACGATGGCCACACGTTCAAACCTCGTTTCAAGCGCGGCGTGCAAGATCCGTTGACCGGGATCGAGGAGTTCGAGCAACCGGATTCGGTATTCATCGACGGCATTAGACAGGAAACGTATGCACTTGTGAAGCGCGGCATGTACATGGTGGTGCATGGCAGCCACGCGACCGGTCGCGCCGCTGCGGTGCCGGGCATCACGGCGGCTGGAAAAACGGGCACGGCGGAAAATCCGCACGGCGAGTCACACGCCTGGTTCATCGGTTATGCGCCGTTTGAAGATCCGCAAATTGCCTGGTGCGTTTTCGTCGAAAACGGCGGCGGCGGCGGCGCCGTAGCAGCGCCGATTGCGCGCAGCATCATCTCGCTTTTGCTGAATGAACGCAAGCTGATCCCCTCGCCGCAACGCTTTGCCGCAACGCCACGGCCTTGAATTTACACGCTTAAAATTTGGCAACGAAAAGTGAACCGCAACGAATTGTAACCCAGACAGTTTATCCGGGAAACGGTTCGCAACAAAGCAAGAAAGGTTGATCACTTGCAACGATAAGGCGTAGTGAACTGCAAAGGAATCATCTTATGTTCGAGCGCTCGGAAGAAGCATTGCGTGATCTGGACAAGATCATCATCATTTGCGTTTTTATTCTGGTTGCCGCCGGCCTGATGGCTCTTTATAGCGTCACCACGGCGATCAATACGCCGGCGATTTTAAAGGGCAACTTTGCCAAACAAGTCATCTGGTTTACCATCGGCATTATGATCGCTTCGGCGGTCGTCACGATGCCGATGAAAATTTTTTATAAATATGCGTATTGGTTTTACGCTGCTGGATTGGTGCTGTTAGTGGTGGTGCTTTTCGCCGGCGCGGTAAAAGGCTCGCACCGCTGGTTTGTGATTGGCCCGCTGCGCCTGCAGCCGTCCGAAATTGCAAAAACCGCCACGATTTTGGCGCTGGCGCGATTTATCGCAAAAGACAGCACCGACTTGCGGCGTTACAAGGATATTGCCGTCGCTTTCGGCCTCGTCTTTTTGCCGGCTTTGCTCATCATTCGGCAGCCGGATCTCGGCACCGCCATCGTGTTTTGCTCGCTCGCCGTTCCCATGCTGTTCTGGGCCGGACTTTCGCCCTTTATTATTTTCGTTCTCATCGCCCCGCTTATCACTTTGGTTTCCGCCTTTAATCTCGTTTCGTTCGCCGTCGCCATTTTGGCCATCACCGGCGTTTTATTGTGGGTGCGTTGCCGGTTATGGGTTTTTCTGGCGGTTTTGCTGATCAATATCACCGTCGGCGCGTTGACGCCGAAAATTTGGGAGGGCATGCACGATTATCAGCGCGACCGCATCCGGACGTTCGTTGGCCTGCAGAAGGATCCCAAGGGCTCGGGCTATCAAGTCAATCAGGCCAAAGTGGCCATCGGCTCGGGCGGCTTTTGGGGCAAGGGCTGGCTGCACGGCACCCAAACGAAATTACGTTTTCTCCCGGAGCAACACACGGATTTTATTTTCACCGTCATCGGCGAAGAATTTGGCTTTGTCGGCGTCGTGCTGATTATGCTGGCATTTTTAACCGTTCTCCTGCGATCGCTCATCATTGCGGGTGCCGTCAAAAGCAAGTTTTCCACTTTGGTGGTCATCGGTTGCGTAACGGCGATTTCAGTTCATGTTATTATTAATATAGGAATGTGTGTCGGCATTATGCCCGTTACCGGATTGCCGCTGCCGTTTTTGAGCTATGGCGGCTCCGCGCTCTGGACCAACACGGTTCTCGTCGCGCTGATTCTCAACGCGGGCTTGCGGCGGTTTCAATATTTGTGACCACGCCAGGGATGGACGAACGCTGACAAATAGTTAAAGTATCTCACTCTAATTTTTTAAATTTAATCCGGGCGATTCGAGAAACCCGGATACCCCAAAGCCCTGTTCTATTGAGCCCGATCTTATCCGGTTGAGGGAATTAAAAACTTGACTTTCTGGGTGAACTTTCATACATTTTATTAATCAATTATATGTTTTAAAACTTAAATAAAGGATGTGATCGTGAGTCGGGTGCGTGGTTGTTGTGAATGGGGCCTGCCTACGGCCGTAGGATTGGCCTTGATGCTCGCCGCCGTTTCTATCGTGCATGCGCAAGTCCCTAAATTTGGATTGGGGTTCCGTGGTGGAGTGGCAAGATTGGATGGAGACGTGGGTAAGGCTAAATTAAGTCCGGAGGTGAACGGGGTTTTTTCTTTTGCGCTTTGGCCGCATTTGGCCCTGGGCGCTGAAGCCGGTTTTGCAGATTTGCAAATCGGCGCCAACGCCGACACCGCCGTGCTGCGGATGATACCGCTCTCACTGAACCTCACTTTCCGGTTTGCGCCTTTTGGCAAATTCTCGCCATTCGTTACGCTGGGCGGCGGCGGCACTTTTTGGCAGCATTTTGACAAGCGCACGAACAAAGTCATTCCGCTGGCCGGGCAAACTAAAAAGCAATTTGATTATTTTGCCAAGACCGCCGGCGGGCTTGATATTTTCCTGTCGCCGCGAATTACCTGGACAGCGGGCGCCGCTTATCGTTATGCTCTCACCGACAAATTCGACTTTGCTTCAATCGGCGATCAGGACGATGGCGTGATTAGCGCCTTCACGGGCTTTACGGTAAATCTCGGCAAAATCGTCGGCGATGCGGATCACGACGGCGTCATCGACCGCTACGATTTGGACTCAAAGACGCGGGAAGATCGCGACGGCTATCTCGATCATGACGGCGTGCCGGATTCGCCGGTCAGCGGTAAACTCGCAGCCTTTGTGAGTGCGCCAAGCGCGGATGGCGCAGATACAACACCGCCGATTGTCATTCATGCGCCGGTAACGCAAGCGTCAGTGGGACGCGACATTTATCTGCGCGCCGAGGTTTTTGAAAATCAGCGTTTGCTCAAAGCCGCCGTCCTTTACCGGCCGGCAAATATTCGGCGCTGGTTGGTCGAGCCCCTCAATACGGCCGATGGCAGATTGTTTATCGGCACAATTCCCAGCATGGCCGTCTCTAAGGCTGGCGTGGAGTATTGCGTCGTTGCCGTAGACGAGGCGATCAGTGGCGTAGGCTATTCCGGCTTGCCGAATCGGCCGAATTTTGTGCGCATTCACGGCAAGGAAACTTGGTGGCGTATCGTCACCGGACTCGTCGCCGCCGGCAGTTGGGGCGCCGCGGGTTATCTCGTCTACCGCGAGCAACAGCAATGAGGCCAAATTTTGAATGGGACGAAAATAAAGCTGAAGAAAATCTCCGAAAACACGGAGTAAGTTTTGATGAAGCCGAGACGGTCTTCGATGACCCACTCTCAATTACTATCTCCGACCCTGATCATTCAATAGGCGAAGAAAGGTTTATTGACATTGGCGAGTCGAACAAAAGACGTATCTTGGTGGTTGTTTATACAGAGCGCGGTAAGAAAACTCGTTTAATTAGCGCACGCCGAGCTACACGCGCCGAGAGAAAGAAATATGAAGAAGAAACCATTGCCTAAGTCCTCTGTTACTCTCGAAAGTGACATGCGAACCGAATATGATTTTTCGGGCGGAGTACGTGGTAAGCATTATAAAGCCCGTTTGAACGGGTATACGATTACGATTCACAAAAAAGATGGCACGACGCTGATAAAAAATATCAAGCGTGAAGGGGGTATTACTCTTGAGCCCGACGTGCAGAAATATTTTCCAAATTCAAGAGCTGTCAATCATGCGTTGCGCACGTTGATTACGCTCTTTCCCGAAAAACGCCGAGTTGCCGGTTCAAAGGACCGGAGTTATTAGAACGTAAGTTATTAATTCTCTAAAGGCGAAATTTTGCAGGCGACTGCGTCTGCGAGAGATTTTACCCCATTAGGACGGAAGCACCAGGGAGGTCGACATGTGTGAAACAGATTTCACCCAAAGGCTCCAATTGTGGCCTCGATATTTTACGCCGAGGCGGCGCGAAATATCGGCTTGGTTGTGGATGACGGCGCTCATTGCCGGTTTGCTCTTGACCGCCTGCGGCGGCAGCAAAAACACCGGCGTGTCTCAAACTCCGCAAGGCGAAATTGACATTGACAATTTGCTCAATTCGCCGGCGGATCAGGGTCAACAGAATGACGAAGACGCCGAGGTCTTGCGGCTGCTCGGAATCGAACCGGCCAAGACTGAAGCTCCGAAGACGGAGCCGGCGGTTACACCGGCCCAAACGGAAACCCAGCCGGTTTCCGCCGAAATGCAGAAAGAAATCGAGCGTCTGCAGCGCGAGTTGAGCGCAAAAGATCGGCAGGTCACCGATCTGCGCAATACGCTGATGGAAAGGGATTCGCGTTTGCAGCAGCTCGAGCAACAAGCCAGCCAATCACAGGTACGAACACGGCCGGTAAACGCTGCCACCGGCGGTGCGGATGGATACCTGCAACGCTATGCCGAAGCGCGCAACCTTTACGAGCAGCGCCGCTACAGTGACGCCATTGCCGTGTTTCAGGAAATACTCAATGAAAACGACAAGAGCAGTTACGCCGATAACTGCCAGTATTGGATCGGCGAGTGTTATTACGGCTTGGGCAGGTTCGAGCAGGCGATTGCCGAGTTTGAAAAAGTTTTCAAATTTCCGCGCTCCAATAAAAACGATGCAGCGACCTTGAAGCTCGGGCTTTGCTACGTGCGTCTCGGCGATCGCCAACAAGCCCGCAGTTGGTTCGAGCAACTGATCGCCAGATTTCCCAGCAGCCAGTACGTCACCTATGCGCGAAAATATCTTACCAAGCTATAGTATAAACGATGCCGGAATTACGCAAGGATCCGATTACCGAGCGGTGGGTTATCATTTCAAGCGAGCGTGGAAAACGCCCGTCCGATTGGACGATGGAGCCGAAAGTGCGGGGCGGCGGCTTTTGCCCGTTTTGCCCGGGCAACGAGGATAAAACGCCGCCGGAAGTGCGCGCGCTCCGCCCCGGCACGGAGCAGACAAACGTTCCCGGCTGGAAGATTCGCGTGGTGCCCAACAAATTTCCTGCCTTGCAGATCGAAGGCGACCTCAGCCGCCGCGGCGAGGGCCTGTATGATTTGATGAACGGCGTCGGCGCCCACGAGGTCATCATCGAAACGCCCAATCATCTTGCCGAGCTGGCGGATCTGGACACCGACCATATTTACGACACGCTGCTGATTTTTCGCGAGCGCATTCTCGACTTGAAAAACGACACGCGCTTCAAATACATTTTGATTTTCAAGAATCACGGCATTTCCGCCGGCGCCTCGCTCGAACATTCGCATTCCCAGCTCATCGCCACGCCGATCATTCCCAAGCGCGTGCAGGAAGAGTTGCTGGGCGCGAAGAAACATTTCGATTTCAAGGAACGCTGCATTTATTGCGACATTCTGCACCAGGAAGTGCAAATGAGCAAGCGCCTGGTCGTTCGCACCGACGATTACGTATCCGTCGAGCCGTTTGCGCCGCGCTTCCCTTTTGAAACCTGGCTGCTGCCGGTCAAGCATTATTCGCATTTTGAGGCGATGGAGCTGCGCGAGTATTACGGCCTCGCCGCGGTGTTGAAAGAGACGCTGTTGCGCATCAACCGCACGCTCGAAAGCCCGCATTATAATTTTATTCTGCACACCTCCCCGGTCCAGGAAGCGCCTTTGCTGGAATATCATTGGCACGTCGAAATCATCCCCAAGCTCACCAAGGTAGCCGGGTTCGAGTGGGGATCGGGATTTTACATCAATCCAACACCGCCAGAAATGGCCGCGCAGCATCTGCGGGAAGCACAAGTTTAGCCGCAGTTGGCAGTGGCAGTAGCGCTAAATGTTGAGCTGTTACTGCTCCTGCTGCTGCC
Source organism: Candidatus Zhuqueibacterota bacterium (assembly GCA_022616415.1). GTDB lineage: Bacteria > Zhuqueibacterota > Zhuqueibacteria > Zhuqueibacterales > Zhuqueibacteraceae > Zhuqueibacter. The sequence continues at coordinate 75,617 of JAKEEU010000323.1, read as the reverse complement.
GACTGCTACTGCATTGAGCCATTAAGATCAAGCGATCAGTCGGAATCCGTGGTAATATGAAAAACAAGTTTAAGATTTTTTTTGTCTCTCCGGAAGTTTCACCTTTTGCCAAAACCGGCGGTCTTGCTGAAGTGTCCGGGGCCTTGCCCAAAGCATTGAAGGAGCGGGGACACGACATGCGCATGATGATGCCGAATTATCGCGCCGTCAACGAGCGCAAGTTCACCTTGCGCGATGTAATCCGGTTGAAAGACATGGCCGTTCCGGTTGGCGGGCAGCTTGTAAAGGCGAGCAGCAAGTCGTCGTTCTTGCCCGACTCGAAAGTGCAAATCTATTTGCTCTATCACAAGCAATTCTTTGACCGCGACGGGCTTTATCAGAATAGCGCCGGCCAGGATTACGCCGATAATGCCGAGCGATTCATCTTTTTTTGCCGCGGCTGTTTGGAAACTTTGAAGCTGTTGCAGTGGCAGCCGGATTTGATTCATTGCAACGATTGGCAAACGGCGTTGATTCCGGTTTATTTGAAAACCATTTATAAAGACGATCCGTTTTTCAAAGACATTCCGGTTTTGTTGTCGGTGCATAACCTGGCGGATCAGGGAATCTTTGAAGCCGCCGTCGTGCAAAAGGCCGGCCTGCCGCAAGATATGTTTTACTCCGGCAGCACGCTGGAGTTTTACGGCAAGTTTAATTTCCTCAAAGCCGGCTTGCTCACCGCCGATACACTTAGCACCGTCAGCCTGACTTATGCCAAAGATATTCAACAAAACGCTGAACATGGCATGGGCCTCGAGGGCGTGTTGCAAGCCCGCCGCAACGATTTACACGGCATTGCGAATGGCGTCGACTACGCCGAATGGAATCCTGCGAATGACAAGTTTATCCCCAACCCCTATTCGGCTGCCGATTTGGCTCTAAAAGCTCTCAACAAACAGGCGTTGCTCACCCGTCTCGGCTTGGCGTTTAGCGAAGAGACACCGCTCCTCGCCATAATCTCCCGCCTCGATGACACCATGGGGCTTGAACTCGTCGACGAAGGATATGATCGTCTGGTGGCGTTGGGCGCGCAGATGGTTGTGCTCGGAACCGGCGATGAGAAATATCACAAGATGCTCGCGCGGCTTGCCAAAAAGTACCCGCGCCAGCTTAGCGTGACGCTGCGTTTTGACAACGCGCTGGCGCACCTTATTCAAGCCGGCGCCGATATGCTGCTCAAGCCGTCGCGCTATGAGCCGTGCGGCCTCGGCCAGATTCAGGCGATGCGCTATGGCAACATCCCTATTGTTCACGCCGCCGGCGGCTTGGCCGAAACGGTACAAAATTACGATCCGCGCACTGAAAACGGCAGCGGTTTCGTTTTCAAAAAATACGACGCGGACGATATGCTGAAAGCGATCGAACGCGCTATTAAGGTTTTTCAAGACAAAAAGCGCTGGGCCAAACTGATGAAAAATGCGATGAAGCAGGATTACTCCTGGGAAGCGGCGGCGGAGAAATATACGAAGTTGTATGCGCGCTTGGTGGCACGCCGCAAACGATAATAAATTTATGCTTGTTTTATTACGCAATCGGAAGGCGACATGAAAACTTCATTTCGGTTGTATCAATTGTAAACAAGTTGTTTCCGGGTGGACATATTAAAACAACCGTTCCTCAGGAATTCTATAAATCACCGCATTAAGCTTCTGTTTTTCCGATCCGGCAGCGCCGCCGCGCTTGGCCCAAATTTGGCATAGGATTTGGTTGTTACATTGTTGCGACGCCTGCGGCCATCGGCCCACGGCTGTAAGAAACTGTTGCAAACCAGGGACGTGCACAGAAACGCAGACTCCAGGGAACGGCAGGATTAAGAACGCAAAGGCCGAGCTTGCAAGATTCTCGTTCGTCGTCTGCGTTTACAGAAGGCTGAAATTATGGAAGGAATTCAAATTTCTTTAAGCAAGGTGGGCGCTCGTCGCGACGTGGCGTTGCTCCGGGTTAAAGGCTATATCGATACTCAAACCTGCTCCGAGATGTTGCGGGAAATGACGGCCGTGCTCAAGCAGGGCATGTTCCATCTCATCGTGGACATGGGGCAGGTCAATTACGTTAGCTCCGCCGGTTGGGGTGTTTTCGTCGGCGAAATCAAAGGCATACGTGAAAACGGCGGCGATTTGAAGCTCGTGCAAATGATGCCGGAAGTGTACGACGTGTTCGAAATGCTCGAGTTCAATCGCATTCTGGAATGCTACGACAATATCGAAGAAGCTATCGACGATTTCGATTTGTCCATCGGGTTGGATATCACCAAGAGTTTTATACAGACGTTTCCGGCGGCGGAAAATGGCGCTCGTGAAGCGGTTGTGACACCTCCTCCCGTGAGTCGGGCTGCGGGTCGGCGCGATGGCGAAGGTGCGCGGACCAAATCCCGGCCCGCTTTCACTCGACCCAAACTCAACGAACACGCCCTCCCTTTTACCGAAAAAATCAAAGCGATTGTCATCGGAAATCCCACTTTAGGCGCCTGGAAAATTCGCCAGGAGCTGAATACGGAGAGGTTTGGCTTCACCAAGGTAAGCTGGTGGAAGGTGTATCAAACGCTCAGAATTTTGAACCTCGCCACCAAGGAGCAGCGTTACCGGTTCTATCGCTCGCGGTGAACGATTATCCGGACGCAGCCCGTCCGGATAATTCGGCAAAGCCTGATAGCGCTAAAAATGCTGACATGGCTTTGCGCAAAATTGTTCGCTTTGAGGTATTGAATGATATTGACCAAGCGAAAAATTTTCTCTATCAGGTTGTTTTTTAAATTATTGCTTTGCCATCAATTTATTAGGAAGCTCCTTATATGCAAACTCAACGCCAGTATTCTTTTGTTGCGAGCTTGATCACCTTGGGGGTGAGCGCGTTGTTGGTCGCGCCGCCCCTTGTCACGGCTCAATCCAAAACCAACGCCAAAGGTTTGGAAGTATATAGCCGTAGAACGAGCGATTTGTCTTCAACCACCGGGGAATTTACGCCCGGCGACGGTGTTCGCGTCATGGTTTGGCGCGATATCAGCGTCGCCGATCAAGGCAGCGTGCAAAATTTGGGTCTCAACGACGATTTCATCATTGACAGCCGAGGCAACTTCGTATTGCCGGTGATCGGAGAGATGCGCGCGTCCGGACATACGCGCAAAAGCTTGGCGCGAGCGATCGAAGACAGTTTGCGCATCCGTGGAATACGCGTGATGTCCTCGCCGCTCATTCGTGTCACCATCTTGGGCGCCGTCAACAAACCGGGATCTTATTTGATCGAGCCCAAGGAGTCGCTCTGGAGTTTGATCGGTAAAGCTGGCGGTCCGAGCAGCGACGTGGATGTCAAGAAAATGTACGTCGAGCGCAGCGGGAAGGTCGTCATCAACAATCTCTTGGAAAGTTTTGAACGGGGACATTCACTCGAACAGCTTGGGGTTCGTTCCGGCGACCAAATCTATTTGCCCGCGGTCTCGCGCTTCAATTTTCGACACGTTGTGGATTATGTGACGTTAACCGCGTCGGTTGTCTTGCTTTATTTTCAGGTCAAAGATCGCACACAATGAAAAATCAAGTCAGCTCTTGAGTGTGGGCAAATATGGATCTTGATGCTTACGTTTTCGAGGACGGCGCTGCCCAGGAAGGGCAGAAGGTTGATATCTCCCGCTATTGGAAGGCGCTCAAAAAACGTTGGTGGGTGGTGGCGATTACCGCTGTCGTCGTCGCCGTGCCATGGGTGATCTACGTCAAACAGGAAAAGCCGGTCTACGAAGCCACCGCCGCGATCCGCTTTACGAGTTACGTCGGCAATGATGGCACGCTGATGGCTGCGCGTTACCAGAAGATCAGCAGTCGCAGCTTTAGCGAGCGCGTGGTATCCGAGCTCGGGCTGGTGCTTTCCATCGCGCAACAAGAGGATCCGGAAAACCAAATTTTCCGCAAACAGGTTTTTGCCAAATTTACGAGCAGCAGCAACCCGATTCCTGGCCGTTACATTTTGCGCTTCTCCGGCAAGGGGGATTTTGTGCTGAGCCGGCTGGCCGAGGAGAGCGGCAAAGAGATGGAATTGCGCCGGGGCGACGTGATCGCTGCGACTTTAGATACGGTAACCATCAACGGCTTCAGTTTTCAACTGGCGAGCAAGACAAGCTCCTTTCCTCCGGAAGTCGTGTTCAATATTAGCGGTTTTCGCTCAGCCGTGAAATCGCTGCAAAATCGCATTCGCGTGGAGATGCCGGATCCCACGATGATGCAGGTCACGCTGCGAGACAGCGACCCTTATGTCGTTACTCAAACCGTCAACAGTTTGGCCAGCGTTGTGGTGCAGGAGAGCCAGTCTACCGCGGAAGGCAACAAAGCGGAACAACTCAAAATTTTAGAGGCTCAGATGGACAGGGCAAAAGCCGATCTGGAGGCCTCGAATGAGAAATTTAAATACGCCCTACAGCGCTCAACCAGCGGCTCGGACATCGCTTTTCAGGATAAAGTGTCGCGACGAAACACGGTGGATCGCGAGCTTACTGACTTGAAAAGTTATCGCGAGTCGTTAAAAGATTTATTGGGGCAGTTGGGCGCGCTATCGTCTTCGCCGGCTGATCCTGAAGACCGCCAGACGTTAGAAACACGGTGGCTGGTTTTCAAAACCATCGCCAACCACAAAGTCTTCGAAAATAACGCCATCATGGCTCTGAATCGCACGCGCCTTGAAAGCTTGGAAAAAGAATGGGATGACGTCGTCACTCGCGTCTCCGCCTCTGCCACGCGTGCGAGAGAGCTGCAGGGCGAAATTGATAAACTCCACAACCGGATTGAAGACTTGGCGCGGACGCGATTGACCACCCTGGAGCGCGACATCACGCAAAAAGGCGCGGAATTAAGCCAGCTCAGAGCTAGTTTTGAACAGCTTACCGGAGAAAAGATTGAGTTGGCGGATCTGCAACGGGAAAACCAACAGAAAGCCGATATCTACGCGCAAGCCTTGTCGGCTTATCAAAAGGCCCGCCTTGAGCAAGCCTCAAAAATCGAAACCATCGACATTTTGGACCCCGCCATTGAGCCGGAACTGCCGATCAACAGCAACAAGCGAGCTAAAGCCGCGGGCGGTGGCGTCTTCGGTTTTATTTTCGGCATTTTCATCGTTATCATTTGGGAGTTGTCGGACCGCACGATCAAAACCGTCAATGACATCAAAAGCCATTTGAAGCTCAACGTGCTCGGCGCCATTCCGCAGATCGGCTTCGACAACGTCTTCGATTTTCAAGACCAGGAAAAAGCGAAGATGATCGACCAGCAGTTGGTGACGCACGATTTTTCGCCGACGCCGATCAGCGAGGCGTATCGCTCGCTGCGTACGAGCATTATTTACAACAAGAAGGTTGGTCGCGTCCAGACTTTGGTGCTGACGTCGACGGCGCCCGGCGATGGCAAGTCCTTCACTGCGGCTAATTTCAGCATTACGCTGGCGCAGCAGAAGACGAGCACGCTGCTGGTCGACACCGATTTGCGACGGGGCGTCCAGCACAACACCTTCGGCGTGCCCAAAGAGCCGGGATTCAGCAACTTTCTTTGCGGCCAGGTTCTCGGCTCCGACATCATCAACGAAACCCATATTCCCAACTTGTGGATGATCAGTTGCGGCTCGTTGGTGCCCAATCCTTCCGAGTTGCTTGGCTCGCTGCAAATGCGCCGTTTTCTCGATGAAATGCGGCGAAAATTTGACATTATTATTTTTGACACGCCGCCGTTGAACGCGGCGACCGACGCCGTGGTGCTCGGCACGCAGGTGGACGGCGTAACCATCGTCGTGCGGGCTGGGAAAACCCACCGCGAAGTGGCGCGGCAAAAACTGGAGCTGTTTCAAAATCTCGAAGCCAAAATCATCGGCGTGATTTTGAACGGCACCACGGTCGATTTGGCGCATGAGGGTTATAGCTACTATCATTATTAAGGCTGGTTATGAATTATTTGGTCACGGGCGGGGCCGGATTCATCGGCTCACATTTGTGCGAGCGCCTGCTTGCACAGGGCCACACTTTGGTGGCCGTCGATAATTTCAACGATTATTACGATCCGCGCTTCAAGCGGCGAAACGTCGAGCCGCTTTTGCAAAGCCGGGGATTCACTTTGATCGAAGCCGATATTCTCGATCTCGAACGTCTGCAGCAAATTTTCAGCAAGCATTCTTTTGACGCCGTCATTCACTTGGCGGCGCGCGCCGGCGTGCGGCCTTCGATCGCGAAACCGCTGCTCTACGAACAGGTGAACGTGCTCGGCACCATGCAGCTTTTGGAATTGGCGCGGCAGCACGAAATCCCCAAATTTATTTTCGGCTCGACCTCTTCCGTTTACGGCGATAATCGCAAAGTGCCGTTCTCGGAAGATGATGCGGTGGACAATCCGATCAGCCCGTACGCCGCCACCAAAAAGGCCGGCGAGCTTATCGCTTACACCTATCACCGCCTGCACGGCTTGAAAGTCAGTTGCTTGCGTTTTTTCACCGTTTATGGCCCGCGGCAGCGTCCGGATATGGCCATTCACAAGTTTACGCAACTGATTGCGGCGGGCCAGAAAGTGCCGATGTTTGGCGACGGCACCACCAAGCGTGATTACACGTTTATTACCGACATTATCGACGGCGTTTGTCTCGCGCTCGCGCATTGTTCGAGCTATCATATTTATAATCTCGGCGAATCGCGCACGATCGAGCTGCGCAGCTTGATCGATTTGATCGCGAAGAACCTCGACATGGAAGCGCGCATTGAGCGTCTGCCTCTGCAACCCGGCGACGTGCCGATTACGTATGCCGATGTCACGCGGGCGCAACGCGAGCTTGGCTATCAACCAAGCACGAATATCGAGCAGGGTGTCCGGCTTTTTGTCGAGTGGTTCAAAGAGGCGCATCGCCTTAAATAAGACGGTGTTGAAGAATTTGCAAAAATCCTTGCCGATTCGGACAAGTTGGGGCGCTCAAGCCCTTGAGGATATAACGCCAGGCGAGGTATGAAATGGTCCGTGAGAGACAGGCATTTCTACGTAATTGGGTTGTCATCATCGATGGCGTTGTCATCATTCTCGCCTTTGCGGCGGGCTATTTTTTCAGCTTTCATTTGCGCCGGACCTATGGATTCGACGAGATGGCCTTTGCCATTGCACCGAACCTGAAAGGCTGGTGGTATTTCACGCGCCATCATTTTGCGCTGATTGCTTTTTACCTGCCGTTGTGGATTATCGCGCTGGCGTCGCAAGGCGCGTATAAGGATTTTCGCACCAAGACTTTTTCCAACACCCTGGTGAACATCGTCGTTGCCGGCGGGCTGACGGCATTAGCCCTCGGCACGCCGATTTTTCTCTTTAAGATGGTGCTCACCAGCCGTTTGTTTATCGGCGTCATGTGGGTGCTCACGGTTGTCTTTTTGGTGGTCGAGCGCCAACTGCTGAATTTATTGCTTGACTATGTCCACGCACTTGGTTATAATCAAGTAAATCTCCTGATTGTCGGCACCGGTCGCCGCGCCCGCGAGTTCATTCAAGTGGTGAAGAGCCATGCAAATTGGGGTTTGCGGATTGTGGGACTGATCGACGACGATCACGACATGTTCGGCAAGGAGATCGAAGGCTATCGCGTGCTCGGACGGATTCAGGATATTCCGTTCGTCATTCATCGTAAAGTCATCGACCGGGTGATTTTCGTCGTGCCCCGGCTTTGGCTCAACCGCATCGACGAAGCGGTGCTGGCTTGCGAGCGCGAGGGAATTCCGACCAGCATCTCGATGGATCTTTACGATTTGCGCATTGCCAAAGTGCGGCAAACCGATTTCAGCGGCTTTCCCCTGCTGGAGTTTGAGACGTTTGCGGCCAAAGAATGGCAACTGTTCGTCAAGCGCGTCATTGACCTTGCGCTGGCGTTTCTGATGTTGGTTTTGCTCTCGCCGCTCATGTTGCTGCTGGCGATGGTGATCAAGCTGACTTCGCGCGGGCCGATTTTTTTCAAGCAACAGCGCTGCGGCTTGAACGGGCGAACTTTCACATTGTACAAATTCCGCTCGATGTTCGTGGATTCGGAATTGAAACGCCGGGAGCTCGAAAAGAGCAATGAGATGGACGGCCCGGTGTTCAAAATTAAGCGCGACCCGCGCATCACGCCGTTGGGCCGCATTCTGCGCAAACTCTCGTTGGACGAGCTGCCGCAGCTTTTCAACGTGCTGAAAGGCGACATGAGCTTTGTCGGACCGCGCCCGCCGCTGGCTATCGAAGTCGAGCTGTACAAAATGTGGCAGCGCCGCCGCCTCTCGCTCAAGCCCGGTCTCACGTGCATTTGGCAGGTCAGCGGCCGCAACAAAATCGGCTTCGAGAAATGGATGGAGATGGACATGGAGTATATCGACAAGTGGTCGCTTTGGCTCGATTTTAAAATTATGGTTAAAACCGTTTTCGTCGTCATGTTTGGATACGGCGCGAGCTGAAATAGGTTAAATTGTTGTTCTCTTACTCCTTCTTGCACTCATACTCGTCTTTGAAGATTTTTAAAAGCGAGCATGGGTAAGAGAAAGAGCATGAGTCAGGAAGCGTTGATGAAAACAATTTAAAATTTTTGCGGAGTATAACATGCGAATTTGCATGATCGGTACCGGCTACGTCGGCCTCGTCACCGGCACTTGCTTTGCCGAATTTGGCAACGACGTCATCTGTGTGGACATCATCAAAGAGAAAATCGACAAGCTCAACCGCGGCGAATTGCCGATTTATGAGCCGGGTTTGGACGATATGGTGGCGAAGAATGCCGCGGAAGGCCGGCTCAAATTCACCACCGATCTCAAGCAGGCAGTCGAGCAGTCGCTGGTGATTTTTGTCGCCGTCGGCACGCCACAGGCGGAAGATGGCTCGGCCGATATGCGCTACGTCGAGGCGGTGACCAAAGACATTGCCCGTTACATGAATGACTATAAAGTCGTCGTCAATAAGAGCACGGTCCCGGTCGGCGCCGGCAAATGGATCAAAAAGCTGATTCAGGCAAACCAGCCCAAGCCGATCGCTTTTTCCGTGGCCTCTAATCCGGAATTTCTGCGCGAAGGCTCGGCCATCGAAGATTTCATTCGTCCCAACCGCGTGGTGATCGGCACCGAGGACGAGCGGGCCGCGGAGGTTATGCGCGATCTTTACAAGCCGCTTTATCTCATCGAAACGCCGATCGTCATGACCGATCTCGCCAGCGCCGAGCTGACCAAGTATGCGGCCAACGCCTTTTTGGCGACAAAGATTGGGTTCATCAACGAAATCGCCAACATTTGCGAGCGCGTCGGCGCCGACGTGCATGACGTGGCGAAAGGCATGGGGCTGGATCATCGTATCGGCTCGAAGTTTCTCCACCCCGGCCCCGGCTACGGCGGTTCCTGTTTTCCCAAGGACACCCGTGCCCTGCTCAACATCGCCAAGAAAAACGATTATCATTTTAAAATCGTCGAGGCCGCGGTCGAAGTGAATGACCAGCAGCGTGTGCGCATGCTGGAAAAAATTAAAAACGCCGTCGGCAGCTTGAGCGGCAAAATCGTCGCCGTGCTCGGCCTGGCTTTCAAGCCCAACACCGATGATATGCGCGAAGCGCCATCGATCGACATCATTGCCGGGCTCCAGAAAGAAGGCGCGCGCATCAAAGCCTACGACCCGATCGCGATGCACGAAGCCCGCAAAGTTCTCCAAGACGTCGAATTTGCCGAAGACACCTATAGCGCGATCAGCGGCGCCGACGCGCTGGTTTTTCTCACCGAATGGAATCAGTTCCGCAGCCTCGATTTGGACAAAATCAAGCGCTTGTTGAAAACGCCGCTCATCATCGATCTGCGCAATATCTACGATCCTCCCAGAATACGCGAAAGCGGCTTTCAATATGTCGCTGTTGGCCGCCGCTGATCACAAGTTGAATCAGCGTCTCTGCGCTCGGCCTTTAGCGTAAATTGCCGCGTGCAGAGGCGCTTTTTTTGCGCCAAGCAAGAACATGATGTCAAAATAATTTCTTGAACTATTTTGCCTATATTCATTCTGCCGCAGTTGATTAGGATGCACCCACTTGTTTGTTTGCAAATTCGCTCTAATTTTCCTATCAGCCCCAGTTTTACCGTCCGGTAATATTTCACCCCCCCACCATATTGTTCATTTTTTGCATGTGTCACACCAATACATCGTTTCAGGCTGGCACATCAAGATGTTGATTAAATCACGATTTTCGTTTCATTTGACACCACCTAAAAGCTTGAAAAAAAGGCTGCTTGTCGCTAAGATAAAAATACTGTCAAGATTGGCACTTTGGTTGCTAAAGCTATATTAGGTTGCTTATAGCTGGCTATGCCCGTAGGGTGGCTTGATAAAAACACCAGTAATCAGCGACCAGCAACTAGCAACCAGGAAAGCCTTTTAATGAAAGTTTTGATGATCGCGCCGCAGCCTTTTTTTCAGCCTCGCGGCACACCGTTTAGTGTATTGCACCGTCTCAAAGCGCTATCCAAGCTGGGGTATCACATCGATCTGGTGACGTATCACCTCGGCCAGGATGTCGAGATCGAAAATGTGAAGATCCATCGCGCGCAAGGCGTGTCTTGGGTTAAGGAGATTGCGATCGGCCCCTCCAAAACCAAAGTGCTCCTCGACGCGTTCGTTTACCGCCGCGCCGTCGAGTTGTTGCGCCGGCAGCGTTACGATCTGATTCACACGCACGAAGAGGCGGGATTTTTCGCCATCCGGCTGAGCCGAAAATTCGGCGCGCTGCACTTGTACGACATGCACTCCAGCTTGCCGCAGCAATTGTCGAATTTCAAATACAGCCAGGCGAAAGCGTTGATGCAAGTTTTCGAGCGCCTCGAAGCGGCGACAATCAACAGCGCGCAGGCCGTCATCACGATTTGTCCGGAGCTGTTCAATTACGTCAAAAAGCGTTTTCCGGAAAAATACAACAAGCTCATTGAGAATGTGGCGGACAACGCCATCGTTTTTGGTGAGTCTGCACAAAACGGTCATGGCAAAATTGAGGCGGCGGAATTGGCGCGCCGCTACGGTCTGCCGGCTAAAACCAACGGCGCGAAGGGGAAAAATGGCGCGGCCACCGTTTTGTATACGGGCACGTTCGAACCCTATCAGGGCTTGGATTTATTGCTTGAAGCGAGCCAGCCGGTTCTTTCCCGTTATGACAACGTGCGCTTTCTCGTCGTCGGCGGCAAGCCCGAGCAAGTGGCGCAATATCAAGAAAAAGCTGATCGCTTGGGCGTTAGCGAAAAATTTATTTTTACTGGCCAGCGCCCCCCGGAAGAGATTCCGCTGTTCATGCACCTGGCGGATTTGCTGGTTTCACCGCGCGTGGCCGGCAACAACACGCCGTTGAAAATTTATTCGTACTTGCGTTCCGGCATTCCGATTGTCGCCACCGATCATCTTACGCACACGCAAGTTTTGAACGCCGAGGTTTCCGTGCTTACGGATTGCACGCCCCCGGCGTTCGCCAGCGGAATTTTGCGCGTGCTCGAAGATCGCTCCTATGGCGAAAACCTCGCTCAGCGCGCCCAAGTGCTGGCTGCCCGTGAATACAGCTACGAAGGCTATTTGCAAAAGACGAGGGAAATTTATTCCTATTTGGAAGGCTTGCTCTCGTCTAAAAGCCTTTCTATTCACTAAAATATCCGGGCGATTTGTAAAATCCGGATACCAAAAGCACACTGGTTTCGATTTTTGTGTTTTTGTCGACATTTAACAATAGGCTCATGAGGGAGCCACTACAATAAAACTCCAGGGAAATCGGGGTTATTGTCTGTTTAGGATGGTAACATGTGCGGAATTTGCGGAACGTTTCATTTTTCACGCGATGCCAAAGTCGATGTTGCAGAAGTGCGCCGCATGAATGAGCAGATCATTCACCGCGGCCCCGACGAAGACGGCTTTTACCTTGACGGCCGCATCGGCCTGGCCATGCGCCGGCTCAGCATCATCGATCTTTCCGGGGGCCAACAGCCGATCACCAACGAAGACGGAACGATCTGGATCGTTTTCAACGGCGAGATTTACAACTATCTCGAACTGCGGCAGGATTTGGAGAAGCGCGGCCATCGTTTTAAAACGCGCTCCGACACTGAGGCCATCGTGCACGCCTACGAAGAGTACGGCGTCGATTGCCCCACCAAGCTGAACGGCATGTTCGCATTCGCCATTTGGGATGCGAGAAACGAGCGCTTGTTTCTCAGCCGCGATCGCCTCGGCAAAAAGCCGCTTTATTACTATTATGATCGCGACATGCTCGTTTTCGGTTCCGAGCTTAAAAGCTTGTTGCAGGCGAAAAACATTCCGCGCCGGGTTTCTCAAAGCGCGCTTGACCTGTATTTGACGTTCGAATATATTCCGGCGCCGTACAGCATTTTTGCCGATATTTTCAAATTGCCCGCCGGCCATTCGCTCGTCATCGACGGCCGCGGCAAGCCGGAAATTCGCCAGTATTGGGATCTCCATTTTCACGAGAACGGCTATCACCAGCAAGAGCTGGAGAAAGGCCTCGTCGAGATTTTGCAAGACGCCGTCAAGATTCGCCTGATGAGCGACGTGCCGCTCGGCGCGTTTCTCTCCGGCGGCATCGACTCGAGCTGCGTCGTCGCGCTCATGGCGCAGGTGATGAGGGAGCCGGTGAAAACTTTTTCGATCGGTTTTGAAGAAGGCAGTCATGCGACCGTAGGTTACAACGAGCTGCACTACGCGCGCGCCATCGCCAACCATTTTAAAACCGACCACAAGGAATTTATTTTGCGGCCCAGCGCGTTGGAGCTGACCGAAAAATTGGTGAAGCACCTCGACGAGCCGCTGGGAGACTTTTCCATTTTCCCGACTTATCTCGTTTCGCAGATGGCGCGCGAGCACGTCACCGTCGTGCTTTCAGGAGACGGCGGTGACGAGCTTTTTGGCGGCTACGACGCTTATCTTGCCGACCGGACCTACCGCCAGTACCGCAAAATTCCAGCGCTGGTACGCAATCGGGTGTTCATGCCGGTAACTATGTGTTTACCACCAAGCGAGAAGAAAAAAGGCCTGCGCAACCGCCTCAAACGCTTCGTGGAAGGCACGCGCTTTCCCGAAGATTTGCAGCACGTGCGCTGGATGATGTTTCTCGCGGAAGAAGAGAAAACGCGGCTTTACGGGGAAGCTATGGCCGGCGTGCAGCCGCAATACCTCCCGCATCAGTTCATCCGGCGGCATTTTGCCAATGCCGATTCGCAAGATTACGTCAACCGCCAGCTCTACGTCGATATCAAGACGTATCTTTGCGACGACATCATGGTGAAGGTTGATCGCATGAGCATGGCAACCTCTTTGGAAGCGCGCGCGCCGTTTTTGGATTATCGCGTCGTGGAATACGCCGCCACCATTCCCAGCGCAATGAAAATTCGCGGCACGCAAACGAAATACATTCTTAAAAAAGCCATGGCGCCTTTGCTGCCGCCGGAAATCGTCAATCGCGGCAAAGAAGGCTTCAGCATCCCGATCAAGAACTGGCTGCGCCAGGAACTGCGGCCGATGATGCTGGACATTTTGGCGCCGGCGCGAATAAGACGCGACGGGTTGTTCAACGCGGATTACGTGCAAAAGCTGGTTAACGAGCATTTGCAGGGCGCGGAAAACCACAGCCACCGGCTTTGGGCGCTGATGGTTTTCAGCATTTGGCGGGATCAGTATTTGACAGCAGTGTGAATTTTCGAAAATAAGTTAGCCTGTTTGCCAGTTCGCCTGTTGGCCGGTTGTTGACTAACGGGCGAACCAGCGAACCGGCTAACCGGCTAACATCTGAGGGTAGCATGTTCAAACAAGTCAAACATCTGCGCAATCTGCTCCGCGTGGCCAAAGGCAAAAAAGAGCCGATCATCGGGCCGATCAAAGCGGTGTGGGAAGTGTTGAATATTTGCAATGCCAGATGCCGAACCTGTGACCGTTGGAAAGAGAAATCCGACCCGACGATTCTTTCGACCGGCGAGGGAAAAAATCTGATTCAACAGCTCGCTGAGGCCGGCGCGCTGAATCTGACGTTCACAGGCGGCGAGCCTTTGCTGCGCAAAGACATTTACGTGCTGGTGGCGTGCGCCAAGCAGCATCGTCTCTCGACCTCGCTGTATTCGAACGGCTTGTTGATCAATGCCCGGCGCGCCAGAGACTTGATCGACTCCGGACTCGATCTCATCTCCATCTCGCTGGACGGCAGCACGCCGGCGCTGAACGATCACTTGCGCGGCATCAGCGGCTACTTCGATTTGGCGATGAAAGGCATCGAAAGCTTGAAATCGCTGCGCAATAATGGCCACCCCAAAATTTTTATCGCCGTCACCATTACCAGGCAGAATGTGCATGATCTTGAGAACATGGCGCACCTGGTCAAAGTGAGCGGCCTCGACGGGCTGTCGCTGCAATTGGCGCTGCACGCGCCGAAAATCATGTACTGCGTCGAACCGGATCTTGCCTTTCAGCCCGGGGACGGCGCCGCGCTTCAAGCCGCCATCGATCGCGTCATGGAAAATTACGGCCATTATCTGCCGATGAATCGTGATTACTATCGGCATTTTGCGGACTATGTCGAACAGCCGAACGCGCTCTACGAACATCTCAACACCGTCGGCTTCGCCACCGCCGTGATCAATCCGTGGGGCGACGTTTATCCGGATCCGCTCGAAACCGACAGCATGGGCAATATCCGACAGCAGACGTTCAAAGCGATTTGGTTTGGCGAGCGCGCCAGCGCCGTGCGCCGCCGCATTGCCAGCCAGGAGCATCCGGTCAGCTTGTTCGATAGTTTTATCTCGATGAATTTCGCCGTCGAGCGCGCCGCCGCAACGACTCTGAGTTTGCACCAGATTATGAAGCCGATTTTCAACGGCGCCCAGCATTTTTAGCGTAGCCCAGACGGCCCGTCTGGGCTTTTAACATAACCCAGACCACTCGTATGTTTTCAATTTTAAATAAAAGAACTGCATGTCAGAAATCGCCGCCGCCCAACATATCAAACCCAAACGCCCTCACGCTCCCGATGCGTCTCACGCCGCCTCGGTCGATCCTTTGCTCGCCGCGATTCGCGAATATTGGAACGCGCACATTCACGATCTTGCCGTGGCCAAGCATCCTGTGGGCACGAAAGGCTTCTTCGATGATCTCGACGAATATCGTTTCGACAAATTGCGTTATCTGCCGCAGGTGGTCGATTTCAACGGTTTTCGCGGGCAGCGCCTGCTGGAGATCGGCTGCGGCGCCGGCATAGATTTGATCCGCTTCGCCAAAGGCGGTGCGCGCGTAACCGGCGTGGATTTGGCGCCGCAGTCCATTCAATTGGCCCAAAAAAATTTTGCGCTGCGCGGCCTGCGCGCCGAGCTGCACGTCATGAATGGTGAAGCTTTGGAGTTTGACGACGACAGTTTCGACGTCGTCTACGCGCACGGCGTTTTGCAATATACTGCGCATGCGGACATGATGGCGAAAGAAATGCACCGCGTGCTCAAACCGGGCGGGCAGGCGATCGCGATGGTTTACAACCGCATTTCATGGCTGCATGCGCTTTCGCTGGTGATGAAAGTCGAGTTGGAGCACGAAGATGCGCCGGTGTTAAAAAAATATTCCATAGGCGAATTTAAAAAATTGCTCTCACCTTTCTTCACCAGTCGAATCGTTCCGGAGCGATTTCCGGTCGCCAGCCGTTTGCACCAGGGATGGAAGGCTTTGGCCTACAACCGGATTTTTGTGCCGGCCTTCAATCTCATCCCTCGTCCTCTGGTCAGCCCCCTCGGTTGGCATTTGATGGCATATTGCCGAAAGTGAAAGCGCTGAGGGCTGAGGGCATGGCGCTGAGGGCTAATACCCTCAGCGCTCTGCCCTCCGCCCTCGGCGATAAAAGTTTTGATAGACACAGGAACACGATGTCACGGACAGTTTTAGTAACCGGAGCCAACGGCTTTACCGGCAGTTATGTTTGTAAACACCTCGTCAATCGCGGTGATCGCGTGCGGGCGCTCGTGCGCCAAAGCAGCAATTTGGACCTGCTCAAAAATATCGATGTCGAGCCGGTTTATGGCGATTTGGCTAACGGTTCGGCAGTTGATGCATTGGCAACGGCGCTCAATGGCGTGGAAGTCGTTTATCACATCGCTGCAGCTTATCGTACCGAAGGCGTGCCGTCGAAATATTTTTGGGAAGTCAATGTCGAGGGCACGCGCAACATCTTGGAAGCCGCCTTGCGCGCCAACGTCACGCGCTTCGTGCATTGCAGCACCGTCGGCGTGCAAGGCGAGATCAAGAATCCGCCGGCCACTGAAGAGGCGCCATTTAACCCGGGCGATGTTTATCAGGAAACCAAAATGCAGGGGGAGAAACTGGCACGGCGCTTTTTTCAAGAACACAATTTCCCCGGCGTCGTCGTGCGTCCGGTCGGCATTTATGGCCCCGGTGATATGCGTTTTCTCAAACTGTTCAAATTCATTCACAACGGCAAGTTTCGCATGCTGGGCTCGGGCCGCGTGCTCTATCACTTGACTTACGTCGAAGATCTCGTGCGTGGAATTTTGCTCGCAGGCGAAAAAAAAGAGGCTATCGGTGAAGTTTTCACGATAGGCGGCGAGGGATATTTGACGCTGGCCGAGCTGGTCGAACGCGTTGCCAAAGCTTTGAATGTTTCGGTGCCGCGCAAAAATTTTCCGGTATGGCCCGTGTGGTTTGCCGGATTGTTGTGCGAAATTGTTTGCCGCCCTTTCGGCATCGAACCCCCGATCTATCGCCGGCGCGTCGACTTTTTCATCAAAGACCGCGCCTTTGATATTTCGAAAGCCAAACGCTTGCTTGGTTACCAACCACAAGTCGATCTCGACACCGGTCTGCGCATAACCGCCGATTGGTATCGCACCAACAATTTGTTGTAACCCAGACCGCCGGTCTGGGCTTTTAAAAATGGAAAAGATAGCCCGTGAACAAGTCTGTTAATTCAGCACCACCTGGCGACAACAGTAACCCAGACGGCCCGTCTGCGCCTTTACCGACTCAGGGCAGCACGGCGAGCAACACCAACGGCCAGTCCGAACGTGACAACGTCGAAATCCAGAAAGAGCTTTTCGATGCTAAAAAATCGAAACTGGCAAAATATAAAGAACTGATACTCGGCGAGAGCAGCACGTGGTTTTTGATCAAATATGAATTGATCACTACGTTCGTGAGTTGGCCGCCCGGCGCGCTGGGGTTGCTCCTGCGGAGCAAGCTTTATCCGCTTTTGTTGGGCCGAGTTGGGCGCAACGTCACATTTGGCGCCAACGTCGTGCTGCGTCACCCGCGAAAAATACAAATCTGCGACAACGTCGTGATCGACGACAATGTGGTGCTCGATGCCAAGGGGGAATCGAACAACGGCATTACGATTGGCAACGGCGTCTTTGTAGGACGCAACACCATCTTGAGTTGCAAAAACGGTGACATCATCATCGATGATAACGCCAATCTCGGTTTCAACTGTGAAATTTACTCCGCGAGCCGGGTGCGCGTTGGCAAGAATGCCCTGATGGCCGCTTATGTTTATCTCGTCGGCGGCACGCATCGGTTTGACCGCATCGACATTCCCATACTCTATCAAGAGCGTTCGAGTCAGGGTATCGCAGTGGACGACAACACCTGGGTTGGCGCTCACGCGGTGATCTTCGACGGCGTACGTATCGGTAAAGAATGTATTATCGGCGCTGGCGCCGTCGTCAACAAAGACGTTCCGGATTGGAAAATCGCGGCTGGCTCGCCGGCAAGAGTTTTCAAGGATCGCCGTGAAACAGAGGCGCGGCAAGAGGTGAATGCGTGATGCACAGAATTCTTCACGTCATCGACAAGCTCAGCATGGACGGGGTGAACCCGAGCAGTTGCGCTCAATGTTTGATCGATTGGATCAAGCACCGCGACAGCCGGCGCTTTGAGGTGATGGTCGCCGTTTTGCGCGCCTCCGATGTTGGTGGAAAATGCCTCGAAGCCAAAGGCTTCCGGCTCTTCTATATTAACAAAGGCAAGTACTCATTCGCCAATGTCGGCGCTCTGGCGAATTTGATCCGGCAGGAGAAAATCGATTTGCTGCACTTGCATGGATACAGCGCGGCCAATTTTGGCCGCTTCGCTGCCCGCAAATGTGGCATTCCCTCTGTCATGCATGAACATGCCGTGCTCAAAGTTCTCCCGCATCAATACGCCATGGATTGGCTGCTGCGCCCCAAAACCGACGTGGCCGTTGGCGTTAGCGCGAACGTGAGGGAATTCATGATCCGCGGCCGCTCCGTGTCCCCGGACAAGATTCGAGTGATCTGGAATGGCGTCGATCTCAATAACTTTAAAACCGCCGAGGCGGATAAGGTGAGGGCCTTCCGTGAGCGATTTGGCATTGCTGACCACCACCTGCTGATTGGCACCGTAACCCGCTTGCGCGAAGAAAAAGGCAATCGTTATTTCATCGAAGCCGCATCACCAGTGCTTCGTGAGTTTCCGGACGCCCGATTTATTATCGCCGGAGATGGACCCCAGCGTGACACGCTTGAACGATTAGCGAAAAATCTCGGCCTCGATGGCAAATTGTATTTTGCCGGCTTTGTCTCCGAAGTTGCCGTGGCCTTTGCCGCCATGGAGATTGCTGTCATGGCCTCTTTAACCGAGGGTTTCCCGTTGGCACTGGCCGAAGCAATGGCCGCCGGCAAGGCGGTCGTGGCGACGAGCGTTGGCGCGATGAAAGAAATGATACAGCACGAGGAGAACGGACTGCTGGTGCCGCCGGCAGACAGCGCCGCCCTGGCGACGGCGTTGGTGCGATTGCTCAAAAATCCGCCACTGCGGTACCACTTGGCAAACGCCGCTCGCCAACGCAGCCAGGATTTTAGTATTGAACGAAACGTGCGAGCGTTGGAGGCGCTTTACACGGAAATGCTGTCGAATCGAAATGGCCGCGCGTAACCCAGTCGGCCCGACTGGGACTTAAAAATGTAAATATGCTCTCGACTCTGCTTAACAAACTCCGTTGGAGCTATCGCAAAAACGTGCCGGATTTGCTGGCCTTGCTGCGGCGAAATTATCCGGCGTTCATGTTCGACCGGCATCCCAAACCGTTGCAGAATGAAATTCCCGTCTTCACCTTTCATTCTGCCGAGCCGCGTTCGTTTGAAGAGAAATTGAAATTTCTATCATGCAATAACTATCGCACCCTCACCGGCGAAGCATTTAGCGCCGCCATCGCCGGTGAGCGCGATATTCCCGAGCGGAGTGTTTTATTGACCTTTGACGACGGCACCGCCACGTTGTGGACGGTGGCTTATCCGCTGTTACGCAAATACGGCTTTTGCGCTGTCAGCTTCATTATTCCCGGCTGTATTCCGGAGCAAGCGCCGGAAACGCCGGCTTACGCTGATTATGAGAAAAATCGCGTATCTGCAGAAGCGCTCGTAGCGCGTGAGCGCAGCGATTTCCCGCTTTGCTCGTGGCAGGAGATTGTTGAAATGCATAAAAGTGGCGTGATTGATTTCCAATCGCACACGTTGCACCATCATCTCGTGTGCGTATCTTCCCAGCTTGTGGATTTCATTCACCCGCGGTATGATTTTTATTTTTTCGCCAATATCAACGTGCCGGTTTATCGCGTCAACGGCGAATTGAATTTTGGCCGGCAAATGCCGTGGGGCACGCCGGTCTATCGCACCGAGCCGCGCATGGCCGGCAAACCGCAATATTTTGATGACGAAGCCGCACGCCAGGCATGCGTCGAATACGTGGCCAAACATGGCAATGAAAAATTTTTTGCGCGCCGTGACTGGCGCCAACAACTTACACAGGTCTGCCAACATGCTCGGCAAAATGGCGAATTTGAGAAGCGTGATGAGCAGACTCAAACCATTTGGCAGGATTTGCAGCAAGCCAAACAAATGATCGAAGCACGCCTGCCAGGAAAGAAGGTCGATCAGCTCTGTTACCCTTGGTTCTTGGGCAGTGATCTCGCTGTCGAGCAATCCTGCCGCGCCGGTTACCGCGTGAACTATTGGGGCATCGTCCCGGAGCGCGCGAGCAATCATGCCGGAGAGGATTTGTTTTACGTGCCGCGCATTGAAGATCAATATATTTATCGGCTGCCCGGCGAAGGGCGCAAAAGACTGCGAGAAATTTTGCAAATAAAAATCCAGGCGAATTTGCCGCGGTTCTTGAGTCGGGTAGCACGGAGTTAGAAAAATATGTATAAAACAATTGACAAATTAGTTGAAATTTGTAAACGCCATATCATTGTGTCGGATACTGGCGTAGTTATAAGCGAGCCTTATATTCCTTATTTTCCGGATGCCTGGAACGGAATACTTGTATTAGCCGAAGCACAAAATTTATCAAGAAGCAATTCAGCTTATGTGAATGAACTGAAAAACCTTTCTTCCGACGAGAGAATAAAACGTTTATATAGGTCGAATGGAGTAGGTGATCTTGGGATTGCTCCTTGGGATGACGCTTCATTGAAACTGGCTGTTGAATCAGTCTTTGATGCTAAAGCTGAGAACACTGCTGCTTCAAATGCCGTATTGTGGTCTCAAGTCACTACAACCAAAAACAATACGAATCCCTCAAATGAGTTGATTGAGCGCTCGATCAAATTATGGATTGAGTTGATCCCAATTATCAAGCTCGATCATGTCATCACGGCAGGTAGTATTGCACAGCAGGTAATCACGAGAACCAAGCAGGCAATTTCTGGTTCTTGGAAACATACATCGTTTCGTCTTCCTGCTAGAACAGCGATGTCCAGAATTTCGGGTTTGTTTCGTGATACTGATTTGCTCAAAAGATACCCTGAAGTGGCAAGTGTGTTGGAAAAACATCCTGAGTGGATACCAAAAAAATATAGACAAAATAAAATATTTTTTGCTTGTCATGCAGTAAGCGTAGCAAGCGGTGATTAACGTTATAATGCCGATGTTGTGAATGTTCACCAAACTACGTATCATTCCGAAGAAATCTTTTTTAAATCGATCAGTCGGATTGGATTCAAAAAAGATTCTTCCAGAATGACAGTTGTAACACGGGGTTCACTGAACTTTTATCTGATGTTTTGATATTTTGATGTATAAGAATGAGGCGTTTACCAAATTTTTAGTCTCATGATCTTCGGAGTCGTCGGAAAATCTCTTTTTACAACTGCGGCAGGAGAAAACCCTGCTAATAGAACCATTGCTGACGTCAATGCACAACGAGGTGCGGTAAGCAAATACTTTCTCGACGAGCGCGAGATCGATCAGCGGCTGACGGTTCTCATGGCTAAGGATGTTGCAGTTGGCTTGCGGCCAGCCGGTGTTCCGACGCTTGATACCAACGCGAGCGTGTACGAAGATAAAAAGAGCAGCAGCTTCGCCGTGCTGTTCGGCAGCATTTTTAATCGTGCAGAATTACGGTCACAATACGCCGCAAGTGAAAAAAAGGCCGAGGCCGGTAACGATGCCGAAGTCGTTTGGCAGGCTTATGACCAGATCGGCACCAAAGCGTTCCGCGAGTTCAATGGCAATTTCATCTTGGCCGTTTGGGATGCGCCCAAACAGTGTTTCTATCTCGTGCGTGACCATTTGGGCATCGAGCCGGTTTACTATTGCCGCAAAGATGGTGTGCTTTATTTTGCCAGCCGATTACAGCGCTTGACCCATGTGCCGCAGGTCGGGCGCCAGCTCAACCTCGGTGTGCTGCAACGTTACCTGTTGTTCAATTACAACCCCGGCTACGACACGTTTTTTGAAAATGTCCACAGCTTGCGGCCCGGTTGTTATATCAAAATTGAAAACGGCAAATTTACCATTGAACCGTATTGGCGGCTCTCGTTCGCCGCGCCGTTTGAAAAAGACGAAGCCACCTACAAGCAAGAGCTGATCGAATTGATGTTGGATGCGGTGCGTTTGCGTTTGGCCGGCGACAAGTTTCGCCCCGGCGCGTTTCTCAGCGGCGGCATGGATTCGAGTTCCATCGTCCATTTCATGCACACCGTATTGCAGGCACCGATATCCACATTTTCCTTTCGCTGTTTTGGCAAGACCTACGACGAGTCGCACTACGCCCGCGTCATGTCCGAGCGCTACAACACGCAACATCACGAGATTCCGTTTCCCGCCGAAGAGACGAAGCTCATCAGCAACATCGCGCGTGCGTCGCAAGAGCCGTTTTCTGACATCGGCATCGAAGTGGCTTCGTATCTGCTTGGTTCGCGCGTGCGCGAGCATGCGGATTACGTGCTGACCGGCGACGGCGGCGACGAGCTTTTCGGCGGCCATCCGGTTTATCTTGCCGACCGCGCCGCCGATATGTTCGGCAAAATCCCGGCGTTCATTCGCCAGCCGTTGACCCAAACCTTGCAGCTTTTGCCTGACACCGACGCCAAGAAAAGTTTAGTCGTCAAAGCCAAGCGCTTCTCGTACAGTTGCAAATTTCCGGCGTCGCTTTACAGCAATCGCTGGCGCATTTATTACACGCCCGAAGAGTTGCGGAAGCTTTGTCTGCCGGATTTGCACCAACGTGTCAACGGCTTCGATCCTTATCACGAGCTTTTGGAGATTTATCACGAAGCCGACGGCCAGGATCATCTTAGTGTCACTTTGTACGGCGATTACTACAGCGTCGTCGGATTTTATCTGCGCCGCATGGAGCTTATCAGAAATTTCGGCGTCGAAGGGCGGATGCCACTACTTGATTACCGGCTCGTGGAATACGCCGCGCGCATTCCCAGCGCCTTGAAAATCGGCAGGAACGGCGAAACCAAAGTGATCCTGCACAAAGTCATGCAAGGCGAGCTGCCGGACGAGATCGTCTTCCGCAAAGACAAGCTCGGCCACAGTGTGCCGATGAAAAATTGGATGCGCGATTCCGTCGCCGTGCAGACCCTGCTCCGCGAGTATCTGTCCAGCGAATCGGTCCGCCGCCGCGGCTTTTTTGACCCGGCGGTGGTTTCCCGCATGATGGATGAGCACCGGCACAAAGTGCACAACCATTCGCACCGCTTGTGGTCGCTGCTCGTGCTCGAGCTTTGGTGCCGGGCGCATTCACCATAGAGAGGAGAGCACAACTAACATGCCGCTTCCAGTTGCACATTCGTTGATGGGATATGCCATCGCAAAGACAACGAAAGTTCGTTTAGCCAGGAAAAACTGGTTGAATGTGCTTATCTTTGCGACTCTGGCGAATTTGCCGGATATTGATTTTTTGCCCGGGTTTTTGGTGGGCGAGCCGAATCGCTATCATCATTTTCTTGTGCATAGCATCAGCTTCGCGCTGTGCATCGGTCTCATTGGTGGAATGATCTTTTGGCAACGCAACCGAAACTCTGCAAACCCACATCTTGGATACGGAAATGCTGGTGGGCCGGGCTTTTGGCCTTATTTTTTGACGATCAGCCTCGCTGTTTTTTCGCATTGTATTCTCGATCTGCTGACCGAAGATTCGGCGCCGCCTTATGGCATGGTTCTGTTCTGGCCTTTTGACATGGGGTATTATGATACGGATTGGCACTTCTTCACGGCGGTAGATAAATCAAACGTTTCCGCCACTTTTTTTACATCGTTGTTGACGTGGTACAATTTTAAAGTTGCCTTGCGGGAATTCTTGATTATGTTGCCGGTCATCGGCTTGGTGAAAATTATCTCGCGGCTCAAAGGCCCTTTCGGGTGGCGACGGATTCTTGGCCGGCATTCCGCCGCTGATATTAAAAAAACGCAGGTAGCCACACTCGGTTTGTTGAAAGTCTCTTCACTGCCGCCTTGGTTGAGCGGCCGGCGTTCGTTGGCAACCGTTCTAACGGAAAACAGAGAAGAAGCACAGCATGAATGACAAAATTTTTTGCAGCATTGTGATCCCGTTGATGAACGAGGAAGACAACGTCACACTTCTCCACTGGAAGATTACGGAAGTGATGCAAGCCTGGGGTTGTTCCTACGAAATCGTCATGGTCGATGACGGGAGCACGGACCGCACCTTTTCGCTTCTGGCGCAACTGGCCGGCGGTGACGCGCATTTGCGCGTGATCAAATTTCGTCGCAACTTTGGGCAATCCGCCGCCATAGCTGCAGGCTTTGAATATGCACGCGGCGAATTCGTCGTGACCATGGACGGCGACTTGCAAAATGATCCGCAAGATATTCCGCGGGTGGTGGCGCAACTGCAGCAAGGTTACGATATTGTCAGCGGCTGGCGCAAGAATCGCAAAGATAAGCTGATCATCCGCAAAGTGCCCAGCCGCATCGCCAACCGCCTCATCCGCAAAACCACCCAGGTGAATCTACATGATACTGGATGCTCTTTGAAGGCCTATCGCCAGGAGGTCGTGCAACAGATTCGCCTTTATGGGGAAATGCATCGCTTTATACCGGCGCTGGCTCGGATCGAAGGCGCGCGCATCGGTGAGATGGTGGTCAATCATTACGAGCGGCGTTTTGGCAAATCAAAATACAACCTGACGCGCACTTTCAAGGTGTTGATGGATTTGGCCACGCTCAATCTGTTCCTGAAATATCTCACTCGACCGCTGCACTTTTTTGGCACGCTCACATTGCTGTTCAACGGATTGGGCACGGCAACCCTTTCTGCCGCCGCATTTTATTCGGTACGAAACAACCTGTCGATTGAAGAGCTCAATGTGCTCATGTCTATCGGCTTTCTCTTCCTGACCACCGGAATCACTTTCCTGCTGTTCGGGCTGGTCGCCAATATGGTCGTCAAAACCGGCCAGAAGCATGACGAGCGTTTGTACGAATTGATTTGTTTTCCGAAATGAAACTTTGATGCCTGAAGCAACTAAAATTTCTGGAATCGCCTCTTCGCCGGTTGCCTCGGCAACGGAGCTGCCAGCCTGCCTCGCCGAAAGCGATATGCCGGAAAATGGCCGTAGCCATAAACTGCCCCATCTTTCCGTAATTGTGCCAACCCATAACAACGGCAGTGAAGCGCAGGCGATTTATCGGGCGCTGCGTCACGGCTTGGAAAGTTACGGCCAAAGCTTTGAAATAATTTTTGTCGACGACGCCAGCGCTGACGCAACCTATCCGCAATTGCTGGAAATCGCCCGGCGCGACCACCGGATAAAACTCATTCGCATGCGCTCCTCTTGCGGCGAAACTTCCGCGCTCGATGCCGGGCTGCGCTATGCCACGGGACAACGCCTGGTGTTTGCCACGGCGCGAGTCCGCATTGACATGGAATCATTGCCGCGACTGCTGAAGAAGCTCGACGAAGGTTTCGATCTCGTCGTTGGCTGGCGCACCCCGCGACAAGACGCCGGCGTGAATCAAGTGGTTTCCCGCCTTTTCAACGGCTTGATGCAGAAGCTCGTCAATCTGAAACTGCACGACATCAATTCGAGCGTCTTTGTCACGCACCGCGGGGTTTTAGAGAACATCACTTTTTACGGCAATCTCAATATTTTTATTCCGGTCTTGGCGGCGCGCCAAGGGTATAAAGTCACCGAAGAGCGGATCGAGCAACGGCCCGGTCCCTTTCGCAAATCCTTGCACGTTACGGAATATATTCAACGCCTTCTCGACATCATCACCGTCGTTTTTTTGACCAAGTATTCGAAGAAACCCCTGCACTTTCTCGGTTTCTTCGGAATCATTTTTACCCTCGCCGGCCTGGCGATGAATTTTTATTTGTTCGTTTATCGGATTTTGGGTTTTGGCGCCATTGCCGGCCGGCCGTTGTTATTGTTGGGCGCCTTGCTTTTGGTGATCGGCTTGCAAATGATTTCCATCGGCTTGATCGGCGAGATGATTATTTATACGCACGCTCGTGAGATCAAGGAATATAACATTGAAATGGTGGTGGGAGAGTGAAGCTCATCATTCAAATCCCTTGTCTCAACGAAGAGAAAACGTTGCCGGTGACTTTGGCGGACCTGCCCAAGCATATTGACGGCATCGACGAAATCGAAACGCTTATCATTGACGACGGCAGCGTTGACGGCACGGTCGAGGTGGCGCGAAAACGCGGCGTCAACCACGTCGTCAGGCTCACCAACCGCAAGGGCCTCGCTGAAGCGTTCATGGCCGGCCTTGATGCCAGCCTCAAGCTGGGTGCCGATATCATTGTCAACACCGACGGTGATAATCAATATCGCGGCAGCGACATTCCGCGCCTCATCCGGCCCATTCTCGCCGGCAAAGCAGACATGGTGATCGGCGATCGCCAGGTTGAGCGTGTGGTCTATTTCTCTCCGATCAAGAAAAAATTGCAAAGGTTGGGCAGTTGGGTGGTGCGACACGTCTCCGGCACCGATGTTCCGGACGCTACCAGCGGGTTTCGCGCCTACACCCGCGAAGCCGCTTTGCGCCTGAATATCATCTCGAAATTTACTTACACGCTCGAGACTATCATCCAGGCGGGCAAGAAAAACATCGCGCTTAGTCATATCAAAGTTGCCACGAACGACAAGCTTAGAGAATCGCGCCTGTTCAACAGCGTTCCGTCGTATTTGAAGCGCAGCATCAGCACCATCATCCGCATCTACATGATGTACGAGCCGCTGCGCACCTTTGCCACCATTGGCGCCGTCGTCTTTTTCGGCGGTTTTCTCGTCTCGCTGCGCTTCCTTTACTTTTATTTCTTTGCTGACAATGGCGGCGGCCACGTTCAATCCTTGATTCTTAGCGCTGTGTTGATGATCGTCGGCTTTCAAGTCGGCTTGATCGGACTGGTCGCCGATCTCATTGCCGGCAATCGCCGGCTCATTGAGGATTGCCTTTATCGTGTGAAAAAGGTTGAGATGGATACGCTCTCCATTCGCGACCACCGCAACGGTCAAGTGGAGAAGAATGAACCTCGCCACGCCGATGAAAAGACCAACTAGAAAGCTGTTAATCAAGGCGGCGGTGAGCTTGGATTTAACTTGTGTTTCTTGCAAAAACGAGGAGATTGCTTGACAGACAAAAGAAAGAAGCTATTCTTTCGATCCTTTGTGAGTTTGGTGCTGATCGTTATTATTTTTCTGCAAGTCGATTTTAGGAGCTTGGCGCAAGTGTTCTTATCCGTCAACCCTTTGCTCTTTTTGCTGGCTGGCCTGCTTTTCGCAGCTCAGCAGGCCCTGACGGCTTTTAGCTGGGGCATCTTGCTTCGCACTAAACAAAACGACTTGCCTTTCAAAAAAGTTTTGGAAGCCCACGTCGTCGGCAATTTTCTTGGAACTTTCATGCCGTCGAGCCTCGGCTATGACATCGCCAGGGTTTTCCGGTTATCAAAACATCTCGCTCGCCGGGTGGACGCGATCAGCTCGATGTTTGTTTGCCGGGCTATCGGACTGCTAGTGCTCTTGCTCTTTGCCTTTGGCGTATCGCTCCCAATCTCACAACTGGAGCACGACTCAAAAACGCTCTGGCTGATGATGGGCATGCTTGGCGTCTTCCTCTTGGCGTTAGGGCTTTTATTTCACGAACGTTTTATGCGCACCATGGGAAAACTTTTCAACAGATTCGGTCTACACAGCGTCAAGGAAAGGCTGCGGCCGGTTTATCTATCGATCCTCGAATACTCGAGCCAGCGTGCCGCTGTTCTACAAATCGGCTTGATTACGCTGGTTTTGCAAGTTGTCGGTATTTTATTCATCTACGTTGTTGGCTTGTCGCTTGGTATCGCAGTGCCTTTAGTGTATTATTTCATTTTCATTCCCATCATTGCCATCATTACTCTGCTTCCCATTTCCGTTGCTGGAATTGGATTGCGCGAAGGAAGTTTCATTTACTTCTTTTCACATGTCGGCGCCACCGAACCTCAGGCGCTTTCGATGTCTCTGCTGGTGTTTGCGCAAACACTGTTTCTCGCGTTAATCGGTGGTATTTTCTTTTGGGTCGGCGATGATCCTGTGGAGAGAAAAATGGTTGCTGACGCTTTTTCGACGGAACAGAAGTCTTTAACCCATTGGGAGCAGGATCCCAGATAGGAGCCATCATGCTGAAAAATTTCAAGAAACAGCTCGCCACTCGTCGGAGCATTCTCGCTGAGATCCCGGCGGTAATTGGAGGATGTGTAAGCACGAATATCATCAAACGCTTCAAACCCCTTAAGCCAACGGTGTTGCAGGTCAATGTTAACGCCACTTGCAACGCCCGCTGCTGCATGTGCAATATCTGGAAGACCGAAGACAAGACCATGATGAGCCTCGACCAACTGGAGAAGGTTTTCTCTGATCCGCTCTTCCGAGCCATTGAGTATGTGATTGTCGCCGGTGGAGAACCGACCTTGCGAAAAGATCTCCCGGAACTGGTGGCCGTGATGCTGGCGAAAATGCCGAGAATGCGCAAGATCTCCATTCCAACGACCGGCATTGCCACCGAACGATCAGTGAGCCATTTCGCAACCATTGGAAAAGCATGCCTCAAACACAAGGTATTTCTGTCCATTGGCATCTCGCTGGATGGGGTCGAGGGCGTCTATGAGCGCGTTAGAGGCGTTCCGGGAGGCTACCAGAAAGTGATCAACACCCTCATAGCCCTGAAGAAGCTGAATCAGGAGATCGAATTTCAGCTCGGTATTGGCTCGACCATAAGCGCCTTGAATGTGTACGATGTTTATAATCTGATAGAAGTGAGCAAGAAACTGGAGGTAGGCATTAATTTCGTGGTCGCTGCGCTTTCGGACTCGTATTTCAACAATGCAAATTTGTTGGACAACATTACCTTCACGCCTGAGGCCAAGGACTTTCTCAGGAGATTTCTTAAACAACAGATCAGTGAAAGCCCGCTGCTCAGCGAGGGACCTTTCTACTATCAGAAGGTGCTCGAAATGATGGATGGCGCCAAGCGCTCCATTCCTTGCCCGTACCAGGATCAGGGATTAGTCATCGACGCTTCCGGCGACGTTCATTATTGCATTAACAGCCGGACCATCGGCAATTTGCACGAGCGCTCGGCTTCCGACATCTACTATGACCCGGAAAATCTGGCTTATCGAGATCATGTGCGGCAGGAAGTTTGTCCGACTTGTGAAATCTCGTGCTTCGTCGGTGTCGGGCTGCGCAAAACGGTGTTTCCCTTTCTTGGCTTTGCCGGAAAGCAGAGCTATCGAAGAATTTTAGATCGGATCACAGACCATCGACTCGGTTCGCAGGAGCCCACGTCTGTATCAGTTCCATCGCCGCAAATCTAAAAGGTCGTATGCCAACACCAATCGGACATTCGTTGGCGGGCTTTGTTGTCGGCGAAGCGGCAGGTTTAAGGCTGGCTAAACGAAGCTGGATTTCAATAATCGGACTCGTGTTGATCGCGAATTTGCCGGATGCGGATTACCTTCCCGGCTATCTCGTCGGACGGCCGAATGCCTATCATCACTATGCGCTGCACAGTATTGGCGCTGCCGTCGGCGTTGGCGCTGTGATCGGGATGTTTTATTGGCTGCGATTCCGTCGATTTTTGCCCTATTTTGCGTTAACCGCAGCGACTTATTCGACCCATTTATTGTTGGACTACTTGGCGGTGGATACTTCCGAGCCGTTCGGATTGCAACTGTTTTGGCCATTAACGACAAGGTTCTTTGTGTCGCCTTTTCCGGTGTTTCTGGATATTGCCAAAAGCCAAAGCAGCGAAACCTTTGTTGCGAGCCTGCTGATATGGCATAATCTTCGAAGCATATTGTGGGAATTAGTCGTGATGGTGCCGGTGATCTTTGCTTTGCGCTTTTTTAGAAGGAAACCCCATCTGGATGAGTTATCAGAAAACGGAAGCTGACAAAAAAACGATTCGTATGAAAATTGCAATTATGGGCATTCGCGGCATTCCCGCAAATTATGGTGGTTTCGAAACTTTTGCAGAAGAGCTGAGCACCCGCTTGGTGCAACGCGGACATGAGGTGACCGTTTATGGCCGCTCCAATAACATCAAATTTGAAGGCAAAACCTACCGTGGTGTGCGCTTGGCCATTTTGCCGACGATTCGCCACAAATACTTTGATACCGTCGCCCATACCTTTTTGTGCGTTTTGCACAGCCTGACACAAAAGTACGACGCCATTCTGATTTGTAATAGCGCCAATGCAGTTTTCTCCTGGATTCCGCGCCTGAAAGGCATGCCGGTAGCCCTCAACGTCGATGGCTTGGAATGGAAACGCCAGAAATGGAATATGCTCGGAAAAGCCTTCTACCGACTCTCGGAATGGCTGGCAACTTTTTGCGTCAACGAAGTGGTTACAGACGCCCGCGAGATCGAAAGATACTATTGGGAGCGCTTCCACAAACGTTCGACTTATATTCCCTACGGCGCCCCGATGGAACGTGTCGAAACCCAGGAAGTATTGCGGCAATTCAATTTGCAACCGAAGCAATATGTGCTATATGTTAGTCGGTTTGAGCCGGAGAACAATCCGCACCGGGTTGTCAAAGCCTTTGAAGAAGTGAAGACCGACCTCAAATTAGTCATGGTTGGCGATGCGCCATACAATGGCCGTTTTATTCAGGAACTGAAGAGCACGAAGGATCCGCGCATCATTTTTACCGGCTACGTTTTTGGCCGGGGATATCGGGAGCTGCAATCGAATGCTTTTTTGTACATCCAGGGAACAGAAGTGGGTGGAACGCATCCGGCGCTGCTCGAAGGAATGGGGCACGGCAATTGTGTGCTCGCCAATGATGTGCCTGAACATCGCGAAGTGTTGGGTGATGCCGGCTTTTTTTTTGTGCTCGGCCATAACGGCGATTTGCGAGATAAATTGCAAAATCTCGTCGACAATCCTAAGCTCGTGGAACGGACGGGGCAGAAAGCGTTGGCACGAATACGCGACCATTACACTTGGGATCACATCACCGAAAGTTACGAACGGTTTTTCATGCGCATGGTACGGAGGCAAAATTAGGACGGACGGATTCAAGTTTGATCTTTCCTTTTGGTTTGTATTATGCCAATACATCGTATCAGCCCAGCACATCATTCGCTTACACTAACCATAGATTTTCATGAGGCTTGACACGGTTAAAAGTTTGAAAAAAATACTTAAGCCTGTCTGAGATAAAATTGGCAAGTCTGGTATCAGAGTTGCAGCGTTGAACGGAGGCGACACGGATTCTGTTGGCTGTAGCGAATAAATACGGTAGTGTCAAAAGTTTCATGGAAAAGAGGGAGCGCGGACTTTCTTGTCCGCGATGCGCGTGTGGACTAGAAAATCTACACTCCCCTCACGGTAAGGAGAAAATACATGGATAAATTTCAGGCGTTCCAGAGAACCTTCACGGAATTTTTGACTTCTCAGAGCGCACAGATTTCCTTTTGGGGATTTTTGTTGAATTTATTTATTGCAGGGGTGCTGTCATTTGTGTTGAGCCGAATCTATGTAAAGTACGGCCATTCGCTCTCGAACCGCCGGGACTTTGCCAGAAATTTTGTCTTGATTGGCATGACCACCATGCTGATCATTGCCATTGTAAAGTCATCCCTCGCGCTTTCTTTAGGTTTGGTTGGCGCCCTTTCCATTGTGAGATTCCGTACCGCCGTTAAAGAGCCCGAGGAACTGGCCTATTTGTTTATTACGATTGCCATCGGTTTGGGTCTGGGTGCCGATCAAAGAGTCATCACCTTGGGCGCCTTTGTGATCATCGTCGGAATTGTCTGGTTGCGGAACTATTTTAATAAAGCGGAAGAATATCATAACCTCTATCTGACGGTTTCAAGCCATAATCCGGGAAAGGTCGAGTTGAAGGAAATTGTCGATACGCTGAAAAAGCATTGTTCGGTGGTCGACCTGAAGCGGTTTGACCGATCGCAGGAACGTCTCGAAGCTTCCTTCTTGGTGGAATACGAGAGCCTTCCACAATTGGAAGAGAGCCAATCCTGTTTGACCAGGCTTAGTGAATCTATCAAGATCACGTTCCTCGACAACAAAGGTATCCGATAGCATGAAGCTCAAAGACTCCACACCAAATTCGCGGGCGCAGCTTATTGCCGGAAAAATTTGGCGCAACAGGAAATACCACGTTCTCGGCGCCATCGTTTACACGTTCCTGGTGTTGGCTCTCGGCATGCACGCTTATAAAACCGGCTTTGTCACCGAAGCGGCGATGCCTCTCGTCAGGGAAAACACCCGTCTTGTCTCCAAAGTGATTGGCGGTGTGTTGGCTCGTCCCGAGCATATTACGATCGATATCAAGTATAATAATTTTCAGAAAATAGCCTATCAACGCGAGCTCGCCTTGGCCAGGGGAATTTTAACCACAAGCTCTGCGGATTTTGTTTCTGGGGTGGTTCGGTATCAAGACAAAGCCACGAAAGTGAATTTGCGGCTTAAAGGCGATTGGATCGACCATCTGCAAGGCGACAAGTGGTCATTTCGGATCAAAGTAAAGGGTGAGAATGCCATTTGGGGTATGAAGGAATTTTCCATTCAGCATCCCAAAACCCGCAATTATCTGGCTGAATGGGTTTTTCATCAAGCCTTAAGAAGAGAAGGCCTTATCGGGCTGCGTTATGATTTTATCAATGTCACCCTGAATGGCAAGGATCTGGGGGTTTACGCCCTGGAAGAGCATTTTGAAAAGCGTCTTATCGAGCATAACCAAATGCGCGAGGGGCCGATCGTCAAATTCAATGAAGATCTGTTGTGGGAGGAGACCGCACAACAATACAGCCGCTTTCAAGCCATGGGGAATGGCTGCGGCCAGTTTTTATCAAGCCACATCGACGGATTTCAATCAAAGAAATGGCTTGCCGATTCGTCAAATTCTGCTCTGTTTGCCAAGGCCGTGCATTTGCTCGAGGCCTTTCGCCGCGGCGAATTAAAAACCAGCGAAGTTTTTGATGCTCAAAAATTGGCAAAATTCTTTGCCATTGTTGATTTGGTGGGCGCCAAGCACGCCGCCTTGTGGCACAATGCCAGATTTTATTATAATCCTATTACCTCACTTCTCGAGCCGATTGGATTTGACGCCGATTGCGGATATCCGATTGAAACTTTAATTGCAATGGATGGCGGGGCTTATATGGGCAAGAACGCGAGCAAGTTGAATAACGACTATTTAGCCAAGATTTTCACGGATGAGATTTTTTGCCGGGAATATATCAAAACCCTGGAGCGTATTGCAGAGCCGTCTTATGTGGATGCACTTTTTGCCGATTTGAATGAAGAAATGGAAAAAAATCTCAGCATCCTCTACAGTGAATTTCCATATTATGATTTTCCCAAAGAAATCCTATATCGCAATCAACAATACATTTCAACCGTTCTCAACCCGGTTAAGGGCTTGCACGCTTTTTACAACCGGGCCGTGGATGGCCGCATCGAGCTCCAATTTGGAAATACCCAATCGCTGCCAATCGAAGTGCTCAATGTTTCTTATAGGGATTCACTGCTGTTTTTGCCAACCGCAAAAACGCTTTTGCCCGCCAAGTTTTATACCGAGCTGGTGGACTATCGCCAAACCGATTTCACGTTCCCCCCAGGTTTTGCTTGGTCGGATACAATGATTGCATACCTAAAAATAAATTACCAAATATTGGGAACATGCCGGACCAGATCTGAATCGGTCTTTCCGTGGCGCGCTTTTGAAGATCGCTTCGTCAAAGAAGATTTTATGCGCCAACATCCCAATGCGGGCCGGTTTGAGTTTTTGACCATAGATGAATCAAGCAAACGGATATTGATCAAGCCCGGCGTCTGGAGTTTGAATCAAAATCTGATTATTCCCCGGGACTATCAACTGATTTGCGGCGAAGGAACCCGGCTGAATCTCTCGCATGCGGCCATGATATTGTCCTATTCTCCCGTGCAGTTTTTGGGG
This sequence comes from Candidatus Zhuqueibacterota bacterium, assembly GCA_022616415.1. Taxonomy (GTDB): domain Bacteria; phylum Zhuqueibacterota; class Zhuqueibacteria; order Zhuqueibacterales; family Zhuqueibacteraceae; genus Zhuqueibacter. The sequence goes on along the minus strand of JAKEEU010000323.1, from coordinate 41,864 downwards.
ACGGAAGATAATCCGATCGTTGTCGAATCGGCCGATTCAACCGGCCAGGGCATCGTCGTGATGAGTGCCCGGCAAAAATCCGTGCTGGAATATGTTACTTTTAATAACTTATCCAACCCCTCGCAAAAAGGGTGGGAATTGACCGGCGCCGTCTATTTTTACGAATCGCCCGTCGATATATCGCATTGCCAGTTCACCAATAACCGCTCGGAAGATGGCTTGAACATTGTCCGTTCAGAGTTCAGTATCGATCAGACCCTTTTCAGCCAAACTTCTTCCGATGCCTTTGACGCCGATTTTTGCAAGGGCAAAATAACCAATACCTCGTTCATCAGTTGCGGCAACGACGGGATCGACGTTTCCGGAAGTCTCGTGGAGCTGCGCAATATTTTCATCGATGGCGCCGGGGATAAAGGGGTGAGCGCCGGTGAAAATAGCGAAGTAACCGGCGAGCAAATTAAAATTAAAAATGCGGAACTCGCTGTCGCCGGCAAAGACATGACCAAGATAAAGATCCATGACATTAGCATCGTCGGTGGTGAAATTGGCTTCACCGTTTATCAGAAAAAGCCGGAATACGGTCAGGCCTCTATAACCGCCACGACGGTGTCCGTAGAGCAAACCTCCATCCCTTACTTGGTTGAAGAGCAATCCATTCTTTTGGTTGATGGAAAGACGATCGAGCCCAGCCGGAAAAATGTCAAAGACATTCTCTACGGAGTGGAATATGGCAAAGCCAGCCGATAAGCCCGAAAATCTGCGCTACGAGCGCAAATTCGTTGTTTCCGAGCTTATGCCGCACGAAATCGAGGCGCTGGTAAGGTTGCACCCGGCCATGTTCTTCGAAGCTTATCCTCAGCGGTTTGTCAATAATCTTTATCTCGATTCACACGATTTGAAGAGCTATTTTGACAACGTTGACGGCTTGAAAGACCGGATGAAGGTTCGCATTCGGTGGTACGGCGATTTGTTCGGAATTATAGAAAAGCCGGTTTTGGAGCTCAAAAGCAAAAATGACCTGGTGGGTGAAAAAGCGTCGTTTCCGCTCGTTCCGTTTGCGATGGATGAGCGCTTTCAGCTTGATACGATTCACGAAGTGTTCCGCAATGACGAAATTCCGGAGATCATGAAAATGCAGTTGTTGTCTTTGGAACCCGTCTTGCTCAATCGTTACAGCCGCAAGTATTTTCAATCCGTCAACCATGACTACCGGATTACGATTGATTCGGAAATGGAGTTTTATGCGATAAATGCTCAAAACAATACATTTTCGCAAAAATATATCGATACGGTGAATACCGTCGTTGAATTGAAATACGATTGCGGCAAGAACCGGGGGGCGCCAGCGATAACAAGCTATTTCCCGTTTCGCCTAAGCAAAAATTCAAAATATGCCAATGGCATCGAGAGATTATATGCGTGGTAAACGTCGCGGCGCAAAGTTAAAGGTGTTGCAGTTTTCGAAAGGCTAAGGATACTGTTTATTAGGAAGCTCGATTCATGAAAGTAGCTGTCGTCGGTATTGGCAAAATGGGACTGCTCCATGCAGGAATCATGAATGCTCTTGATGGAGTGAAGCTCGGCGCAATATCCGACACTTCCAAATTGTTGCTCGGCTTTGTCAAAAGCCTCAAAGATCTGGTGGTCTACGAGGACTACATAAAAATGTTGGATAGAGAAAAGCCGGAAGCCGCGGTTCTGGCGACGCCGGTGTTTCTGCACGTGCCGATGGCGATGGAATGCGCCAAAAGAAACATCTCTTTTCTGGTGGAGAAGCCTTTGAGCGTAACCAGCGCCGATGCCGATCAGCTCGTCGGAGAAGTGCAACAGCGAGATTTGACGACGATGGTCGGCTACATGATGCGTTACGTTGAGACCTTCGCGCGCGCGCAAGAGATCATCGCTTCAGGTGTTCTTGGCCGGCTCATCACATTCAATGCGACGATTTATGTTTCACAGCTTTTTCAAAGAGGCAAAGGCTGGAGATATAACAAAAAGGAATCAGGCGGGGGTGTCGTCATCGGACAGGCAACGCATTTGATTGATTTGCTGAAATGGTATTTTGGCCAAATTGAAAGCGTCTCTGCTCATACCAAGAATTGGTATTCGCAAGAGGTTGAAGACTTTGCCCACGTGCATTTCGAGTTCGCCGGCGGTTTAAGCGGGTGGTTCGATTCGTCATGGAGCATCCGGAACCACCGTCTTCTGGAAGTCACCATCAACGTTCACGCGGAGAATGGCAACCTCACGGTAACGGATGATTTGGTGAAATTATTTCTGGATAAGAGGGTGGATGGACATCCCCAAGGGTGGACCAATTTTTCCAAGCCGGATTTGTTCCAGGGCGTTGCCATCGATCTCGGCGGCCCGCAATACACCCGGCAAGACGCCGACTTCATTGCCGCGGTAAAGAATCGCAGGAAAGTCGCAAGCGACGTCAAAAACGCCTACGAAGTGCAAAAAATCGTCGATGCGATTTATCTCTCGGCCTCAAAACACGGCGAGCCAGTACGCCTTTAACCATAGCTTACAATGATTGACAAAATTATTTTAGGACACAATCAATTTTTTGGCGTCAACCATTTGACAGCTCGAACCGGCAATCAGAAAGAAGCCTACTTTAGCGACATTTCGCGCATTGTGGCGCTCATGCACTTCTGCCGCGCGCAGGAGGTAAAGGCCATGATGATGTCCACTCATGAGCGAGCGATTGCCATCGCCGAGGCCTTGCAGAAAGATGAGACGCTGAAAGATACCAACATTTACTTGTTGTTGCCCTACGCGGCAAAATATGTCAAGCAAGCGAATGAAAAAGGGTTGATCAACATCGTCGCCGATTCACTTAGCGGCACCGGTCTGCAGGAAAAGATGAGCATGTTCTTTCGCGGCGCGCTCGGTTTTGTCTCAAAAGACATGCAAAAAATTCTGACGGCGATGATTGATTTTGAGATGGCGCCTTTCCGCCGGCTGAATCTTCGCGCCGTTTTTTTGCACGATGTCTTGACCGATTTGGCGCTCGGCTGGGAGGCGCCACAGGTTCTCGAGCTGTTTGCGAATCACGTGCAGGAAAAATATCAGGCCATTCCCGCCTTTTGCACGAAAAACTTGCCGAGGCTGGTGGCGCTGTTGGAAACGACCGGCATTAAGAACCCATTGATCATGGCGTCCATCAACAAGGTTGGTTATCAGGTTAACCCCTCACGGGAAGCTTTTGAAACCTGCTTGCAGGAAAAACAACTTCGGCTTTTGGCCATGAGCACTTTGGCTGCGGGCTACCTGAAGCCCCGCGAAGCCTACGAATACATTTTTTCCCTGCCTAGAGTTGATTCAGTCGTGGTAGGGGTTTCAACTCGCGAGCATGCGTTGGAAGCTTTTTCTGAGATTCGACGGCATGGGAATTACGCTTCAGCGTAATACAGATTGCCAGTCTTGTAGCCCACGAAACACGCGAAAGGCCTTTTTAGTGTAGTAGCAAGATGAGCTTGCCGAAAAGAAAAACTCGGGTGTTGTGCTTTACCTCTCGCTTCCCGCGCTGGCAAGGAGACTCGGTATGCAGCTTCGTCTATTATCTGGCCAGAGAGCTGACCAAATATTACGAGGTTTTTGTCCTAACGCCGCACGATGCCAATGCCAGGCGCGACGAAACGATGGAAGGCATTCGTGTGCGTCGTTTCACCTATTTCTATCCCCGGCGTTATCAAACCCTCTCCAACGAGCATGGTTTGATGGCGAATATGCGCAGCAGTTTTCTGGGTAAAATGCAGGTCGCGCCGTTTTTATTTGCGGAGTGGCAGGCATTGTTTCGCCTTGTCAGGCAAGAGCATATCGACGTCGTCAACAGCCATTGGATCGTGCCGCAGGGACTTGTCGCGGCAGCGGCAAAATGGGCTTTGCCGTTTCGCCATTTGGTTACGATTCATGCCGGTGATCTCTTTGCCTTGCGGCGATGGCCGGCGGGACGCCAGATCGCGCGGTTTATTGCAAAGCGCACGGATAATATTTTTGCCGTAAGCGGGTATAATCAAAAAATTCTGGCGGAATTGGTTGGCGACCGGATTCAGGCCGAAGTTTTGCCAATGGGTGTGGATTCAAAATATTTCATCCGCCGCGATGATGCACAGGCATTGCGCAATCAACTGCGTCTCTCTTTCAAACACGTCATCTTGTTTGTTGGCCGTCTCTCCGAGAAAAAAGGCATTCAATATTTGATTCGCGCTATGAAGATTGTTGGTCAACGGATTGAGGGTGCCGGCTTGGTCGTCGTGGGCAGCGGGCCGCTCGAACAGGACTTGCAGCGCGAGACCAACGCTTTGGCGCTGAGTAACATCATCTTATTTGTCGGCGCTAAAAATCACGATCGGCTTCGTGATTATTACGCGGCCGCGGAGGTGACGGTGGTGCCCTCCATTGTGGATAGCAGTGGGGATACCGAGGGAATGCCGGTGGTGGTTTTGGAATCATTATCGACTGGCACGCCGGTGGTGGCAACGCGCGTCGGTGGAATACCGGATGTGATCGTGGATGGCTACAACGGTTTTTTGGTCGAGCAAAAGGACAGCCAGGCGCTTGCAGACGCTTTAATCAGTTTTTTTACCAATAGCCAATCGCTGGCGGACAATGCGCTGACCACTGCCCGTAAATTTGATTGGACGGCCATCGGACTGGGCTATAAAAGAATGATTGATCGCATGATGGAAAATGGAACTGCGACAATGGCTGAAAGGACATTGTTATCAACCCCATGAAGAAAGGCCGCCTGCAAATTTCATCGCGTGCACTGAAAGCCGCTCTTTTCCTCGCCATTGTGCTTGGCATCGTCTTATTGTTGAGAGATGTTGATTTCGAGCGGACCTTGCCGATTGTGACAAACCTTGACGTTTCTCTTGTGCTCTTGGTGTTTTTGCTTGGCGGGGTCAACGTTTTTCTGGTGGCGTTACGATGGCATGTTTTGCTCAAAGTTGTCAACAGCAATGTTTCCTTTAAAAATGTCATCACGGCAACGATTGGTGCGACCGCTATCAACACCGCCGGCCCCGGCAAGCTTGGCGTGCCGGCAAAAGCGCTATTGATCAAGAAGCTCGAGGGAATGGAAATCAATCAATCTCTTCCCTCGGTCTTTGTGGATTTGCTTCTTGAAATTCTTGCGCTGGCCACGTTGCTGGTGGTGAGTGCGCTGGCAATTGGCATGCATCACACCGTATTGCAGTTTGTCGGAACACGCTTCGCCTCTGAAAATATTCTTTACATTGCCGGCGTGTTGCTCATTGTCACTTTTGGCGTTTATTTGTTGCGTCGCAAAATTATTGCGAATGACTTTGCCCAAAAATCAATTCGCGCTTTACAAAAAACCTTGCAACGCAAAGACCTCTTCGCCATCGGCTTGAGCATTTCGGTTCTCAATTCATTGGTTCATTTCTGGGCCGATCAATTGCTTTTTAAGGCTCTGCAGCAGGATATTCCTTATGGTTTCGTCGTGTTTTCCAGTGCATTTTCAGCCATGGCCGGTTGGCTTTCTCCCTTGCCCAGCGGTCTGGGCGTGTGGGAGCTTTCGCGCGCTTACCTTTTCAAGGCTTATTATAACATTGGCGAACTGGCGGTTATCATGACCCTGCTGCGGCGCTTGTTGACTTATGCCGCGATGGGAGTCATTTATGCGTTGAACGCGCTTTTTATCTCGCGCTATATGCGTCTGCCGGCGCCCGAGATGAAGAATGCTGAAGTTTTGCAAAACAGCGCGACCGGAGACTGAATGATCAGGAAAATGAACTCGGCACAGCCTATCAGACTGTTGATCGTCCATGCCCAAGCTACCAGCCATGATTGTGGCGGCAGTTTCGGAGTCCTCCATTTCTTTTTGAAAGGGATCGACCGCGATCAGTTCGATGTGCAGGTGGTGTTGTCCTTTTTCGACGAGCGAGACCCGGCGCCGGACTCTCCGGCATTTCGCCTGATCGAAGCGTTGGGTGTAAAATATCAAGTATTGCCGGTGCCGATGAATCAAATGAGCGCCAGCCCGATTGTCTTCTTGAAGTATGTGAGGGATTTGGTGCTGTCAACGTGGATATTGTTCCATTTAATCCGCCGCGAGCGCATCGAGGTAGTACATACCAACTCGTTGAATATCCTGGCGAGCGGAATCGCCGCGCGCCTGGCCGGTGTGCGAAGCGTTTATCATATTCACGAGAATGTTCACAAGCCGCGATTGATCGCGAAAGTTTTGAAGCGTGTGGCCGCGGCGCTGGCGGATACTTTGATTTGCGTTTCAGAAGCGGTCAAGGCTTCGTTTCTCATCGCGGGTGTGCCGGCAAACAAGCTGGTGACGGTGACGAACTGCATCGATTTGGACCGGTTTTCTGAGTCAGCTACAGGTAAAAAAGTGCGGAGAGAATTTGCTCCCAATGGCTACGAAAAGCTGGTTGCTTCGGTCGGCCGGGTGGTGCCGAAAAAGGGTCATCATTATGTCATTGAGGCCGCCGGCAAGGTTGTCAGCAAATTTCCTTCGACACGATTTCTGATTGTCGGTGCCGGCCGCTCGGAACAAGATGAATATATGCAGCATCTGATCGATCAGGTCAAACAGAACGGATTGAATGAGCACGTGGTTTTTACCGGACAGCGGGATGACATGCCGGAGATCATGGCAGGCGCTGATGTTGTCGTGCTGGCTTCCGGTTCGGAGGCAACGCCGGAAGCTTCGCCTTTGGTCATTGTCGAAGCGTTGGCCATGGGCACGCCGGTGGTTGCCAGCAATCTTGGCGGCGTTCCGGAAATTCTTCACGACGGCAAAACCGGTTATCTGGTGCCGCCACGCGATTCCGAAGCGCTCGCCGAGGCGATTCTGCGATTGTTACATAACGAAGAAAAAGCGCGGAATATGGGGCGCGCCGGCCGGGCTTGGGTGCGCGGGCATTTGGACGTCGAGCGCTATGCGTGCAAGATTCAAGACGTCCTTCTACAGACCGGAAAGAAATAATTACACCCAAGGTTTGGCGTTGTGTCTAATAGCTTTTCTATTGTTATGAAAGCAACAGGTTGCTTTTGGAGTTGCGTATGAATAATTTAGTTGAGTTCATTAAGAAAAATTTTATTATTTTTTTAAGTGGCATGACGATAATTCCACTTTTAATTCTCTCCTTTTTTGCTCACCCCGCAGCTGGTGATGATTATTTTTACAGCAACGCCGTCATTCAAAATGGGTTCTGGGAAACGCAAAGAGATTTGTATTATGGCTGGCAAGGGCGCTTCTTTGCTTCGGCATTGTGCAGCGCCAATCCATTGGTTTTTGGCTGGTTTTTTGGTTATAAACTATTGCCTCCCGCATTGATTTTTTTGCTTCTCCATTCTTTCTATTTGCTGATTAGTGAAATAACCGCAAAATCCCTGTCTGTGAAAACAACTTGGACGCTGGCATTGGCGCTGTTCTTTTTATACGTTGTTAACATGCCCAGCCTTTGTGAAGGAATATATTGGATGGTGGGAACTCTCACCTATCAAGCGCCAAACATTTTCACGGTTTATTTTTTTGCTTTGCTCATGCGCGTTTACCGAACCGAGGAAATTTATAAAAGACGGATTTTCGTTTTCATATCCTCCTGTTTGTTGATTGCCGCCATTGGGTCAAACGAGACCATAATGCTTATTTTGCTGGTTTCGCTGAGTTTGATATTTGTATACAGGTTTTTGATGAACAGGAAAATTGATGCCTTGCTCGGGTTGTTGCTCGGTATCGCCATAATCGCTTCCTGTGTGGTCATTTTCGCCCCCGGCAACACCGTGCGTGCTGCTTTTGTTCCCAATCAACCCGACTTAATAAGAGTCATCTCTGTTTCCACCTTGGGTTCCGTTTCTATGATGGTTGAATGGTTGGGGTCTCCGGTTCTTTTGCTTACAATGATGTTTATACCTTTGGGCCTGCGGATATCCAATCAGCTTAAAAAGGCCGAAAACCATTTTGCCATTCACCCGCTTATTTCCATCTGCATGTTGTTGATAGTGACCGTTTCGACTTTTTTCCCGGCAGCTTGGGCCAGGGGCAATCTCGGACCGCCAAGAGTGCTCAATGTCGGATATTTGTTTTTTTTGCTGGGCTGGTTCTTCAATATCGAAGTCATTATTCACTACTTCAACAGAGTTGAATTCAAGCTCGACAAGCTATTCGGTTGCGTTTATCCGATATTGGGATTGGCTGTTTTCTGCAGTTTATTCCTGCAACATAATAATATTCGACTCGCTTATTCAAATTTGGTGACTAAAAAAATGATTAAAGGAATAATTTCATTGGAACCGCGGAAAGCTGATCTGCAAGGAGCTGCCTATGTTTACGATATGAAAATGTGGAAACGCTATAAGGCTCTCCAACAATGCCAGGATGACATTTGTGAAGTCGAAAAATTAAAAAATTATCCATACGCGATTTTTTTTGAAGATATTGAGGAAGACGAGAAGGATTGGCGAAACATGACGGTGGCTTCATATTTTAATAAAAAGGGGATAAAATTTAAAAAAGATTTTAATACATTACCTGAAAAAAATCAACGGGTTTATTGATAATGGCGCGTCGAAATCATCTCGGCTTGGCCATTGCAGGATTGTTGGCTGCCGCTTACACCGTGCTCTTTAGCTGCGCTTCCATTCAGCGATGGGAAAGCTTCAACGGCACCCTCTTTGATCTCGGCATCATGATTCAGACGTGGTATAACACCGGTCAGGGCCGCCTTTTAGAGGAAAGTGTCAATCTTGGCATACCGGCCTCGCGGTTTTGGCTGGCGCACTGGGAGTTCATATATATTCCTCTGGCGCTTTTCTATAAGCTGGCGCCGCGCGCTGAAACCCTGCTGGTGTTGCAGTCTTTGTTTTTAGCGGTCGGCGCTTTGCCGGTCTATTTGTTGGCCAGGGATCGGTTGAGCAGCCAGGCTGCGGGAATGGCCTTCGCAGCAGCCTATTTGTTGTATCCCGCGATGCACAACACCAACTTATTTGACGTGCACGGCATCGTTTTCTCAACTTCGTTGATCTTGTACGCTTTTTATTTTCTCGATAAAGAGCGCATCGGCTGGTTTTTGTTCTTTGCCTTTTGGGCGTTGCTCTGCCGCGAGGACGTTGCCGTCATCTGGGGCATGACCGGGATTTACATCGCACTTACCAGAAAGAAGATCAAGCGCGGAGCGCTTTTGGCAGTATTTGCCGCGCTCTGGTTCGGCGTGTTCTATTCTAGGCATCTCTGGCTGGTCAGCCAATTTGCTACGGAAGTTAGTGAGGCGGCCAAAGCCATTACCCGACCGAGCCACTGGGCCTATCTTGAAGGTGGCAAACTGATTTGGGAAAAACCAATCTATTTATTAGACGAGCATTTTCTGACCATACTTAACGCTGCCTATCTATTTTGGCTGTTTGTCCCACTGGCTTTTCTGAGCTTGGGGAGTCCGTGGACGCTGGCGATTGTTAGCCCGATTCTGCTGATCAATCTTCTCAGCGATTGGTACCCCGCGCACGTCATTGAATATCCATACACGGCGACGCTAACCCCAATCATTTTTGTCTCGGCCATTTATGGGCTGGCCAATGTTCTACGAACATTTCAAAAGCGTGGCATGCATGAGGCCAGGATTCAACAACTGCGCCGAATAATTCTCGCCGCTGTGCTGCTCTGTTCCATTGTCGCGTGTGCCGTAAAATCGAATCTTCGTAAAATGGCCGAATGGAAAAGAACCTCGCATCACGAGGCGATCGATCGCCTCGCTGCCGGGATTCCTGAAAATGCCTCGTTGTCAGTCGATACCATCCTGGGATCCCGAACGGCGGAGCGCCGTGAGCTTTACGCTTTTCCCGATCATATCGACTCCGTCGATTACATTTTATACGATTTTGCCAACCATGAATTTCGCCTGATGACTCGGACAAGTTTTTTTTTAACACCCGCGAAACCGGTCGACGAGCACATTTGGCGGGTATTGAACGATCCGAATTACGGCGTCGTGCAGTATGAAGATGGCGTGGCGCTTTTTCAACGCGGCTATGAATATAAAACGGGCTTGCGTAATCTCGCAATTGCCCAGCAGCAGGAAATAGGAAATCCGCTGGCGATCGCCGTCAATGATACGCTTGCGTTTCTTGGCTATACCTGGCATACGAACACCCGTTATTGGGATACATTTTACTATCATTTTACTCTCTATTGGAGAGCGACTCATCCTTTAAGCCATGGCAATGGCGCTCAGTTTTTGCTAAGCAATGGCGAAGCCGGTTTTTCATCGCCGCATAATCCGGCTTTCGGATTATATCCGCCATCGCAGTGGCAACCGGGAGAAATCGTGCGTGAAGAGGTTTATTGGGAAATCCGCGATGGTTTTGCGCCGGGCCATGTAACGGTAAGCTTGCAATTTGAGCAGGATGGCGAAGCGGTCAAGCTTTTTGATTTCTAAGTTTCTACGATGAAAGTTTCCAAACAACTGGCGGCGCTTCTCGTGCTCGCCTTGGCATTCAGGCTATTCCTGATGAATTGGCGATTTGCAATCGGATTCGATGAGCCGCATTATTTGCAGCTCGGCGCGGCTGCTGCTCTTCACGGCTGGAAGAATCTTTTGCATCCATACTGGCCGCCGATGTACCCGGCGCTCATTGCGCTGCTATCGCTCTTCAGCCATGACTTTGAGCTTGTCGGCCGGCTCGTTTCGATGATCACCGGCACGGCAGTCATCATCCCGGTTTATCTTTTGGCCAGGGAGCTTTTTGGCGCGCGGACAGGTTTGGTATCGGCGTTTTTGCTTGCCATATTTCCAGCGTTGGCTTTTGATGCAACCAATGCGCTTTCCGAATCGACCTACACGTTTCTATCCACAAGCGGCGTCGCCGCGGGATGGTTTGCTCTTAAAAATCGTTCAATTAGGAAAGGAGCGTTGGCCGGCGCCTTTTGGGGCATGTCCTATTTGACCAAACCCGAGGGGCTTGGCTATCTTTTCGTTTATTTGTTTGTCGCAGGCGTATGGCTCACTTTTCATTGGCGCCGGGACCGGCAGCCGGCACTGGTGAAAATTATGTTCGTCACCGCGATGGTTGCAGTGTTGTGTGCTTTGCCCTATCTTCTGTATTTACGGCAGGCAACCGGCGAATGGACAATCAGCGGAAAATATAAAGTGAACCGCTTTGATGTGACCTCCATCAATCGGTTGTTGCCGGACAACGAAAAGTTGCCATTGGATATGGCCTATCATCTCGGCACTTTCCACGACTATGAAGTGAATACGTTTGCTGGTAGTGATGGCAGCGCCCGCAATTTAACTGACTTGGCAAAAACGATGGCCGAGAATGTATACAAGCTTCTTCGTTACGCCATTCCCGGAGTGATTACCGGGCCAATGTTTTTTCTTATGGCGCTCGGCCTTGTAGCCGGCCGCTGGACATGGCCGCAGGCCCAATTGCATCTTTATCTACTCACTTTTATTGTCTTTTTCTGGCTGATGGTGATCCCTTTTTTTCATATCAATGAGCGTTATTTTTCATCTTTGTTGCCGCTTTGTTTTATTTGGGCCGGCCACGGCGCCGTTATTTTGTTTAGACGAATGCGTCATTTTTTCCGCTTGCTGCCTATGGATATGTTCTCGCGTGCGAGTGCCAGATGGGGCATAGTTCTGACGGCGTTGTTGCTTTTTATTTTGTCGTTTCTTCCGGAGTTGGGCAAAGTGGTGGGGCGATCCCGTCTCTCGCGTGATTTTTGGACGGATGCCGTTGAGCTGAAAGAGACCGGCGATTGGTTGAAAGCAAATACTGATCACACCCCGGTACTGATGAGTTACAACAAGGCCGTAGATTTTTACGCGGGCCAATTCGATATTCGCAAGACCGCGACATTTTCTTACGATACGGTTGATCGGATTGTGGAATATGCAGCTCACCGCGGCGTCGATTATATGATCATTGATGAGCGTTATCAGGATGAGTTCCCCAATCTGATTGGCCTTTTCAATCGAAAAGATGTGCCCAAGGAGTTGAAGCCTGTTTATGATCAGATCGATATCTCGGGTTTGCGCGTGATCATTTATCAGTTGCTGCGGACGGAATGCAAAATGAATGACTAGTTATGCTGATATCAACTAAATTAGCCTTTGTTGTTATCTGTGTGGTGTCAATGGGATTTGGGCTGTTGTTTTACGCCAACCTGTCGCGCTTCCTCCTGGCAGCGGCTGTGATGACTATTGCCTGGCAGAGTGGAATTCGGATGGACTATTTCAATATGGATTTTACACTAACCTATTTGATCTTTATCGTACTGTTTGTTTGGAATTTTGTTGACCCGCAACGCCGTCTTCAACTCAAGGATCGCTTTCCGGTTCTGCTATACTTCTGGATAGGTGTGATTGTTTTCTGCGCCCTTTCTCTGATCCCGGCTTTGAATGAGTCTTTTGCGTTTAGCGGCGTCGCGCGTGGCATTATTGATATGATGATTTTCTACGCGGCGCTGAAATCCTTGCATTCCGCCAAAGACGTTCAATATTTTGTTGGTGCTTTGATGGCAGCGATGATCTTTCAGGGAATGTTGTGCATGTTGCAATTTAAAATCCCGGAGTTCAAGCTTGGGGTGATCGACGAGGTTCAATCGTGGATGTGGTGGCGATCCAAAGGCACTTTTTATCACGCCAACGAAATAGGGATGTATTTGGTGTTCATGCTGCCGATAACGGCTCGTGTTTTGTTCACCTCTTTGATGCAAGGCAATCTTCGATGGGCCTACTTTTCAGGCACAGCATTGTTGGTTGGTGGAATTGCTCTGTTTACCTCTTCCAGCCGAGGGGCCTGGATCGGGACAGCTTTCGGGATTTTATGTATGCTGGGCTATGACCTTTTCCGCCGGGGGTTAAAGTTGAAAAAAGTGCTTTTGGGGCTTTCAATGCCGCTCGTGATCTTGGCGGTGATTTTTGCAATGAAGTACGGCGCTGTATTTACGGATCGACTTTTTTCCTACAAGGCCGAAAGTATGTGGGAAGGCCGCAAAAAACTGCAGGCCGAGTCGCTGGATATCATTAAGTCAAATCCGATTATCGGTGTGGGATATTGGAATTATCACCTGCAACCCACCACCTATTTTGTGCATAATGTGTATCTCTTGATTGCCGCTGAGATTGGCATTCCCGGCCTGGTGTTTATGGCGGGTTTCTTGCTTGCTATTTTAGCTCAGGCCATTAAAGGCATGCGCTCGCGAATATTTTTCGTTTCAAATTTAAGCCGTGGCTGCTTCGCTTCTTTAGCAGGATTTTTGATTGCATCAATACCTGGCCCTGATTTTTGGATTAGCCATCCCGTTCAGATGTACTTCTGGATGATCGTGGTCTTGCAAGTTGCGTTACTGCGTCTGGAGCGGCAAGCGATGGCGCAGCTCAAAATGCATAAACAACGATCGCGAAATGAAGTCGTGTCTCAAATACCCGGCGCTAATGAATTTTCGGTCGAGCCGGGTTTTGAGAGGAACACTATAATCGGCAATTCCTTTTCTGGCATTAACAAAAGGCAAACTTGATATCTGGCAATATTGAAGAACCTAGTGAGAACGCAAAACTGCCTTAGTGCGTGTATAATGTAAAAACGACAAGTTTAGCGTCACTGGCATAGCAGTATGCGTGACTTGTTATAAAAATCAGGATGGATTTATGCAACCGAGCTTTATTAGTAATGATGGTGTCGGCCAAGTCTTGGAGCAATCAATGGCAGCAAAGCCCCACAGTGACAATGGCACGTCTATCAATTCATTGCCCGAGCCATTCAGTCTATCGATTTTTTTTCCGGTCTATAATGATTGGGGCACCATCGGCAGCATGGTATCGCTGGCCGTGATGACCGCCGAGCGGATCACGCCGGACTACGAAATCATTTTGGTGAATGATGGCAGCCAGTCGCACACCCGGGAAATTCTCGATTTTCTGGAAAAGCAATACCCCAAAGTCCGGGTGGTGCATCATGAAAAAAACCGCGGTTACGGCGGCGCGCTGAAATCCGGCTTCAAAGCAGCGAAAAAAGATTTTATTTTTTATACGGATGGCGACGCGCAATATGATGTGCGCGAGCTGTTGAATCTGGTGCCCGCCATAAAAAACGGCGTGGACGTCGTCAACGGCTACAAGATCAAGCGCCACGATCCGTGGTACCGCATTTGGATCGGCAAGCTCTATCATACGGTGACGAAGCTGGCCTTTGGCTTTACCATACGCGACGTCGATTGCGATTTCCGTCTGATGCGACGCGAGCTTTTTGATCGCATCCGGCTGGAGCGCAACAGCGGCGTCATCTGCGTCGAGATGATTAAAAAGCTTCACGACGCCGGCGCCCGCTTTGCCGAGGTGCCGGTCAATCACTTTTTTCGCGCCAGCGGAAAATCACAATTCTTCAATTTCCGGCGCGTCTTTCGCGTTGGCGTCGATCTTGTCAAGCTTTGGTGGCGTTTGGTTTTTTTAAAGCGCTATAACGGGAGAGCAGATAGCGGGGTTTTGGCCGCGCCTCCGGCCAGTCAGAGCACGGCCAAATTGCATCACGAACACGAAGTTTGACTGCTTTTTTTGCAAATATTTTTTTATCCGTTGGTCGCTTTTCATCCGTTGGGGTATTTTTTAAATTTTTTGGTTGTGGCTTGTCCATGTTGCGGGTAATACGATGCCCAGGAGACACGTTTGATAATGGATTATCGTGACGCTTATCAAAATCGAAACGTCTTGATCACCGGCGGCCTTGGCTTCATCGGTTCAAATTTGGCTCACGCTCTGGTTGAGCTGGGCGCCAAGGTTACGCTCGTGGATTCGATGATTGATGACTATGGCGGCAACCTGTTTAACATTGTTGATATCCAGGATAAAGTCAGAATCAACATTGCCGACGTGCGTGATGAGTCCAGCATGCGTTATTTGGTGCGCGGCCAGGATTTTATGTTCAACCTGGCCGGGCAAGTCAGCCACATCGATAGCATGCGCGATCCGTATACGGATTTGGAAATCAATTGCCGGAGCCAGCTTTCGATTTTGGAAACTTGCCGCAAGTTCAACCAGAACATAAAAATCGTCTTCGCCGGCACGCGGCAACAATACGGCAAGGCGAAGTATTTGCCCGTCGATGAATCACACCTGATGCGTCCGGTTGACGTGAATGGCATCAACAAGCTGGCGGGTGAGCACTACCATATTCTTTATAACAACGTTTATGGCATTCGCGCCTGCTCCCTGCGTTTGACCAATACCTATGGCCCGCGTCTTTTGATGAAGCACGATCGCCAGGGTTTCATTCCCGTGTTTGTTCGCCAGGCCATGAACGGCGAGGAAATCAAAATCTTTGGTGACGGCAGGCAGCGGCGCGATTACAACTACATCGACGACGTGGTGCGGGCCTTTCTGATGGCCGCCGTTTCGCCCGAAACCGACGGCCAGGCCTACAACCTCGGCAGCCGTGAAGTCGTGCCCCATCTGCAATTTGTGAAAACACTGCTCGAGGTCGTTGGCAAAGGCTCTTATGTCATCGTGCCGTTTCCACCGGAAAAGAAACGGATCGATATCGGCGATTATTACGGCAATTACGAAAAAATTTACAAAACCCTCGGCTGGGAGCCGCAGGTCAGCTTGCGCGAAGGTCTGGAGAAAATGGTGGCTTTTTATCAGAAACATAAGGAACACTACTGGCCCCAATGACGAAAATACCTTTTTATGATATGACCCGGCAATATCGGGCGTTGCAATCCGCCGTTGACATTGCAGTGCGCCGGGTTTTCGAGCGCGCCTGGTTTATTCTTGGAGAAGAAGGACAGCGTTTTGAAGAAGAGTTCGCAAGTTATCTCGGTGCAAAGCATGGCATTAACGTCGGCTCTGGCACTGAAGCCTTGCATCTTGCACTTTTAGCATGCGGCGTGGAACCTGGCGACGAAGTCATCACCGTTTCAAATACGGCCGTGCCAACAATCAGCGCCATATCTTTCGCCAACGCCATTCCGAAATTGGTGGATATCGACCCAGCGACCTTTACGATGGATGTCAACAAACTCGAAGCCGCCATTACGGCGCGCACGAAGGTCATTCTGCCCGTGCATCTATTCGGCCAGCCGGCAGATCTGGCGCCGATTTTGGAAATCGCCCGCCGCCGCAACCTCAAAGTCATCGAAGATGCGTGCCAAGCGCACGGTGCCATGTATGGCGATCGCAAGGCTGGAATTTTTGGCGACGCCGGATGTTTCAGTTTCTATCCGAGCAAAAATCTCGGCGCCTACGGCGACGCCGGCTTCGTCTGCACCAACGATGCTGAAATGGCCGACAGGCTCCGGCTTTTGCGGAATTACGGCCAGCGCCGGCGCTACTATCACGCCATCAAGGGGTTCAACAGCCGGTTGGACGAAGTCCAGGCCGCCATTTTGCGCGCCAAATTGCCTTACTTGGATGAGAACAATCAGCGACGCCGGCAAATTGCGCTTTATTATGACAGGCTCCTCGAAAAGACGCCGGTCACAACTCCGCCGCGCGCGAAGTATGGCACGCATGTCTTTCACCTCTATGTCATCCGTGCGCCGCAGCGCGACGCGCTGATGGCTTATCTGGCAGAACAGGGAATTGAAACGATTATCCATTATCCGATTCCGGTGCATCTCCAGGAAGCTTACAGAGAACTCCAAATGGACAAGGGCAGCTTGCCGGCAGCAGAGAAGGCCGCCGAAGAAATTGTCTCTTTGCCGATTTATCCGGAAATCCGCGATGACGAAGTCGAAGCTGTGGCAGAGTGCATCCGGCTCTTCTACAAATAGAATCTACGTCAGATTTTCAGATTAACTTAAAACCGGAGCCCTTCGGGCGGTTGTGAACAAACCCAATTTTCCCAACGGATAGATGAACCCAACGGATAAAGCCTTTACAGTTGGGTTCATCTATCCGTTGGGGCATAGAAATTTTTAGAATTTTTTTCTAACTTTTTCGGCCCAATGGCCAATTATTATGTCTAAGCTTTTTGCCAATTTGGCTTTGTTGCTGTCCATTCTTTTCGGGATTGTGGGACAACTGTTGCTTAAAAAAGCGACCTTGAGCAAGCGCATAGGTTTTGATGCGACACATTTAACGCAATCCATCATGTCTTTGGTGTTGAATCCATATTTGTTGTCGTGGATCTTCCTGGCTGGAATCAGCGCTGCCCTGTGGATTTTCGTCGTTTCCAAACTCGAGTTGAGCTTTGCCTATCCGGTTTCAATGACGCTCAGTTACATGCTCATCCTGGTGTTATCCTGGTGGCTTTTTAACGAGAATATGTCGATAACCCGCTGGCTTGGCGTGGCGCTGATGTGCGTCGGCCTGTTTTTGGCTTATCGGAGCTGATTCAACTTCAAAGACAAAACCAGGGGTTGCGGAAAATGAAAGTAACTGAATACGAAGCAATGTTCAATGCCGAACAAAGGCATTGGTGGTATAACAATTTAAGAGATGAAGTTATTGAGTGGGTTGAAAAAGCACAGACAGCAAATTTATGCGCCAAGGAAATAAAATTGCTCGATCTCGGTTGCGGCACCGGAGGCATGCTGCAACGATTGCAGCAGCGGTTTGAAAATATCAAAGCTTTTGGGATGGATTATTATTCGCCGGCATTGGATTTTGCCAGACAGAAGACGCGTTATCCGTTGGTGCAAGGAGATGCAAAAGGGATTCCTTTTTGCAACGACACTTTTAATATTGTCCTTTGTTTGGACGTGCTTTACACCAAAGAGGCCTACCCGGGGTTTCAGAACGCGCTTGAAGCTGTTTACGATCTGTTGACGGAAAATGGAGCGTTCATTTTACAGTTGCCGGCTTTTAAATGCCTGTGGAGCCAACATGACCTCAACGTTCATGGTGTGCATCGCTTTACCGCCAACGAAATTCGTGAAAGCCTGCGAAAAGCGGGCTTTAGCCGGATAAAGGTGTACTACAGATACAATCTTCTTTTTGGAATAGCTTGGTTTGCGAGGAGGTTTGTCGTAAAAAATAAACAGGAAAGTCACTTGGTCGTTCCCCAAGTCTTTATCAATTCTTTGCCTTATAAGTATTTTGGCTTGGAAAGCTGGGTAAACAAAAGACTATTCATTCCCTTTGGGGTGTCCGTATTCGCTGTGGCTTTCAAACAAGATTGTCTTTGGAACTGATAGGATCACCTTGCAATGATTTGGTTGGTGATGAAGATTCGGATTTCATTAGGAGCAACGATGTACAGTTCGTATATCAAAAATCTTATCAACCGTTACAGAGGTAACACCGATCAAGCTTTGCCTTTGAGTTCGACTAGCAATGTCTTGGACCCACTACGCACGACTGGTTCGAATTTTCTAGGCGTCTCTTCGGCAACGTGGCTGGCTTTTGGCATCGTCACGATAACATTGATCTTGCGGCTTTGGGGCATCGGCTATGGATTGCCCATTATCTACGATGCGGATGAAGGCTTCTGTGTATCGAACGCGATAAGATTGGGCCGGGGCGATTTAAATCCCCATATATTCATGTGGCCTCATTTCATGTTTTATCTGCTTTTTGCGCTTTATGGCTGCTATTTCGTTCTTGGCTATGCTTTTGGCGCGTTTGAAAGTCTCGAGCAATTCAAGCATTTATATATTAACGATCCATCAGATTTTTACCTTATCGGAAGGATTTTCTCGGCCATCGTAAGCGCAACAACTGTGTGGTTATTATACTATCTTGGCAAACGGTATCACAGCAAGGAGGCCGGGCTTGTTGCGGCGGCGTTTTTCGGGCTTTCTACTTTTCATCTTACTTACTCCAGTATGGTCATACCGGAGTGCTTGATGACGTTTCTCGTTCTCTGCACGGCTTACAATGCCTATCGAATTTATGAAGACGGCGAGTTGAAGAATTATGTGTTGGCGGGTATTTTCCTTGGTCTGGCCGTGTCCACAAAATACAATGCTTTCTTGGTTTCTTTTACTATTTTGTTTGCCCACTTTCTGTTTGTTTCGAAACAATTTGGCTGTAAAAAGTTGCACCGAAATTTCGGCCGGTTGATCCTGGCCGGTGGCCTCTCTCTCGCCGCATTTTTTATAGGAACCCCGTTTGCACTTCTGGATTATCGTACTTTTTTGAAAGATATTGCATTCACGACGGTGGTGACACATCCCGAAATCGTTTCCGGCAGCTTTGGCATGGCTGCTCTGAATTACATTCGCCTTTTCTTCTTCCCTGACGGATGGATTTACACGCTGAATTTTATTGGCGTGTTCATAATAGCGGGTGTGATTTATATTCTTGTTCGCCACAAGAAACAAGATCTCTTGATGTTTATCTTTCCCCTTTTACATTTTCTTTTCTTCACCGAAAAGACAATCGGTGATCTGAGGCTCCGTTACTTGATACCGATGCTGCCATTCTTCTATCTTTTTGGCGCCGTATTCACAGTCGACTTCATAGAGTGGGTTGCAAGTAAGGTTGTCTTAAAAACTGTTAAATTCTTTTCGACAATCAAGGTGAGCGTGGCTCTTTTATTTTGCCTGCCGGTCATTGTTTTTGAGATTAGTCACTCTTGGCGAATCGAAGCGGAGACAGGAAACTTGGCAAGAAAGTGGATCGAGGCGCATATCCCGGCAGGTTCGAGGATTCTTTATACGGATTATCACACGCTCGCATTGAAGCAAAACATTCAAAGTCTTATGGAATATTATGAGGAAATTCAAGCACACACAACGGTCACGGAGGCGCCAAAGGAGAAATTGGAAGCGGCGGCTAATTACAAGGGGCCTGCATTTTACATAAGGCAGGTACATCACGGATGGAATGACGAAAACCGCAAATTCGTGCAGGATTTGAAATATCGCCCGAAGGGAGTCATTCCCTTTGATTATGACAAATTCTCACTCAAGTTTTGGCTTGACCGGAAATTCGAGTATGCCATCGTTTTCCGCAATACGATAAACCGATATTTAATTGGCAAAGAAAGTGAGCAGTTTCCGGCCCTCCGCCAGTTCTATGCCGAATTATTGAACAATTCAACTCTGATTAAAGAGTTTCGCCCTGACCCCCCGCGGGTGGCAGGCTACCATATCCAGATTTTTAGGCTTACTGACAAGGAAAATTCAAGCAGCGAAGATGGCTTTTGAAGAAGTGATTCACTATTTATCTTTTCAAGGAGGAATCGCTATGCGATTACTGAAATCGACTAAGATCACGCTGACCGCATTTTTTATGTTGCTCTTGTCGCCCGTGGTGGTATTCGGGCAGATTCCGAATCATACCTACCCTCGTATCGCCATTTGGCAATGGGGCGGCGCCGTGCCCGACTGGTATGCGCGATTTGATTTGGCATATACAAGAATTGGCATATCTGGCGGCGAGGAGAAAAGATTTATTGACGAAGTCCGGCGGAAGAACCCCAACATTATTTGGCTGCCGACGACGGAGTTCCACACCGCGCATGTGTTCATTCAGAATTTCCCAGAGACATGGTATGTAGTGGATTCTAAAGGTAAGCGCATGGGATTTAGCGGTGATCCCTATGCTGAGCCTTATACCGATCTCTCTGACCTCAGTGCGCGCGTGAACGGCCAACGGTTCATTGACTGGTATCCTGAGTACTTGCGCGATCTCGTGAATAATGCCGGTGCTAATGGCATGGCTACCGATGGCCTCTACTCTCGCGGCCATTTGAGCTATTACATGCCCTCTGATGTCGATCTTGATCGCAATGGCGTCAATGATCTCACTGAGCACGGTAAATCCTGGGTGATTGATCATTGGGCAAACGGCGTTGAGCTCCTGCTCAGCAAGCTTCGTGCTGCACTCGGTCCTGGTAAAGTTATCATGCTAAATACCGGGTCTGGCGATACACCGGGCCTTTCATCGGTCAATGGGTATGTTCATGAGTATGATTCCTCGCCGGATGATTGGTACAATGAAAGAGCTCATTGGTTGCCAAAGTTTAGCCAGGTGCATCAACCACCCATTTTTCTCCAACAAAGTAATACCGACGCCAGAGATCCGCAAGTACAAAAGTACTCCCATTTCAAGAACTACTTGCCGTTCATGCGCTTTTCGTTGGCCAAATCCATGTTATTCGGGCGCTACTATACCTTTGAGCATACCCAGGGCAAAGCCCCGGATCACTACTGGAATAATTACTACGATGAATTCGATCTTGATGTCGGCTACCCGACTGGTCCAATGCAAGAAGTAAAAAGTGAAGTATGGGTTCGTTTCTTTGACCGGGGAGTTGCCATTGCTAATTTCACCGGCGGAAATGTCACTATTGCTGATCAAGACCTAAGATCTCTCTCAGGGTATAACGGTCCCTATTACAGGTTTTTAGGCGGCCAAGACATTGCTTTGAATGGCGCCGGAGCAATGAATAATGGCCAACAGTTCACCTCGGTGAATCTGGGTGGGCATACGTATATCGGATGGCGAGACGCAAAGTATACGGCAGGCGATGGCGTCATCCTTGTGAAAGGCCCCCAGACTGTGGTATCTGATATTATTATTGAAGAGTCAGAGGCAGGCACTTCGGTTGCAAATGAACCGGCAGTGCTCTCAAATGGGTTCGTTCTGCAAGAGTGCGGAGCAGGGAATAATTATTATGAAGTGCGTTGTTCCTGGAATCCAGGCACGTATTCCTATGCACTTGCCTCGCCCGGAGCCGGTGAAGCCCGGTTCACGCCTAATATTGGAATAACCGGCGCGTATGAAATCTTTGAATGGCATGGAACTCACAAGAGTGGATCCTTATCCAGTAACGCTCGTTACGTTATTCATCACGCCGGCGGCACCACGACGAAGATTATCAATCAACAGTTCAACGCCGGCCAATGGAATTCTCTAGGCACCTATCAGCTCAACAAAGGAACAAGCAACAATGTCACGATTTCTGCCCTGGGCGCCAACGGCCCAGTCATGGCAGATGCTGTGAAGTTCGTGTTTCTTGACGGCAACTCTAAACGTGATACTACCGCGCCGGCACCGCCGCAAAAAGTTAGAGTGGAACAAGGAAATTGAAATCTCAATTCATCGATTGATGAGGCTGGCTGTATTCCATCGTTCTGATGCGTAATCATATTGTCCTCGACATAGAACGCAGCGCGGATGACGGTGACCTTGAATGTCGTCTTCGTCGTTTTGGGCTGGATTTCAGTTTTGTTTACGCACCGGTTTCGCATTTGCGAGAAAGTGAGTGGGCGCGCTGGACCCATATTCTTCCTGCATACGTTCGAGCCGCGCGACAGGCCTTGGTGGGAAAGGTACGGCAAAACCACCTTATCTTCTTGACTGCTGCCGGACTCGCTCTCACAGCAGCGATATTGAGTTCTTTTTATCCGAAGACAACTCCGGAAATTTCGGTGCTTAATTTCATTTATCGCCGTCGATCCGGACCGGTAGGACGCTTGCTTGATTTATTTGTTAAACGGGCATTGGAGCGGATGAAGTTTATTGGCGTTCCCAGTCACGGCGCCGCAGAAGCATACAGCCGCCGCTTCCCCAATGCCGCCTCCCGAATTCGCATTTTTCCGACGTGGTGTGGCTTTCCGGAAGACCCTCCGGTCGCCACGCCATCAAAGGTTCCAGTATTCGCTGGAGGCCGCAGCGCGCGGGATTATGGGACGCTACTTAAAGCGCTGCGCATGCTTGATGTCTCCGCCTTGCTTGCCGCCAGCAAGACCGCAGTCAAAGGCTTGACCATTCCATCAGGCGTGACATTGTCTTTCGATGTGCCGGAACGTACCTTCGCGAATTTGTTGATGCAGGCCTGCATAGTTGTTGTGCCGCTTCAGTCAGCGAGCTTTGACGCCGGCCAATCAGTAGTTCTGCAGGCGATGTGCTATGGGAAGCCTATTGTTGCAACCGATTCGGCCGGGCTTTCGGAATATATCGAGCATGGCAAAACTGGCCTTCTTGTGCCGCCATCTGATCCCCAGGCGCTTGCCTTTGCTATAAAGGCCCTGCTGGATGATCCGAAACTGGCGTCATGCCTTGGTCAAGAGGCGCGCCGAGTATATTGCGGGCGTTATTCCCGCGATGCTTTTGTCAGACGCCTGGCTTCGACTTTCGTTGCAGTTTCAGCGGAAACGCTGTAAGCCATGAAAAAGATTTTAAAAAAATAAAATTTTAGGATATTATTTGTATGAATATAATTTTCACATTATCGAAACTTCCTTGGACGTTTCACTTTCTGCGAAAAATTTTGGAGCTAAATTATGTGCAAACGAAGGAAAAAATCAGGCATTATTTTGATTATGCGGTTCCCACTCTCGATCTCGGTTGTGGAACGGCGGAATTCTGCCGATGTTTTGCGCCCGGCGCATATCTCGGCATAGATATTTTTGCCCAATATATCACTTTTGCCAAAAAACGGCGGCCCGGGTACGCTTTTGTCGTGGCCTCCGGGCAAGATCTTTGTCTGCAGTCGAAGAGCTTCTCGCAAATACTTATAAGCGGCGTCATTCACCACTTAAATGATGAGATTGCCAGGCATTTGCTAAAAGAAGCTCATCGGGTCTTGGTAGATGATGGGAAATTGCTGTTGATCGAAGACATCACGGCGAGTTCGACAAGTTTCTTGAGCAGATTGATTCACGCCATGGATATGGGGGATCATATTCGGGAAAAGGAAGAGTACGAGCGGCTTATAAATAAGCTTTTTAAAATCGATGAATCATTTACCTATTATTCCGGTTACTGCCATTATGGCCTTTGGCTCATGAGAAAGTTGAAAGAGAGCTGAATTCTCCTCCGTTCGCCAATCCGCCAATCAATCATTCCGAAAAGCTGCAAGCGCAGGCCGCAAACCGTGTCGAGGCTGCGAGATAAAATCGTGAGAACGAGCTTTGAAAATTTTAATGGTAGACAAATTTTTTTTTATCAAAGGCGGGGCTGAACGTTACTATTTTGAGCTGAAGAAGCTTCTCGAGTCAAAGGGCCACGAAGTCATCCCATTTTCGATGCGGCATCCGGAAAATTATGATACACCTTTTGCAGGAGATTTCGTTGAGAACTTGGAATTTAATGATCTTTCTGCTTTAACGAAAATAAGACAAACACCCAGGATTATCGGCCGCGTCATTTATTCGCAGGCGAGCAAGGAAGCAGTGACCAGGCTCGTTGAAAAAGTCAAGCCGGATATTGCCCATGTTCACATGATCGATCATCAACTATCTCCTTCGATATTGCATGCCTTCCGTGACTATGGGATTCCGGTGGTGCAAACTTGCCATCAGTATAAATTGGTATGCCCGAGCTACCGGCTTTTCATCATGCACAAGAATCAAGTTTGCGAAAAGTGTGTAAAGGGTGATTTTTATCATGCGGTGCTTGAACGATGCCACAAGGATTCATTTGCCGCCAGCGCCCTGGTTGCGCTCGAAAGTTACATTCATAAAGCAATGGGGATTTATAATCTCATTGATATCTTTCATGTGCCCAGCCGCTTCCTGGGCAAAAAGCTCGTGGAGGCCGGATATTCACCTGATAAAATCTGGCATAGCTTTTATACCATCAATCTGGAAGACTACCCCTATCATCCGAAATCGACGGATTACGTCATTTATTACGGCAGGTTGTCGGAAGAGAAGGGTGTGCTGACGTTGCTGAAGGCGATGCTGCGTGCTCCTGAAGTCAATCTTTATATTGTGGGTGACGGCCCCCAACGGCCAATCCTTGAAAATTTTGCGAGCAAGGAGCAGTTAAAGACGGTGCGATTTTGGGGCAATCAGAATGGTGGGGCTTTGGTGCGTCTGGTGCAGCAGGCAAAATTTGTGGTTGTGCCTTCCGAATGGTACGATAACTCGCCCCTGGTTATCTACGAATCCTTTTCCATGGGAAAACCCGTTATCGCGAGCACACTGGGCGGCATGCCTGAACTGGTGGATGATGGTGAAAATGGCTTCCATTTCACCGCCGGCGAGGCGGAAGATTTGGCGGAAAAGATGCGCCTGCTTTGGCATGATCCCGCGCTATGTGAAAAAATGGGAAAAAATGCCCGCCACAAAGCCGAAGCCGAATTTAGCCCCGAAGCGCATTACGCGAAAATTCTCGCCGTCTACGAAAAGTTGATCGCATCCAAACATAAATAAGCCGTCTCGTGCGTGAAACGGTTTTTTAGCAGAAATACTTTGATATGGTGATCACTTATTTTAATTATGTCTGGGATATTGCCGGCGTTTCCGCCGGCGCCGCTACCAAAGCGAGAGAGCTGCTTCGCGCTGTCGAAAATCTCGGACATACGACTTATCTCGAATGGCGGACCCCACAGCCCAACGGAAAAATCACCGCCACAGATAGGTTTAAAGAAAGTCTCAAGCCCAAGCTGCAAAGGTATCTGCACGAGCCCAAGAAGCTGGCGTTGAATCTTCCCCATCTGCTGCAAGAATATCAGATTATTAAAAAGCAGAAACCGGATATTCTTTTTTCGCGTTTGGAATTATATGTTTTTTCCAATGCTCTCTTGAGTCGCTGGCTTGATGTGCCTCTGGTAATCGAGGCCGATTGTCCCGTCACCTACGAACATGCGAATTTTTACGGAAAACATTTCAAGCACCTGGGCCATCTTTCCGCCAAAATCGAATTGGAGGTGTTGCGCCGGGCTGAAGCGGTCATTGCGATCAGCAATATCCTGAAAGATTATTACATCGAGCTGGGCGTCGAGGCCGAAAAAATACACGTCGTTCCGAATGGCGCGGATCCGGAAAAATTCCGGCCGCGTGAGAAGCCCGTCGACATGATAAAAAAATACGCTTTGCAAGAAAAAACCGTCATCGGCTGGACCGGCTCATTGGTGGGGTGGAGTGGCATCGAAAATTTGATCGCGATGGCCTTGCATGTTCTTGAAAATTATCCTAACGTCGTCTTCATGATGGTCGGCGGCGGCGCCAATAAAGAGTTCTTTCAGAAAAAGCTCCATATCAAAAATTATGCTCCGAGAGTCATTCTGACCGGAACCGTGCCTCATGACGAAGTGCCGCAATACCTCGACTGCATGGACATTGTCCTTGCCCCATATCCCAAATTGTCATTTTGGTATCCGAGTTCCTTGAAAATATTCGAATACATGGCAGCCGGCAAAGCCGTGGTCGCCAGTGACATCGGCCAGGTCGGCGAAGTGATCAAGGATGGCGAAAATGGCCTGCTCATCGATCCGGATGGTGGTGAGGCGCTATTGCAGAAGACGGTCAGCTTGATCGAAAATGAAGCCTTGCGGAAACGCCTCGGTATGCAAGCCCGCCGCGAGGTATTAGAGCAATACACCTGGGAGCAACATGCAAAAAAAATTATTGCCATTTTCGAGGAAATATTGAAATGAAAATTCTCCAGGTCGTGGATGGCTTTCGAATGGGTGGCGCTGAAACCAAGCTCTGTGAGCTTGTCGAGCGCCTGGATCCGGCGAAGTATGAGAACGTGATTGCGAACGTTGGGCCGGCCGGGCCGCTTGCCGATCGCTTTCTCCGGCTTGGCGTTCCAATTTTTCAGTGCCAGCGTAAACATAGATTTGATCTGGCGCCCTTTTTTCAAATACGCAAGATTGTGAAAGAGCATCAGATCGACGTCGTGCAAACCACATTATTTTGGGCGGATTTCGTCGGTACGCTGGCCGCAAGAACGGCTGGTGCGCCCGTTGTGATTTCATGGGAGACGGTGTCGCATGAGGGCGACTCTTATCATCACAAATTGCAGCGCCGTGCCGGCTATAGGCTCGCGATGTATTTTACGGACAAAGTGGTTGCCGTTTCGCATGAGATCAAGGAATCCCTCATTCGTCGACGCGGTCTCGATCCTGATAAAATCGAAGTTATTCACTACGGTGTTGATTTGGAAAAATTTCATCCGAACGGAGGATTAGAAAGCAAAAGACATGAGCTTGGATTTAAGGATGAAGAAATCGCGATAGCCATTGTCGCCCGGCTTGAAGAAGTTAAAGGACACCGATACTTTATCGAGGCATTTCGCACGTTGACCGCCAAGTATTCTCATATTTCCAGTATCTTTGTGGGCGATGGTAACTGCCGTCGCGATCTTGAAAACATGGTCCATGAGACTGGCCTTCATGGGCGTATTCGTTTTTTGGGAATTCGCAAAGATGTGAATGAAATATTAAATGCAATAGATATTTTGGTTTTGCCTTCAATTGCAGGTGAAGGGTTACCCAATGTGATTTTGGAAGCGATGGCATGTGGAAAGCCCGTGATCGCAACAACTGTAGGTGGAGCTCCCGAAGCAATCCGAGATGGAGAAAATGGATTTTTGGTCCCGCCCAAAAATGTCATAGCTATGCATGAGGCATTGGAAACAATATTATCCGCGCGCGATAAAATTTCTCAATACAGCCAAAAGTCAAGAGCTATAGCTGAGAGAGAGTTTTCATTACAAAAGCAATTGACCAGTTTTCAAATGCTCTATAATAATCTTTACCATCAAAACGTTTTGCAAAAAAAACGGTAAGCTTGATTAGTAGTCATATAGTTTCGATGCCGAATTGCCTATACTTCCGTTATGATGTGGAATTTATATCTTAAGAAATTTTATGAGCACTGCCCAGCGGCTGTTTAAAAATACGGTGATTTTGACGCTGGCCAATGCGCTGCAGCCGGTGATTTCTTTCTACCTCATTGTCACGATCAGTCGTGTCTTGAAAGTTGATGGATTTGGGGAATACAACACGATATTGAAATATGTGGCAGTCTTTCAAATCATTGCCGCCTTCGGTATGCGCAATTTGTTGACGCGGGAAATTGCCCAAAACAAGGAAAAGGCGCACCGATATCTCGCCGCCAGCAGCAACACCAGCGTGGCATTTGGAATTGCCAGCGCCGCCCTGATGAGCTTGCTGGTCATGCTGCTCAGTGATGACCCCTTCGTCATTCGCGGAACTGTTTATGCAAGCCTCTCCCTGGTCGCAGCGGCTCTGATCGAGGCTTATGAAGGCGTCATCAGCGGTTTTGAAAAACTGAGCCATATCGGCTACGCCTCGCTGCTCGAGAATGTTGTCCGGGTGGGGCTGAGCCTGGCGCTGATTTATAATGGCTATGGGGTCGTCGCGCTCATTTGGGTTTATGTGGTTACGCGATATCTGAAGCCGGTCTACTATTTTTACTATATCAATAAACATATCGCCAGGCCCTTGGGTGGTATCCAATGGCCGGTTATAAAAGAGCTCATCGGGCAGGCGCGCATTTTTGCGCTCATTACGGTTTGCGTCATCATCTACTGGAATGTCGACGGCATCATGCTCGAGGCTCTGCGCTCCAAAGAAGAAGTCGGCTATTATTCTGCGGCCTACCGTTTCCTTTTGCTTTCCCTCGTTCTTGTCGATAGTTTTGTCAACTCACTTTTTCCGGTGATGTCCAATTTTTTCAAATCGTCCGGGGCCAGCTTCGAAATGGCATGCCGCAAATCGTTGCGCATGCTGGGAATGGTGACCTTGCCTGTGGCCGTGGCCTTGTCGTTGCTGTCTGAAAAAATCATCTTGCTTTTCTATGGGCCGGCTTATCTGCCAGCGGTGAAAGTTTTGCAGATTTTGATTTGGGCGCTTGTGCCTTATGGCATTTCCCAAATCTTTGCTTATGCGCTGGTGGCAAGCAACAACCAAAAAATCGATCTCGCGGTCAATGCGGTTGGCATGGTTGTAAATATTTCGCTCAATTATCTGCTTGTCCCGCGCTTCGGCTTTATCGGTGCGACCATTGCCACCCTCATTTCCATCAATTTTTACCTCGCTCTGCAAATTCCCTTTGTTTTTCAGAAGCTGATTAAGTTCGAATATAAAAACATGATCAGCGGGCTGGTGCGGATTGCGCTGGCAGCGATGGTCATGGGCATTTTCATTTTCCTATTGCGCCACATCAGTCTGTTGGCCGTTTTGCCCTTGTCGTTTTTGATCTATGCGGTTAGCGCTTATGCGTTCGGCGTTATCTCGGCAAGCGACCAGGCGCTGATCTTCCGTTTGCTTAAAAAAGCGGCATGAGCCGGGGCTGAATCTTTTGAGACGAATAAACAGAATTTCCCAACGGGATAAGAGCAATTGATCGTAAAATGATTAGGGCAAAATTATAGGCGGCGCCCGTCAGGTTCGTGAAACCATGGTAAATTATCTTGCCACAATTATTTTGCTTAAACATTTCTTCGCCAAAAAAGGCACGGATTTGACTTTTCACAGCCTACACCAGATTTTCAGGCAAGCTGAAAACTGGAGCCCTTCGGGCAGCACAAAAACTTTAGGCAGAATAATTTGACGACAGAATCATTCTGCCATAAAATTATTCTGCCATTTTTAGCTCACGGAATTGGAACGGCTCACGGAATTAAAATGTGAATTGCTTTGCTTCCGTGAGATGTTCCATTTCCGCGAGCTAAAAAATTTCAGAAGTTTTTTCTGGGTTTGGTTGTATAAGTAAACTTAATGATAGTATCGATGTCTACAAAACCAAATGAAAATCCTCGTCCGCGTATTCCGGTTTTGCTTTACCATCGTGTCGACACCGAGGCGGACCGGCGCTGGCGGCCGTTCTGTGTATCGCCCGAGAATTTTGCGGCGCAAATGCGCTGGCTGGCCGAGCAGGGATTTTCTGCCATTCATCTCAGCCAACTGCTGGACTACTATCGCTGTGGTTTGCCGGTGCCGCCCAAGCCGTTCGTGATTACTTTTGACGACGGCTATTTTTGCAACTACAGCCAGGCGTTTCCGATTTTGCGCCGGCATGGGTTCGTGGCCACGGTTTTTCTCATTCATAATTTTGTTCGTCGCGATGCCGCGGCACCACGGGAAGGACGGGAAACTTTTATGGCCTGGCCGGAGATTCTGGAAATGCAAGAAGCCGGCTGGGAATTTCATTCCCACGGGCTTGATCACCGGCGGATGACCGCGTTGTCGCGCGAGGAGTTGGAACGTGAGATCGGCGAATCAAAGCATCATTTAGCGGCCAAGCTGGGCCGGCCGGTTGAATTTTTCTGCTACCCCTGGTCAAAATTCAATCAATCCGTGCAAGCGGTGGTGCGATCTTTTGGCTATCGCGGCGCCTGCGGCGGCCCACCTTTCGAGGCTGGGAGACCAGTGGATGACTTTGCCATTGGCCGCACCGAAATTCTCTGGGGCGATTCGCTGCGCCACTTTGTTTTCAAAATCCAGCGCGGACTGAGTTATTATTATTACGCCAAAAAACAATTGGGCAAATTCAAGCGGCGATTGCTGCTGTCGGATTAAGACCACCTGCTGAAAACCTATGTATATTCCATCACGTAAAACCGCAAGTTTGTTTCTCAGCTTTGCGCTCCTGTTCGGCGCGGGCATGCTTCTGTTTGGATTCTGGGTATCACCCGAACAAATCTCGAACGGCGCCGAGGATGAGCGAACCCCAGTTTGGTCTCCACGCGGTGACCAGATAGCTTTTGTCTCCAATACAAACGGGGTTGAAAATATCTGGTTGATGTCGATCGCAGACCAATCCCTCAAACAAGTGACTTCAAAGGAAGGTTCGGATTGGTTTCCCTCCTGGTCGCCGGATGGCAGCGAAATCGCCTTTCAATCCACGCGTAGCGGCAACCTTGACGTCTGGATTGTCAAGGTTGCTGAGGGGGCGATGAGGCAGCTCACGTTCGATCGCAGTCCGGACCTCACGCCGGTTTGGTCTCCGGATGGAAAGCAACTTGCTTTCGCTTCACTAAGGAGCGGCAATTGGGATATATGGGTGATCCCGGCAGCAGGGGGAAAGGCGACCCAGATCACCGCAGACACCACGGATGACAAATTTCCGGCCTGGTCTCCTGATGGTCAAACCATTGCGTTCACCTCTTCCAGAAGCGGCAATTATGATATTTGGCTCGCGCCGGCTGCAGGTGGAGAAGCGGTCCAGTTCACCAATCACGAGGCGCTTGACGATGCTCCCGCTTGGTCGCCGGATGGCAGCAGCATCGCATTCAGATCGGATCGAAGCGGAGCAAGTGAAATTTGGGTCAAGTCGCTTGCCGGTAATGCGGAGAATCAAGTGACAATTGACGAATGCTACGCCTGGTCGCCTTCGTGGTCTCCCGATGGAAAGAAAATTGCTTTTCAATCAAATAAAAGCGGAAATGAAGACATTTGGCTGGTCTCCTCGCCAACACTGCCGTATTTGTTGGCCACTAAAATGAAAAATAAGATGAGAAAACTAGGCAGATTCTCCCAATGGGTATTCATTCAAGCTGCCGAGGAAATAACCGGCCAGGAATATGATTAACCCCGATAATTCACGCGGTGCGTAAATCGGCTACACTCTGCTTCTCGGCTTAAGCTTAAAAATATAGTTCATGAATTATCGGGGTTAAGCAAATTGACTCCAATGCCGGTTTGTATTAAGGCGAACCAATGTCGCAGAAGTGATACATGTCTAAAGCCGTTTTGCTGCCTGGTCATCAGATGCAACTTGTTAAAAATAAGAGCTTAGTGGTTTAAGGCAATGGCATGAAAATTGTAAGAGTTTTGTCCGAAATCTCGGTAATTGTTTTGTCATTAAAAATCTTTGCGAAACCTTTGTCCCGCCCCTGGCCTGCGGCAGGCAGGCTTGCGGGATCTCTGGGTGAATTCTTTTTAAAGTGTTTTCATTCTTCCACCGAAATTTATCCAATCCAATCTGCGACCGTTACTCAGAATTCAGATGATGATTACGTTATCCGGCCCGCAGCGCGATGCAAATGTTGCTTCAAAGAAACCAATTCGGCTTTTTATGGAAAAACGATGGGTCATCTTAAGCCTAGCGCTCCTGCTTTTGGTTAATCTATATGTTTTTAGCGATGGACTGCGGTATGGGTACCTGGCTCCGGCTGATGATTTCCATCACGTGCATGCGTGGAAGTTTGGTCAGCGCGCGCTGGGATGGGTTTTCCTATCCAATGTGCTTGGCAATATGAATGAGGGCGGCTATTACCGGCCATTTGAGGTATTATCTTATATGATCGATACGGCGATTTGGGGTGAATATGTGGCCGGACGGCACTTGACCAATTTTCTCTTCCACTTTTTCAATACGCTGCTCGTATTCGTCGTCGCTTATTTTATCACGCAAAGCCGGGCGGCGAGTTTGATCGCCGGCTTGCTTTTTTCCGTGCACCCCGCGCATTATTTCGCCGTGGGTTTAATTTCCGGCAGAACTGATTTGATCGGGACGACTTTTTGTCTGTCGTCATTGGTTTTGTTTGCGATGTTTATCAAAAGAAAATCGCTTTTAATCTACGCGCTTTCCCTCGTCGCCTTTCTTTGTTGCTTGCTGATGAAGGAGCTCGCTTTTATCGTTCCTTTGCTGGTGCTTTCCTTTGAGCTGTTTTTTTCACGGCAGAACGGCCACGCTGAAAAGGACGATCAAGCAAGAAAATCGAATTCTGACCTCGCGATTGCCAGGAATGCAAAGTCCCGGTCAATTGTATTGCTGGCTTTGGGCGCGCTCTCGTTGAGCGCTGGAGTGTTGTTTAGCCCCGGTGTGGTTGCCAAATATCTCTCGAATGATGGCGCCGTTAGCGAATTTGTAACCTCCTGGGTGGATCTCATTCGTTGGTATGCGATAATCATCGGCGGTCTGGTATTGCTTGGCGGCGTCTTTCATAGGAAAGTCTTGCAATTATTTGCCAAACTTCCCGGAAGGTACGCCTTGAGCTTTTTTATTGTGCTTGCTCTCTACCTGCCGTTTCGCATGCAAATCCTGGGTAACATGGGCGGCTATAATAATGCGCTCTCCAACAATGTCAATACGCATTTGCAGATAAGTCCCGTCAGCTTTGTGCGAGACTTTTACAGCGTGCTCGGCTTGTTTTGGCCGCTGGACTACGATTATCGGGCGAAGGCGCTGATATTTCAAAAAAATCACGAATTTCTTTTTTGGGGAATATTTGTCGGCGCCATTCTTTTCTTGCTTGTTTATGCCGGCAAATATGCCTGGAAGCATAAACCCACCGCATTTACGCTGCTGATGATGCTAATGTTTGCATTGCCAACCCATAATATCCTGCTCAAGATGCCATACTATGAAACTCGCTATCTCTATCTGCTCACCGTTCCGCTTTGTCTCTTTATTGGTGTTCAAATTTCGCGAGCGATTTTTTCCCCGCGACGCCGCCCGCTCCTCAGCGTCTTGGGTTGCAGCGTCTTGCTGACGATCATTTTTGCCGCAGGCGCAAAATTGGCTGAGCTGAACCAGCGATATGTTGAAACCGGACGGATCATGCGGCGGTTTGTGGTTGCCATCGAAAAGCACAAAAATCTTATTATGAAGGAAACCGATTTCTTCTTTTTAACCTTTCCCTTCCTTCCGATCGATAGCGATTATAATGTCTATGTGACGGCCTATCTGAATGACGCCATAAATTTTGCCGTTGGCGAATCTAATTGGACGCTCGACGATTTGAATTTTGCTCTTTTCGTCGACCATGCTGATCGGCGCAATATGAAATTCAGCCGGTTCGACAGTTCTGGCGCGATAATTGAAAATGTCGATGTCGCCAGGACGAAAACGATACCAGCTTCGCCATCAGCGGATGAGATCAGCCTCGCCTCCCTTTACGATCCCTCGTGGCGCGATCCTCATCCTGCGGCGCGCACGCTGAAGACGCTTGGCCCGGCTGCCGAGACCAGACATGCATTCCTCCGGATCAAGCCAAGCGCGACTGACTTGGAAACGGCGACGGTCACGGCAACTTTTAAAGCTACCAAGAAAGATGAGGGGCATAATAAGTTATTTGTCCTGTATAATCTGGGTGAATTTGAAATCACCCAATTAACGAATTAGGATGAGCATAAAAAAAAGACTGCTGATATATATCGGGATATTAGGGCTCTTGGCAATAGTCGTAACAAGTTTGATCTTGAGAGACTTCGCCACCACTCCCTTCCCGCCTGACCTCACATTGGCCGCCTACGAGCCTTATACGACTTTAGTCGTTCCTCAACACCAAATCTGGCGGCCCAAGTTTCCGGTTATTGACCTCCATTCCCATCCTCAGCAAGCCGAATCCATCGACGAGGTCGTTCAAGCCATGGACGCAGCCGGCGTGAAGGCCATCGTCGACTTGTTTGGACATTGGGGTGTGGATGGCGCCAGGCTCGAAAGGATTTTAACCGCATATCGGCTGAAATATCCGGAGCGGTTCATTGTTTTTACCAACATCGATTTGGACAAAATTGAGGCGCCCAACGATGTGGCTGAAGAATGCGCCAAATTCGAACGGGCCGTTGCCATGGGTGTAAAAGGGGTAAAAGTGTGGAAAGATTTGGGAATGATGGAGCGGGACAATACCGGCCAATTGGTAGCCATAGATGACCCCCGGCTTGACGCCATTTGGGATAAGATTGGAGAGCTAAAAATCCCGGTGCTGATACATTCCGCGGATCCGGCTGCCTTTTGGCAGCCGGTTGACCTGTTCAACGAGCGCTACGAAGAGCTTGTCATTGGCGGCGGGTGGCTCGATAGCTATGCCAACTCGAATTACCCCTCCCAGGAGGCCCTGTTATCCCAGAGGGAGAACCTTCTCAAAAAACACCCCAATACGATATTCATCGGTGCGCACATGGGAGAAATGGCTAACGATCTGCGGGCGCTGGGCCAATTGTTCGATCAGTATTCCAATTTCTACGTGGATATTTCCGATCGCATCAACGAATTGGGGCGGCAGCCCTATACGGCGCGGGATTTTTTCATAAAATATCAGGATCGCATCTTGTTCGGCATCGATCTCTATCCGGAAACCCACGTCTATCAAGCGTATTATCGTTTTCTTGAAACCAAGGATGAATATTTCGACTATCCGCGGCACTATTTCAAGCATGGCCGCTGGAAAATCTATGGCATCGGGCTGCCCGATTCCGTCTTGGAAAAAGTGTATTACCGAAATGCCGCCAGGCTTCTGCGGTTGAACGATTTTTGAATTCAAGGCAATCATTTGAGTGTGTAGCAAATTGCAGGAAAATACATCCGGGGTGCAAGGCTTTAGCTTTGCAGACCTGTGAAATGCTACACGCTCAAATCATTTCGGGCAAAATAATTCAATATTTTTGCCATCCATTGTTTTTACCTAGGAAAACCTCAATGTGGCGTCGAATCATTGACCCGTTGTTTGTTCTTGGATTGCTTGGAATCATCGCTGCCGGCGTGACATATTTCAAATTTGTCAAGGCCAAGGAGCAGCTTCTGCTGCCTAAAACCGGCAAATTAAATATGGAAGCATATCACGCCCAATTGCAGGATTTCGCCAAAGCCGACAAGCTGCTGCTCAAAGATTTTGCGCCGCGCCCAACTTTGGTGACGGATCAGCACGAGATTCAGCGCGCCAAATTTCCGGTTTTCGATGCGCATATTCATTTGCGAAATTCCGGGCTGAGTCCTGAAGAAGTGGTGCGCATTATGGAGACATGCAATATTCGGAAGATGGTCAATCTGGATACCAACGGGTTATGGGGAGAACGGCTGGCGCATCAAATCAAGCTTTATCAAGAGAAATATCCCGGTCGTTTTATTACCACCGCCAATATCAATTTAAAGGGAATCGATGATCCCGACTTTTCCTCCCGCATAGTGGCGCAACTGAATGAATCATACGAGCTGGGAGCTCGCGCCATAAAAATTTGGCGCATTTTGGGGCTTCAGATCCGTGACCAAAACAATAACCGCATTCGTATCGATGATCCTCGCCTGAATCCTGTTTGGCGGCGCGCCGGTGAGCTGCGAATACCGGTCATTATGCACAATGCCGATCCCACGGCCTTTTGGATGCCGGTTGACCGGCACAATGAGCGTTACGAAGAGTTACAGGCTCATCTGACCGAGGGAAAAATCAAATGGGGGCCTTACGGCCCTTTTTTTCATGCGCTGACAGGCACTTATTATAAATTGTTTTTGATGCGACACCCTGAGCGGCTGTACTATCACAGCGAATTTGAGTGGTCGGGGGATTATTTCCCTTTTAAAGAAGAGCTGCTGGCCCAGAGGGATAGTGTCATCGCCCGCCATCCGCAAACCCTGTTCATTGGCGCCCACATGGGCTACTCCCCCGAGGATTTGAATTTTCTGGGCAAGGAGTTTGACGCTTACCCCAATTTTTTCGTGGAAATGTCTCACGTCGTTCCGGAATTAGGGCGCCAGCCGTACACGGCTCGCAAGTTCTTCATTAAATATCAGGATCGCATCATTTTCGGCCTGGATGGCCAACCGGAAATCGAGGCTTATCGTTCCGCCTTTCGCTTTTTGGAAACGAAGGATGAGTATTTTGATTATCCTCGCGCCGATTGGAAAAAATTCGGGCGCTGGAAAATTTATGGCATCTTCCTGCCGAATGAAGTGCTTGAGAAGATATACTATCGAAACGCCGAAGCGATCTTCAGCTACGAGACTCGGTGAGCGATGAAACCCACATGTCATAGGGCCTCGGAAAATGGCGATTGGATTTTGGGCGGCCACAAATTTATTTACACCTGCTTCGTTACGAGACAATGTCACAGAATTGTACTCGCTTCGGATCATCGTTTCTTGGAAGCTATTCAATAACTTCTTTAAAACCGAATGCTTGGGCATGGCCAGATCATGGCACAAGAATTGTTGAGACTAAGAAAAAATTCTAAATGGCATAGGTTCTAGGAACGTCACCAAATTAGGAATATTAAGCCATGGTCTTCCACAAAGGGTCTCGAGGAGCTGTTGTTGTTGCATTGATTTTGTGGGCGATAAGTTTTGGGTCGGTCAGCTTTTCTCAAACGGTGAAAATTATGCCACTCGGCGATTCCATTACCCAGGGCGTCGGTGGCAGCACTCCGTTGCATGGATATCGTAATACATTAGCGGGCCTCATGGATGCAGCAGGCATCGCCTATGATTTCGTCGGGACGCTTTCGGATGGAACTGGTTTCGATCCAAATCATCAGGGTGTATCAGGGGCATCGGCTAGCCTACTTGCGTTGAATATTGAGAGCTACCTGACGAGCACCGATCCGGATATGGTATTGATTCACACCGGAACCAATGACATTGGAAGTGGGGAGCAACCCTCCGCCGTATTAAACAGTATTGCGAGCATCGTTGAGGCTATACACGGGCATAACAGTGCAGCGAAAATTCTTTTGTCTGGCATCATTCCTCCCGCCAATAACGCCACTGGTGATCAGCTTACGCGTGATCTCAATGCACTCATTGACGGGTTTGTCAACCAAAAGCGGGCAGCGGGCTACGATATTCGCTTTGTTGACCATTATAGCGCCTTCACCAATAACAGCAATTGGCTAATCGAATATATGGCGGACGATTTCCATCCCAATGATGAAGGCTACCGCCGAATGGCCACAACTTATTTTGCCGCTGTCCAAAGTGCGTTGCAGGACTCAGGCCCCAATGTTGTCGACGATTTTAATCGCTCCGGACCGGAGTTGGGCGCGAATTGGTCCGCGCATCCAGCTTATGCCATTGTTTCAGACCAATTGGCCAATACCTCTACTCAGGACGCTTGGGGGCAGATGGCGGTCTGGACGGCAAAAACCGATCCGGGCGCCGTGGCATTTAAATGGGGTGTTGGCGCGGATGCCCGCGGCATCAATGAGGGCGGCTTTGCGCTCAGATTGAGCGGCCCATCTGCCAATGCCAGCGGCTATTTAGTCTGGCTGGGAACTTCGGCGGTAATCGGAAAAAAGATTCTGTTGTGGACCATTGAGAATGGCGCCCCGGCAGAATCGATTCAAGATATCGATTATTCCCAGCCAGAACCCACTGCCGGGGATATTTTTCAAGTCGAGCTAAGAACGGATAGCAACGGCCATCACTTTCTTTGCTACGTCAACGGCGTTTTCTATGGCCAGGTGACGGATCCGGACAAAAGGCAGGGGGGAGGCTATGCCGGCGTCATGTTGAAGGGCAATTTGAATAACGACATTGACGACTTCGCTTTTGTTGCCTCTGCCGGCGGGGATAATATCCCGCCGGCGGCGACGACTGATTTAGCCGTGCAATCAGTTGGCCCGACTTCCGTTACATTGAAATGGACTGCCCCCGGCGATGACGACGTGACTGGAACCGCCGCTGCTTATGAGGTTCGGTACGCCACAGCGCCAATTGATTTAAATAATTTTTCTGCTGCCGCATTAGCGCCAGGCGCGCCTACTCCCTCCGCAGCGGGTTCCGTTGAAAACATCACGATCGGCGGCTTGAGCTCAAACACGCAATATTATTTTGCCCTAAAAACCAAAGACGAGGCTGGCAACCTCAGCGATCTTTCCAATGTTGTGTCCGCTACCCCCTCTGGCGGCTCCTCTTCAGGTGACGATTTTGAGCGTACCGAGCTGGGGCCGAATTGGACGGCGCATCCGGCTTTTAAGATCGTTAATGGCGAGCTCCGCAATACCTCCACCCAAGAGTCCTGGAATTTTCTTGCCGTTTACAATGCCAAAAAGAATCCAGTCGAAGTGGGATTCAAATGGGGAACAATGGCCGATGAGGCCGGTATTGACGAAGGCGGATTCGCGCTGATGCTCGATGCCGCATCGACCACGGCCAATGGGTATCTGATCTGGCGGCGTCCTACAACGGGCACCATCGAGCTCTGGACCATCGTTAATGGCGCACCTGCGGCTTCCGTGGCGTCCACCCAAGGCAGCCGACCCAATCCGGCAGCGGGCGATGTGATGAAAGTCGCTCTGCGTTCGGATGTGAGTGGACACCATTTTGATTTATTTATCAACAATCAGCTTGATGGCACGGTTACGGATTTTGAGAAACTGCAGGGCAAGGCTGCCAGTTTATACGCCGGGGTCATGATGCATGGCAACCGCAACAATCCCATCGATAATTTCTCGTTAACCGTGAAGGCCGGAGCAGCCTCCAAATTAGTTTATGTGTCAGGAAACAACCAAGTGGGCACGCCCGGTCAGCAATTGCCCAATCCGTTTGTTGTGCAAGTAACGGACGATAATGGAATCCCAGTGAAAGATGTCGCAGTGACTTTTGTCGTCACGGCGGGCGGCGGCAGTCTCTCGAACGCCCAACCGGTTTTGACCAACGCCACGGGGCAGGCATCGACATTTTTGACCATTAGCACAACACAGGCTCTGAACAAGGTTGAAGCGCGCTCCGCCGGCCTTGCCGGTTCCCCGTTTGTATTCACCGCGTCGGCGAAACCCGGTGATCCCAAAACTTTGGTGAAATTATCAGGCGATGGACAATCCGGATCCGGTGGCCAGACTCTGCCCAATCCCATCCAGGTGATGGTCAAAGATAACCTCGGCGCCGGAGTCCCGAACCATCCGGTCACTTTCACGGTGACTGCCGGTGGGGGCAGCATTAATCTGGGTCAATCTTCCGCCACTGTAAACACGGATGCCCAAGGTATCGCACAGGTCACCTGGAAACTCGGCACTCCCGGGGCCGCACAAACGCTGCGGGTCAACTCCGGTTTTAACGGCAGCCCCTTGAGTGGCTCGCCTCTCACTTTTACGGCGAGCACTTCGCCACCCTCGAAAGTCACTTTGGCTTCCGGCAATGCGCAGCTTGGCAGTATCAACACGCCATTGCCCAAGCCCTTTGTGGTCCTGGTCCAGGATGCGAACGGCAACCCTGTCGGCGGTCAGAAGGTAACCTTCACCGTCGTCGCGGGTAATGGCAACCTGAACGGCAAATCAACCATCGACGTATTGTCAGACGGCCAGGGCAAGGCTTCTGTGACGTTGACGATGGGCTCGACGCCGCGCACCGTCAACCGAGTTCGCGCCACCTCCAGTTATAATGGCAATGTGCTGCCTAACTCTCCGATTACTTTTAGCGCGACGGCGATCGGCTTGAAGAGTCTAAGCATGGTTTCCGGCAACAACCAGAGCGGCGTGGTTGGCACGGCGTTGGCGCAGCCGTTTAAAGCAAAAGTTCTTGATTCCCTCAACGTGGGGATTAGAAATTATAACGTCACGTTCAAAGTGACCAGCGGCGGCGGCAAGTTGGGCGGCACCGATACGACCAGAACCGTCAAGACCGACACGCTCGGCATCGCCAGCGTCACCCTGACCTTGGGGCCTAAGGCAGGGACAAACAATAACAAAGTTCGCGCGGAAACCAACCCGGCCTTAAGCGGCTCTCCCGTTACCTTTCAGGCTTCCGGCCAAACTGGGTCAGCACAACGCCTGGTCAAAGTATCCGGCGATAGCATTTTCGGCGTGGTGGGCAATCCTTTGCCGGCGCCGTTTGTGGCGAAGGTCACCGACAATTACGGCAACCCGATTGCCAATATAAAAGTCACGTTCACGGTGAAAGCCGGCGGCGGCAATATTAATGGCGCCAACCAAGCCATCGTGACAACGCAAGACAACGGCCAGGCGCAGGTGACGCTGACGCTCGGCAAGACCTCGGGAAAATTTAACAACGTCGTTGAGGCGCGCGCTTTCAATGGCACGAAAGAGTTGACGAACTCGCCAATGAGCTTTGTCGCCACCGCGGCGCCGACCAAGGCGTACGAGATCAATATTGTGGCTGGAGGCAGACAAGAAGGCAAAACCGGAGAAAAATTGCCCAGTCCGCTCAGCGTTAAAGTGAGGGATGCGGAAGGCAATGGCATTCCCACTCATCCGGTGCGCTTCCAAATCCAGCGCGGTGGTGGCCGCCTCGGCAACAATGCGACCGATACCACGGTGACGACGGATGCAACCGGTGTGGCAAGAATTAATTGGTACCTCGGCGGCGCGATCAAACCGGATAGTCAGATTGTGAATGCCACCGCCAACAACGGCATCACGGCGCTGCGCAACTCGCCGCTCAAATTTGTCGCGTTTGCAACTGTCGGGTCGCCGAGTGTGGACGGCTCTTTCGTTCTGGCGAATCCTTCCACCATACCGGCAGACGGCGTCACCACCTGCCAGGTCACGATTCACGTGTGTGATAAATTTGGCAACTCGATTGCCGGCGTGCCCGTCATTATCGAGGTTTCAGGCGATGGCAATAATATCAAGCAGCCCGCCAATCCTACGGGTAGTCTGGGCAAAGCCCAAGGCAGTTTCACCACGACGCGCAGCGGGACGAAAACGGTGACGGCGAAAATTATCGGTGGCATTGCCATCACCCGCGGCGCTACTGTGGAGGTGAAAGCCTTGGACGCCAGGGCGGTGAATCCGGCCGGTGGCAATAGCCAGACTGGCAATACGAGCGCCGCGTTGCCACAGCCACTTGCCGTCAAGGTCAGCGATAAAAATGGCAACGGCGTACCGAACTATGAAGTGCTCGTAAAAGTCGAGCAGGGTGGTGGAAAATTGTATGACCGGAACTCCGGCCAGGTTTCCGATTCACTCCGGGCTCGCACGGATGCGGTTGGCATCGCCAATATCGTTTACATCTGCGGCCCGACGCCAATGGAAAACCGCATTCGCGTGAGCGCACCGGGCTTGGCCAATTCGCCGTTTCTCTTTCTTGCCCAGGCCATTCGGCCACAGCCGGCAAAATTGGCGATGATCTCCGGCAATCAACAGCAAGGCACAGTTGGCGAAATGTTGGCCCAGCCAATTGTTGCGCGCGTGACCGACAACAGCAATCGCCCGGTTTTTGGCGTGCCGGTGAGCTTGAACGTAACCCTGGGCGGCGGCTCGGTGAATCAGCAGAGCCAGGTGACGGTGACCAGCGATGTTTTTGGCGAAGCCCGAGGCAGTTGGCGTCTCGGCGCGGAGGCGGGATTGAATTATTTGCGTGCCGAATCCGCCGGTCTCACTGGTTCCCCGATTGATTTCGAGGCGAACGCCGCTCCCGATCGCGCTTCCCTCTTGCGTGTGGTGAGCGGGGATCCGGCTTATGGCGACGTCAATGGCCAGTCCCAGCCTTTGGCAGTGCGGACGGTGGATGCGCTCGGCAATGGCGTTGATGGTATCGCCGTGATCTTTGAATTGGTTGAAGGCGCCGGCACGTTGACGGATAATTACGTGGTGAGCAGCGGCGGCGG
>JAKEEU010000322.1 GCA_022616415.1 Candidatus Zhuqueibacterota bacterium | reverse complement strand
GTTCTGATTTATTGTAAGCGTGTGACCTCGGCACCACAAAATAGAGGACACACGTCCACTATTTCGGATGCCGTTCCAGTTTGTGAATAATTCAGGTTATATTAAAATGAGCACGATTCTATGGCCAGTCGAGGAAATGGGAAAAATGCCGGCAAGAGCGCAAAGAGAAGCATTGGTTTTTCGGAAAAGCAGCTCGCCAAGAAATTCAAGCATGCCGGAGATTTTGGCGTAAAAGGCAATTATAACCAACAAGCGGATGGAAACTCAATTCTGCGCAACTCAAACACGTTTTATCAACGGGAAAATTAGGCGGAGGTTAGTATGAGGTCAGAC
Organism: Candidatus Zhuqueibacterota bacterium; assembly: GCA_022616415.1. Lineage (GTDB taxonomy): Bacteria > Zhuqueibacterota > Zhuqueibacteria > Zhuqueibacterales > Zhuqueibacteraceae > Zhuqueibacter. Next base: position 7,705 of record JAKEEU010000322.1, on the reverse strand, counting down.
AGATTAGGGCAATATCTCGCGCTTATATCTTCTTTCGTGGCTGACAAAATTGCGGCCGCTGATTTTGAGCGTGAATATCTGAAGCTTTTCAAAGCCGATGAAACCGAATGGCCTGAGGCTGAATTTGCCATTCTCGACGAATTGTTTGGGGAGGTCGATGCCTTTTGCGCCGATCCACAACTGCGCGACGAAAACGATCCGGATGAATACGAGCTAAAAGAAAGAAGCAAAATGGCGCTGGAGAGGCTACAATCGCTGGTCTTGGGTAACTCGTAATCAAAAAGTAAAAAGCCCCAAAGTGAATGGGGCTTTTTACGTTAGTCAACGCCAGCCAGTCAAAATCTTCGCTCATAGCGCTTTATGCCGACATGGACTTTCGTTTGCCGTATTTCGCCTCCGGCGCGTCGAGCAGCAGATCTTTATCCGAAACTCCCTCCGGCACAGTCATGCAACCCACCAATTTAAAAAGCTCCGGTCGCGTAATTTTGATATCAGGATACTTTTGCCGAAACTCTTCTTCCGGCGTCATCTCGTTTTGCAGTTGAGCCGGTGCAAAATTGTCGGCTTTATTGGGCTGAGCAATTTTCAGATCGATTTGAATGATCGCTTGGTTTCCCAGGGTATGATAGCGAACCATATCACTAAGTGAGACGCCCAATCTCTCCGTTGCCTCTTTTAAGGTGGCTGTTTGCATAATCAATCTCCTTGCTCTGTTCGAAAAAATATAATAACTTTTTGCCGGTAGTCAACTGTTTTTTTCTGACAGCCAATTACCGCGGTATTGCCTTAAGTTACGGGTAGAGAAAAATGTCATTCTGAAAGAATCTTTTTTCAAACCAGCACCGTGCTTGATTTGTAACAAGATGCTTCCAGCATGACAGGGTAGTTATCAACAACTAACTTGAAGCATTGCATACTGCGTCTATGCCAACAAATTCACTTTTCCTATCATTTTACAAACCACCTCTCACGATCTATGCGTCCAAAAACATTTCTCCTCATTCTCCTGCTACTTGTCTCTTCCGTAGCAGCCCAATCCATCGATCCTTCCCTCTACCAAGATCTCCGCTACCGCAACCTCGGCCCGTTTCGCGCGGGGCGGACAGTTGGCGCAGTGGGCGTACCGGCGCAGCCGAATGTGTTTTACATCGGCGTGAACAACGGCGGCGTGTGGAAAACCGATGATTATGGCCGCACGTGGAAGCCGATCTTCGATGAGGCGCCGACTGGTTCGGTGGGCGATATTGCGGTCTCGCCATCGCAGCCGGAGGTGATTTATGTCGGCGCCGGCGAGGGCCTGCATCGCCCCGATCTCAGTGTCGGTGACGGTATTTTCAAATCTACCGATGGCGGCAAAACATGGGCGCACGTTGGCCTCGCGGACGTGCAGCAAGTCGGGCGGCTCATCGTGCATCCGACCAATCCCGACATCGTGTTTGTCGCGGGACTCGGTCATCCTTACGGACCGAATGAGGAACGCGGCGTGTTTCGGACAACAGACGGCGGGCGGACTTGGCAGAAAGTGCTTTACATCAATCCCAACACCGGCGCGATTCAAGTCGAGTTCGATCCCACCAATCCGCAAATTATTTTCGCGGACTTATGGGAGCACCGAGAAGGGCCGTGGGAGAACGGCAATTTTTCCGGCACGAACAGTGGTCTCTACAAATCCACCGACGGCGGCGACACATGGCGGCGACTCACGCAAGGCTTGCCTACTGCGGCGCAGGGGCTTGGCCGCATCGGCGCGGGTATCGCGCCGAGCAATCCCAAACGCATGTACGCCACGGTTGATGCGCGTGAAAATGGCGGCATTTATCGCTCCGATGACACCGGCGAGAGTTGGGTGCTGGTGAGCAAAGACCGGCGACTGTGGGGACGCGGCAGCGACTTCGCTGAAGTGCGCGTGCATCCTAAGAATCCGGATATCGTTTTCATCGGCAATATCGCCTCGTACCGCGCTGATGATGGCGGCCGCACGTGGACTTCGATCAAGGGCGCGCCAGGCGGTGATGACTACCATCGTATTTGGATCAACCCGTTGCAGCCGGACATCATGCTCTTCGCCACCGATCAAGGCGCGACGGTCACGGTCAACGGTGGCAGAACGTGGAGTTCATGGTACAACCAACCGACAGCGCAGCTTTATCATGTTATAACGGACAATCAATTTCCGTATTGGGTTTATGGCGGCCAACAGGAGAGCGGCGCGATCGCTATCGCCAGCCGCGGTAACGGCGGGCAGATTTCTTTCCGCGACTGGATAGGCGTGGGCGCGGATGAATATGCGTATGTGGCGCCCGATCCAATGAATCCGGATATCGTGTACGGCGGCCGCATCATGCGCTTCAACAAAAAGACCGGGCAAGCGCAAAACGTTGCGCCTGAAGCTCTGCGCTCCGGCAAGTATCGCATTCTTCGCACCATGCCGCTGCTGTTCCATTCGGCTGATCCGACGACGTTGCTTTTTGCTACCAACGTATTATGGAAAACGAACAACGGCGGCGAGCAATGGCAGATCATCAGTCCCGATCTTTCTCGCGAGCAACCGGAAGTGCCGGAAAGCATCGGCGATTTTCGTACGCCACAACTCGCGAGCATGCCGCGTCGCGGCGTAATCTATGCGGTCGCACCCTCGCCGCGTGATGTGAACACGATTTGGGCCGGCACCGATGATGGACTTGTGCATGTGACTCGCGATGGCGGCACGACTTGGAAAAATGTCACGCCGCCGGAGCTACGGGCGTGGGACAAAGTTTCGCAAATCGATGCCGGACATTTCGATGTTCAAACCGCATATATCGCCATCAATGCGATTCGTCGCGATGACATGCGGCCGCACATTTATCGCACGCATGACGGCGGCACTTCGTGGACGCGCATCGTTACCGGATTGCCCGAGATGGGGCCGGTCAATGTCGTGCATGAAGATCCGAAGCAGCCGGGCCTCCTTTTTGCGGGAACGGAGCGCACAGTTTATTTTTCCATGGATGACGGCGGCTATTGGCAATCGCTGCGGATGAACATGCCGGCTTCTTCGATTCGCGATTTGGTGATCCATGAGAATGATTTGGTGATTGGAACGCACGGCCGGTCAATTTGGATTCTCGACAATTTTTCGCCGCTGCGCGAGATGGCTAAGGCTGCTGCCATGTCAACTTATCTCTTCGCGCCGACGCAAGCTACGCGCGTGCGCTGGAATATGTTTTCGGATACGCCGCTGCCGCCGGAAGAACCTGCCGGGCAGAATCCACCGGACGGCGCGATTTTGGATTATTATCTGAGTCGTAGTGTGAAAGAAGTCCGGTTGGAAATCGTAAATGGCAAAGGCGAAACGGTGCGCAGATTTGTGAGCAGCGACAAAATGGAGGTGATCGACACCACCGCGATGCCGCATCCGACATATTGGATTCGCCCGCCGCAAGTTCTCACCACGACGCCGGGCCATCATCGCTTCGTTTGGAATTTGCGCCATATTCCGCCCCCGGGCAGCGCGCGCGAGTTTGCGATTGCCGCGGTGTATCGCAACACGCCGAGCGCCCCCGGTGGCCCATTCGTTCATCCGGGTCGTTACGCCGTGCGCTTAACCGTGGATGGCACTGTTCTCGAACGCCCACTTGATGTCCGTCTCGATCCTCGCGTGAATATTAACGCAGCAGACTTGCAGTTGCAAACGGATTATTCGCTCGCCTGTTACAACGGCTATCTGCGGCTGCAAACAATCCGCGAGTCGATTGATGCGGCTTTGCAAAACCCCGCCATGCAACGTAATGCCAAGAGGCTCGAGGCATTGCAAGCGCTGCGCGGCTCCGGTCTGCCGGGCAATCCTGATCTGTTGTACGGCAGCATTACTGCGGTTTCGGCGGACAAAGAAACGATCGTCGGTTTGCAGAACAAATTTTTGTACTTGCTGAATGTTTTTCAAAGCGCAGATGTGAGGCCAACGCAGCAGACGATTGCTGGTGTGAAGACGCTGGAGGAAATGATTGAAGCGCTGGTGAGGAGATGGGAGGAGGCGAGATGAGCTGTATTAGGTCTCGATAAAATAAAAAGCCGGTGGCCAAAACCTCACCGGCTTTTTATTTCCTTTCAGATTGACTGACCTCAACGGCTCAGTCGAGCCGACTGGGTTACATTTTTCCCAGCCTCATTTTACCTGCTGCGCAGCTCAATATCTCCCCCACTCGTGCGCAGCGTCAACAGCGGGCCGCCGCCGTTGAGCTTGCCGCGCAGCTTGCCGTCGCCGAATTTGCCTTGTACGGTGATGGGCATGTCGCACTCGACCTCGCCGCCGGAAGTATACGCATCAATATCCGCTTTGATGTCCTTCGCCAGATAAACCCTCACCCCGCCGCCGGAAGTGGAAAGTTCGCAAGGCGCGTCCAACTGTTTGAGAACCTCGGCTTCGATGGAGCCGCCAGAAGTGCTGGCGTCGACATTTCCTTGCAAGCCGCGCAGCGACACGCCGCCGCCGGAAGTGTGCGCGCGCAAATTGCCGGCGGCGCCGTCCACTTCAATCGAGCCGCCGGAGGTTTCGACATCAACATCACCGCTCACTTCACCGAGAGTGATGCCACCGCCGCTGGTGCGCGCCAAAACTTTGCCCTTCGCCTGCCGCAAGTCGATGCTCCCGCCGCTGGTGTTGGCATCCACCGGCCCCTCGATACGCCCGAGCGTAAGCGAGCCGCCGCTGGTTTTCACCCGCGCTTCGCCCAGCAAATCATCCACGTCGATGCTGCCGCCGGAAGTGTTGAGATCGAGATTGTATTGTCTCGGCACATTGATGCGAAACTCCACTTGCAAGCCGTCGTTGTTGCGGAAAAATCCACGCCCCCGCATCTCCGCCACGATCGACACGCCGCGGTCGGTTTGGTTGTAGCGAATCTCGTAATCTTCAAACAACTCTTTGGCGCTGCGGCGATGCCGGCCTTCGACCCATTTGATGACTTGCACTTTCAGCTCGTTCTGCGGCCACGAGCGTACTTCCACCGAGCCGAAATCCGCGCGCAGCTCCAGCAAGCCGCCGGGCTTCACCGAGAACGATTTCTCGCTGCGCTCTTCCTGGGCGAAGACGGCGAGCGGGATAAAAAAGACAAAAAAGCTGAAAATGAAAAAGCGCCAATTTTTCTGATACATTTTTGCTTGCTCCTTTCCGAATATAATTGCCAACGGATAAAAGCGGCCAACGGATTTTTGCTTTCATCCGTTGGCCGCCGTTATCCGTTGGTTAATTTTTAACGAATCAGCTTCCGAATCGTAATATTGCCGGCGCTGGTCGTTAATGTGATCGGATCGCCGCCGCCGTTGATCTGGCCCTCGCCGCGAATGTAACGGCCGTCGCGGCGATCTTCTTCTTCGCGCTGAATTTTGAGCGGGAAATCCGACGAGATGTCGTAGCGCTCGCGGCTGAACCAGCGGCCGTCGCCGAGGCGAATCTCGGCAAAGATGTTGGCCGGCAATTTTTCCGGAATCGCCAGCGTGACGCTGCCGCCACTGCTCTTCAATGTGATGACATGCGGCTTGGTGAAATCCTTCTGGGTAAATTCGACTTCAACATCGCCGCCGGAAGTGGCGGCGTCGATGCTGGCTTGCACATCACGCGCTTGGACATCGCCGCCGGAAGTTCGCAATCGCGCTGGCGCCAACAATCCCAAAGCGTCGACGTCGCCGCCGGAAGTGGAAGCTTCCACCTCCTGTTTAATATTGCGCAAATCGACATTGCCGCCCGAGGTGCTGACATCGACGTGGCCGCTCACATTTTCAACGCGAATATCACCGCCCGAGGTGCTCGCATTGACCGAGCCGTCGGTGTCAAAAATTTCCACATCGCCGCCGGAAGTGCGCAGGCGCACGTCTTTGGAAGCGCCGCGCAGCGTGATATTGCCGCCCGAGGTCGCGCCGGTGAGTATGCCCTTAATGCGCTCGAGTTCGAGATCGCCGCCGGAAGTCTTGACATCGATATCGCCTTCGGCGTCACGCACGATGATGTTGCCGCCGGAAGTGCTCGCGCGAATGTTGCCGCCGGTTTCGAGCAGCGTCACGTCGCCGCCGGAAGTGCGCAGCCGAGTCGTGCCTTTGATTTGCCGCGCTGAAATATCGCCGCCATTGGTGCTGACGTCGATATTGAACGCTGCCGGCAGGGAAATTTGAAAATCCGACTGGATCCAATTGCGCGAGCGCTCCAGGCCGCCGACGATGATGCGGTCGCCGCTCTGGCGATACGAGGCCTTCGTTTCTTCGACCGCGCGCTTCGCCTCTTCTTCAGTGTACACATCCATGCGCATGCGCTCGATGATCTGCACTTCATTCTTCGGCCAAACCGTAATGTCGATATCGCCTTGAATGCCGCTCATTTCCAGCGTGCCCGCCGGCTGCACGGTGAAATTGCGTTTGATCTCGGTGACATAATAACGGCCTTCCTTGCGCAGCTCCTGCGCCAAGCCGGCGACACTCGCCAGCATGACGAGCACGAGAGCCGGCATCAAAACACGCGGCCACACCAAGTGATGCCGCGTGGGTTTCGCTTTCATCGTCATCTCCTCATTGCAATTTGTTTTGATGGGAATCATAGCCTGTTTCCTTAGTTTGGGCTGCATACAGTTTATTAAAGTTTATTTTTGTCCGATTCCGCCGGCGGTTGCTGTAATTGGCCGCTGAGCAAGCGCTTGGCTTGCAGGCGAATGTATTCGTTCGTATCCGCCGCCGCGGTGTGGAACACGGCCTGCTCCTCCTGGCTGAGGCCGCCGCGCCCCAGCGCCTCGATCGCCTCGATGCGCACCGCCGAATTTTCGTCGCGCATGAGCGCCCGAACCAGCGCGGTCTTGATGAGATTGTTCAGCGGCAGTTGTTTGAGAACTTGCGCCGCTTTGAGGCGCACGCCGTCATTGGGATCTTTTTCGAGCGCGTGAAGCAGGGCCTCGGTAAGCTCATCGTCCTGCGGGGTTCCTCCGGCGGAAGTGTACGTCTCGCTGATGGCTTTCACCGCGCGCAAGCGCAAATTGGGTTGTTCCTTTTCATATAACGCATACGTCAGCGCGCGGCTGATGGCCGGGTCATTGACGCTGCCGCGCAATTGCACGTCATTCACCACGCTGAATTGAATTTCCACTTGTTTCGTGGCCGGATCGAACCGGATCGTTTGCACGTTTGCCAGCGAGGGCGCGAGATAGCCGCTCGCAACTGCGACCGGCTTGCCGGGGGTAAGATAACTGAGCACGTCGATTTTCTCTGCGGTGGAGGCCGGCGAGAGAAAATTTCGTCCGATCATCATTCCGACCAGTACCAACGCCGCGGCAAAGCCAAGCTGCCACACCGGTTGAAGATTGCCGAACAACAGGCTGCCCAAATGTTCCTGCCAGCTTGGCCGCAAAGTTTCCTGGCGCAGGCGCCGCCGCAAGCCGTGCCGCAAATCGGCGAGCATGGCCTCGCTCGGCTCGAACGTGTTGGCGCGCTGCAAATCCGCGTGCAGCGCGCGAATCGCCGCCAACTCCTCGCGGCAACGATTGCACGTTGCCAGATGCTCACCGGCTTGGCGTTTTTCAATTGCCGTCAGCTCCTCGCCATCGAAGAGCGGCAGCAGCGTTTGGATGTATTTGCAGTTTTTCATAAACACCGATTTTCATTAAAAAATTAGAGTAAAGAATTTAGGTCGTGTTCTGGCGGTCAAAGTGCAATTGGATACCCCCAAGCCAAGGGATATCCCAAG
>JAKEEU010000321.1 GCA_022616415.1 Candidatus Zhuqueibacterota bacterium | reverse complement strand
TTTTCAATACAAGCACCGTGCTTGATAATAAAAAAGATCGTTCCACGATGACATGCTATGTTACTTGCCGTACTAACCCCGATAACCGGGGTCAATCGCTGGATAGTTACGGGGCAAATTACACTTGCAAACTTGCCCCTTGCAACTTGCTATTTCTGTCGCACAACATCGCCTTTTTGAAAATCGGTGCCGGAAAGCACTTTGCAAGTCGAGGCTTTACCCTTGCCGCCAAAATTATTATTCACCACTTCGATCTCGCCGATTTTGGTTTCTTCGGCGCCCAAAGATTCGCCGGTGTCGGGATCAGTCATTTCTTCACCGGTGCGGTAAACCATGAAACGCTCGCCGGCTTTGATGCCAGTCTCGGAACCGCCGTTGATGATCACCTGGCCGTCTTTCATCATCACCACTTTGGCCTCCCACACGCCTGAGCCGCCGCCCTGTTCGCCCAGCAGTTTCACGATGTCCTCGATGGCTTCGCGCGTGGCTTTGCCGACAAGTGATTCATCAAATTTATCTTGATTATCGAAGCGAATGTCTTCCGTATCCAACGAGCCGCCGAGATTCTTTTTTTCCTTCCGGATATTCTCCGCCTTCAAGATCTCCCCGCTTGTGGTGTTGACGAACCGCACATCGATGCCGACGGTGGCGGATTGCTTTGAAACCGCGGCGCCGAGGCCGATCTTTTTCAAGGCGCCGCCGGTGGATTGTTTTTTATAGCCAAATTCGGTGATGGCGCCAACGATGGCGATTTCGGCGCCGAGCATTTTGCCGGCCTTCGCGGCGCTTTCCGGCGTGACCGCGCCGGACATGCCGAGCGCCTGCTCCTGCATGATTTTTTCGATTTCCTGGCGCTCGAACACGCGATAATTCCCGCTTTTTACCAAAGCCGTGGTAATCATGTCGGCCATGCCATCACCGGGCGGCTGCCCGTTCCACCAATGCCAGCGATGGTCGGTTTTATCTTCAAAGGCAAAAACCGCCACACGCATTTTGGCCGTTTTCGCTTTTTCTTGCGCGACGGCGGTGCTAAACAAAAAAAACGGGATGGCAAAAATGAATAAGAAATTCGAGTGTACACGTTTCATGGGTATCACCTAATTTTAAGGAAATTTCTTAAAAGCGGATAATTTCATCTTGTCGTCCAGACTGGCAGCCTGGGTTACATATCACTGCACTCCCGAAGTATCCTGCGGCGCCGTTTCCATCGACTCTGCTTCATCGGCAATTTTAATATCGACGCGGTTGGCGGTTGCGCCGGTCACTTCCACCTTAAAAGGCGAAAGATTTTTATTGCCCAGCTCGCGCGCCAATTGTTTGGCGCTGCCAACGATCTTGATGTCGAAATTGGCGTAGCCGCCGGCGGCGCTGCGCTGAAAGACTTCCTTGACGCCGCGCAGGTAGTATTTCAAAGTAGTGCTGAACTTCTGCAGCTCGTTATAATTGCGATAGCCCTGCACGCGCAGGTTGACGGTGGTGGTATTATAGAAACGCTTTTGCGCTTCAGCCGCCACTTTGTTGACGATGGTTTCAGCACACTTCCTGGCCGCTTTTTGGATGGCCAACGTGCCGCCGGTAACCTCGTCGATGTGCGGGTACGCGGCGTTTTCGCTGGCGGTGGCAATTATCTTCGCATCGTCGGCGCTGATAATGCGCGTCGTGATGTTGGCCTGGCACGATTTCATGCCGCCCATGCTAAAACCGGTTGCAACTTTGGCGATGGCTTTGCCGGTGACGATCAGCTCCGCATGTTGCGCTGCCGCGATCGCTGCGGCTGATTTCGCATTGCCCTCTATTGCATTGAGTATCTTGTCGCGTTCCAGATTCTCTTTCGCCTGCGTTTGATCGACCACCTCGAAGCCCTTCGTGCGAAAGACGTCGATGATTGCCGTCTCGGCGGAGGTGAGATCAACCTCGAAATATTGCAAGCCATTGGCCTCGCCAACGTTTTGCTCCGCGATCATCACCATGACGCGAGGATTCTCTTTTTCAATGAGCGCTGTCAGGGCGCCGTCATCAAGCCGCAGCTCCGAGAGATTGACCGTGGCCCGCATCTGCACTTCGTATGTGTCGATGGGAATCTTGCCTTCGCGCAGAATGTCATATTTTTTGACATAGCCGGCGGACCAGGAAAGAATCCGGTCATCGACCAATTGGAAATTTTGCACCAGGGTTTCGGATTTAATAAAAGTGCCTAGCGCTTGCTGCACCGCCTTGCGCATGGCATCGTCAATCGCCTGATCCCGCGCCGCGGCCATGTCATTGCTCAAAATGCTCCCGACACCCGTGACGGTGATCTCAGTTGTGGGCGTCGTCGCCGTCTCCTGAGCCACCGCGGAAATAGACCAAATCCATAATATCGCCAGAGCTGCGCTTTTGCTGAAAAACATTTTGCTCGGCACGGTTTGCCTCCTCTTTATTGAAAGCAAAAGGCAAAAAGCAAACAGCAAAAGGCAAAATTTTTATGTGCTTTCGCTGTTCGCCGTTTGGGTTTTGCTGTTTAAAAGCAACGGCAAAAAGCAAAATTCTTATTGCTTTTTTCTGTTTGCTTTTTGGTGTTTGCTGTTTTTACCGAAATTCCATCCGCAACGCGTTCTGAAAATCGCGAATCGCCAATAGCGCATCGGCGCCGGACATGCTGCCCTCGGCATTGAACGCGCCGCTCATCTTGTCGGCCGTCATGATGCCGCGATCGACCATCAAGGCCGCGGCGTTGTAGGCAAAATGATCGCTGCGCAGGTCCGGAAAACGCGACTGGCCGCCGAAATATTTCGTCGCCAAAGTTTTGTCGCCCGTCGCGAGAATGAGAATTTGCTGCAGGGTCGTGGCGTAATTGGCGCGCGTGATTTTCTCGTCCGGGTGGAAGGTGTGATCCGGGAATGGCTCCATGCCGCCGAGTTTGATGATATCGACAATCCAGTTTTTCGCCCAATGATTGCCGATATCGGTGGCATCGGGCAGTTTTTCCGCCTTGGGTTGCTCCATTTTGGTCGGATCATCCGGTGCTTTGAAGCCGGTATCGTATTCCGGTTGTTTCTTCTTGGCAAAAACTTCAGCCAGTTTCAATTCTTCCAAGAGCAGAACCGAGAGATCGGCGCGGTCGATTTCCGGAATCAGCGCGATCTTGGCGCCGATTTTCGTTCCCGGGGCCGCGCGCTGAATTTTCTGCACGATCTGCCATTGCGCATCGGCTTTGCCGGCGTATTCACTCTTCATCGCGATGGCCTTGCTGTACGCATTAGCCGACATATCGAATTGATAGGCGTTTTTGTAGGACTCGCCCGTGTAGAACCACGCCTTGTCGCTGTTGGGATTCAGCTTCAGCGCCTTCTCATATTGCTCCACCGCGTCCTTGATCCAGTCATCGCCCTTCATGCGCATGGTCAGAACGCGGCCTTTGATAATGTGGCTCTCAACTGACTTGTCGTTTTTGCCGAGCGCCTCATCCACGGAAGAAAGCGCTTTATCGTACAGCGCTTGCTGCGTTTTCGCATCCGGCGCGCCCTCGGCTTCGATGGCCAGTGCCAAGCCGAGTCCGGCAAACGCTTCGCCATATTTCGGATCGAGGGCCTTGGCCCGCTCGAATTCTCTTTTCGCTTCGGCAAGGTTGCCGCGATCCAGCTCGCGCATGCCCTGGCTGAAATGATTGTCCGGCGTATCGAGCACGGATTCTTTCTTCAACGCTTTCGAGCCGCAGCCCGCCACCGCCAGGATGACAAACAAAGCGAGCGCCGCAGCCATAAATTGGGAAATGCGCCTTCCCATCGTCAATCTCCTTGGTTAAGTTTGATATGATTGTGTGAAGCGTGAGGCGTAATGCTTTTACGTCTTTACGAATTACGTTTTACGTCTTTACGTTTCACGTTTTAATCCACAATAAACATCACGCGGCACTTGTCCAGAAAATTTTGCGTCTGCGCCGCGCCGTGAATCCGCTGCGCGTCGGCATTGGCGACGACCAAATCGGTTTTGTTATTGCCGGTCGCGCGTACGGCTTTGATGACGAGCGGATTGTTCGTCACCCGCTGGTTGTTGCGCGCCGCGTTCACGTCTTTGTCATAGCCAACCATGCCTTGCTGAACGGCATATTGGCGGCTCACATATCTCGAGCCGTAGACTTCGTTGCCGTTTTCGTCAACGACTTTCGGCGCCATAGCCGGCATCAGGCCCAGCCCTTTGGCATCAATAACCAGGCCGGTAAAAGCGCCGCCCGTCCCGCTGCCAGGTTGGCCAACAGAGCCAGGGTTCACCAACTGGACACCCGGGGGCACGGGCTTCCCCTGCGGCCAAGCCTGCCCGCACATCGGGCACAAAGGCTGCGCCGAGATCAAGCGGCCACCGCCAAAATTTTGCGGCAGCAATGCGTCCGCCAGCAAACCGTTCAACGGCACCTCGATTTCGACTTCCACCGATTGATCGGACATGTAGCGGGTGTCAACGATCGTGTATCCCCGCACGATGCCTTGAATCTTGGTATTGATCACGTCATTTTCGATCATGGCATTGCGCACGGTCGTTTCAGAAGTGAGGTTGACGCCTTGCACGGTTTGCAACAAATTGCGCAGCGCCGCGAGTTTGGCCGCTTCAATGGCGCCGGCGCGCTGCGCGCCCGCAGGCTGATCCGGATTCGGTGCGCCGATTCCCGTGGAGCGGATTTTCTGCTGGCCCCAATCGACGACGCCGTTATCGCCGACGGTCTGCGTATACTGGCCATAGGCCAGGCTGGCTGCCAAAATTCCCGAAACCAAACCAGCTCGTAATGCATTCACAGAGTGCTTCAAGAACATGTTTGTCCTCCGAATATTAAGTCGCAAATGCTTTTATCAGGTGGCATGGTTCCAAACCTGCCACGGTTCAAAAACTGCTTCCCAAAAATTAAAGCTGTAAGAATATTGCCTCGGTTGGAAAAAAGAGGGGGAAATTTTTTTCCTGCCGCAATGAGGAACGACGTTGTGGCTCTGAGCAGGCAAGGTGCTGGCGTCCGGCGGCAGTTCATGCCTCCACGTACAAGTTGCTACACCAGCCTGACACCATGGCGAGTCAGTTGTGCCTGCCGAATGACCTTGGGTACTTGATGACACTAACCTGTTATCTTCAACCAGTCTGAATCAAGAGAAATTTAAAATCCGCCCTTGCGGACGGACCGTAGCCATCGGATAGAGCGAATGACGGGATTCGAACCCGCGACAGCCGGCTTGGGAAGCCGGAGCTCTACCAACTGAGCTACATTCGCTTATTGCGATCACAGTAATAAAGTTAATCTTCTTTGGCAAAAAGTCAAGAGATTTGTTGCTCGGACTAAAGCGCCAAAACGCGCGGCAAAAAAGCGCCGAGCACTGTGGAGTAATATTGTTTTCTCTTCGCTGTTATCGGTTTAAATCTACCTTTTACCAGACGATAAGCTTTAACAATCGTGCCATATTCGATGGAAGCTTCGCCTACAAAATATTCTTCCACGCCGATGGTTTCGTAGAAATACGGTTTATAAAAGAGGTCCGTTTCGCGTGAATGCCTTGAGATAATTTCCATTGCCAATAAGGGAACACCAAATTCGTTATGCCGCTGCGCTTTCTCCGTTACAAAAATATCAGGCGCATGGCCGGGAGAAATCATGCCCATGCCGGCATATTCATTTAACTTGCTCTTGATAAAGCTTTTCGGCGCTCCGAACCGCTTCAGTCCCGCCACAAACTTCTCTAATTGCAAGGCGTTTTTAAAATCACCGAAGCTATTGATGAGCCAATCTTCCAAATAGCGGAAGGTATCAATTTTGACGACGTAGCTCGTGCCTGCCAAAATGCGATCTATTTCTTGAGACATTTTGAACAAGAATTCATTGTGAAAATCTTTCGCCGGCGACATGTCAAACTCCTCATGAATTTGAAAGATAGAGGGGTAACTTTCTACTAATGCTTCGGGCATAATGCGGCCTCCTTTGCGGAAAGATTCTTCAATTAACAGTCACCGTGTCGCTTTTATACCAAAGTCAAACCAATGAAATTTACATAAAATCACCTTCGTATGCAAGCGTTTATTTTGCTGGTATTATTGCGAAACTCACTTCGTCTCCAAATAATCTTTGTCCGGCAACTTCGGAAACGCTGCATGCGGCTCTTTTTGATACCAAAACGCCACTGACGCAATGTCATCCTGCAGCGGCAAGTAACGTCCGCCGGAGCGCCAGCCGAGCGCCTGAATCGTCACGCGCAAATCTTTTTCGAAGCGGATCGGATCCATAATGTGCCAGCGATACAATCCAAAGCGTTGCTGCGAATTGTACAAGCCATCCGGACGAATCACTTGTGGCAAGCCGGCATACGGCGTGGTGAATTCCTGATACTGCTTCGTCACGCGATTCTCAAAATTGTACGAGCCACAGAAATAATCTTCGGTTCCCGTGCCGCAAATCGTCGGAAAATCCTTGTCGCCGTCAATGTAAAATTTGATTTCGCCTTCGCCCCACCAGCCGATGCGGTTCACTCCCCACGCCATGTACGTGCCAACATAATGTCCCCAGCCTTTCACGCCGTCGAGAATTGTGTACACGTCTTTGTACGGTACCGGATTGACGCGACGAAACTGCGCGTGAAAATACGCCGCCTCTTCAGGCACCTCGGTCAACGTGTAATCAATTTGATAATACAACGTGACCTCTTCTTCGGCGATATTTTCCATCGTGATCTTGCAGGATTTTCGAAATGGCATTTCCCAATAGCAATTGAAAGCGCTGCCAGGATTTACGCAAATCGCCAGCGAAGAGAGCTGCGCATAAGTTCCCCAACCGCACGCGAAGAAATCTCCGACCGGTGCTTCGACCGATGGCTCGGTTTCACCATCCCAATACATGCGCAGAATGAGAAAACGCCAATTGCCGGTCGGCGTCATCCAAATGTGTTGAATCGCGCCTGAGCCCTGAATGTCGGCAAGCATAAAAGTTTCTTTGGATTTGATGCGAATTGACGGCGAGATTTTCCAGCCCTGTCCCAAATCGCGCGCCGCTTTTTCGCCGGTGCCGGTGGTGGCCATGCCGCCTTTGCCTTTTTCACCGGTAAAATTTTCCGGACTGATGGAGCGCGTCTTGGCTTTCGACAGGCGCGAGAGATTGCCCAAGTTCATGTTCAAACCGTTGAATGTTTGTTGCGCGGAAAGTTCATTTGCAACGACCACGCCCAAAACCAACACCGCAAAAAACAGAATGACGTTGTTCATATCCACTCCTCCTCGATGAGTATATAAATTTGTCATTCCGCAGGAATCTTTTACAATTTAAAATAATGTATGTCACTAAATACAATAAAGATTCTTGCAGAATGACAATCGGATTAGACCTGGATTACTTGAATAGCTACAACGAGTGTTTATCATAAATTCAAATAAAGCCGAATCAACGTCGCAATCTTCTCCGCCGAATCTTCCGGCTTCACCTCGAACCATTCCACACCGCTCATTTTACGAAACCACGTCATTTGCCGCTTGGCGTAATTGCGGGAATGCTGTTTGATTAACTCGACCATTTCCTGATAAGAAATCTCGCCGCGCAAATGTTGAAAGACCTCCTTATAGCCCACGGTTTGCAAGGCATTGAACTTCGGTGTATAACCCATTTCCAACAAGTTCTTGCATTCATCAACCAAACCGTCTGCCAGCATTTTGTCTACACGCTGGTTGATGCGCTCGTAAAGCGCGGGCCGGGGCATGTCCAGGCCGATGATCCGATAGATAAATTCCGCCGGTTCATCGGGATGCCGTTGCCGCAGCTTGCTGGCCGGCTTGCCGCTCGCATAATAAATTTCCAAAGCGCGCACGATGCGGTGCGCATCGTTGGGATGCAACTGCGCCGCTGAAGCCGGATCAACTTTAGCCAATTCGGCGTGCAGCTTCGAGCTGCCTTCCTTCTCCGCACGCTTTTTCAACTGCTCCTGAATTTCTCGATTCGAGGCTTTCGGAGTAAAGAAGCCCTGCAGCAAGGCGCGCAGATAAAGGCCGGAGCCGCCAACCACGAGCGGCCAATGGTTAAAAAACAAAATTTCCCAAATCTCCGCGCGGGCGTCCTCGCCAAATTGTCCGGCGCTGTAAACTTCATGCGGTTCGCGAATATCGATGAAAAGATGCCTGATTTTCGACTGCATTTCCGGCGAGGGTTTGGCCGTGCCAATGTCCATGTAACAATAAATCTGCCGCGAATCAGCCGAGACGATCTCCGCCTGCGCTGGCAACTGCTCAGCCAGCGCGAGCGAAACCGCGGTTTTTCCCACGCCGGTGGGGCCGGCAAGGACGATGACGAAGGGATCGGGAGAATCAAATAATGACATGCTTGAAAAGAATGCAAATACCGTCCGCATGCCATTCCGCAGGAATCTTTTTTGTTTTCAAAAGTTGGTTTGAATTGCAAAAAGATTTTTGCTGAATGGCATGCTGCAATGCAGTTATCTCTTCTTATAATTTGAAGATTCTTCTTCGCGAATCATCCCAACAGAGGAATACCCTGAGGGCATCGGGTACGGCTGCTGCGGTTTCCTCGGCGGTGTTGCTTCAGCGGCAGCGGGTGGCTTCGTTTCGGCAGTCTTGGTGGTTTCGCTCGCGATTCGCCGTATCTCATTAATCTCAATACCTGTCAGTTTTGCGAGCTTCTGCATTTGATCTTCGCGCAAAGATTCCGTTGGCGGTCGATTTTCAATATGCTCTTCGATCTCCTCAGCCGTCATTTCCAATTCTTGCGCCAGTTGGGAAATGAACATGTTCTTGAAGATGAGCGTACTATCAAAAAGCTCCCCTAAAGAGTGCATTTGCGCAGGATTGCGGAAATAGGCCTCGGCTTGGGCAAGCTGTTGGGCATGTGTCTCTTTCATTAGAGAGACGAGCTTCTCGTTGCGATATTTTTTTAGATCTTTAGGCGTGCCATAGCTTTGAAGAATCAACTCAATTTCTTCGGTCGTGAATGGCTGATAGGGCGAGGTTTCAAAGAGATGCCGCAAATACTCTTCAAAAGCTTTGAGATCTTGTTTGGGCTTCTTTGCCATAATTTGTCTCTTTCATTTTAATTGCTGAATTTCCATCCGTAATTTTGACAAAACGCGAGATTTGAGACTGCGAAAGGCACTGTGCGTCTTAATCTGCATGATTCCCATGGTATAGTCTTCAGATGCACCCAAGAGCATTAATCCAACAAACTGTTGGTAGCGGCCAGGCAATCTCAAAATCGCTGCTCGAACCTCGCGAGGCAATTTTTCAAGAGGCGATAAATCATCGCGAAAGATCTTGGCCTCGTCTTGAATGCTCAAATCCGCCGCCAGCAATTCTCTAAAAGTAAGACGCTCTCGTTTGCGTTTCCGCAGCCAGTCCAAACACTGGTTGCGCAAAATGCTAAATGCCCATTGTGTAAATTTGCCTTTGGCCGGTTCAAAGCGCTTTATTTTGCGGTAAACATTCATGATGACATCCTGAACAAGATCTTTCGCATCTTCTTCGGTGATGCCAAACTTTCTTTTAATATAGACGGCAAACCACGTGGCGAGCTCTTCCATCACGTTTTGGTAGGCTGTTTCATCGCCAGCTTGCAATCTGGCAATAAAATCAGGCTGATTGAGCTTATCCAGAGATGGAATTCTTGTATCCAACCGCACCTCCTATACTATATACGAATGGCATTACACTTTTGCTGCACTTTTTAAAAATTTTTAGCGAACCAATGATGGCAGCGTTGCGCGCCTCACCCGCCACCAATTTCTCTTATAATCCACTCTTGAAAAACCGGAACACAAAAAACATACTCCCCATTTTCCTGCCGCAAAATCTCCTTGCGCACGAGCGACCGCAGCGCTTTGTTCGTGTCTTCGCGCATTGGTTTCTGCTTGGTAATGTCCGCCAACACTTCTCGTTCCTGCACGTTGCTCTCTTTTTCCCAAATATGCTCGAAATAGATACGCCACGATCGAAACATCCGTTCAATCGCCACGTCGACGTCTTCTTGCATTGCCACTTTTCGATTGAGGCTGTTGAGATAATTCACCAACTCAGACATGGTGGCTTGCAAAAGAAACGGCTGGCAACCGAGACGGTGAACGAGTCGCTCGGCGATTTCCACACCTGGATCATACTGCAAATCGAATCGCGCAATTGGCGCGGTTACCAACCGCAAGGCCGAATCAAAATCCAAGTAGCTGATGGGTACCAACCGGACGTTGATCAAATAGTCCGTCCAATCGAGCTGCAGGATTTCGTCCAACTGGTGGGAGCCGGAGAACAAACAAATGGTTCGTGGTAAATGTTGCACCCAATACCGAAAGGTATTCGGTAAGTCGGCAAAATCGCCGTCGGTTATTTTTTCGGTCAAGCGTTCATATTCATCAAAACAAATAAGCAAATGTTGGTTTGCCTGCTGCAAATGCTGTTGGATGCTTTTCAAAAACTCAGTCAAATCGGCCAGCGAGTTGCACTCCGCTGCTGCCGATCGGGTTTGCTCAAGCGTCGTAGCGATGGCCTTGCCAATGGTTCTACAATAATCAGTGATACTGCTGGAGATGGTAGGATCCTGACAATCTACAAAAACGGATTTGAGACTGGAAAGGAGGTAGCGCCTTAGATTTAACAGCGTAGAGGTTTTGCCGGTACGACGGTTACCGATGAATAGAATCGCACTGGATCCACCTTCGCGTAAAGCCTCGTGCTGAATTTGCTCAATAATATCTTTCCGGCCAATAAACATCTCAGAGCTCGCATCGATAGGCCGTCCGGCAATAAATGGATTGGGCAAAGGGCGACCGACATCCGCCTCGATCTGTTTAATTTCCTTCTGTACGATCTCCACCCAACGACGGGCAATTTGACCAAAGGGTATGCCGATGTCCTTCTTGGCAAAATCCATGTGCTTTTGGAACTCTTGGATATTCGTATCCAGTCTTTCCAAAAGCCGGAGACGATTGGAAGCATTTGATTCAGCGAGTGCGGTCCGGGCGTCCGTAGCAAAAGTTGAAATGGCGGCATATTCTTGCTGGTAGAATTCAGGAAAGGCGGTGTTATCTTGAGGAAGAAAAGCCAGCTCTTGCCGGAGGTTGGCAATATTGCGCACATCACGAAACTGTAGCATTTCAGCAATGGCAATTTTCATCAATGCTCGTTGTGCCGCTTTGCGTTGTGACGGCCTCTCACGAATCAAGAAGATAGCCTCATCGATTGCAGCGGTGCGATTGTAACGTGAAATTCTCAGTAAAGTTTGTGTTACAAAAGGTAGAGGGGCACTAACATTCTCATCCCAATGAAAAGGTAATCGATGTGGATGAATTTTTTTTAGGACTGGAACCAAAAGGGTAGGCAAATAGAACCATCTCGACCATACGATAAAGTAAACGATCAGAGCTGAAATGCTCAATTCAACGCCTCCTGCCAGCCCCCCTGCGACGCCTACTACGGCGCCCCATACGACGCCTCCCCCGACGCGCCAAGTGAGGACCCCTATTTCCCCCCCTGCGACGCCCCCTGGAAAGGCCCCTACGACGGCCACCAATGCGACAGCCATTACGACGCCGAATGCCCCCTCTGCAACGCCTAATGCGCCGCCATATACGATGCCTCCTCCGATGGCCCATGCGATGGCAAATGCGATAGCCAATGCGACACCGAATGGGCCCTTTACGACGATGCCCACTGCGACGCTCAATGAGACGCCCACTGCGGCACTCACAATGGATTTAATGAGATCGTATTGTATACCCCTATAGATGACAAATTGCCCAATGAGATATGCGATGAACAGTCCAACAACAAAATTGTAGACATTGGCCTGAAATATACATTTAGCCTTCTGTGCTCGATTCCAACTTTCGATTTCCTGCAAAAAGCTTCTACCCTTGAAAAATATCTCAAAAAGCAGGTGACCGTATTGTCGTGGCGTCATGAATTTCATTGGGTCAAAACTTTTAACTGTTTATCTGAATTGAGAACGGTGACAGGTTCTTGATAATCTTTCCAATTTGCTCGGTCGTCCAAACGAGATTTTGAAGCGCCTTGGGCGCTTTTTGCTTGAGCCATTTGACGATCAATTCTTGTTTATCGCGGAAATAGGATGACAATTCCTTTTCGATTTCTTCCACGAGAGCCAGCTCGTTCAGACCCATTTCGCGATTGCGCAAAACCCAGTACGAAACCACCTGCATCACCAACGGATGGCGGCTGCAATAAGAGATCAGGTAGGCCTGCTCTTGAGCGCTGGGTTGCAGCTCGCCTTTCTAAAAGTGGGTTAAAAACAACGTGACCTCATCGACAATATCGGAAACGACAAATTCGCCCACCGGTTGCACCATGAAGAGATTCCACAAAGGCGAAGTCAAACCTTGCGTTTCGGTCAATTCGCGCAACGTATGTTGGGAGGTGGTAATGATCGCCATTTTATGCTGGTTCGCAAAGGCACGCAACGCTTTGAAAAAATCATCGGTAAATCGTTCCGGCTTTTCGGTCAATTTCTCAAATTCATCCAAAAGCAAAACCGGCAACCCATGTGATGACGTCGGATTCAATGTTTCAGAGAGCAAGCTTAGGTGCTCCAATTCATCCGTCTGCTGCTCGATTTGCGTGAGCTGGCGGCCCAATTTCTGCGTGAGGTGTTGGCAGAATTTCTTCACGGTCGCCACGGCAGGATCTTGTAAATCAATGTGAATGAATTTGAATTTGCTTTGATCCGCATCATCCAGCCGCCGGTTTCCCGTCAGAAAAAGATGATACAACAGCGAAGATTTGCCTATTCGCCGCGGCCCGACGATTGAAGACGAATCGCCATTGCGAACGCGCGAAAGCAGATTGCTGATTTCCGCCTCTCGTCCCACGAACTCGCCTTCCTTCATGATCGTGGAACGATTGGTGAAGGGGTTGTAAGGAATTGTTGCCATTTCAATTTTACTCATAAACGATCCAGACGCCCTTGAGGCATGGGGATGAGAATTTGCATTACACTTTCGGCATCACCTTGATCCCGTTGGCGATAATCGGAACTTTCGATAAATCCCAATTTCCCAGTTGAATTTGCTGTTTAAAGCAGGCGGTGCGATAGATCGTTTTTCTGACGACCTCGCGGTGATGCGAGCCGAGCCACTTGTGCCGCGCATTGACGTACGCCGTGGTCCAGGCTTTTTCATTGCCTCCCAATGACGGCGGGTTTTCCGGAAACCTCTGCCGGATGACCCAAAGAATGCTGCCGCTGTGAATAAATGAATCATAGATCACCAACGCCGAAAGCGGCAGCTTGAATTGTTCCTGATCCGCCCACTTCATCGCCGGACGGAAATAGGCGTCATCAAAAAATTTATCCTGCACGCGCTGCATAACCGCATCTTCCCGTCCCGCTCGGCGCAGCAAGTTTTTAAAGTCGGCGTTATCAGTCAGCGGCCTGCTGCCGACGTCATCCGCGTAACGGCGCAACGCGGCGCTGAAAATGCCATTGGCCGCCACATACGCCTGCACCATCTGCCGCAGCTTGCCATACTCGGTGGTCTGCGAGCGGCCATAGGTGACTTGGCGAATGTTGTGCGGGCCATCGTGAAAAATCGCAATGAGCCCGTAGTCACCGTCCGTCTTTCCGGTTTCAAAAACATTGACAACTCTTTCTAGCAGACTTTTTTGTGGTGGCGTTAAATTCATGACGTCCTCTCGAAAGGTTTGAGCTCATTTTTATGTTTTCAACCAAATTTTTTCTCCGACCATCATTTTGCCCCGATGTTCTTCGCGCCACTTGTCCGAGATGCCCATTTAATATTTGATTGTTGCCTTGGGCGATACCCCGAATACATTTATGATTTGAGCGCCAGTAAGCAGAATGAGAGTAGTTACTTTGAATTGTGGAGGAGGGGCGAGGGCAATAAGATAACGGATTTGATTTACCTTCAATTGAAGCTTGCGGTTCCAAGTTTCATTGATGATTTCTTCGGAGCCAGGATGATAAAGACCGAAATCGAGCGTGACAAATTCTCCCGAGCAATGTTTTACTTCCAGAGCTTGATGTCGAATCCCAGGAAAAATTTCAGCAAGAGGAGAAAAATGATAGCCTAATCGTTTCGCGGCTTCAAACTTAAACCAATAATCTTTTGTGCACCCCTCCAAAATTCGTCCATTACTTACTGTTGGCGTTTCGACCCCCATTAAATCTTTAACAAGAACAGCGATTTCTTCGAGAGTATAAAATAGCTCTTCTTCAGGTCGCTGATTGGCAAGAACAAGTCCATCTTCAAGATCAGTTTGATAGATTAACTTTTTCTTCGCATTCGCATTTGTCAAGAGTTGTTTCCCTCGGTTCTCCATAATGAATCCCTTATACGAGTAATGCAATGCAGAATCAAGCATTACGTCCTCCCAAACCTCTTATCCAGCTCCTCCAGCGGAATCTGAATCATCACCGGCCGGCCGTGCGGGCAGAAATATGGCGACTTGGTTTGAGACAATTGCGCCAACAACGCCTGCATGGTAGCAGGGGAGAGGCGGTCGCCGGAGCGCACTGCCGAGTGGCAGGCAAACGAGCGCGCCACGTTGTCGCGAATTTCCAGCTTCTCGCGCTTGCCGCGGCGAAAATCGTCGATGATCTCCAACAGGATTTTGCCGTCTTGCAAGTTGTTCGCATAGCGCGAGCCGGAGGGCACGGCTTCGATCATCATCGTGCGCTGGCCAAAATACTTGATGACAAAACCGAGACGCTCTAGAAACGGCAGAAATTCCGTGAGCATGTCGAAATCCTCGGCGCTCAATTCCACCAGCACCGGAAACAACAACTGCTGCGGCGCGGGGTTCTGTTTCTCAAAAATCTCCAATGCCTGCTCGTACAAAATGCGCTCGTGCGCCACGTGCTGATCGACGATCATCAGACCCGCTTTCGTCGGCGACAAAAGATAGCGATTGTGAATCTGCCAAATTTTGATGTCCTGATGTCCGAGGTCTTGGGGGCCGAGGTCCGAAGTCGAAGCATCGGTTGGATGAGTTAAAGCAGGAACGACCGGCTGCGACGGGGCAGGAGGGGGAGAAGTTAGTTTGAATCCCAATTGCCGGCCTGGGTGCTGCACGCGAAAATTTGCCGGCGGCGGTGGCGTTAATTGCAGCGCCGGTGCGGCTTCATCAGTAGCAGGCATTTCCGGCGCTGCCGGCCAATTGATCTCGGGAATCGCATGCCCTAAAGTGGTTTCTACCGGAATCACCGCCGACGAGCTGAGCGCTCGCTTCACCGTATTGCGCAGAATAGCGTAAATGAGCCGGTCATCGGCAAATTTCACTTCCATTTTAGATGGATGCACATTGACGTCAACGCGGGCCGGATCGACTTTCAAAAAAACGGCGTAAAACGGAAAGCCGCCGTGCGCGAGAATCTCGCCATAAGCCGCAACGATCGCGTGATTGAGCGACTTGTCGTTGATGTAGCGGTCATTGAGATAAAGATATTGCTCGCCGCGCGCCTGCCGGATCGTGCTCTGTTTTCCCACCACGCCGGAGATTTCCACGGCCGGGCTTTTTTCGCTAATCTCGATGAGCGCATCCCGCAACCGGCTTCCGAACAGCGTCACCACGCGCTCGGCGAGGCTGGCGGCGGGCGGCATATCAAAAATGATTTCGTCTTCGTGAACGAATGTGAACTGCACCGCTGGAAACGCAATCGCAAAACGATACATCACCGCGAGAATTTGCCGGTACTCCGAGGTGGCGGCTTTCAAAAACTTGCGGCGGCCTGGTGTATTGAAGAAAAGATTTTTGACGGCGAGGTTGGTGCCCGGCGTGCCGGCGCCGATGC
>JAKEEU010000320.1 GCA_022616415.1 Candidatus Zhuqueibacterota bacterium | reverse complement strand
GCGAGGCGCTTTTTGCCGAAGCAATCTCTTGATTTTCAAAGGATTGCTTCGCTGAAAAACGCTCGCAATGACGTTACAAAATAACCCGTAACGAGTATATCGGGCCGGTACATGACCTGATAAGCTAAAACAACGGCGTCGGTATATCACCCCACATCACGTGCTCAGGTGGTGTATCAAGGCCAAGCACCTCGCCGGTTGCATTATTCAGTTTCACGACAATAATCGGCTCACGGCCATAAGCCTTCTTGATGATGTCCACACCGATTGCATCCATTCCGCCGGTAATTTTGGCTTTGGTAAACAGAATTTTATACTCGTTGCGATTGGTACGCTCCGGCTGATGATGTCCGTGAGCGCCTTCGGGTCTTGGCTCCAGCGGCAAATCCGCCAAGTACCAATGCAATGGCACGATATAATTCAAAAATTTTTTGCCGGAGCCAAGGTCTGCAAGCTCCAAGCGGTGGCGCACCTGCGGATGCTTGAGGGCAATCTGCAGCGTTTTGTCAATCTCCTCTTTGCTCATCAAGGTTGTTGCGACAGTCGCTGTATCTTGCGAATAGGAAGTGGAAATGCTGCTCAAAGCAAGATTTCTGATGGCAAACGCGGCAAGAACGGCAAAGGCTATAGCAGCGATATAAATTGACAAGATCGCTACGGTACGTCTTATCCCTGCCGGAGGCAAGGAAGGAAGTCTTGTCAAAAAATTGCCTGGGATGAACATGGGGGTTGTGGCAACGTACGCTCTAAAATTCTCTCCGAATTTTTCCTCACACTCCTTCTCTTCTTTCCTGGCGAGAAAATAATAGATAAAGAGCATGGTCACGTACATAACGAGAACCGTAAAGCGCGGCCAGACCAGCAGAACGCCGAGGCCCATGATGGAAAATGCCGTATATTGCGGATTTCTCACGAATCGGTAGAGACCAGCGGTGACGGCGCCTTTTTTGGCAAATTTGGCCTTGTAGATTTGAACGGCGCCGATGAGAAACATGAGCAAGCCGCCAAGGAAAAAAATTCGACCGATATTGTCCAGCACATTAAGCAGCGACCACGTTGATTCGGTATAGTGTGGCAGAAAAAATCCAGTCAGCCAGGCCGTTTGCGGCCAGTTGTGCAGAAAGTTGAGACTGGGGCCGTACGTCGAGTAATAATAAAGCGCGAAAGGGCTGATCATGTAAATGATCTCGAAAACGACGAGAAGATAAAAGATCCACGCCACGGGCAGCAAGCTTTTTTTTACTTTTTCAGGCATGTTTGTCTCCTTCAGAGCAAGTTTTTCCAACGGATAGAAGAACCCAACTGATCTAATCCGTTGGGTTTTTCTATCCGTTGGAGATTATTTTTTTGCGAGCTCGCCGGTTTGAGGCGAAGCTTCGCTGAACTTTTACTGTAACTGGTCACTGATACCGAATTTCTATCAGAAAGTTTACCGAACCGATTAGTTTGCATGACGATCCTATCGGCTCGGAGGTCGGAGGGAAAACGTAGCGCAGGCGTCCACGCCCGCAGACAAGATGTCTGCGCTACCCGCCCGTTACTGAGGGAATACCTGAATAAGGCAAAGTAATTTGGCTGAAAATTGCTT
Source organism: Candidatus Zhuqueibacterota bacterium (assembly GCA_022616415.1). Classification (GTDB taxonomy): domain Bacteria; phylum Zhuqueibacterota; class Zhuqueibacteria; order Zhuqueibacterales; family Zhuqueibacteraceae; genus Zhuqueibacter. Next base: position 32,791 of record JAKEEU010000320.1, on the reverse strand, counting down.
TATTGGTGCTTGATGGAAGCTCTGAATTGAGATGGGGTCATTCCGGCGTGCTTTTTGAACGCGGCATTGAAGGAAGACAGCGAATTGAACCCGGCCTGAAAGCCGATTTCGGCAAGGTTCTTATTTCGATTTTCGGGAACGGCAATAAGCCTTTTGGCTTCTTCCACGCGATAGCGATTGACAAATTCAAAAAAGTTTTGCCGCAATCGGTCGTTGATGATCTGGGAAAGATGATGGCTTGAAATCGCCAGTTTTTTGGCCAATTTTTGGAGGGAAAGGTCACTATCGGCGTAGGGTTTTTCCGTCTTCATGACGTTCAGGAGTTTTTCAAGATAGGCGTCAGCTTTGTCCGAAGACAATGCCGACTTGGCATATTTCGGCTGGAGCTCTCGTTCTTCTTCGGCTGCAAATATCTCCGGCTGGATCAGGCCCTTGAAGCCCATGTAATAGATCATCCCGACAATCAAAAGCGCAACGACATGAATCAGCCAGTCAACATCGAAGCTGTAAGTAACGAAATAACTCGCCCAAACCAAGCCGACGCCAATCAGCAGATTTCTTATCCAGGCAAGATTGATTTTCTCAATGGACGAGAAGGATTCTTTGATGGTCCGTCGATGGCTGGCGAGCTGCCGAATTGCCAATATGATGTAGATGAGCGGATGGCAAATACTCACCGCCATTTCGAGATGCCATGGCCAGGGCGAATTGTGGCCGTGCACGATTATCCAATAATTGACTTTGATCGTCTCGCTTTGGAGATAGAAAGGAAGCAAATAGCCGTCATAAATGACGAAGGGCACGAAGTGGAGAAGATGGCGTTTTTCAAAAGCAAAGCGTTGCGAGGTGAGAGCCAGAATATAAAGATAAAACAGCGGGCCAAAAACAAAGACCAGCGGAGCGTCAATCCTGATCAGATGCGGAATGCTCATAAAATACTTCGTGTGGTAAGCAACGGCCATCAGCAAAAGAAAAGCGAGGGCCGCCAGGAACGCCGCCAGGATGCGATTGGCCGTGAGGTTCCGGCGTTTTATCGCCAGCAGCACAACCGCGAGAAAAACGGCCTGCACGGCGCCGAAAAGAAACAAGATGGCGTAGAGATCGAGGGATGGTTGCATATCTATAAGACCAAGAATTGCTGATATTTAAAAATCGGCACCGGCAAAACAGATAAATCTCATTGTTCTTTGGGTAAGTCAATTCTGCAAAGCATTTTGCAGCTTACTGATCCCCATTCAAAAAATCAAGGCTTTTCTTTATTCAGCCGCTTGCACGTCAGCATACACAAATTTCAGAAAGGGCCAGCCTTATGTAAGGATTTAAACGCTCAAGCGACATAATTGCAGAAAGTGACGAGATGATAAAATCTAATCACAAAGTAAGACAACTATATAAACACAAGTTGTTAAAACAACCCAACCCTTTTAAGGAGGATTATTATGCGTAGTTTTTCCAAGTCCCTGCTGGCGGTTTTGATCGCAGTCGCGATAGCGGCAAGCTTTGGCTTTGCCAAAAACAACATGACCAAAAGCGGGCCATTTGCCGGCGCGAAGGCCAATACCGGCTTTGTGACGGCCAGCAAGGAAAACGGCAAGCTGATGCTGGTGCTGTCCGATGATTTCGTGGTTCCCGACACCCCGGCGCCGCATTGGCAGTTGGTCGATGCCAAGGGCAACGTGTATTTGCTCAACCGCCTGAAGATCAAAGGCGACAAGTACAACCAGACGCTCACGGTTCCGGCGTATGTGAAAGACGTCGCCAAAGTGCAAATTTGGTGCGCTTGGGCCGAGGCGTTGTTGGGCGAGGCCTCGTTCGAGAAACCGGTAAAGTAATTGTGGAGTAATGGAGTATTGGAGCGTTGGATCAATGGAGTGATGGAATTTCCATGCTCCACGCTCCGGTACTCCTTCACCCTCGTCGATTTTATCTCACCTAGAGAGCTAATAACCTCTTTTTCAAAGGAGCAAAACATCATGAAAGTTACAAAGATACTCACGATTGCGTTTTTGTTTGCGGCAGTGGCTTCAACCAGTCATGCGCAACAGGTGTTGGAGAAAAAAACGCTGACGCTGGCTGGCGCGAAGAAAGTTATCGCCGCCGCCGTTGCTAAGGCAAAAGAACTCAATGCGCCGGGCGCGGTGATTGCGGTGGTCGATGACGGCGGCAATTTGATGGCGCTGGAGCGGCTCGATAACACGTTTGCCGCCGGCGCGCTGATTTCTTACGGCAAAGCCCGCACTTCGGCGATTTTCAAGCGGCCGACCGCGGTGTTCGAGAAAATCATTCGCGAGGGCCGCACCCCGATGGTGGCATTGAATGATTTCACGCCGCTGCAAGGCGGTGTGCCCATCGAAATGAACGGCCAGGTTGTCGGCGCTATCGGCGTGAGCGGCGCGGCGAGCGCGCAACAAGATGAGGAACTCGCCATTGCCGGGGCTGGAGCCTTGAGCATGAACACCAACGGCACTGCTTCAATGTCTGCGGTGGCTTTTTTTGACAGCAAGAGCGTTGCCGCAGCTTTCATCAAAGGCCAGCCGTTGCTCGAAACCGGCGAATACAAAATTCACGCGAGCCACCGTGACGGCCCGGGCAAAGCGGAAGTGCACGAGCATGAGACGGACATCATCTACGTGCTGGAAGGCACGGCGACATTCGTCACCGGCGGCAAGGTTGTCGGCGGCGAAATGACGGCGCCCGGCGAAATTCGCGGCGCTGGTATTGAAGGCGGCGACACGCGCAAGCTGGTGAAAGGCGATGTGCTCATCGTGCCGCAAGGCGTGCCGCATTGGTTCAAGGATCTCAAGGCGCCGTTCAATTATTACGTGGTGAAATCCATCAATTAGGGCTTGGTTCATTTCAGTCCGAAATAATTCATGTCATTCCGTAGGAATCTTTTTCAACCATTGACGATCGCGCCAAGTACAAAAAAGATTCTTACAGAATGACATGATCACATCGGCGCGATTGGCGTGAGCGGCAACACGCCGCAGGAAGATGAAGAAATCGCCATAGCCGGCGCGGCGGTGATGGAGGCGGCGATTCAAGCAAACAGCAAATGAAGTCTAAACGGATGAAAAACTGCCAACGGATAGAAGAACCCAACGAATGAATCCAAATCCGTTGGATTTTTCAATCCGTTGGAAATTTTTTGAGGAAAGATATTGGAGAATGAAAAATGAAAAACCGAATAACTTTTATACTCGTCACGCTCGTGATGATGCTAAGCATTACGACGGTTGGCTCGATGGAACAAACCACAGCGGACACGCCAAAAGGCCAACCCGAGTCGACGATCAATCTCGCCACCGCCGAAGGCGTGAAATTGGTCAACAGCGAGTGGCGTTACAGCGACACCAAGATCATTGAGATTGATTTCAAAGGCCCGGGGCCGGACAATCAGCCGACCGGTGCGCCGGTGAAGACTTACGATTACACACCGCACGCCGGCGGCGCTGATTTCGATGATTCAAAATGGCAAGTCATCGATGCGACGACGCTCAACGCTCGCCGCGCGACCGGCCGGCTTTGTTTCAGTTGGTATCGCATCAAGATTACGATTCCGGAGCACATCGATAATTTTGTTCCAACCGGCTCAACAGTCGTGTTCGAGACGGCGCTGGATGATTATGCCGAGATTTGGGTTGATGGCGAGCTGTCGCGGGCGCTCGGACAAATGGGCGGCTCGGTAATCAGCGGTTGGAATGCGCCGAATCGTCTCGTCGTTGGCCGCAACGTGAAACCTGGCCAGCAAATTCAACTGGCGATTTTCGGCGCGAACGGCCCGCTGTCGAATCCGCCAACGAATTTCATTTGGATGCGTTACGCAAAATTGGAGTTCTACAAAAACAATGTTCCGGCAGTGCCTCTCGCATTGACTCCTGCTGAAGTGAATGTGGAAATCCTGCGGCTTGATCCGGCGATGGATGCGATCGTCGGCCCGAATCCGAAAATCTTCAAACTCGCAGAAGGGTTCAAATTTACCGAGGGTCCCATCTGGGTACGTGATGGAAATTATCTGCTCTTCAGCGATCCGAACAGCAACGTCATTTACAAATACATGCCGGACGGCAATAACACCGGCAAGCTCGAAGTGTTTCGAACGCCGAGCGGCTACTCCGGCGCGGACATTGCCGAATATGGGCAGCCCGGCTCCAATGGCTTGACGCTCGATCCGCAAGGCCGGTTGACGATCAACGAGCACGGCAATCATCGTGTTTCGCGTTTGGAGAAAGACGGCAAAGTGACGGTGCTCGTTGATCGCTACAAAGGCAAGCGCCTCAACAGCCCAAACGATCTGGTGTATCGCTCCGACGGCGCGTTGTTCTTTACTGATCCGCCGTTCGGTTTCCCGAAGTTCTTCAAAGATCCGCGCAAGGAACTGCCCTTCAGCGGCGTCTACTCGCTCAACAAAGGCAAACTGCAACTGCTCAGTACGGAATTGAGCGGCCCCAACGGCATCGCGTTTTCGCCGGATGAAAAATATCTCTACGTTGGCAATTGGTACGACGCCAATCTCTACACCACCGGCAAAGCCGATGAGAAAAAGATCGTCGTCATGCGCTTCGAAGTCAATGCCGACGCCACGGTGTCGAACGGCAAAGTCTTTTTCGATATGACCGGCGCGAAGGGTGAAGACGCGATTGACGGCATCAAAGTGGATCAGCAAGGCAATCTATACGTTTCCGGCCCTGGCGGGCTTTGGGTGATTTCAGCCACAGGCAAGCACCTCGGCACGATCATCGCGCCAAAGCATCCGCATAATATGGCATGGGGCGATGAAGACGGCAAGACGCTTTACCTTTGCGCACGCAGCGGCTTGTATCGGATGCGGTTGAATATCCCCGGTTCGCCGACGATTATGTCCTCGATGTCGAGCCGATGAAAGGAGAGTAAAGATGAAAAAGTTTTTGCCACTTTTGGGGATGGCGATGACAATGGTCGCCATCTTTTCTTCGGTGCGCGATTTGGCGGCACAGCCGGGGCACTACACCACTCAGCCCAGCCGGATCGTTCGTCTCGATCCGGCCTTTGATCGGATCGTGCCCAAAGACGCGGTGTTGGAAAAAGTTGCCGACGGCTTCGCTTGGGTCGAAGGTCCGGTGTGGAATCGCGCCGAAGGCTATCTGCTCTTTTCCGACATCCCGAACAATGCGGTTATGAAATGGAATGCCAAAGGGGGCGCGAGTTTGTTTTTGAAGCCCAGCGGCTATACCGGCGCCGCACCGTTTGCCGGCGTCGAGCCCGGCTCCAACGGCTTGACATTCGACCGCGAAGGCCGGCTGGTGCTTTGCGAGCACGGCGACCGCCGCATCTCGCGGCTTGAAAAGAACGGCGTGAGAACCACGCTCGCGGATCGTTATCAGGGCAAGCGCCTCAACAGTCCGAACGATGCCATTTTCAAATCCAACGGCGATATGTATTTCACCGATCCGCCGTTTGGATTGCCGCAATCGTTTGACGATCCGCAGCGCGAGCTTGATTTTTGCGGGGTGTATCGCTTGAGCAAAGACGGCAAGCTCACCCTGCTCACCAAAGAGCTGGGTGCGCCGAACGGCATCGCGTTCTCACCGGATGAGAAGAAGCTGTATCTGTCCGACTATAAGCGCGCTGCGTGGTTGGTTTACGAGGTAAAAGATGACGGCACCATCGCCAACGGCCGCACGTTCTTCGAGGCGGCCGAGTTTAAAAAGAATCGTCCCGGCAGTCCGGATGGCATGAAGGTGGACGTCTACGGCAACATTTTCGGCGGGGGGCCCGGCGGCATCTATGTCTTTTCACCGGAAGGCAAACATCTCGGCACGTTTGATTTCGGCGTACCCACGGGCAATTGCAATTGGGGTGAAGACGGTTCGACGCTGTTTATCACGTCGAACACCGCAATCTATCGCATCCGGTTGAATACGAAAGGCGCGGGGTTTTAAAAACCGGATTGATGGAATACTGGATTTCTGGATAATTGGATTGATGGATTACTGGAGTGATGGAGCAATGAGCAGCCAGGATTCCAATAATCCACCAATCCATTAATCCATCACTCCAGCAATCCAACAATCCAATCATTTTTCCAGGAGGTGATTTATGTTGACCAAGAAAATTTTCGCGCTGAGCTTCGTCGCGCTAGCGTTCTTTTCAACGCACGCACTGAGCCAGGATCCGGTTCCACTCTATCCGAAGAACTACAAGGTCCTTTTTGAAAACGATCGCGTGCGGGTGATAGACTTCGTCTTGAGGAAGGGTGACACAGAAGACTTCCACTCTCATCGTCCCCACGTGGCGTACATTCTGACCGGCTTCAAGATTCGCTTCGCCTTTCCGGATGGCCGCACGGTGATTCGCGAGACGAAAGCGGGCGACGTGCTGTTCAGCGAGGCGGTCACACACTCACCGGTAAATATCGGCGACACCGATGCGCACGGAATTATGGTGGAGCTAAAAGAGGCAGCCGGAATGGGTGCGAACGGAAATAATTCCGATGAGTTGCTGACGGCGGTGACGTTCATTCATGGCTTGGTGGGCAAGGAAGAAGAAATGAAGAATCATTTGCTCTCGCTCACGGCCCCAACTTTGGGCGAGCCGGGCTGCATCACCTACGATCTCTATCAATCGCCGGAAAAGAAGAACGAATTCATGCGGTTTGAAGTTTGGCGCAACGACGAAGCGCTGGAGCTTCACAAGATGATGCCGCATCTGAAAGCTTCATTCGAATTACGGAAACAACAAGGCTGGACGACGGAGATCACGCGCTGGAAGCGGGTAAAAAAATAACCAGTTTAACCATGCCCAATACGAATAAGCCGCAACTAAAAAGGCCTAATAGCTCACGGAATTGGAACAGCTCACGGAAATGAATCATAAAAATCTTTTACTTCCGTTATGAAGTTTCACGCGGCATGACTATATCAAAATCCACCTGGCTGGTGTGATCTTTTCTTTCATTGTTCCTGTGATCATCCGATTCTTTTCCAACAAGATTGTCGTCTTTATCTTGTTTGCGTTCGTCTTCACGCCAGGAATATTTTGGAATACACTATTTCACGCGGGCGCGACGATAAGATTTGGCGTTTACTGTCCAGGCTTGTTCACTGCTTTAATTTTGTATTTGCCGCTTTTCTTTTTTATCAGCCGCTTAGCATATCGCGAAGGTTTATTGACGGAAACGGCCGGCTTGATCGCGTTGTTGCTGGCGGGAATTTTTCATGTCGTCGAGGTTGGGCATAATGTGTTCAAGGCGTGGTAAAAGGGATAGCATTTATCAAAAATCAGGGAGCGTTGATGACACTGACAAGACTCGCGGTTACCGTTGTTGCGATCAGCCTTGCGTTGCCGGGATGCGCGTCATCAAATGATGACGCGGTTTTGGCGACGATCAAACGTTGTGAAGCGCGGCTCGATTCCACGCTAACGAAATTTGAGCAAAAAGAACGCCTCGAAGAAGCGCTGGCGGCCGGCCAAAGAGAGCTGGAAGCGGCTCGCGCGGCTGGCGATACCATCTCGTTGGCGCGCACGCTGATGTCCAACGGCGCAACGTTGATCGCAACCGGCGGGAGAGAACGCGGGCTGGTGTTGATGGAGGAGGCGCGCAAGCTGTTCGAAGCGAGAACGAGCGATGATTATCGCCAAGGCCTCGGTTGGTATTGGATTCTGCAAGCCGATTTGGCGCAGGCCGGCTTCACCTCCGCGCCGCCTGCCGAAAGAATCGCCTTTGCCGACAGCGCGCTGCATCTGCTCTTGCCGCTGAAAAATTGGCCGGGCGTGGCGCGCGCCTACGCCGCCCGCGCACAGGCCAATAAAATCTTGGGCAACAACAAGGCTGCTGCTGACGATTCAACCGAACAAGCGAAATATCAAACGTTGGTAGGCGAAAACTAACTTTTTACAAATGAAGTAAACCGGAGTACAATGATATGCAGTGTTCGCGTAGAATATTTTTGCGCTTCATCGCGATTGCGATTCTGGCGTATGTTTTCACGGCAACTCCTTTTCATGCCTTTGCGCAAGCGTCCTTTGACAAAAGCGAATTCGTGACGCGACGGGAAAAATTATTCAAGCAAATTCCGGACGGTATCGCCGTCATCTTTGCCGCCAAAGAGCAAATCTATCCGCTCAAGTTTCGGCAGTCGCCGGATTTCTATTATTTGACCGGCATCGAGGAGCCGGATGCGGTATTGGTCCTGGTTGGGAAAAATCAGCGCGCGCTGCTTTTTGCCCGCAAACGCTCCGATTACGAAGTTCGCATTCAGGGGCCGGGAATTTGGCAAGTAGACAAGCGCGAGGAAATTTACGGCTTGACCGCCGTGCAGCCGTTGGAAGATTTTCTGATACAGCTTTCGGGGCTCGCACTGCAGGCCAAAAGGCTTTATTTGCCGCTGACTTCGCAGGACAATATTCAAAATTCACGTCGCGAAATTGAGACGCATGATTTGAAATACGTGGCGCATCCGATTTATCGCAACATTCCGGAGATTAAACAGGCCATCAGCTTCCTTCACCAGTTAGCGCCGCAATTGGAATTGGAAGATATCAATCCCTTGCTCGACAAAATGCGTTGGGTTAAATCGCCGTATGAAATTTCGCGCATGCGCAAGAGCGGCCAGATTGGCGCGGAGGGCGTAAAGGAGGCGATGAAGGGGACACGCCCTGGCATGTATGAATACGAGCTGGAAGCGGCGGCGCGATTTATCTACACCAAGCTCGGCGCGCGCGGCGAGGCGTTTCCACCGATAGTCGCTTCCGGCCCCAACACGATTACCTGGCACTACATCACGAACAACCGTCGAATGCAAGCCGGCGAAATCGTCTATATGGATTACGGCTCGGATTACGATTACTACACGTCGGATATCACACGCACATGGCCGGTCTCGGGCCGGTTCACGCCGGAACAAGAGAAAATGTATCGCTGCATTCTTGACGCGCGCAACACCGTGATGGCGGCGATGAAGCCAGGCGTGAGTCTAAAAAGTTTGAAAGACTTGGCTGAAGAAGTTTACAAAAAGCATGGGTTTCAAAAAGAATTTTTGGCGCTTAACCGTTACATCGGTCATTACGTGGGAATATCGGTTCATGACGTTGGCTCATACTTTGATCAAAGCCAACCTTTCGAGCCAGGCGTCGTTTTCAACGTCGAGCCGCTTTTGGAATTTCGCGATCAAAAAACTCATCTGCGTTTGGAAGACACCGTTTTGATCACGGAAACAGGCGCGGAAAATCTCACGGCTGGTGTGCCCGCGGAACTCGAGGAGATTTATGCGCTCATCAGGCAAAAAGGGTTGAGTTTAAACAAATGACGCCGACAGGTCTGCCGATAACGTGAAACTTCATTTTAGAATTTCACAAAAGGAGAATATCTCTATGACAAGATTGATCCTTCAGATGACCATGCCTTGAAGGTCTATACAATTTAACCATAGTTCCTTTCAAGAAAACTTAACAGATCGATAAGGAGGAGCAACATGAGTACAAAGAAACTGTTTTGGCTCACGGTGTTTTTCGTGCTTGGCAGGCTGGCGATTGTCCACACCGCTTCAGCACAAAGACGGGTTGGGCTGCGGGAGTTTCCAAGATTATGAAATTCAATGGCAACCTGGCCACCGCCGTAGCGGAACGACCATCGAACAGCCAGCCGCAGACCTTTGACCTCTTGCAAAATTACCCCAATCCGTTTTCCGCGCGCGGAACCTTCGGCTATCCGGAGACCCGCATTAAATTCCAAGTGCCGTCGGTAAGCTGGGTACAATTGGAAGTGCTCAACCTGATGGGCCAACACGTCACAACACTGATGCAAGGAAAGCGACCGGCAGGCGAGTATGAAATCACTTGGGATGGCCGGAATGATTCAGGCCAACCCGCGCCCAGCGGAATTTATCTCCTGAAGATGCAAGCAGGTAAATTTAGCCAGACGAGGAAGATGGTGCTGGCGAGATAGTGCTACAAGTGCTAAAAAGTGATCCCATTGAGTCGTTGAGACTCGAGGTTTTTCAAGCATGGTCATCTGAATGAGCTATTGCGAAGAAAGCGAAAACCTCAAAGTGCCGAGACGACACCATAAAGACTTGCAGTCGGACTTTCGCTGACGTGAAAAACTTCGGAGCCTCCGGAAGCAAAAGCCCGACTCACCGACTTAATTTACTGCAGTACTTTTACCAGGTTATTTTTAAGGAGAAAATTTTTATGAAACGCAGAGTCTTTTTTCTCGCGCTCGCTGGCGCAGCTTTGATCATTAACGGCTGCGGAAAACAAAATCCCATTTCCCCAGCGTTAACCGGAAGCAAAAAGCCAACAACTTTGGCGAAGCCAACAGTAACGCCCATTACTTTCACGGCCGACGGAACCCAAGCCCAAGTTGTCGATCCTGGGCGGCAATTTGTCGATGATGAAGGCGTGTTACACATTCGCGGCTTCGTGACGACAGGCGCTCCTATCACCGGTGATTTGGTGGGCATGGATGTCCGTAATGAGTTCAATGCCAACATCGAGCTGGCAACCGGGAATGGCAACGCTTGGGGCACTTTCAGGGACGAGGTGAGTTGGCCAGCGCGCAACCTCAGCGGCGTTTTTGAGGGCCACTATAATGGACAAATCACGGCCGGCCAAATTTCGGTTGCCGGAGTCGGGCAAGGCAGTGGAGACTTTTCAGGAATGAAAATCTCCGGAACCCTGCAGGAGACCGCACCGGGTTCCGGGGTGCTGATCTTTAACGGCACCATCGCTGAAGGAGACGATGATTAAGCAGGCAATGCTACAAGGTCGGACTTGCGCATGTGAGTTTGTCAATATATACGTGGGCCTTACTTTTGCGAGTCCGACTGCAGGTTGGGCTACGGGATTTTTTGCGGCCTCTGATTGTAAAGTTCAATGGCGACCTGTCCACGGCAGTGGCGGAACAGCCATCCCAACAGCCTCGGGTATTTGACCTCACGCAAAATTACCCGAACCCATTTAATCCCGAGACTCGGATAAAATTCCAAGTGCCATCCACAAGCGTGGTACATCTCGAAGTGCTTAATCTCATGAACCAGCATATTGCGACACTGTTTGAAGGAAAACGGCCCGCCGGTGGGTATGAAATCACCTGGGATGGCCGGAATGAGTCAGGCCAGCCCGTGCCAAGCGGAATTTATCTGTTGGTCATGAAGGCAGGAGCCTTTACAAGAACAAGGAAAATGATACAGGCAAGATAACACGGACGGAATGGACAAACGTGGATGGCGCGAAAATTCAAAGCGCCGCGGCCAAACCACCGCGGCGCTTTTGTTTCGAATTGACGAGCAAGAATGGTTTGCAACACTTTTTACGCGATCATCAAGCTGTACAAACGCTCGCCGGCCATTGAGCTTTCCGGCACAAATCCCATGCTGCGCAAATACGCTTCGTGTTTGGGGCTTCCCGGCGCGCTGGAAATTTTTCGTACCCCCCTTTCTTTGAACACCTCGGCCTTCTCCGCAAACAAGAACCTCCCAATTTTAAAATCTCGATAACCCGGAATGACAAAATCGATCTTTATGAACAAGGTGTCGCCAGCTTGCGGCTCGGCTATGAACAAACCCGCTGGAACCATGTCGCGCAGAATGAAAAAGGTAAGCTGGGTTTCAGATTGACGATATAAGAAATCGGGCAAAAAGTGTTTGATTTCGTGATCGTAAAAATTCAGAAAGTAGCGGAGATAATCCGACTCCGGCCGCACGGCAAGGATCTTGAAATACTCTTTGGCGGTAAAGGCGTCATACAAATGATAACAATGAATCAGAATAATCAGAAAATTCAATCCGGCCACCGGATAAGCCTTGATCGCCAAGCCATAAATGGCAAAACAAGTCGCGCCACACAGGCTGATGATCCTGAGTTTGATAATCGAGGCCATCATCAGCGCGACGGCAACGAGAACGGAACCGGTGTAACCGAGAATTTGATACGCTAGGGGAATCACTGTAGAAACCTTTTCGTTGTTAATACTTTGGGGACATTCGCCGCAACCCAACGGGCGCAGCCAAAGGCAGAATGATAATTTGGCAGAATAATTTTTAAATCATTCTGCCGAACCATTATTCTGCCTTTCAAAGTCTTTGCTGTTATGATAGTTTTTCAGGGTAATACTCTAAATATGCATAAACGAACACAAATCGTCAAGTCAAAGTCTTTTTATAAGATATCAATTATTGGCGGCCATTGCGAACGAATGAAGCAATCTCCCGCCTTCCGAGGAGATCGCTTCGTCCCGCTGAAAAGCGCAGGACTCGCGATGACATTTGTCCACTGATAACTGAAGGATTAAGCCTTTTGTTAAAATCCAGTTGACTTTGAAGTTTTTAAATCGCATTATGAAAAATCTTATGTAAGGAAAAGAAATATGGCCAATACTCGTTCGTACACCCGTTTTGAAGATATCGACTGGTCGAGCTGGAAAGCGGAGCAGCCGGCCGTGCTGCTTTTTGTCATTCGTGATGGGCAGGTTTTGCTGATTCACAAAAAGCGGGGGCTTGGCGCCGGCAAAATCAACGCGCCGGGCGGACGCCTCGACAACGGGGAGTTGCCGTTGCAAGCCGCGATTCGGGAAGTGCAGGAGGAACTGCGAGTCACACCCATCGGCATCGAGCATTGCGGCGAGCTTTGCTTTCAATTTGTCGATGGACTCTCCATCCACGTCGAGGTGTTTCGCGCCCGCGATTGCGAAGGCGAGCCACAGGAGACGGATGAGGCCACCCCGATTTGGACGTCCATCGAGCAGATTCCATTCGACAAAATGTGGGCCGACGATCGCCTGTGGATTCCGCTGATGCTGGCGAGAAAGAAATTCACCGGGCGATTTTTGTTTGACGGTGATGCGATGTTGGGGCACGAAATTGAATTGAAAGCATGACGCGCTTTCTTGCTGAACAAAAAAGCATAAAACTCGTCTTAGAAATAAAAATTGAGCACCATTCTCCTCAATCCAGTTCTTTCACCGGAAAGGCAGGCAAGCGCATGTTGAAAATTTCACTTCCGTTGATTCGCTCATTCCGTATTGCCGTAAACCGCGGCATGAAATCTATGACCTTGACGACGCAAAGACTTATTTTTATGTCATTCCGCAGGAATCTTTTTACTTTTTTAGCGGGATACTGCAAATGCATAAAAAGATTCTTCCAGAATGACATTCTTTTTAGCCGGCTTAATTTTTATTTGGTGATTTTATTCTCCCTGCTCCCCCTCTGCGTGCACGGCCAAACCATGTCAATCGAGGAATATGAGCCGCGCTCGACGCTGGTGGTGCCGGAGCATCCGATGACCCGCGCCAAATATCCGTTTATCGATGTCCATAATCACCAGTGGAATATGCCGACTCAAGATTTGGCGGCTATTGTCGCAGAGATGGATAAGCTCAACATGGCGGTGATGGTGAATCTCAGCGGCAGAGGGTCTAGGCGAATTCAAAAAGAGGATGGGACCAGAGAATCTCGCATAAACGATGGAGAATTTCTCAAAAAGTCCGTAGAAAACGTCAACAAGACCGCCCCGGGCCGATTTATTATTTTCACGAATATTGATTTTGCCGGCATCGGGGCGCCGGGATGGGCGGAACGCGCCGTGAGAGAGCTTGAGACCGACGTTGAAAACGGCGCCCGTGGTTTAAAAATTTTTAAAAACTTGGGATTCGAGATGAAAGACACGAGTGGCAAGCGCGTTCCTGTGGATGATCTACGTCTCGACCCGATTTGGGACAAGTGCGGCGAGCTCAAGATTCCGGTGCTTATCCATACCGCCGAGCCGAAGGTTTTCTGGCAGCCGCATGATCGTTTTAACGAGCGCTGGCTGGAATTAAAGCAATTCCCTGATCGCTACAAACATGGGAAAGAGCCTTCGTGGGAACAGATGATGAATGAGCAGTTCAACGTTTTCAAGAAACATCCGCAGACGATTTTCATCAGCGCCCACATGGCGTGGATGGCCAACGATCTCGCCCGGTTGGGAAAAGTGCTCGACGAGATTCCCAACATGTATACGGAGATCGGCGCGATTATTTACGATCCCGGCCGCCAGCCGCGTTTTGCGCACGATTGGTTCGTCAAATATCAGGATCGCGTGATGTTCGGAAAAGACATTTGGGCGCCGGCAGAGTATCACGTCTACTTTCGCGTGCTGGAGACTGCGGACGAGTATTTTGACTATTATCGCCGACGCCACGCGTTTTGGAAAATGTACGGCCTGGAGCTGCCGGACGAGGTGCTGAAAAAACTCTATTACAAAAATGCGCTGCGGATCATTCCCGGCATCGACGCCTCGCGATTTCCGCAATAATGCGAAGTCGGACTTGGGCACGCAGATTTTTTAAATCTGTTGAACTGGCTGCCCAAGTCCGACTTCACTTTTTAAATTCCATCATCACCAGATTCAGCGCGATGAAGGCGATGACATATTTCCACGTGATTTTGAGTTGCACGGTTATGGCTTGTTAAATTTAATTCCCCACGAAGTTTCCAAAAAATCTCCCAAGCTCGCTGCTTCTTCTTCAATTCCGGCATGAATCGTTTTGGAAAATTTCTCAAACGGCTCGATCTCCAAAGACAATTGCTTCCCGCGACGGGTGTAAGACCAAGTCCCGACAACCCTGCCATTAAGCAAGACCACCGGCGAGATCCAGCCTTGATTGCGGTAAACCCGTTTGTAATAATCGGCGTCCACTAAATGGTTCTTGTCGGCATGGCCGAGCAGATAGGGATCGAAATGCGGCAAGAAACGCAGGATTTGGCCATCAAGATCGCTGTTTGCAAGTCGGCGAAAATCTTCGCGGAGAAGCCACATTTTCTTATCCTCGATATTGACTTCAACCAACTCTTTTTCGAGCGACTGCCAAACTGCACGCGCCTCCGGCATCGGCATGCCTGCCCATTTGGAAAAATCCTGGAGCGTGGCCGGGCCATACGTGCGTAAGTATCGGCGCAAGAGTATCTCTTTAGCCTCGCGCTCATCGACCGCTCTTCGTTTTGGCAGCCATTGATCAACCCGGATAAAAGTCGCTTTTTTGTCTTGCTCGGGGCCGTAACAAATAAGTCCCTCGACGAGCGCCAACCTGAATACCTGAATGCTCCAGGCCAGCTCGATGTACTTCCTCAGCTTCTTTCCTACTTTTGGTATGATTTGCTCCATTATTTCGGGCTGTGTCATCGGGCCGGCACGCAGCGCCTCCACGATGGATTTCGTCATGGCATCGGCCTCTTTTGGAATAATACCGAACCTGGACATAATCCTTCGTAGTGCTTCAACTCGGCTTCTTTTGAGGGCGCTGATATAAATGGAGAAATCAACAGCAGGTATTAAATGGAGCGTTTGGCGCATCAAGGAGGTCTTGACCAAAGCACGGCTTTTCCACAACGCCGAATGGATATCTGCGCGGGTGAGATCGTGCCGCCGCGCCCATAACTGCATTTCGGCAGCCGCCATCAGTTGCGCTTGCATGCCGCAAACGTTTTGGCAAACGGTGGTGAGATTCGCTTGATTTTGTTCTGCTAAATGATGGCGGGTCAATCGGAATGCCGCAATCTGGGGCCATTTGAAGGAATTGTTCATTCTATCCTTTGGTGTTGGAAATTCGGAGGCCAACTTTCGACATGCATCCGCCCATGACCACAATAATAAAACTTTGCGTGGTTTTCCCCCGACTTTGCGTGTCGAGGGAAAACCACGATTCAAACACGGCTAAGAATTTTCAACCATGTCTATTCAAAAAAATACCGCAAGCCAAGCTGAATCTGCCAGCGCGAAAGGAGGCTGGGATCGTCAATATAAGTCTCTTTTGGCCCGATGAAGTTGAAGACGGGTGCGCCCGTTGCGTCGAATCGCACCAATTGCAGCGGGGAGGTGGCGGCGACGCTGGCCACTTTCCTGACGCCCAACTCCGAATTAATCAAATTGGCGAGATTCAGGATGTCAAAATTCAATTGAAAGGTATGTTTTTGGCTTCCGGTGTTCAAGGAGAAATCCTGCAGGATTCTCAAATCGACGTTGCTGAACCACGGATTCACCGCGCCGAAGCGTTCGGCAATCTGGCCGCGATGTGAGTTTAAATACTTGTCCTGCTGAATGAAGGCGTCCAATGCCGCCCATTGCTGAGCCGGGTTCGAGTCAAAAATGATTTCGTTTTGACTGCGCGGAATATAGATCAAATCATTGCCGCCCGTGCCGTCGCCGTTGACGTCACCGGAGTAGATAAACGAATAACGATTGCCGCCGGCCCCGGCAAATCGGTTCCCATCCGCGACCTCAAGGAACAAACCGAAATGCGTCGCCAGGCTGGATGACCACTGTTTGGTGTAAGTTGCATTGCCGACGATGCGATGGCGGTTGCCAAATTCCGAAAAGCTCAGCTCCGGTTTGTTGGGATTGCCCTGCACGGGCTGGTTTTGCCACAACACGCTGGCGATCTCGGTTGATTTCAAATTGTTTTTGGCCTCTGTGAAGCTGTAAGATAAGCCGGTATTGAGCCCGCTGCCAAAATTTTTGCGCAGTTGCGCTGTAATGTTGAGGCTGTGACCTTCGCTGGTGTTATCGATGACGTAGATGCCGGCGCCGCCATCGGAATTCAGCTCGTTATTGCCGAAGCCGCCATAATATGGCCGGCCATCCGGAAGTGTGCGAACCGGCGTCACCAAATCGGCGTTTCTCACAAAAACCGAATTGATATCTTTGCCGTACAGAAATTCGAGTGTGCCCAGCATATCCCACGGCAGCTTTTGGTCAATGGCCAGATCGCTCGTCCAAACCTGCGGCCATTTGAATTCCGGATCCATGGCATTCAAATCAAATGACTGCCGGAGGATGGAACCCTTTTTCGTGGGTATTTGTGAAACGTTGGGATTGGCAAACGGGTCGTAAAGATTCGGATTGGCGCCGGGATTGGAAATATTATTGCCGATCCATACAAAAGGCACACGCCCGGTGAAGATGCCGGTGCCGCCGCGCAACTGGGTGGAACGGTCACCTTTCGCATCCCAGTTAAAGCCAACGCGCGGAGAAAACAGAAATTTCGTGTCCGGCAGCTTGCTCTGATCGACAGTTTCCGAATTGCCATTTTCATCCAACGCTCTTAACGATCGTGAAAATGGGTTGTCCACCAAATCGGTGAAATACATCGGGAGATCGGCGCGCAGTCCATAAGTGAGATTGAATTTCGGCGACACCAAAAATTCATCCTGGGCATAGAACGCAAGCTGCCCCACCGAGATGTTCTCGCCTTTGAATGGGCCGGTGCCGACGTAGCTGTTAAAGTTGATGCGATTCGGGTTGTTCGGATCGGTAGCCGTCAAAAACTCATTCAAAGATGAGAAGGTCGTGCCGATGCTGGCCGGCGGCGCCGGCAAGAAAAACACGCCGTGACGAAAAATGTTAAAGGAATTGAAGAAGGAAAAGCTTTCAAAGGTGGCGCCAAAGGTATAAACGTGTTTGCCGGAAAAAAGGCTGAAATTATTCGTGAACTGCCAGATATCCTGATCCAGAATATTATGAATCGAAAACGGCTCGTGGCCCGCCGTCGTATATTGCACACCATTCTCGCCAATCTCGATGGTTGGAAACGGCGCGCTGAACGGCTCACGGAAATCGCGGAAGCGATTGAAACTGGCGAAAAACCGGTTGGCAAATTTGTTGTAGCGGCTGTTGATTTCGAGGGCAAAAGAATTCAGCTTGTTGTTGATCTGATAGCCGGAATTTTGGAAAGGCAGGCTGTTCTCGTTCGGACCGCGGCCGGTATTATTGAAGCTCAATACAAACGGATGCGGCGGCAGATCGCGGCTGGCATTCAAACGGTTGTAGCGAAACGTCAGGTTGTTGCGGTCGTTGATGTTCCAATCCAGTTTGAGCAGCACCTTCTCGTTATTCGTCTCGTGAATGAAGCCGTCATACGGACCGGTCTCATAGCCATACGTGCCCAAGCGCGCCCTGATTTGATCCATAACGGTCGCGCTGACCCGCGATTCACCGAAACTGACGGTGCCATCGCGGTTGGCGACAAAATTGGTGGCCGGATCGTCGCGGCGTTCCAACTCGCCATTGAGGAAGAAAAACAGCTTGTTTTGTGCAAGCGGCCCGCTGATCGTAAAACCCGATTGGTTGAATTTCAAATCCGGGTTGGCAATGACCTCCGTGCCGCGAACCTTGTTGCCAAGCAGGCTCTCGTTGCGAATAAAACTGTAAACCGACCCTTTGAGCTGGTTGGTGCCGCTCTTGGTAACCGTGTTGATGCCTGCGCCGGTAAAGCCTCCTTGCCGAACATCGAAGGGCGCGACGGAAACCTGCACCTGCTCGACGGCGTCGTAAGGCACCGGCTCGGCACTGGCTTGGCCGCCCGGGGCGGGATCATCCAGACCGAATGGATTATTGAAATACGAGCCATCAAGAGAAATATTGTTGTACAACCAGTTTCTGCCGCCGAAGCTGAAATTGCCATCGCTGCGCGGATCGACGCGGGTTAGATCGCGAGTGCTGCGCTTGATCGAGGGCAGGTTCACGACCGCTTCCGGCCTGATGTAAGTGGCAGCGCCGGTTCTGCCGCTGTTGAGCACCACATCTTGCTCGGCCGTGACTTCGATTTCGCCGATGGCAATGGCCTCTTCGGGCAATTTGAAATCAAGCCGGACGGTTTGGCCCAGGTTGACATAGACTTCCGTTTCTTGTTGCGTCTTGTAGCCGACGTAACTCACGGTGACGGTATAAGGCCCGCCAATTTTCATGTTGGGAATATTGAACGCCCCGCCGGCTCGCGAGGCAGCGCCGTAGCGCGTGCCGCTCGGCTCGTGCACGGCGACGACGTTAGCGCCGAGAAGCGCTTGGCCTTTGCTGTCCGCCACAATGCCGCTGATCGCGCCGGTGGTGACGCCCTGCGCAAGCAGGCTGCCGGAAAGAAACAACAAAACCACCGACACCAGCATCGGCCATCGGGCGTAACGGTGAATGGCTTTTTGCAACATATCCTCTCCTCCTTTGGAAAGTTGAAGTATGAGTGAATTGTGTGAATAATTTGTATAGAAGAGTTCAAATTGTCAAGTTAAATTTTATGATACAGCCAATACGAGGCGACACACTGTGGTTTTTCATAAAATTCTTCAATCACCGCTGCTACGGCTTGTTTGGCTTCGGCATCGATGTGTTCCCATAAATTGCGGTCCACGAGCAGCCAATCGGGTTGACGATTTTGCAGGAAGGACAAAATTTCATCCCGCCAACGCCGCCGATGCGCCGGACTATTCGCATCGGCGTAATCGTACAACAAATCCCCTGGATTGGCATGGCGGCAAGCCGTTCGCTTTTGCAGCACGAGATAAAGTCCCGGATCGTTGCCGAGCACGTAAGTTTCATCTTCGGGGCGCAAACGCGGACGCAGCGTTTGCACCACCTGCAAGCGGTCGCGATACATTTGCGCCAAATCTGCCAGCGCGAACAATTCGGCGCGATTCTCAGAATTTGGCGCAGATAAATAAACGACGCGCAGGCCTTTGCCGATGAGAATCAGCGGCGGCAAAATGAGCAGAAAAATTCCAATGGCGACACTTCCAACTCCGGCCGATTTGAGTTTCTGCGCGCTTTCAGTCGAAAAAAAATCGTGTATCCGCCGCAATCCGATGAGCGCGCCAAAGGCCAAAAAGGGCAACACCGGCGTAAAGTGATAGGGCCAAAATCGGCTTTCGACGAACACGGCCAGCAAGCCGCCGATAACTGCAAGCCGCGCGAAGCGGAGTGCCGGCATGGCGGCCTTTTCCCAAAACAGGCCGAGCAGCCCGCCGATTCTGAAAACCGGATCCGCGAGCAACCATTTTAAAAATCCTCGCATATTGTGGCCCAAGATCAATTGCGTTTTGGGCACATACGCTAAAATCGGATCGAGCACGACGGCCTCGTAAAAGCCGGTGAGGCTGCGGGTGAAATAAAGATAGGCGATCATCGACCCGCTGAAGAGTAGAGAGCCGAATGTGATGGACGTTAATGATTTTCCCAAAGCCTGGGGCTCATATCTCAAAGTGTAAATGAGCATGGGGCTGACAATCAACCATGCCGTAGGTTTCACCCAACCTATCGCCGCGGTGACAAGCCCAACCGCAAAGAGCCGGGCAACACTTGGGTTTTCCAGCAAAATCGCTGCGGCGAGCACGCCGAGCACGATGAGATTCGTCACGTCGCCGGTGTTACCGGGGCCATCTAACAGCGCGTGCATAAACCAAAGCGCTGCGCCGCCAAAAGCCGCGAGCGGCGAAAAAGTTTTGCGAATGAATTTGTAAAGACAAATTCCGATGCCGGAGAGAATGAGCCAATCGAAAAATCGAAACGCCAAATCCGACTCACCGAACGATACAGCCGCGAGGCCATAGATCAACAGCCCAAACGGGCCCTTGCGATCCACAAAATCGCGATAGGGCGCGCCGCCGTCTTTCAATACCGTGCCCATGTAATGATAAACGGTTTGATTGTAGCCGAGCGGGAAGTTGAGGTAACAGAGGATGGCCAGGAAACAGATGATGGACAGAAGCGCCCATGCACCCGATCTGATAGAGAGAGGGGTTTCCAAGCCGCCTTTTGGTGAATTGCGCATGCAGATTTCTAATTGATGGATTATGCTCCCGCGCAGCCTTATAGAATAATTTGGATTTGACCCAATTTTGCTTTAAATTTATACTATTCCTTCTAAAAAGCAAGCTTTTTCGGAAAGATGGAAATAAATAAAAACGTCTTATGGCAATGCACGGCAAGCTTGCAAAAAGCTTGCAACGTTTTGACGGCGAAGTATTCTTTTTCTTATGAAAAACAACGATAACAATCTGACGATGCAGGAGTACGATATGGCTGAACAACGCATGAAATCCTACGAAATGATTCCGGAACGGTTCAAGAAACGCTATCTTGATTTTTACGACGAGCTTTATCACCCCGAGCGCAGCGTGCTCGATCTGCGCACCAAAGAGTTGGTTGCCATTGCGGCGTCGGTGACTGCCGGCTGTCAAGGCTGCTTTCGTGGGCACGTCCTCAAAGCCGTGCGCGCCGGCGCGACGCGCGAGGAGATTGGGGAGGCAATCAGCGTTGCCGTCGCCATCAACGCCGCGACCGTGGTGGATCGCACCGATATTGCCAATGAGAAATTCGACCTCGTCCGCAAGCTGTGGGAAAACGGCGCGGACAATTTGGATGATGCAGACAAAACAACGCCGTAGCAAAATTAGTTTATTTGATAATAGAAGCAAAAATTCGCCCAACGGATAGATTAAGGCCAACGGATAAAAACATCCGTTGGCCTTAATCTATCCGTTGGGGATTTTTTAGATGGTCACGAGGAAGGTCCGAATCAGCTCTCCAAAATGGTTTAGCTCGCCTTCGAACTTTACAGCCTCGGATATTTCCCTTCATTTCAAACATGCTGATTCTCCTCCTCCGCACTCGCCTGCATTATTACCGAAATTATCTGCGCCATCATTTCGACCGCATGGTGTGGCTTGAGATCGGGCTGATTGTATTCATCTTACTTTTTTTGGCCGTCCGCTCACCGGCGGATATCGGCTATAGCTTGAAGTTTCTGCGAGCGGAAGATTTTTCTTTGCGCTTGGCGGAACATTGGGCCGCATTGTTACCAATTTTTTATCTCGTCGTCGAAGCTTTGGCGCTGGTCACACTGCGCCCCACCGGCGAATGGCAAATTCTCGGCGTGCTGCCGATTCATAAGACGGCTATTACCAAATATCATCTGCTTCGCCATCTCGGAAAAACCGCCGGTTTGTTGCTCCTCGGCGCGCTGCCGTTTTGGGTCGGAAACGATAGTGTATTCGTGAAAATCTCGCGCGGCCTTTTCGCGCTCGGCATTCTGCTCCTGTTGCAATGGGCAGGATTCGCACAGGCTTACACTCTGCGCAACACTAACAAGAAAACTTTGCAAAAGCTCCTGCGCTGGTTGCCAGTTGAAGCGGCGATTATTTTATTTCTCATCGGTGGCGCACCGTGGTTGCAGCGTATGTTCGTTGGCGTGACGAGCCACGCGCTCATTGCGGTGCTGCCAACTTGGAGCTTGGCGCTCGCGTTGCTATTTTACCTCCATCGCAATTACGAGCCGGGATGGATCGAAACCCAAACCTCCCAAGCGAACGAGAACATTATCAACCGCCCTCGCGGGATTGCGTTGAGCAATAAAGTAGGATTGACCGGGGTGCTCATCTTGCACGACGTGCAGTTCTTGTGGCGCCGAAAACGCTCGACATTCGCCTGGCTTTCTTTGGCCGCAATTATACTCGCCGCGGCCGCTTTTGCGCAAGAGAGCGCCGAAGCTGTTTACGCGAGCAGCATTGTTTTGGAAATCATTTTCAGCCTTTTGCTCACCAACGCCCTGCTCGTTTTATTCGAGCGCGAGATAAAAACTGTGGGATTGATCCGTTCGTTGCCTATCAGCGCGCATAGGCTGTGGCGCTCGCGCTGGCTGCTGGCCGGCGGATTCATGGTTTTGCCGATGCTGTCGCCGATTCTAATTATTCCATTTAAATTTATTGCCGGCGCCGATTTTCTTCTTTTTCTCGTCATGGCCATCGGCGTTCCGGCGGTGTTTGCAGCGCTGTATTGCAACGCCGGTTTCGGCCTATTTCCCAATACCAAGTATTGCAGTCTGCTGTTGAATATCTCGCTTGGACTGATGATTCTCTTTTGGTTTTATATGCCGTTCGGCACGATCTTGTTGTTGGGAATAGCGGCGCTGTGGATTGGCAAGTCACAAAGGCATTTTCAACTTTTGGAGATATAATAAGCAGCAACTGAATTTTGCAACGAAAAGGTAACCGCAACGAAAAAGGCCGTAAGGCCGCAAAAGTTATAAATAATTCCGAAAGTTTTTGTTCCCCAACGGATAGATGAACCCAACGGAAAAGGCTTTTACAGTTGGGTTCATCTATCCGTTGGGAAAATTCTGTTTTCAGTTCGTCGGAAAAGCTTGCGTAGTCTTTTGGAAGTGAAATCTTTCCAGCAAACTTTTTCATTCATAAAGTTGATGCCTGCAAGCGCTACTACGAACACTCTCATGATAGCCATCAAAAACCTCAGCAAAGCCTTTGAACACGTGCAAGCGCTCAACGACGTCTCGTTCTCGGTAGCAAAAGGCAAGTTGTGCGGACTGCTCGGCCCGAACGGCGCGGGGAAATCGACTTTGTTCAAAATCATAATGGGTCTATTGGAACCGGATGCCGGTGAGCTCGAGTTCGCCGGAGCGCGCGTGGCATTTGGAGAGAGCGAATACAAGCGCAAAATCGGTTATGCGCCGGAAACGGCGATTCTCTACGAATACTTGACCGGACGCGAATTTCTCAATTTTATTGCTGCCGCCAAACAAGTTTCCGCCGCCAAACGTGCTGAAGAGACTCGACACTGGCTGGCGTTTTTCGATCTCACCGCCAAAGCTGACGAGCTGATCGCCAACTATTCCCACGGCATGCGCCGCAAGATCAGCCTCTCAGCGGCGTTTCTCGGCGCGCCGGAAATTTTGCTGCTCGACGAGGCGACCAACGGCCTCGATCCCGAAAGCAGCTTTCGGTTGAAAGAATATTTGCGGGAATTTTGTGATCGTGGCGGTACGGCGCTTTTCTCTTCGCATATCATCGAGACGGTGGAGCATTTGTGTGACCGCATTATTATCCTGCACCGCGGCCAAGCGCTGCGCGAGATGGAAAGGAACGAGTGGGAGAGATTGCGCCGGCAGGGTTCATCTTTGGAGCAGGCGTTTATTAAGTTGGTACAAGCGTGACGGCAACGCAACTTTGGCTGCAACCCAATTTCACCACAAAGACACAAAGAACACAAAGTTTGATCGGCTACGTCCACGGGGTTTTTCTTTGTGAGCTTTGTGCCTTTGTGGTTTAAAAAATCCTACTTGGATTGCTTGATATGCTTGGTGTACTTCGTATCAAAACTCATGCGCTCGAGCTTGGGGAAAAAGTAGCCGGACTTTTTAAGCTGTTTATAATCTTGATCCACCCAATACATGATCGCCATGACCGACCTGAGGCTGACCGCTCCCACCGTTGCCAGTTGCCGATGGGAAAGATCGCGCCACGGCAAAAATAAATTCTGCCGATTTTCTCGTTCGCGATCCGGCGTGAAATAATAAGCCACGTAAGCCGCATCCAAAACTCCCAAAAACAAGGACCATCCCACCGCGGCTTTTCGAGAGACCGTGGGATCGTCCTTCATCATGTACCAAGAAGCCAAGCCGGGATTGAGCAGATTCCATCCCATAAACGGCAAAAAGCTTTTGCCGGGCAGCGGTTTATTGTAAAGCGGCGCATTTTTTCGCAGCGCGATTTCCTGCGTTACGGCATACAGAAAGAGCCGAAGATAGTTATGGTCCAATTCTTTCATTGTCTTGCTATATCGCGGAATGCTATCCGGTGCAAGAAACCAAAAACCTTGTGCGGTCAATTGAACGGCGGAATCAAGCGGGGCGAGGTGAACGAGAATGCGGTATTGGCGCGCATCTTGCGGATAGCTGCGGATGATTAGAACTTTGTCGCGGGATGGATTCACCACGACGGAATCATAGCTCATTTTCAATGCGGCGGCTCCAATGATTTCCGCCAGCACCGGCGATTCGGCCTCAAAAACGAGTACCTGCTCTTTGGGCTTCTCTAATAGCTTTTCCGAAACAGAAGACGGTTGCGCCAAAATTGAAGACGCTGTGCCGACAATAATCAAGATGATAACGTAACGCAATTTGATTTTTCGCATATCGAATTAGTTATAGCTTTCAACGCACGGGGATGCGGAATGCTAAAAAAATGCTTGCAATTCTGCAACAATTGCATTACAATTTTAAACGTTTTGTGTTACCGCGATTTTGGGTTGAAGCCCCAAACCCGCTTTTTGATCCAGTTCACGTCAACGCAAGGAGGAAGGATGCGTGATCTCACCAAGATGCTGCTGCTTTTGGCCGTCGGCATTATTGGCGGCATGCTGTTGTTCAAATTCACTTGCGCCGGCGACCAAAAAACCGACGAGCTGATCCGGCGCAACGAGCAGCTTAACCGCCGCGTCGACTCGCTCGAGGCGATCAACCGGCTGCGGCAAGGCCGCATTGATTCGCTGCAACGAGTAGACGCAATCAACCGAAGGCGCGCGGATTCGCTGGCGCTGGCCATTCGTGAAAACACCCGAATCATCACCAGAATCGTGAGGGACCTCAATGTTTACAAAGGCACACCGACTGATCTTTTGCGCGAGCTTAATCAGCTTATTCGTGACCCCCTGCCTCCGCTCCCAGACACGAGTCGTACCCGATAGCGTGTTGATGGTCATCGACACCAAGGGCGACACCGGCTTCGTGGTTCCCATTCGGGCGGCGGAGAGATTGAGCAACGTTCGCTTCGGCGTTCTGCCCCGGGTTTTTGATTTGTGGGGCCAATTGGAGGAGCAAAACAACGTGCTCAATAGTCGCGTGACAAATCTCGAGCAGCAGGTTCAAGAGGCCACCAGCATTGCCGAGACCCGCAAGCAGGAGGTGGATGAGCTGAGAAAAGCGCTCAACGAAACGGAAAGCGCGCTCAAGCGAAAGAACTTCGGCCTTAAATTCTTTCGCGGCACCACCGTGGTTTTTGCCATTGCCACGGCAACTTTGCTGATCATCAAATGACCGGCGAGCAGCACTTATGGCTCACGCAAAAATAACTTTACATTTTCACGTAGTCCCCGCCCCTTGTGGGCGGCTGTCCAAGCCAATAAATTCGGCCATGAAATAGTGCCCCACAAGGGGGCAGGACTACCCCAAAATGTGAATTTATTTTTGCGCCAATTCTTATGTTTTGTTCCAAGAAATATTTTATTCCATGGCGACCGCACCCGAATTTACCGAGGCGCAGCAAAAACGCGCTCCGGTTGAAGAAAGCGAACAGGAAAAATTTCTCGCGATTCTCAACAATCGCGGCAAGTCGGATACGACCGGCAACCTGGCAGTGCGGCGCAACGGCTTCGTGGTTTTGGTGCGTGGCGCAAAGAATCTCAAAAGCGTTCAGTCGCTCTGCTTTTCTTCCGAACAAAGCTGGAACACTTGCCTAACCGCGCGCTACCGGCTCCAATCTGACGCCGTGCTCGGAACGTTGCTGGCTGCTTTTATCGCCGATCTCAGGCAAATTCAGCGCGGCGAGCCGAATGGCCTGTTGGGAGAGATTCATCCCGAGCCGGCGGATTCGGCGTGGCAAAGTTTTTTGAGCGGCCCGTTGAGCAGTCTCATCGCTGAATGGCCGGAAGAGCAAAAAGGCAATTTGGCTCGAGAACAGCTTGACAAGTTATGGGAGATTTTATCCGACGGCACAACCCTCGCATCAGGAACGCGCCTGGTGCTCTTCGGGGAGGTCAATTCGAGACGGTTCTCGGATGAAAAGTTTCCTAACGACCCGGCCTCTCGCCCCATTTCTTCCGAGTCGAATTTTCAAACGAAGGCTCCAGCGGCAAAATTTCCCGAGAGCCCCGATGCCGAAGAATCGGAGTGGAAGCAAATTACGGAAGCGTTCGGGCAGCAGCTTCCGGAGCGTACCGGCTTCGTGTTCGCGGGCGCGCCGGAAGATTTTCACCTGCCTGCCAACGATCCGCATTTTCTTGAAATCAATTTGCCTGAAGAGGGAAGCGGCGATGGGCCAACCGCGAGTGAGCGTCTCTACAAATACAAACTCCCGCCCATTCACAGTGACCGCGTTGCGCGCGAGGATCGTTTGGGGATCAATGCTTATGCCGAAGCGCTGGGACGTTTCGTGCTGCACCCGCAAACGCAAGCACCGCTCACCATCGGCATTCACGGCCCGTGGGGAAAAGGCAAGTCATCGTTCATGGAGCTGATCGACATCGCGCTGGTTAAATGGGCCAATGTCAATCGCAGTACACGAACGCAAACGTTGGCGGATCTGCAGACAGCAATCGAGCGGAAGCAGGCAGAAGCCGAGGTTGCCGGTGAAAAGGAACTGGCGCAAATGACGAACGATCTGGCCAGCGCCATCAACCGGCGTGAAATTTTGTGGCAAGACATGCAGCGCGCCGCGGCAAAAGAGCTGCTCACGGTTCGTTTCAACGCCTGGCAGTTCGAAGATGCCAAACAAATTTGGGCCGGACTCGCCAGCGTCATCAGCGAACGCCTGGAGCGCGCGCTTTCCTGGCCGGCACGGATGAGGATGCGCGTCGTTTACGCGTGGAGAAAACATCGCGCCGCGCTACTGCTCAATTTGTTCTTGCCAATAGCAATTGCTTTACTTGTCGGAATTTATTTGCTCTTTGGCGGCGCGGCAAAATTCCAAAATTTGACAGGCGAAAGCGCCGGCAAGGATTTGCCGGCTTTGGGTGATCTCTTGAAAACGCTGCTGCCAACCGGATCGATTCTGTTTTTGCTTTGGCTCATTACGTGGCGCCTCTTGAAAGTCTTGCGGCCGGTTAGCGCGCGGGTTTTGAATTATATCGAGCTTCCCAGTTACCGCGAGCAGATGGGCTACCAGCATCGCGTCATGGACGATTTGCGTTTCGTGTACAACCGCTTTCGCGCGCCACGGCCCAAAGCGGTGATTTACATCGACGATCTCGATCGCTGCTCGGAAGAGAAGATCATGGAGATTTTGCAGGCGATCAATCTCATTCTCGGCAACAGCGAATTTTTCGTTTTTCTCGGCATGGATACGGAGATGATCCATCGGGCGATTCGCGTGCATTATCGCCAGAATCAGGCGGACGAGCCTTTGCCCGCCGATTTTCCGGAAAACTATTTGCGCAAGATCGTGCAGCTTTCTTTTCATCTGCCGGAGACGCCGCCGGAAAAACGTTTCACGCTGGTGAGCACGTTGTTCAGCGCTTCGGCGCGCCGAGAGCTCGAGCAACAGCTCGAACGAGACGAAAAGCCCGAAACGGGAGAAACCGGCCAGGCCGAAACGACTGCCGATGGATTCTTGCCTTTTGATTTGACCTTGTTGCAAAAACCCATACGGCAGGAGTTGAAAGAAGTGGAGGATACTGCCGAAGAGCTGGCGGCATTTGGGGATTATCAGGAGTTTTTGGAGGACAATCCGCGCGAGATCAAGCGTCTGGTCAACGTACACCGGCTGGTGAAAATTATTTTGCAACGTGAGGGCATCACGTGGCCGGTTGAGCGGCAACGCAAGTTGGTGAAGTGGCTGATCTTCTGCGCGCGCTGGCCGGAGCTGATCGACGATTTGTTGGTGGAAACGAAAAAGGATCTCGCCGCGCTCAATCCTTTGGAGCAACTGCTCGACAAGCTTGCGATTACCCCCGCCGAGGGCAAGGCATTTCAGGAGATCAAAGCCTTTGCCGGCCATTTGGATATTTTATCACCAGCGGATATTGATGCAGACTTCAGCCTCGCCGCCCAGGTTTGTCAGATGGTTCGTGAGTCGCCGGCGCCGCTGAAAAAGGCAGGGAAGCAGTATGGGTATCAGGCGGTACCGGTTTAGCTTGGGCAAAGCCGGATTGGTACAGAAAACTTTTTAGGTTTCTGAGCATTCTCCTGCGCCAGTCCGACTTTATATTTGTTATCCCGTCACGCGGGATGGTGCGCTCATCAGGCCGCAACCCGGCTCATCTCGCTTTCGGCAGTGCGTTCGTAAGCGAGAATTGTCGCAACGTTTTGGCGCTCGATTCCGTTGAGCGCGCTTTCGCTGAAGCTTGGATCGGGCTTGTACCATTTAAAGCTGGCGAAGTAGCTCTGCAGCCATTTGTCTTTGAACACCTTGCCGTGGCGTGCATAGATTTCGTTCCGCAGCTTGCGCGCATCCTCGAGGAATAAGCCTTGAAGTAGCTCTTGCGAGATCGGCTTGGCGCTCAATTCCTCGTGAATTTTGTTTTCGAGGTTGACAATTGTCGCGATATTCTTGGTCTCAATGGCGGAAAGCTGCGGCTCGCGAAAATCCGGCAGCGGTTTATACCAAGGCTGACTGTAGAAGTATTGCTCAATCCACGGCGTGCGGAAACGCCGGCCCCGCCGAGCATAGATTTCATTCCGCAATATCCGCAGTTCATACAATCCCAATCCCTTCAGCATGTCTTCCGTGATCAGTTTGTCTTGAAACTTATCCATCTCACCTGGGGCCAACACGAGTTTCTTTTGCCTATTGGCTGCCGCAATAATCATGGCAAGGTTTCGGCGTTCGATTTCGGAGAGTTGGCTGGGGTCGTAGTCATAATTCGGCTTATACCAGTAGCGCTCCTCGAAGAATTGCTGCAGCCAAGGCGCATCGTCGAACGTTTTCCCGTGCAACGCCTCGATCTCCGCGCGCATGATCCGCCACTCGACTTCGGTGTGCTCGCCAAGCTCTTCTTCCTTGATCAGCCGGTCACGGTAAAAGCGCAAATCGCCCGGGTCAATGTGCGGATGCTTTCGCCATTCAGCCTCTTTAATGGTGTCCATGTTCTTGCGCTCGATCGGATTGAGCACCGAAGGGTTATAATTCGGGTTTGGCTTGTACCAGGGGCGACTATTCAGGTAATCTTGAATCACCGGCTCTCCAAACCTCCGTCCGTGACGGCCGAAGACGATGCCGCGCAGGTATTTCAATTCCACCAGTGATAAGCCTTCGAGCTCCTTAAGATCGAGAATATACTCGGCAAAATTCACCCGCTCCCATTTTTGGGTGAACGCCTCCGTTTGGGCGTTGAGCTTCGAGGTCAACGCCAAAAGAATAAAAACAACGCCGAAAACGAAATGTTTTGAAGTTGACATGGCAACCTCCTCTATTTTTGATTGTTGAGAAACCTCGCCACCCCCGCCGCAATCGCCTGCGCCATTTTCCGTTGCCCTTCCTCGGCCTTAATAAATTCTGCGTCGGACTTGTTGCTGAGCACGACCATCTCAATCGTTACCACCGGCACTTGCGAAAAAATCGAGCCGGTCAACGCGCCCTGCTTGGAGCCAATCAGCGTTTTGGAATCGCCGCGCACGCCGCCGTCTTTTAGCAAATCTTTCAATACCCTCGCCATCTCAGCGTGAATCGCTTCCGCAGCTTGTTGGCTTTGTTGCATGACCATTTCCGAAGGGCCGGTGATGCTGTCTTTGCTTCCCTGCCGGTCGGGATAATAGATGGCAAATCCGCTGTCTGGGCTCGCGTCGCAGTGCAACCGCACCAGTAATGCGGCTTTGGCTTCATTGGCAATCCGCGCGCGGTCTTTATTTTTCACCAATTCATCTTCTTCTGACTTCGTCATCACGATTTTAAAACCCTCTGCCTTGAGCAACTTTTGTAGTTTGAGGCTAACCATCCATACAATGTGCACTTCTGTTGTTCCATTTTGCAATTCGGCGCCGCTGCTCACTTCGGAGGGATGGCCGGGGTCGATGCAAATGACTGATTTCGAGCTGTGGGCGGTAGAAGAAGGATTGTGCTGTTGGAAAGTCAACAGTAGGGCGAAGACAATGACGGCGGACATAGCTCATCTTTTAGGAGGTAACGAATTTGGCAAATTCAAAGATAAGGGTGGGTTTACAATTTGGGGTTAATATCACACCGACCAATCTTCGGTTATCAAGCCGGGTACTTTTTCAAAATCCGAGCGGTTGCGAGTCACGAGAATGCTGCCCGTGGCCAAGGCAATGGCGGCGATCCGCAAATCTTGGCTGCCGATGCGAATTTTCATTTGCCGAAGAGCTTCATAGCGCAAATTCGCCTCCTCATCGTAATCCAAGATGCGTATGCTTGCAAATAACCGAATGGCGTCGTTCAGAGCTGCACATGCGCGAATATGTGATTCTGCATTACGAGCATTTCTGATTTGACTCAAACGACCACGCAATTGTTCCTCGACCGTGATAATTGTAATCGCACGCTGTGGCAGCGGTGTTGCTTGAATTTTAGCAACAACTTGAGGATGCCGGCGTTGGAATAAACTAAGGTGATCTGTGTCAAGAATATAAAGCATCAAACCCCTTCCTGCTCATCAAGTTCTCGCCGGTAGGCAGCGATTTCCGCCATGAAATCATCGAAGGTGGGATCATTTTCCCACATGCCGGCGAACTTCATCCACGGGTCGTTTGACTCATCAAACGGGATATCGAGAGTCACAACTTTTGCTTGCTGTAGCCGGCTTGTCACGGCGTGACGAACATTGTCAAGTGCTTCTTCTTCAGTTTTTCCCTTGATCATCAGATCCGGCCATCCAAGCACGGTAGCTATATAACCCTCGGGTATATTATTTTGAACAAGGACATTAACTTTCATTTTCTTACACTCCATGACAGTTATTTGATTATACTTTTGTCAATTTTCATTTGAATATACACAAAAAGATGGCCGAACGCAAGCAGAAAAATTGCACGACGATGAGCGAAACATTCGATAGGCAAGCCCGACTTTGCATTCATTCATCGAATAAAATACACCGGCGAGGCCCAGTCGCTCGGCAGCGTGTCGCCGATGCCGGCAATGATTTGGCGGGCACGGTTGAGGGCAAGCTCGGGAGAGAGGGTTTCTGCAAAGGTTTTATAGAAAGCGTCGCTGAGCAGGATGCCGCCAAGATCGGATATGGAATATTGTTGGGCGATCACGGCGGCGCCGGTGGTGCGCTGCAATTCGCGGCCAATGTTGATGAAAGCGCCTTTTTCAATGCCCTCGCCGGTGGCGCAAGCATTGAGCAAGATTAGACGGGGACCGATTTGCCGCAGGCGTTGCCCCAAGCGCTCGGCATCGACGAGATCCGGCTCACCGCCTGAACCTTCGAAGACCAGGCAATTGCTCTGGCTCGCCTCGTCGATCGTGCCATGTCCGACAAAGTGGATAATATCGAATGGAATATGCTAAAGTGCAGAGTAAATTATAGTCATACTCAATTCGGAGAAATGACCATTGTCTACTCTGCCGCCAGAATTTTCTATCTTCGTTGTTGCTTTTGAACCGCTCTTTTCCAATTGCATTTGGCCACAAGCGCAAGTGTTATTCGTCGGCGCCATCCTTGCCACCGGCAAACGGACAGTGACCGCCGCGTTGCGAATCATGGGATTGAGCGCCGAAAAACATTTTCAAAATTATCATCGCGTGCTCAATCGCGCTGTTTGGTCGAGTTTAGCAGCCAGTCGGATTTTGCCTGGCTTGTTAGTGACAGCTTTCGCACCACATGGGCCAATCATCGTGGGGTTAGACGACACCCTCGAACGGCGGCGCGGCGTGAAAATTAAAGCCAAAGGCATTTATCGCGATCCGGTTCGTTCCAGTCACAGTCACTTTGTTAAAACCAGTGGTCTGCAGTGGTTGAGTTTGATGTTGTTGGTCACGATCCCATGGGCGAAACGAGTGTGAGCCTTACCGTTTTTAACACCGTTGGCCCCTTCAGAACGTTACTCAAAAACTTACAAGCGCCAACATAAAAAGCTCACGGACTGGGCGTGGCAAACGTTGCTACAAGTGCGGCGATGGCTTCGGCATCGTCTCTTGGTAGTCGTCGCGGATGGCAGTTTTGCCGCGATTTCACTGCTTTTTAACGCGCAACAACTCACCGAACCCATTTGCATGATCACACGCTTGCGTTTGGATGCGGCGTTGTATGAGCCAGCGCCGCCACGAAAGCCCGGCCAGATGGGACGACCACGCGTGAAAGGCAAACGGTTGCCGACCTTGGAAGAAGTTTTAAAAAATCCAAAAACCAATGAAGAAGTTCGCGCCCATTTGGGTTTTGAAACCCAACGGCAGTGGTCGGATTTGGCAATTGCGCGCAGCACGCCGTCGATTTTAGGCTTGTTTTCGTTGGTAACGTTGATGGCACATCAACTGGCTAAAGATGGCAAACTGCCTGTGCGGCAAGACGCGTGGTATCAAAAGCCTTTGCCGACGTTCTC
>JAKEEU010000319.1 GCA_022616415.1 Candidatus Zhuqueibacterota bacterium | reverse complement strand
TCGCTTTGACCGTGAAAGCGGAAAATTCGCGCATTTTACCACGCAAAACGGCCTTTCCAGCAACGTGATTTACGGCATCTTGGAGGACGAGCGCGGCAATCTTTGGCTCAGCTCGAATAACGGGCTGTCGAGATTCAATCCATGCACTCGAGCCTGCAAGAACTATGATGAGCGTGACGGGCTGCAGAGCAAGGAGTTCAGCGGCGGGGCTTATTACCGAGCCGCAATCGGGGAAATGTTTTTTGGCGGCATTAACGGCTTGAATTGTTTTTTTCCCGACAGCCTCAAAGACAATTTTTACGTGCCGCCCGTCGTCATTAGCGCGTTCAAAAAATTCGACGAAACCGTAAGCCGCGAGCCGGAGAAAATCGAGTTGTCGCACCACGAGAACTTTTTCTCAATCGAGTTTGCGGCGCTTGATTACGCCAATCCGGCCAAAAATCAATATGCTTATAAATTGGAAGGATTCGACCAAGCATGGATATATGGCGGGACGCGGCGAAGCGTCAGCTACACCAATCTGAGTCCGGGAAAATATATTTTTCGCGCCAAAGGCACTAACAGCGACGGCGTTTGGAACGAGCGCGGCGCCGGGCTTCAGATCATCATTTATCCGCCGTTTTGGAAAACGTGGTGGTTTCGTTTTGCCGCGACCGGCACGCTGATTTTGCTGCTCATGCTTGTCCACGATCACCGGGTGAAGCAAAAATTGGCGCGCATGATGGAAATCGAGCAGGCGCGCAAAGCGGAAAACGAGCTGCTGCGAAAGCAGGTGGCGGACGATTTTCATGACGAATTTGGGCAAAAGTTGACCAACATCGCCCTGTTTGCCGAGCTGAGCAAAAGAAATCTCGATAACGCTTCACCGCGGGCGATCACGCATCTGAGCAAGATCAGCGATACCGCCAAGAGCTTGTCGGAGGCGATGCGAGACTTCATCTGGACGCTCGATCGCAACAAAGATTCGCTTTTCAATGTTGCGGAGCGCTTGAGAGATTATGGCGAAGCGTTGTTTGCCAAAACCGGGATCGACTTCGAGATCAAAGGCCTAAGCGAAGAACTGGAGCAAATCAGCTTGCCGATGGATTGGAAACGCCACCTCATCCAAATTTTTAAAGCCGGTATGCAAAATAGCCTGAGGCACGACGGCTGCAAAAACGTCACCTTGGGAATCGCCCCAAACGGGCAAAGTTTGGAGATATATCTGGTGGACGATGGCAAGGGTTTTGGCAACGACGACTCCGTTGCCGGGCCGGATTGGCGCTATGTCAAGAAACGCGCCGAAAAAATTCGCGGCCGGTTGAATGTTTTTGCCAGCCCGGACCGCGGAACCAAGATTCAGTTCAACGGCTCAATACCCTGAACGGGTTATGGATTTTGTTGAAAGCCACAATTACTTTCTTTAAAAAAACAACGTGCGGAGAAGGAACGCTATGATATCCGTTACCATAGTCGAAGATGACGACGACCTGCGGGAAAATCTGGTTTTTTTAATCGACAGCAGCAGCGATTTTTGCTGCGCCAGCGCTTACTGTGATTGCGAGACCGCGCTTGCCGGCATTGCGGATGATCAGCCGGATATCGTGTTGATGGACATCGGCCTGCCCGGCATGTCGGGCATCGAGGGCATTCGTGAGATCAAAAAGAAGCTGCCGCAACAAAACGTCGTAGTGTTGACGGTTTATGATGACGACGACCTCGTCTTTGACGCGCTCTGTGCCGGCGCCTGCGGCTATCTCATTAAAGGCATGCCGCCGGAAAAATTGCTCGAGGCGGTGCGCGAGGCGCACGACGGCGGCGCGCCGATGAGCGCCGGCATCGCACGCATGGTGGTGCGTTCATTTCAAATGGAGCCGCATTCGCCGCTGACGCAACGCGAGAAAGATATCCTTGCGCAATTGTGCAAGGGCATGAGCTACAAGATGATTGCCAATGTGTTGTTCATCAGCCAGGACACGGTTCGCTCACACATCCGGCATATTTACCAGAAACTGCACGTCCGCTCCAAATCCGAAGCGGTGGCGAAGGCGTTGAAAGAAAGGCTCGTCGCTATTCATGCTTGAGCAAAAAATCGCATATTCATGCGATAGCATCATTCCTCTCAATTCATTACTTTTTATCACCCGACGCGAGGAACCGAAACCAAGGGCACAATGTCTATGATTTCCTTCGTCTTGGGTCGTCTGTTGATTGTCGAAGACGACCTTAACGCGTTAACCGGGTTGCGGGAGCTTTTGGGGGAGGAAGGCTTTTTCGTGCGTGGGGTTGTGAACGGCCGCCAGGCCATTGAAGCCGTCAAACAGGAGCCGTTCGATATCGTTCTCTGTGATTACAGCTTGCCGGGCTTGGATGGCCTGCAAGTGTGCCGTGAGCTGAAACGCATGCAGCCGCATCTGGCGCTTTTCCTGGTCACGGCTTATCGCAATCTCGAAGTGATAAACGCCGCGCGACAGTGCGGCATCGAGAAAGTGATTGCCAAGCCGCTCGTGATTGCCGAATTGTTCGACACCTTGACAGCCGCAGTCGCGCGGCTTCGGGAAAAAGGGCAATATAATTTGGCTAAAAAAGAAGGAGGTTTTTCGGCTGCCATATCGATTTGTGCTTAAATTCGTTCGGGCTTGCAGAGAGCGGCTACTCTCATCAAGCCGGCGCCAAAGGGACGGATGGCCTTTTGCAGACCACGGTGCAGGTTTAGCTTGCGTATCCGATTTTTCCTTCCAGCCATCCTCGTACTTACGCGCCTCAAGAAGCTGAAAATCAATTCGAAAGGAGTTAGAATATGCTTTCTTTTTCCAAAAAACGTTTTTGGTTATTCTTCGCCATCATCGCGAGCGTTTGTTGGTTGTACCCGGCAAGCGGCTTTGCCCAGGTCGTCGGCGCCATCGTCGGGAAGGTGACTGACGCGAGAACGGGTGAGCCGCTGCCGGGCGCTAACGTTTTAGTCAAAAACACCCGCCTGGGAAGCGCCAGCGCGATCGACGGCACTTACAAAATCGCCAACGTGCCGGCCGGCGCTCTAAAGATCACGGCAACGTTCATCGGCTATCACGCGCAGGAAGTGCGAGTGACCGTCACGGCAAATGCACAACTCTCCGTAGATTTCGCCTTAAAAGAAAGCGTGCTGGAGATGGGCGAGGTCGTTGTAACCGGAACCGGTTACGAGTTGAAGAAGAAAGAATTGACCACGTCGATTTCCATCATCAACAGCCGCGATATCGAATTGACGCCGGTGTCGTCCGTCGATCAATTGCTGCAAAGCCGGGTTACCGGTGGAGCGATCAATATCAACTCCGGCCTGCCCGGAACCGGCAGCCGCATTCGGTTGCGCGGCGTCAACAGCGCTTCGCAAAGCCAAACGCCGGTCATTTACCTCGACGGCGTGAAGCTTGACAACAACGACAATTTCCGCCTCGAACAGGGCACCGGCGGACTGGCGCAAAATGCGTTGTCGGACATTCTCGTCGCCGACATCGACCGGATCGAAGTGACCAAAGGCGGCGCTGCGGCGACGCTCTACGGCTCCGAGGCGGCCGGCGGCGTCATCCAAATTTTTACCAAAAAGGGAAAGGCCGGCCCGGCGCGTTACTCATTCAAAACGGAGCAGGGATTCAACAGCCCGGAAACCAAATTCATCATCGAGGATTTTACCAAAGACGCCGTTTTGGAGACCGGCTATCATCAAAAGTATTCCGCCAGTGTGGATGGCGGCAGCGAAGTTCTGACCTATCATTTGAGCGGTTACCTTTTCGACAGCAACGGCGTGCTTCCCAAAGACGGGAACGAGCAGTATTCTTTTCGTGCCGGCTTCCGCGCCCTGCCGAATGACAAGTGGCAATTCGATTTTTCCGGCGGCCTGGTTCGCGACAATTTCCAGCGCATGTTGAACGGCAACGCCATTGCGGATTTGTACGGCGCCGTGGAATCCCACAATGCCCAATTTTTTAGTGACGGCGTAACCGACGCCGAGCGCCGGGCGTTAGTGAGAGAATACTCCCTGCCTGATCTGACCTACAACGTGAACCGTTACAATTTTGGCGTGACCGCCTCGCACGATCCCTCTCGGTACCTCTCGCAGCGGCTGACCGTCGGCATGGATTATCGCAAAAACGAAGAGCGCCAATTCATTCCGATTGCGGCGGCCCGCATCACCAGCACGCCGGGCGGCGGGTTGGGCCGTTCCGACCGCGAATTTCTCACGTTGACTTTGGATTATGCCGGCACCGTCAAGTATCCCAACACCGGCAATCTGACCTCGACGTTCACTTTTGGCGGGCAGGGCTTTCGCCAGGAGGACCGCGAAAGCAACGTTACCGCTACCGAGTTCGGCTTGCCGGGAACCGATGATTTCGACAATGCCGCCAACCTCGCGCCATTGGAATCCAATCGCCAGATTTTTAGCGGCGGCTTTTTCTTCAACGAGCAAATCGGCCTCCTAAGCAAAATATTTATCAATGCCGGCGTTCGGTTTGACGGCAACACCGCTTTCGGAGATCAAGTCAATCTGGCCACTTATCCCAAACTCGGCATCGCTTACAACCTTTCGGATGAAAGTTTATGGCATAGCTTGCCGTGGGGGAGTTTCTGGGATCAGTTGAAATTGCGCGCCTCGTGGGGGGAAACCGGCAGTTTCCCGGCGCCGTTCACGAAGGACAAGACGTTTACACAAGGCGCTTTTCTCGACGGCGTCGCCGCCAATTTCGGCAACCCCGGCGATGACGACTTGAAACCCGAAAAAACCCGCACGTTCGAATACGGCGTCGATGCCGCGTTGCTGCGTGAACGTCTGGGAGTGGAACTCAACGTGTTTAATTCAAAGACCGTTGACGCATTGTTGAACGTTCCCAGCGCTCCGTCCACCGGCTTGGGATTCCAATTGCGCAACGTCGGCACGATTGAAAATTCCGGCGTCGAGCTGGGCGTCAACGCGACGATTTTAAACTCACGAAATTTCCGCTTCTCTTTGCGCGGCTCGTATTCGACCCTGCATAATGAAGTCACCAGCCTGGGCGGATCGCAACCGTTCAGCATCGGCGGCTTCTCGTTCCTGCCCCAACGTGTCGAGGAAGGCAAGCCAGTCGGCGTCTTCAGCACCACCAAGCCAAACGATGACCCGGCGACGCCACAAAAGGAATTCGACACGCTGCTCGAACGCTCGCCATTCGCGGATAAATATTTCACCCTTGGCGCCAATCTGACCGTTATGCGAAATCTGCAACTGTCGATCTTGGGAGACGGCCAGAGCGGCGGCTATATTTTGAATACCGGCGCGGTTCTGCGTTTCTTTAATGGCGGTGAGCCCCATGCTTCGTTAGTGCCGGAGGGCTACGCCTTCGACACGGCTTCGCACGTTTTCGTCGAAGACGCCAGCTTCTTCAAGATTCGCGAAATTTCTGCCAGCTACAAATTGCCGCGCCCCTATTTCGGCACGCAACTGCAACTGACGGCAAGCGTTCGGAACGTCGTCACCTTTGCCGACAACAAAGACATGGATCCGGAGCTGCACGGCTTCCGCACCGGCAGCGTGACGAACGTCGACGTCGGCGGCATCAATTTCTTTACGCTGCCGCCGCCGCGCCAGGTGCGTTTCGGCTTGCAGGTTGAGTTATAATGCTGTTTTATTTTTATACAGAACTGAAATTTTGCATTTCGAGCACTTCATATATCGAGACGGAGTTGATCATGACAAACATCAACAAAAGAACAAACTGGCCGGTCATGCCATTTCTGGGCGTGGTTATTTTGGCATTGGCGATGAGCGCATGCGACATCGTCGATCCGACCAATGTTAGAAATCCGCAAACCACGGAGGGAAGCCTGCGTCAGGGCGGCACCGGTGCAACCCGGCCGTTTTTAAACGGCGTGGTGTTTCGCTTCTCCGATGCGATCGAAGATATCGCCTACTACACCGACGTCGTTTCCGACAATTACGACAATATTTCGACTTTCATTTCCCCGCAAACCGATCTGCCGCGTTCGATTCAGCCGTCGGACCTTACCCTGGATCACACCACCGCGGGCCCCTATTTTGAAGTGCAGGAGCTTAGGGCCCTGGCGGATTTTGCGCTTACCGGCGTCATTCCCAACGACGCCGAAGCCACCGACGAGCAAAAGGCGGAAGCGACGTTTTATCGCGGCATGGCGAATCTGCTTTCGGCGGAAAATTTCGTGGCCGTTCCCGTAATCGAGGATGGCCCGGTCAGTCCGGGAAACCAGTTGGTGCAGCTCGCGATCGACGACTTTAAAGCCGCTCTCGCCATCAGCCAACATGCGGATTTTCCAGCGCGCATCCACTTGGTGCTGGCGCGCGCCTATCGGCTGGCGGGAGACAAGGCGATGGCAGTTGCCGAAGCCAATCTGGCGCTGGCCGGACCGCAGAATTTTGTCTTTTCGGCCCCGTTTGATGCCGAGAACAATACCAACAATTGCTTCACCTTTGCGGTCAGCCGCGTCAACAACGACGTTCAACCATTGCCGCGGCTGGATTTCCTCGATCCGAAATACATCGACCGCGATAAACCAATTGCCGCCGCGAAAATCGAAGAGGCTTATCTCATTCTGGCGGAAGCCGCTTTGTCCGATGGTGACTACGCCGGCGCGGTGCAGTCACTGGTGAATGCGATCAACCTGGTCAGGAATCGTGCGACTACGGCGTTTATAGATCGCGATCCGCGGCGTGGACGTCCGGCAGGTGGAACCGTGCAAGCGAGTCCGGCCGCGCCGGCGCTTGCCGACTTGATCTTGCCGAGAGCAGGAGCGCAAGTTTCGGTGTTTACAATTTCCGGCATCAGTCTCGATCCTGCCGCGGTTGCGGCGCTGAGTTCGCCAGCCGAAATTTTGCGCGCACTGTATCTGGCGCGCCAGGAAATCTTTTTCTACGAAGGCCGCCGCATGAGTGATTTGGGTATTCGTCTCCCGATTATGCAGCGTGAAATCGAGACGAACGACAAAATCAATCCCGGCGACCTCGGCACCGTCGTGCTGGTGCCGGCTTATATTCCTGACGGCGATGGGCTTGATGCTTTCACCGTGTCCGGCAACAACACCATCATCGCCGTCGATATGAACCAAATTCTGGCGGACAACCGGGTATCGCCATTCAATCTGCCGTTTTAAAACTCGCGTTACGTCATTTTTGCGGGAATCTTTTTGCCATTCAAGACAATTTTGTCAAATGCAAAAAAGATTTCTCCAAAATGGCAGTTTGTTCCGTAAGTTAATTCTTGCAAATTCGCGTTACGCTGTTTGAAAAAATTCAAAAGGTCGGCTCATGCGGTAGGGCATAGCCGGCCTTTTTTATTTTGTTGCCACTGACAAAGGAATCGACGCGGCGGAGGCCGATATGCCGATACAAATAAAACCTTTGCAAAAACAAAAGAAGTTTCCTCCGAGAAACGCCGAAAGCACCGAGATTCGCCGAAAGAATTTTTTCGGCGACACTCGGTGGTTTCGGCGAAGTTCGGCGGATACACTTTTTTCTGTTTGGTTGCGTTCCGTCCGCATTGGGGGAAAACAAAGAATACTTCTGCCGCTGCTTTTTATTCTCTTTTTTAGCTCAACATCGAGCTTCGCGCAATATGAATATGGCGAGAGCATTGTCGCAGGCAAGCTCGGCGCCAAGCTCGATCAATACATGACACGGCTGGCCAGGTTCGGATTTTCGGGCGCGCTGCTGGTGGCGCAAAAAGGCAAAATCATTCTTCACAAGGGCTACGGTTGGGCCAATCGCGCGCGCGGCATCCCGATCACGAATGAAACGGTGTTTGACGTCGCCTCGCTCACCAAGCAATTCACCGCCGCGGCGATTCTGAAGCTGGAAATGCGGAATCGGCTCAAGACCAGCGATCGCCTCAGCAAGTTTCTCTCCAATGTGCCGAAAGACAAAGTCAGAGTAACTTTACACCATTTGCTGACCCACACTTCCGGGCTTCCAGCCGAGCTCGCGCAAGAGAGCAATTATAGTCGCGAACGCTTTCTATCGGCGGTTTTGCACGCTCCGCTCAAGACAAACCCCGGCCAAAAATATTCTTACTCCAATCTCGGTTATACTTTGCTGGCCGCTGTCATCGAGAGCGTTTCGGGACAATCGTATGAGGCGTTTCTTGCCGAAGAATTATTTCAGCCGGCCGGAATGCTCAATACCGGATTTTATCTGGATTCCTGCAAATGGGCTCCGGCGCTGGTGGCGCACGGCTATAATGAGTCGATTGACAACGGCCCGCCGCATTGGCGGCAACCTGATTACCAATTTCGTGGCGCGTACTACGTGCTGACCTCGGTGGGTGATTTGTACAAGTGGGAGACGGCGCTGCGCAACAACACCGTCTTGTCCGAAGGCGCAAAACGAAATCTGTTCACCGCTCAGGCTTCGACCGACGATCGTGGTGTGGATTATGGCTATGGTTGGAAAATCGAGACCACCGATCGTCGAACTGCTCTCGTCAGCCACGGCGGCGTACATTCCGATGGGTTCAATAGTTTGTTTCAACGCTATCCGGATGAAGACGTTGTGGTGATCGCCGTTGCAAATAAAATTTTTGGCGGCTTTCTCCCGATGACGAGCTTGCAACACGAGCTTCCCGCCATCATCTTTGATCGCCAGTACGCGCTGCCGCCCGATGAGGTCGAAATCGATTCCACCATTCTGAAAAAATATGCCGGAGTCTACGAGCTGCCCTCGGGGGCGAAGCTCAAAGTGGCGGCGGAAAATGGCGGGCTGAAAATCGCCGCCGAAGGCCAGGAGGCGATTGATCTGCTGGTTTCAGCGCGCTATCGCCAGCGCCGCTCACCAACCGAGTATGACACCCGCATCGCCGCCATTCTTGATAAAGCCGGCCAAGGCGACTTCAGTCCTTTCGTGATGAAACAGTGCGGCCGCATGTCCGCCGATGCCATCAAGGCGTTTTTCAGCAAATTATGGATGCAGTTGGAAGAAGGCTACGGCGCTTTGCAGTCATTCGAGATTTTGGGCACCGTGCCGGCGGTTTGGGCGCCAACAACTTATGTTCGGCTCAACTTCGAGCGCTGGAGCGCTATTTACCGTTTCCAATGGAAAGACGGTGCGTTCACGTTCATGCCGGGCTCGCTGTCGCTGCTTTATACGAGATTTGCGCCGCAATCGGCAACCGAGTTCGTGGGGTTTCATCCAGGCATCGGCAAGCTCATTCGCGCCAGCTTCGCGCTCAATAACGATGGTGAAGTGATCGGGCTGACGATGCAAGACGACGAGAAAACGGTTTATGCGCGCCGAAAATACAACATTATCGAAAGCTTGCCGCCAATCGTCGTGCAGGATGGCAATTGGCAAACTCATTTTGGCTTCGAGGAGGCAATATCGCAATAAACTCGGAAAGTGAAGTTCGACTTGCGTAACGACGCCTCAAAATTTTATCAATCCCGCTGCGCAAGTCGAACTTCGCCCAAAATTGTAAGATAAGTTACAGATGTACCGTCCGGACGCTGAATTTCATGAACTCGTCAACATTGCGTATAACAAAGCGTCCGGACGGTGTTCTTCCATCCAATCTGAGGCATTATCCAAAATTGTTCTCCCTCCTTGACTTTTCCCGCAAACTCGCTTATCTTCTTTAGTCATCTGGTCCTTTCCGATATAACACAAAATGCAAAATTGGATGAAGCAACCATGGCGTTCAATCTGCAAACCTGGCGCGAGCAGTGCAAAGCTTATCTCAAAGATTTGAAACGGCGTATCGACGACCGCAAGGTTGATTCCATTTACGGCACCATCGCCGCGGCGTCACTATGGCCAGTGATCGCCGCTTTTCAGCAAGGCGACTTTTCGGCGTTGGTGGCGCTGGGGCAAGTCCTCGCCGGTGTCGGCACCAATCTGCTTGCCGGCGGGCTGCAATCGTGGCGTGATCGAGCTGAAGCGGAGCGTTATTTGCAAGCGAGAATAAAAAAGGAACCGGCTTTGCGTGAAGAAATCGATACTATCGTCGAAAAGCTTGATGCCATCTCCATCGCCAAAGCGGAACTTCCCGAAAAGGAACGCCAATGGTTCGTCAAAACGTTGCAGCAGGAATTGCAGAAATTGGGCAATTTCTCAAGGTTCCAAGCAGCGGTCCACGGCCCCGGCGCGATTGCACAAGGAAAAGGCGCCAAAGCGGTTGGCGAAGGCGCGGTGGTTGAAGGCGAAGTCAGTGGTGTCCTCATGGCCGGCGAGGTGACGGTTGGCGCCGATGTCACCGGCAGGGACAAAACCGTCATTGCTGGAACCGATATTATCCACAGCCAGGGCCACGTCGTCTTTGCAGAAAAAGGCGCCACCGTCGTAATTGGCGAAGCGCCAGTGCAAATGGATGCGGTGGATCGCGAGTCGGCGCTGGGGCGCTATCTGGAACACATTATTGCCCGCAACCGCTATCTGCAACTACAAGGCATTCGCTCCGGTGGACGCTTGGTGCATATCGAGCTGGAACAAATCTACGTAACCCTGCGCGCGACGCAACAGCGCACCGTGCAAGCCGAAGAGAAATGGTTGAACGCTGAGGCGGCTCTGGCGCCCGGCGAGTGGCGCAAGCTGCACGGCGAGCGTCCGGCGCTCACCACGGAAACGGTGACCGTCAGCGTTAACGAGGCGATGGCGGAGCATCGCCGCCTCGTTGTGTTGGGAGATCCGGGCAGCGGCAAGACCACGTTGCTGCGTCACCTGGCGCTGCTCTATGCGCGAGATCTGGCGCAGGCCAGTCATTTGGTGAGGGAAAAGTTGGGCCTGCACGAATCCGGTGCTTTGCCGGTGCTCCTTCCGCTCCGTCAAATCGGGGCTTTCCTGCAAACGCGCCATCCGGCTGAAGATGGCACCGAAGGCCACGCCCTGCTTTTGGAATTTTTGCACCAGTCCTTGAAAAATGAGCGCATCGAGCTGCCGCGAAATTTTTTTGATTCTTACTTGCAGCAAGGCCAGGCCGTGGTGTTGTTGGATGGCCTCGACGAAGTAGCGGATCCGGATCTCCGCCGCCGCGTCGCGCGTTTGGTGGAAGCTTTCACGCGGGCCTATCCGCCATGCCGTTTTGTGGTCACCAGCCGCGTCGTGGGTTACACCGGCACGGCGCGCTTGGGAGAGAGCTACGTCACCACCACGGTGCGCGATTTCACGCTCGCCGAGGTTGAGCGCTTTTTGAATGATTGGCACCGTCTCGTGGCGATTGGTCAGATGGGCCAGGGATTGGATGCCGAAACCTATGCGCAATCACAAACCCGCCAATTGATGGCCGCCATCCGCAGCAACGAGCGCATTCAGGAGTTGGCGATCAATCCGCTTATGCTGCAAAGTGTGGCCTTGCAGATGCACGATCGTCAACAAAAAGAGATTGAGGCAGATAGTCTGCGTCAATCGCTTCGGCTGATGTTTATCGAGATCTTAAGGAATGAGCGGGAAGCCGAGGCTGCGGTTGACCGTTTTCTGCGCGTGATCGAAGAACGCACCGGTTTATTGACTGCTCGTGGCGAGGGGGTTTATGCCTTTTCCCATCTCACCTTTCAAGAGTATCTGGCCGCATTGGCGATTGCCGCCCGAGATGACTACGTCGAGTATACTCTGAAACGCACGCCCGAGCCGTGGTGGCGCGAAGTTATTTAGCTGGAAGCCGGCTTCTTGAGCACGCAGAGTAAAGAGCGCACCACCCGCCTGATTCGTGCCATTGCCGAGCAGAAGATTGAGCCGGTACCGTACCACAACTTGGTGCTGGCCGCCGAATGTTTGCGGGACGTCGGCAGCAACCGCGTGCAAGGTGACTTGGAGAATGCGGTGCAAAAACGCTTGCGTCAAGGATTGGAAACGCCGCCTTCGTTGCTGGCAAAAACAAAATGGCTGAGAAAATTTGATGCCAAAGACTGGATTGAGCGAAGAAGGGCGGCAATGGAAGCGCTCGTGCGAGTTGGCGCGGCCCATTGGACGCTCCCGTATGGCGA
Organism: Candidatus Zhuqueibacterota bacterium; assembly: GCA_022616415.1. Lineage (GTDB taxonomy): Bacteria > Zhuqueibacterota > Zhuqueibacteria > Zhuqueibacterales > Zhuqueibacteraceae > Zhuqueibacter. Next base: position 866 of record JAKEEU010000319.1, on the reverse strand, counting down.
GCCGGAATGGGTAGAAATCCCCGCCGGAGAATTTTGGATGGGAAGTGAGAAGGGTTACAGTAATGAAAAGCCAGCGCACAAACTGCATCTAAACGCGTTTCTTATTTCCCGTGTGCCAATTACCAATGCCCAGTATCACCTCTTCGTGCAAGCCACTGCTCATCGTGCGCCGGAGCATTGGCAGGATGGTCGTCCCCCGAAAGGAAAAGAGAGCCATTCCGTGGTCAATGTGAGCTGGGATGATGCCATCGCCTATTGCCAATGGTTGAGTCAAGTGACGGAGAAAACCATTGCCCTACCGAGTGAAGCAGAATGGGAGAAAGCCGCGCGCGGTGACAAAGAAGCGCGCGAATATCCTTGGGGCGAAACCTTTGATGCGACGCGGTGTAATTGTAGTGAGCTTGGCTTGGGAGATACGACCCCGGTGGGAATTTTTCCCAATGGCGCCAGCCCCTATGGGGTGTTAGAGATGAGCGGCAATGTCTGGGAATGGACGCGCTGCTTGTGGGGAAAAAATTATCCTTATGACCCAAATGATGGCCGCGAACAGCTTGACGCGTCTCGTGATGTTCTCCGTGTTCTTCGCGGCGGTGCGTTCTACGTCAATGTCAGGTTCGTCCGTTGTGCCGCGCGCTACAGGGACGATCCGTTCAACCGGGTCAGGAATCTCGGTTTTCGTGTGGTGTTGCGCCCATTACTCTGATCACTGTAAACTCTGAACTCTGTAACTCTGAAGCTCTGTACTCTGGGGTGTCCAGAGGGGCGAAGCCCATTACCGTCAGGCTAGTTTGATTTAAGCGTTTTATTAACAATGAGCTGCCTGGAAAGAGTGTAAGCAATAGGAGCCTTTTCAGGCTCCCCTGCGG
>JAKEEU010000318.1 GCA_022616415.1 Candidatus Zhuqueibacterota bacterium | reverse complement strand
TTTCAAAGAACGGCAAGGGTTTTGTGAACATCGCCAAGTGTGCGTTCACAAAATTTGGCCCCAAAAGTTTACCCTAATTTTTAGAATGAAAATCGGTGATACAAAATTTAAAAAAGAAAAATCTCCACCATGCCCTTCGACGACCATCATTTTGAGATTCTCTATCAGATCAGCAAAAAATTAAACGCCGCCTATTATCAGCAGGACCTGCTCAAAGACGCCCTCGATCTCGTCATTCAAGTGGTCAATGCCGATCGTGGCTTGGTCGCGCAATATCATGCCGAAAAAAACGACTTCTCCATGATCATCGCGCGCCACGTGAAACAACAAGACATCATCGATCTCTCGGCGTTTTCCTCGGGACTTCTCCGCCAGGTTCTCGAAAAGCAAAAACCCTGTCTTTACCACGACGTGCAAAGCGATCCGCGGCTCTCGCAGCTTCAAAGCGTGCAAATCCATTCCATCAAGTCCGTAATTGCCGTGCCGATTTTTAGCGAGGGCAAGTTTTGGGGAGTGATTCTCGTCGACAGCCGGGAAAACCGCGCCGCCTTTACCGAAGAGAACTTGCGCTTTCTGGATTTCTTTTCCAATCTCGTCTCGCTGGCGCTGGACAAAATCATTCGCCTCGAAAAGCTGCGGGACGAAAACCTGGCCCTGCAGAATCAGTTGCAGTCCGTGCAAAAAGTGCCGAATCTCATCGGCGAGAGTCCGGCGATGCGAAAACTGGCGGCGCTCATTCATAAAGTGGCGGTGACCGATGCGACCGCGCTGCTGTTGGGCGAGAGCGGAACGGGCAAGGATTTGGCCGCGCAAGCCATCCATCATCTGAGTCCGCGCCGGAGCAAACCATACCTGGCGCAATTTTGCGGCTCGATTCCGGACACGCTGCTGGAGAGCGAGCTTTTCGGTTATAAGAAAGGCGCTTTCACCGGCGCTGCCAGCGACAAAAAAGGCCTGTTCGAGGTGGCTGACGGCGGCACGTTCTTTCTGGATGAGATTGCCGATATTTCTCTGGCGCTGCAGGCAAAATTGCTGCGTGTGATTCAAAACCGCGAAATCATCCGGCTTGGCGATACCCAAGTAAAAAAAGTCGACGTCCGCCTGATTGCCGCGACGAACAAGAATCTCAATCAGCTCGTCAAAGAAGGCCGGTTTCGCGAAGATTTATATTATCGTCTGAACGTTTTTCCCATTACCATACCGCCGCTCCGTGAGCGCAGCGGCGATATTCCGCTGCTCACCAAGCATTTTATTATCCGCTATGGCGGCGAAAATATTGCCGTGCCTCGCGAAACGGTCGAGAAGCTGCAAAATTATTCCTGGCCGGGGAACGTGCGGCAACTGGAAAATGTCTTGCAGCGTTCGCTCATCCTATGTGAGGGCCGCCAACTGCTGCCGGAGCACATCACGCTGGACGAGACCGAGCCGGAGGAAAAGTTTTCTTCTCACGGCACGTTGCAGGAATTTGAAAAGAAACTGCTCAAGCAGCGGTTGGAGGCATACGGCGGCAATCGCACGCAAACCGCAAAATCGTTGGACGTTTCCGTGCGGTGGGTGCAGAAAAAGCTGAAGGAGATGGAATAGTTACAACGATTTTCTTATCTGTTGGTCGCTTCTTTATCTGGGCTAATTTTGTCGAATTTTCACAGTTGGTTTACTGGGATTTTGAGCACTAAAAAAAACTTTATAAACAGAGTAAGCTTTGCTTACACACGGATCAAGAACTCACACAGAAAAAGCTCTTTAAAAAATCCGTGTGCGTTTTTGATCCGTGTGTTATCAGCTTCGTATCCGTTAGTTTGAAGCGAAGCTTCGTTAGATTTTTACACCGTTATTATGCCAAATTCGCATCCGAAAAATCAATCGCCGTTGCATTTCGACAAATTCAGTATCATCGAATGCCTCAAAAAGGATGCGCACGGCGCGGTTTATCTTGCCCACCACATTTATTTGGATAAACAAGTCGTTCTCAAAACCTTGGACACCCGCGAGCTGGCCGATCAATCCCTGCTTGAGCGCTTCAAGCGCGAAGCCAAAATTCTGGCGCGGCTCGATCATCCCAATATCATCAAAGTGCTGGATTTCGGCGTCTTCGAGAATTTTTTCTACATCTCGTTCGAGCATTTCGAGAGCCGCAGCTTGCGGGAGTGGCTCGCAGAGAACAAGCTCTCCCCTGCCGAAAAGGAAAATCTGCTGATTCAGCTTGCTCGCGGGTTGCACGCCGCGCATCAAAGCCAGGTGATCCATCGCGACATCAAGCCTGAGAATATTTTGGTGAATCGCCATTTGCATCTGAAAATCGCCGATTTCGGCCTGGCGCTGATTTTGAATGAGCCGGCGTTGACGCACAAAGCCTCCATCGTCGGCACGCCGAGTTACATGTCGCCGGAGCAAATTCGCGGCGAAAAGCTCACGCTGCAAAGCGACTTGTTTGCCTTGGGAATTGTGGCCTTCGAGCTTTTTGCCGGCAGGAATCCCTTTCTCGGCAGCGACTTGAACGAAACGTTTACCAACATCCAGCTCAAAAGTGAAGGCGCGCTCCGGCAAGAAGCGGAGAATGTTCCGGAAAAAATCCACGTGGTTGTCGAAAAACTCTTGCAACGCGATTGCAATAAACGGCTGGCCTCGGCGCAGGAGGTTTTGGCTTTGCTTGAAATCGACGAGGCGCATGTAGAGCAAGCAACTTCAACTCCGGAGCATTCGCGCAAAAATTTGGTATCAAGGAAATGGGCTGTTGCAGCAGCCTGCCTAATCGCGTTGATTGTAGGTTGGCAATTGTTGCGTGCGCCCATCCAGCCGGACGCGATCGAAAGTGCCAGCCACGTTTCTGATTCTGTTGAGACCAAGCAAGAAGTTCCATCGGCAAAAAATCTTGCTGCAAGCGATCCCTCCGTTCTGGTCTCACCATTGACTCGAGAAAAACCTGCTCTGAAAAATCTCGAACCGGCGACGGAAAAAATCCAGCATACATCTTCGGTACTCAACGGATTTGGAGAACTGGACATTCAATGCCTGCCTTGGGCTGAGGTCTATCTTGATTCTCAAAAAATCGATACGACACCGCTAAAAAAACCGCTCGCCCTGCCGGCGGGCCAACATCGCTTGACATTGCGACACCCGCAGTATCCGCTCTATTCCCAAATCATTCAGATTCAACCCGAGGCCATGACGACTGTGCATGTTGATTTGGATACATTATTCGGCTATCTTGATTGCCAGATTTATCCCTGGGGCGATATCTTCATTGATGGCCAATACGCCGGACAAACACCGCTGCAAAATCCGCTCATCATTCAATCGGGAAACCATGTTCTCACGATTAAAAATCCTCGCTATCCCGAAGTCAGCCAGAAAATCGTCATTCAGAAACGGGACACGCTGCGCTACCGGCTCAATTTCGAGATCAATGATGGTAAATAGAATGTTATGCTTGCGAGTTGCTGTTTTGGAATCCTCACAAGTTGCATAAGCCACAGCTAAAAGCAAAAGCGCACGCAAAGACGCAGAGACGCAAAGAATACGCAAAGAGATTTTCTGTTTTCTCTGCGAACCTTTGCGCCTTCGCGGCTTTGCGTGAATGCTTTTTTTGGTAAGGACTACTTTTTTTATGAGATGTGATCATGCAGCCGGAACGAAAATTGCATAAACTGGTTTGACATGATTGGAGAATACAATCGAATGAAAAGCTTTTTGCTCATCTTGGCGCTGTCTCTGCCGGCAGGCACAGTATGGGGTGGTGACTGGCAAACGGTCGGCGAGATGATTATTCCGGTTTCCGGCGGGCAGGCGATCGTGCATGATTCATCGATCTATATCTTCGGCGGATATTTTGATTCTTTGGGCACCGAGGTTCGTTTCATTTATGCTTACGATCCGGCCAGAAATCGCTGGTCTGCCGTTGCAAACTTGAACGCGCCACGCGCCTGGTTTGTGGCAGCGCCTTACGGCGACAGCCTGGTTATCGCGGGCGGCATCCATAACCGATTCGTCACCGATCCTGCCAAATTATTCGGCATTGAGCTGTGGAATTTCAAAGACGCGCCGCGCATCGATCGTATCAATGTCAATTTTGCGCGCAATTTTGCGAGCGGGGTGATTCACCAAAATGACTTTTATTTGTTTGGCGGACTTCCCTCTCCGGCAACGGGTGACTCGCTGCGGCTGCCTTATATTTTCGGCTACAACATTGCAGGCGGAAGAGAAATTTTTCGCGAAGACAACCTCTTTGCCGGCATCGATGTGTACGATCAAATGCTGGTGAAACGCGGCGACGAGGCTTTCATCTTCGGAGGCGTCACGCTGAGTCCGACCAACGACGTGTTCAGATTCAGCCTGAAGGATCACACGCTCAGGCGCATTTTTCCTGATCTGCTGGAAGAACGCGCCGGCGGCGAGGCGGTGCTCATGCCGAACGGCGAGATTTACGTCATGGGCGGCTATAATGAAAGAGCCAAAGCGCTGCGCTCGGTGGAGGTTTTCAAAATTCACGATGGTGAAAATTATACGATCCGCTCGGCGCCGCCGTTGCGCTTTCCCCGAACATACGCGATGGCGGTCGAATACGAAGGAAAGATTTACCTCTTCGGAGGAGTAGATGATCTCGGCAGGCCCGTTCGCGCCATCGAGCGGTTGGATGTCTCCACCGCGGTCGAGGAAAATGACGAGAAAATTGCAGCTAATTTCATTTTGGCAAGCAACTACCCCAATCCCTTCAATGCGAGCACGACCATCGAGTTTACGCTGCCGCAGGCGCAATCAGTCAACCTGGATATTTACGATGTGCACGGCCGGCACGTTAAAACGCTGGCGCAGGCGAAAATGGCGGCCGGCGTCCATCGCCTACGCTGGAATGGCACGGACGACGACGGCGAACCAGTTGCCAGCGGCGTTTACGTGTATCGCTTGTCCACCGCGCGCTTGACGGAATCTAAAAAACTATTATTATTGAAATAGTTGTGAGAGGTGAAGCGTAAAACGTAAAGCGTAATTCGTAAGATTACGTTTTACGCATCACGTTTCACGAGTTACGCTTCACGAACTACCCAGCGATTTTTTAAATAAATGAACAATCGGCTCATCCGAATTGCCATCCTGAATTGGACCTGGCTTTCACTTGCTTCGGGACAGGAACTGGCGAGTGATTTGCGCCCGCTCATCGAACAGTTCCGAGCGTTCGAATATCACGCCGTGATTGCCATGGCGGAGAGCCTTCTCGTCCATCAAAAGAACTTGCCGCCCTTGCAGGCGATTGAAATTTATCGCCTGAAGGCCATTGCCCATTACACCCTGTCGCAAACCGAAGCAGCCAAAGCCGGCTTTGCCGCGATCTTGGAAATTGATTCGACTTTTGCGTTGGATACGCTGCAAAATTCTCCCAAGATCGTGGATTTTTATCAGCAAGTCAAGAGCCAATTCCAGCGCCAACGCGAGCGAGATGAGCCGGAGATTAAAACCGAGTTAGACACTCCGATCAAAACGCCGTTGCGGCCACAACCTGATTTCGCCAAAGCGATATCTCGTTCGCTCATTTGGCCGGGTTGGGGACATCGTGTCTATGGCCGCTACACTAAAGGCTGGGTTTTGAGCCTTGCTGGGCTCGCGGCCGCCGGCGCAACGGCTTATTACTTCTTCGACAGCCGGCAAAAAGAAAGTGACTATCTTAATGAGATCCGCCTAGATTGGATCAACGAGAAATACGAGCGCTATAATTTCTCCTACCGCCGGCGAAATTTTTTTGCGGTCTCTTTTATTGCGGTGTGGGCATACAGCCAGTTTGATTTGTTTTCTCTTGCCAGGAAAAACACCAATACCAGCCAATCCGCCATTACCCCACTTTTGCTGGATGCGCATCTCCAGCCTGCTCTCGGCATGAAAATAGAGATTGACTTTTCTCTCGATTAAATTTCTTGCCAGTTGCCGGCTACATACGAATATTATTCGCCCAATACGAAAAAAATTCGTAGTAATGCAGAGGCCAAATGAAGCTTCGCCTCAAACCGACGGGTACGAAACTGATAACACACGGATCAAAAACTCACACGGATTCTTTAAAAGGCTTTTTCCGTGTGAGTTTTTGATCGGCGTGCAATAAAAACTTGCTCAGTTTGCAAAGGTTTTCGATATTAAAAATCTTAATCCATTGAATTCTCATCTTCTTTTTATGACATTCAACCGGCTATATCCATAGGAGGCAAATTTCCGCGCCTGAAGGCGCTACTACGAACCTTTGTTTTGCAATTGGCATCAAATTTGACTATTACCGTATATCATAATCCATTTTTCATTTACCGACTGGATCGCAATCCATAAACAAGGAGAACATAATGAGAAAAGTCAGGATACCGATCATCATCGCCGCGGCGCTGCTCAATTTTGTGTGGCGGGTCGAAGCCGCTTCGATAAGCGGGAAAGTCACCGACCAGAAAAACGGACAGCCCATTGGGAGCGCAAAAATCACGGCGTTAACCACGGCAAGCGGCAGCGCGGATTCGCTGGTTTACCAGGCGTTCTCAGATTCAAGCGGCAGATACGCTTTAACCGGGCTGGTCAACGGCGCTTACGCGCTGTGGTGCGAGCACGAAAATTATGCGACGGCTTTTCGGAGAATCACTGTAACCAATGATTCAAATCTCGTCGGCATTGATTTTCAATTGACGCCTCGAATCGTGCCGATCGAAAATAGAGTTTCCGGCCTCGTATTCAATAGCGTAACCAACACGCCTATTGCAAATGCTATAGTTTACTTATGGACGAAGACAGGCGCGGACGGCCTTACTGAGGCGATATTTGGCACGACTAGCGACGCAAACGGGAGATACGAGTTTCGTGCGTTTTACCCAACTGGCAAATACGTTCTGCTGGCCGTGGCTTCGGGTTATCAGCCATTTCAATCCGATACTTTGCTCGTTGCCGACACAACAGTCATCAATTTAGATGTTTCTCTCGTTCCGGTTGGAAATGCCGGCCCGGCGACTCTGACCGGCCACGTTTGGGAGGCCAGACCCGATTCGACGAACTCCACTCCAATAGCCGGAGCTGAAATCAGATTGATCGGATTCGGCGCCAACGGAGATTCTCTCGAATACCGCGCCACGACCGGCGCGGATGGAGAATACACTATCACGAACATTCCACCAGGAATCGGCGCGGTTTACGTCACGGCCATTGGGTATCTGCAACAATCCGTAAACCTTCTGGCGCTTCCCAGCGGGGTGACCACACTTGATTTTTATCTTGTCAAGAAATCGAATATACCGAATGGCTTTATTACTGGAAAAGTGTTTTTTGAGTCGACTGGGATACCGATTTTAGGAGCCATTATCAACGTGCGTTCTGTGCAAGGCGTGCATCACGCCACCGCCATTACCGATGCGATGGGAGAATATTCGGCGCAGATTCCTGAAGGCAACTACGTGGTGAATTGTCGAGTGGAAGCTGATAGCCTGGTTTCATACGAAGAATTTTACGACAATGTCTTGTCTTTCGCAGAAGCCACCATGGTGACGGTCAGAGCGAGTGAAACAACTGGCAACATTAATTTTGGCATTCCCGAGCTTAACACCTTTCCGAAAAACGTGGCCATTCGGGGAAAAGTGCTGAGCGAAGACGGCGCCCCGTTGGAAAATGCCACTGTTATTGTGCGCAGCACTCGCGCTCCCGATTCACTGGAAATTGCCGCACAAACCAATATTCGCGGCGAATACTCCATCACCACGCCGCAGGTGCGAAATGCGGTGCTGGTGTTTTTCGTGCAAGCCGGCAAAGCCGGTTACGCCACCGAGTATTACAATAACCGCTCTGCCCCGTTTTTAGCCGATCCGATTTATGTATTCAGCGATACCACCATCGACAATATCGATTTCTCGCTGGCGCCGCTCGCGTCCAATTTATCCATTCTTGGCAGCGTGACGAATGAAGCCGGCGCGCCGTTGCGCAGCGCCTTCGTTGTCACTTCCAATCTGGCCACCGGCGAGATCGCATTCACATTTACGGATGGCCAGGGAAATTATGCGCTGGGAAACTTGAAACCGTTCAATCATATCATTTTGTTTGCTGCCGACGGCCACGTGCCGGAATTTTACGACGATGCCTCGCTCTGGGAACAAGCCAGGCCGGTTTTTCCCGCCAATCCCTTGTCCGGCATAAACGCCATTCTCACACCCATCGTTCCCGATTCTGGTTCCGGCGCGCTGACCGGTGTGGTGCGAGCCCCCAATGCCTCGCCGCTTTCCGGCGTTTTGATCATCGCCCGTAACGCTTCGGGTAATGCGGTGGGTTTCGATCTGACCGATGGTCAGGGCATGTATCAGATTGCCGGATTCACCGGCGGACGTTATACCATCCAGGCGACGAAGGTCAGATTCAGAAGTCAAGTCGGAGAGGTTCTCTACAGCCCCAACGCGACGGGCACGCAATTGGCCAATTTTACTCTCGAACATGCCACCACCTCAGCCGAAACTTCTGAAGAGCAGAAAGCCCTGCCGGTAAAATTTGAATTGAGCGCTAATTATCCCAATCCATTTAATCCGGCCACGACGATACACTTCGGATTACCCAAGGCGCAAGAGGTGAGGCTGGCGGTTTACAACGTGCTGGGCCGCGAAGTGAAAGAACTGTTGAATAGCTACGTGGAAGCAGGAAGGCACAATCTCGAATGGAACGGCACGGACAGCGCCGGAAAACCGGTTGCCTCCGGAATTTATTTTTACTCATTGCAAACGGGCCAAACCAGGCTCGTTCGCAAAATGGTGCTGAGCAAGTAACGTAGCTCAGTCGGCCCGACTGGGTATAGAATCGTTTATCTCTATCGCAATTTCCACCTCACGACTGGTGGCTTCTCGAACCAAGCGAATGATCCGGCGAATGCCGGTTCCAGCGCGCGTGACGAGACCGGCGTCGGAAAGTCGCGCGTAAATCCGCGGATTGCGCACCACATGCACACCCGCGCGCATGGCGGCTTCGAAATGAGTTATCAAAGGCTCAAATCGATTAGAGTTTTTCGAGAGAAGCACAAAATATAAACCCTATAAAGGTCGAGGTGGTTGCTCCAAGACCGGTTTGACGGACGAGGCCGTTTGCGTTACTTCCACCACCGCATTATAATCCGGAATGCCGCACACCGGATCGCAGACGCCGCGGCGGATGAGATGATTGCCCTCCGGCCAATGCACTTGCAAGTTGCCCGGGCGGATCGGCGCGATTTTCACCCGGCCACGAAACTCACCGAGAGCATTTTTCAATACCACCGCGTCGCCTTCCCGCAGTCCCAAAACCTCTGCATCTTCCGGACTCATGAACACATCGTCGCGCCGGCCGCCGGTGAGCGGATCGTATTCCGACTGCACCATCGAGTTGAATTGCTTGCCGCGGCGAGTCGTGACAAAAAACTGGCCGTTCGCCAACTTTCGTTCCGGCGGGGCGAGCGCCACGAAATGCGCTTTCTCATCCGCTGTCTTGAAATGCGGCCCATCGCAGAGACGAATGCCGCCCCATTGCACCGCGTCGCCTTTCTTTTTGAGATATTGGATGCCGACATAAAACGGCACCGCTTTGGCAATTTCCTCGCGAATCTGTTGCGTGTTATCAAAATGAATTTGCTTTTGGCGCTCCGGATGGACATGCTCGGCCAGTTCCATGAAAATCTCCCACTCCGTTTTTGCCTCGCCAATGCGCCGGCCTGGAATTTCGGGCGAAAAATAAATCATCCGCTCCGTCGAAGTTTCGGTGCCTCCTCCCTTTTGTTCATAACGAGTTTGCGCCGGCAATAAAATCACCGTCTCGGCCGGATCGAGCAGCATCTGCGGCGAAAGCACGATGTCCTGATGCACGCGCAACGGCACGCGCTGCAATGCCTCGCGCACGAAATCCGGCTCCGGCAGCGTCTCCAAAAAATTGCCGCCGGCCGAATAGAGCACATCGATTTTGCCCTCGTGCGCCGCGTTGATCATTTCAACCGCGTTCAATCCTTTCGACGCCGGCACCGGAAATCCCCACAGCTTCTCGAATTGTTTGGCATTTTTTTCATTCACCGGCAAGCCGCCAGGAAATTGATTCGGCACGCAACCGACTTCCGCGCCACCCTGCACGCCGCTGTGGCCGCGAATCGCCATCAGCCCATTTTTCGGACGGCCGATGAAGCCGCGCGCGAGGCAGAGATTGACGATCGCTTTCACATTCTCAACGCCGTTGGCGTGTTGTGTAACGCCCATGCTCCAAATGAAAATCCCATTTTTAGCTTTAGCCAACATTTCGGCGAAGCGCAGTATTTCCTGCCGCGAGCTACCGGAGGATTTTTCGAGCATTTCCCACGACTGTTCCGCGAGCGTTTCTTTCAGCTCGTCAAACCCAGCGCCATGCTCGCGGATAAATTTGGCTTCGATCCAATCGCGCTCGATCAGCGTTTTCACCACACCGTTTAAAAAAGCAATGTCACCGCCGATGTGAATTTGGAAAAACGCATCGGTGAGCTTCGTGCCGAACAAGGCGCTCTCAAAAACCGACGGCACCCAGTATCGCTCCAGCCCCGGCTCGCGATAAGGGTTGACCACGGCGATTTTTGTGCCCTGCTTTTTGGCGTAATACATATATTTCGTCGTCACCGGCTGATTGTTGGGCGTATCGCTGCCGATAAAAACCAGCAAATCCGTGCCGAGCCAATCCTGATAAGAGCAGGTCGAAGCCGCGACACCGAGCATTTGCTTGAGCGCCACCGTGCTCGGCGAGTGGCAAATGCGCGCGGAATTGTCCACGTTGTTGGTGCCGAGAAATCGCGCCACTTTCTGCGCAACGTAATAAACTTCGTTGGTGAGGCCACGCGAGGTGAGATAAAACGCCAGACGGTTGGGATCGGTTTGGCGAATTCTTTCGGCGATGATCTTGTAGGCCTGTTCCCAACTGATGCGCGTGAAACGTGACTCGCCTTTTTTTCTGATGGCTGGATATGACAGTCGCCCCAACTCCCGCAACTCTGCCGCATTTTTTTGGGCGAGTGACGGCACGTCGTCGAGCCAGCGCATATCGAGCGCCGGCGCCGTGTTCAGCCGCAAAAGGTTGAGTCGCACCATGCACAAATGCACGCCCTTCATCGTAAAGTCGCGCATGCCCGTCGTGCCGAGCGCGCAGCCATCGCACACGCCGCGTGTGAGAATGCGCCACGCCAGCGGCAACTGATCGCGATTCTGCCATGCGACTTTGAGCATCTCCCAATAATGGTTCGGCTTCACCTGGCCGAGACCGTTGGGAATGAGCGAGACCCAGGATGAAGGACTCCAGAATTTTCGCGGCATAATACTTGACTCTCCATGTCGAAATTGAACGCCGATTTTTGCAAATTTTTTAAGTTGATGGAAAGATAGTCAGGCGCGAGGAGAATGTCAAGTGGCTTGTAGAAATCACAATAGGAAATCACAGGACCTAGCTCGACGAATCGAGAAACTCAAGCATACGGACGGTTACTATCCCCAAAAGACATCACCAGAAACAAATCGTGTTCCCTCTAAATGGCAGTCGCTATCTCGTCTTTAATAATTACATTGTAAAAGTAAACTTTTCTTTGTATATTAACCTTGTAATTTTAAACTCGTCCTTTTAAACAGGTAAATTTATACACATGGATCGTTTTATCACAAAAAAACTGCTTGATTGGAAGAATCGGCCTAACCGCAAACCACTCATTCTTCGAGGCGCGCGCCAAGTGGGCAAAACCCACACCGTGCTTGATTTTGGCCGGGATTATTTTAAAGGCACAGTGCATCTTGTCGATCTCGAAAAACACCCGGATTGGCATCATATTTTCGACAGAGATTTGGTTGCCAAAAGAATGTTATCCGAGCTGGAAATTCTCGTGAACGCTCGCATCACTCCGGGCACGGATTTGCTTTTCATCGATGAAATTCAGACTTGTCCTCGCGCCATCATGGCGCTGCGATATTTCTACGAAGAAATTGCCGAGCTTGACATCATCGCAGCAGGCTCGTTGCTTGAATTTGCCATGAAGAATATTTCTTTTCCGGTTGGCCGCGTTCAAATTTTGAATATGTTCCCGATGAGCTTTCCAGAATTTTTGCACGCCACCGGCAAAACCATGGCAGCGGAAACCGTGCTTTCTCCTCCGACCAGGCAACCTGACACGATCCACAACATGCTTCTTGACGAGCTGCGCCGTTATTTCTTTATTGGCGGAATGCCGGCGTGTGTCAATACATTCGTTCAGACCGGCAAAATCAGAGACGTCTTTGAAGTGCAGACGGATTTGGTCAATACCTTTCGCCAGGATTTTTCCAAATATGCGCCCTATTCCGATGCGCGGTGTCTGAACGCGGTTCTTACCACAACCGCAAAACATGTCGGACACCAAACTAAATATTCACAGTTAGCGGAAGGTTTCACCAATCCAACGATCAAAAAAGCCTTTGATTTACTTTGCCTGGCACAGGTTATCCGAAAAGTGCCTGCAACCTCTCCGGCGGGGCCGCCTCTTGGCGCCGCAGCCTCGGAACGAAAGTTCAAAGCGGTGATGCTCGACGTCGGGCTTATGCAGCATTTATGCGGCATGCCCGTGGATGTCGAATTTGCGAAAACCGATTTGTTGAGCATCTATCAAGGCGCGCTAGCAGAACAGTTCGTCGGTCAGGAGCTGGTTGCTGCCGGACAAAGCGATCTTTACTATTGGGCGCGTGAGGCCAAGAGCAGCAGCGCCAAGGTCGATTATTTGATCGTGAAAGACGGCAAAATTCTTCCAATCGAAGTTAAAAGCGGAGCTTCCGGAAAATTAAAAAGTCTGCATATGCTGCTGCAGAAGTATCCCAATTGCCCGACCGGTTACGTTTTCTCCTCAGCCCATTATGCCGAGCTCTCTGAACAGAAGCTTGTTTTTATGCCGCTTTATTATGCCTTTCAGCGAGGTCGCTTGGATTAGGGTTCTTATCCCTTTCACTTGGGAACTGACTGCCCTGCGTCCGGCGGATTGTCGGTGTTCCATATATCCTGAGCGATCTTCCAAGCGCCATCAGACTGGCGGCGGTAGATGTGCATGCCCTTGGCGACTTCTTGAACCGGCGTCCCGCCTGCCAACGGCGTCGACGTCAAGGTGAAAGTTAAACGCTCGAAGGCCCAATCGCCGGCGAGAACGATGTTTGATGACGTGTATTTGCCCTGCACGGTAAATTGCTTGTAAATATTATCAGCCACGCCCGTATCGCGTCCTGGCCAAATAATGCGGATTCATTGGGCGGCATGACGATGGCATCATCGGTGAAGAGTTTGAGCAGAGCATTCACGTCCGCAGTGCTGAACGCCGCCAATTCTTGCTCACGCAATTTGTTGATGGCCTCAACCTGAGCTTGATTTGCGCTCGCTTGTTGCTCCGGCGGTGTAATCGTATATCCAAGTTGTCGATACCAGGTCAGCGCGTCAACCAATTCCCAAACTTCCACGAATTTTCCACCTTCTACTCTCCCAATCCAATGGTCAACAGCCCTGATCTTTTTCCCATACTCCTTATGAGTTCCCTCAAAGATAATACGCGCCGCGGCTTTATTGCCTTCGGCGACGACGTCTTCAAGAGTGCCCTTGAAATCGGGATAAGTTGCAAGGTTGTTGTCATAGAATGACCTGATGGTTTGTTCCGAACTCTCCGTAGCGCTGCCCGGGTGATAAATGAATTTCGGTGCAAAGGCTTGCTCGGCTAATTCAGGCGTCCTATTATTGAATGCGTCGACTGTCTTTTTGACGAGAGACTTTGTGCCGACCTGAGATCCCTGGTTAAAAGACATGGGTAAGAATCCCGCGATGATAACAACGAGCGCTAAAAGCAACAAGCCTGTTGCGGCTTTTATGGAATTGGACAGTGTTCTCATGGCTAATCTCCTTAAAAGTTTGCGTTTTTCAAATGAAGTCGGCTATTTCTGTTGCGCCGCAACCAGTGTTCCCTGGCTGGCTACGCATTGCCAGCGTCCGTCTTTCTTGATAAAAATATCCGTCCACAAAACCTGCCGGTCTTTGAATTGAATCAACTCCTGCTCGACCTTGTTTTGTTGAAGGGCGAAAATGTTTCCGTCGCCGCCGACGTATGCCAAGATCAGCGCCGTAACGACGAACGCCAAAATAATTGTTTGCTTCATGGAATGCCTCCTTTGTTGAAGTAATGATAAACATTTGAACCTTAATATTGAGCCGCCTGTCCCGCCACGGGAACAGAAAAGTGCAGTTGGACGAAAACCCAATTGCCATTTCGCTGCTCAAGAACGCCGGTGGTTCTTATCCCCTTCACACTGACCGGCTGGCCTTGCGCCACCAAATCGAAATCTATGAGTTCGGAAAACCAGGCGACTTTGCCGGAATCATGAACCTTGATGGCTTGATTACTTGCCGAAACCTGGGTATTCTCGTAAGCTACAAACTGTTTACGGATCGACTCCTTGAATGGCTCCCATCCGATTCAATATCTGCCTTCTGCTTGCAGCCAGTTGTGAGAAATAAGAAAACCATTACTATTGAGCCTAAGAGCAACCTTCTCATTTTGCACCCTAATGAAGATTATTCCTGCTTTGAAAGCGAGTGAGAAGCTAAGACAATGCGTCGCGCATCGCATTTATCTTCAACGGTCGCTATCGAAGCCGCAAAAGGTCACTTCTCAACTCTTCGTGCCATGCCCATGGTTCCCCTTGTACCGTCAGATTGGAGTATCCAATATTTGACCAAATCTCCCTCAAACTCATATTCGAACGTAAATTCCTTGCCTACAAGATTCGGATTCGTGGAAAAGAGTCTATGTACCGTGGCTCTTGAAGGTCCCACGAATTTATAAGTACCGCCACCAGCTTCCGCACTCGTGAAGGCGTCCGCTTTCTCTGACGCTGTTGGTTCTGTTCCCTGAAATGACTTTCGATTCTTGTTGGACACCATCCAAATGCAGTGGGTCTTTGTCCATATCGACATGCCTTCTTGGTCTTCCAGAACATATATGTAGGTGCCAACAATTGACGGACTCTTTTGAGTATCTTGAGCATAAAGCAAAAATGCCAAGGCAAGAGACAAGGCCATCAGGCAGGGCCAAACGTAAGATCGGATTAGTTTGTTCATAACGACCTCCTTTGCAAGTAGAAAAGTTACTTCATTGGCGTCTCTGCTTTCAGTTGGTTTATGAGGCCCAGGATGTCCATGTCTTGCCAAACTTCCGCAAACTTCCCATCCGCGATACGGGCGATGGAAATCCCTGTCCAAGTTACCTCCTTGCCGGTAGCCGGAATACCCATAAACTCACCTTGATGTGTAGCCTTGATAAGCCAACGTACCGCGATTTTATCCCCTGCTGCAACCTGTTCCTCAGAAGTGACGCGGATGTCGGAGAAAGCATGATGAAATGTGTTAACACGCTCTCTCATGCTTTCAATACCTTTAACCTCAACCGCGCCTTCATGGCCGATACAATTCGTAGAGAAAAATTCGTCGACGGCATTTGCATTTCTATTATGCCATGCCGCATCCACCCAGCGCTGCACCATGGCCTTGTTTTCTTTGGCCGTGTTATCCATCTGAGTGCAGGCAGCCATCCCCAACGACACAAAGACGAACAATAAGAGCAGTCTCTTCATGATCTTCTTCTCCTTTCTGGTAAACAACACTGCTGAATTTAAACGGACAACTTGCAGGTGATTCTCAAACAACTTCATGAAACGAAAATCATAGCACCTAATTTCGACGTACCACAGTCGAATGAAGGAATGCTATTTTCCAAAGACCGTTGCGCTTTTTGAATATGGCGCTCTCCAGCCATTCGTACTCGATCTGTCGTTCAGCCATGCTGATCAACCCGTGATTCCTATAAGTTGTCCAGGCCAAAGCGCCTTGCACTTCCGTCTTGATGTCTTCAAACGAGTATTTGAAGCTCGCCTGTTTGGCTTCAAACGACTTGATGATGTTGATGAGGCTGTCGGCATTCCAATGGAGGCCGTTTTCGAAGAGTACAAAATCCTCAGTGCATTGATTGCGAAGCGCCTGATAGTCATACTTCGTAATGGCTTCAAAGAACGCCAAACGCACACCATCCACGGCCTCTTTCTCCACGACGTTATCTTGTGAAGATTGACAGCTTGCCATTAAGAAACATAAAACAGCCACAAAAATAGAATATCTCATCGTCTACACACCTCCTCAGTGTTACAATTTTCGTTTTCGTCAAACACTTTACCCTGCTAGTTCTTCTGCTTGGGTTCGAGTCCCAGAAAGCGGGCGGCATTGCTGTAAAGCATGGCCTGCTTCTGCTCATCCGTCAAGAACTCAGCTTTCAGTATGGCCTCGATACCGCGTTTTGCCGCTTCGGGGCCTCCATCTGATCCGAACATAATCCGTGAATCATAACCTGCCTCCACTAGCCGTTGCAAATGATGGTAGTATTCCGCGCGAGGGATCGCATATTGGAGCACACCGACATCAACATAAACTTGCGGATGGTGATAAAGCATGTAGATCATTTCATCTGCTAATGGCCATCCGGCATGCATAACACAAACTCTAAGCTTGCGGTGTTTGAGCAAGACCGGCTCGAGTAGCAATGGATTGCCGGCAGCGGCGCGAAAATTCGGCGACTTTGCCGGAACCGGACTCGATTCATAAGCAGCCCCTGGCGGTCCCAAACCCATGTGAAGGAAAACAGGAATGTCCGACTCTTCGGCCATTGCCCAGAAAGGTGCAAGCTCCGACGCGGTGGGATCGAGACCGAGATACTGGCTCGTCACTTCACCGAGCGCCCGAATGCGGCCTGCTTGCACCTCTGCTCGAAGCCATTTGATCGACGGAAACGCCTTGCCGTCCTCGAAGCATGTCCGCCCCCAATTTGGCGCGCGGCCGTTCTCGCATGGAAAAAGCAGGGCCGGAATGAACCTATCGGGCGCAAGCTTTGTCCACGCGGCAAGGAAATCCGAAGTGCCCGTCAAAACTGCGACGCGGATATTGAGACTATCCAATGCTGCGATCCATTCGTCACGAGATTTGATAAACTCGGCGGACTCAACTGGGCCAGGTTTAAGCGGCGTGTGGAGATGAACGTCAATAACCGGCGGCTTGGAACTCGTGTCTGATTGGCAGAGAGCAATGGTTGTCGAAATCCACATTACGACGAGTGCGTATACAAACTTCATATTGCCCTCCTACTGATAAAATGAATTTATCCCGACGCTCGAACTTGCTCTGCTATTTGCACCAGACTTTATATTGAACAGGCACGCACCCTATTCCTTCGTCCTTTCTTGAATTGGCGGCGCGGCGGACTCGTGTGAGTGGATGACTTTCCACTGATTGTTGATCTTGCGGAAAAGATAAGTGATCCCGTACGAGTCAATTTTCGAATGCTCGCCCGTTTTGAAAGTCATCTCACATTTTCCGAGCCAGGCGTAGAGCACCAGGTTGTCGGACAGGAATCTGAAGTGGTCTCTGACTGTTGTGAATTTCGCCGAGGCGACAGACTTGAAGAGCTCCGTGGTGGCGTTCTTGGCCCCCTGATAATCTTGCATCGTTCCGTCCGTCATAAAAGCAATGACGTCGGGATAATCCAGACCAGCCTGTAAAAGCGCCTCAACGTCGGCTTTCTCGCAGGCGAGGATCTGGAGGTTAAGAATATCCCTGATCTCTTTTTTCACAACCTCCTGTTCTTGAGGAGTCAGTTGCGCGGGTTCCGGCTTTGAGCATCCGAGGAAGATGATCACCAGCAGAGCGGTGAGGCGATTTGTTTTCATAAGAGTCACCTTTTGAATAATTGGCAAGTAAATTTTCCTCATATAAAAATATCGTAGACTGCGCACGCGCTATTGGCGCTCCTCGATCCAACGCAGCAGTTCGGCATCGAAAAGCTCCGGCTCCTCATATTGCGGCGTATGGCCGCTTCGTTCGAATACCCGCACGGTCAAGTTGCGAAACTTCGGCCTGATCGGATCCCACGAACAAGGCGGCGCCGCGATAAAGTCGTAGCGCCCCAGCGCCAGAAACACAGGGTGATTGAAAGTGGAGAGCCCCTGGGTAATGTCGATATCCCTGAATACCTTTCCCCATACATAGCCAACCATCTCCATGTTGATCTCGACCCCTACCCAGAGCGGCGACGAATCGAACCGAGGAGCGTACCAGATGCGCGGACCGTTTCGGATATAGCGCCTGATGAATCGCTCTCCTGGAGGCAACTTTGCCAGCTCCTCGTTGGGCAGGCGCCGCAGGTTGTCCTGCAGGGCGGCTTTGCGTTCGGGAGATACCGACTCCTGCCAGTATCGCTCAGCGGCTTCTGCGCTGGCGGCACTCAAGTCGGGGCCGATCCCGATCATGATCACGTGCGAGACGTTGGCCGGATACTTCTTGGCATACTCGAGCGCCATGAACGCGTGAGCGGAGTGGCCAATCACCGCGATGCGGCCTAGCCCAAGTTCCTGCCGGGCTCGCTCAATGTCGTCAACCAGCCTGTCCAAAGCGAACGCGGTGGTGTCGACGTGGCCAGGAGAAGGGGCAAAGCCCATTACCGTCAGGCTAGTTTGATTTAAGCGTTTTATTAACAATGAGCTGCCTGGAAAGAGTGTAAGCAATAGGAGCCTTTTCAGGCTCCCCTGCGG
>JAKEEU010000317.1 GCA_022616415.1 Candidatus Zhuqueibacterota bacterium | reverse complement strand
GTTCTGATTTATTGTAAGCGTGTGACCTCGGCACCACAAAATAGAGGACACACGTCCACTATTTCGGATGCCGTTCCAGTTTGTGAATAATTCAGGTTAATGGCAAATGAAACTTTTTAATAGTTTTGCCAAAAATCGTTTTGCCTTTCTTCTTGAGATTAATTTATGGAAAAAGTCAACATCTTGCTGGTGGATGATCAGCCTGCAAAACTGCTCACCTACCAAGTCATCCTGGACGGCCTCGGCGAAAATATGGTGTTGGCCAAGTCCGGGCGGGAAGCCTTGCAATGGTTGCTCAAACAGGACTTTGCCCTCATCCTTCTGGATGTGGTCATGCCCGAGATGGACGGCTTCGAGACGGCGACGTTGATCCGCCAGCACCCGCGATTGGAGCAGATTCCGATTATTTTCGTGACGGCCTATAGTAAGTCCGACCTCGACCGGCTCAAAGCCTATGAGCTGGGCGCGGTCGATTATGTCTTCGTGCCGGTCGTGCCGGAAATTCTGCGCACCAAGGTGTCGGTTTTTGTCGAACTCTACCGAAAAAGGCAGGAATTACAAAACCTGAACCGGTCATTGGAACAACGCGTCATCGAGCGCACCGCACAGCTCGAAGACATCAATGTGGAGCTTGAAAACGAAATTGACGAGCGCAAGCGCGCCGAGGAGGAAATTCTAAAGCTCAATGCGGAACTGGAACAACGTGTGCTCGAACGGACCGCGCAGCTCAAAGCCGCCAATGAGAAATTGCAAAACGAAATCGCCGAGCGCAAGCAAGCCGAAGAAGCCTTGTCGAATCAAACCAGCATCTTGCAATCCATTCTGGATAGCATGGCCGATGCGGTGATCGTCGTTGACGCTGAAGGGAAGCTATTGCTGTTCAATCCAGCCGCGGCGCAAATCGATGTGATCAGCCCAACGAGTGGGGCCACCAGCGAATCGGCGGAGCACCATGGTCTGTATTTGCCCGATATGGTCACGCCCTATCCGGTGAACGAACTGCCGCTGGCGCGAGTTCTGCGCGGTGAGGTGGCGGACGCGGAAGAGATGTTCGTGCGCCATCCCAAAGCGCCGAACGGCTTTTGGGTGAGCACCATCGCACGACAACTCAAAGGTGAAAATGGCGATGTGCGCGGTGGCGTTGCCGTCATTCGCGACATTACCGCCAGCAAGCTGGCGGAGCAGGAATTAAGAAATTCACGTGAGCAGTTGCGCAACCTGTCCGCCTATTTGGAATCGGTGCGCGAGGAGGAAAGAACGCGCATTGCCCGTGAAATTCACGATGAATTGGGGCAGGCCATGACCGCTTTGAAAATGGATTTATCCTGGTTGAGCAAGCGCCTGCCCAAAGACCAAGAGCCGCTGCTGGAGAAAACCAAATCCATGTCAAAGCTCGTCGATATGACGGTGCAAACCGTGCAGAAGATTTCTGCGGAGCTGCGGCCGGGCTTGTTGGATGACCTCGGCCTGGCCGCGGCCATTGAATGGCAGACCGGCCAATTTCGCCAGCGCACCGGAATTGAATGCGAGGCGGCCCTCAACCTGGATGGGATTAACCTGGACCGCGAGCGGTCGACGATGTTTTTCCGCATTCTGCAAGAGGCCTTGACGAATGTCGCCCGCCACGCGCAGGCCACCAAAGTCAAAATCGGCTTGACCAGGCGGGAGCACAAGCTGCTATTGAAAGTGAGAGATAATGGCAAAGGCATCACCAACAGCAAAATTTATGAGTCGACGTCGTTGGGGTTGATTGGCATGCGGGAGCGGGCGCGCCATTTTCGGGGAAAAGTCAAAATCAGAGGAATTCAAAACAAAGGAACCATCTTGGTAGTCAGCATGCCGCTGGAGAGCGCCGATTCATTTGTCGAGGTGAAACGCCATGATTAAAGTTCTCATCGCTGACGATCATCCCATTGTCCGGCAGGGGCTGCGGCAGGTTCTCAAGGAAACTTCCGACATCGTCGTTGCCGGCGAGGCCGGCACTGGGCCGGAAACACTGGACGAAGTCTCGAGAAATGATTACGACGTGGTTTTATTGGACATTTCGATGCCCGGCCGCAGTGGGTTGGATATTTTGCGGCAGTTGAAAATTGAAAACCCCGATCTTCACGTGCTGATTTTGAGCACGTATCCTGAAGAGCAATATGCCGTGCGGTCTTTAAAGGATGGCGCCGAGGGCTATTTGACCAAAGCCAGCATCCCGGATGAATTGGTCGCTGCCATCCGCAAAGCCGCAAGCGGAAGGAAATATGTCAGCTCGGCGCTGGCCGAAAAATTGGCCCTTGATTTGAATGTGAACAGCCAAAAGCCGCTGCACGAAACGCTTTCCGATCGCGAATATCAAGTGATGCGCATGATTGCTTCCGGCAAAACGGCGAAAGAAATTGCCGCCGAGCTGTCCCTCAGCGTCAAAACCATAAGCACGTATCGCACCCGCATTCTTGAAAAAATGCAAATGAAAAACAACGCGGAACTCACGCTCTATGCGATCAAGCAAGGTCTGGTGAATTAACCGACCATCGACTTCGCTCAGACTTTTTTATTGATGAGTGTGGGACATATCCCAAAACTATCGCGCCGGAATCAGCGTCTTCGCTCGAAACCAATTATGAACAGAAAGCCCTCCCTCAGGGCTTTCTGTTTGATTGAGTTACCGCAATAAGATGAGTTTTCTGGTTTGGACTTCCCCGCCGCTTTCAAGCCGGTATAAGTAGACGCCGCTGGGAACCCTAAATCCGCCGTCGTCGCTGCCATCCCATTTGACCACGTGCTCGCCGGCGGCGATTTCGCCGTCGAACAAAAGGCGCACGGTTTGGCCCAAGCGATTGACGATGACCAGTTTTGCCGGCGCCGATTGCGGGAGATTAAAACGGATGGTCGTCGAAGGATTAAATGGATTTGGATAGTTCTGTTCCAGTTGAAAGGTCACCGGCGCACTGGTCTCGCTTTCATCCACCGAGGTTGTGGGCGAGGTACAAATCGACAGAAAATTTTGGGCAATATCTTCCCAGGCATAAAGAATGAATTGGCTCCTCGGAGAGTTGTGTGTCACCATAAAGCCATTGGGAAATTTTGATGAGGTCGGTACATTGGTGACATCCAAACCGTCCGTATCTGAGGCGCCGTTGGTTTTGATCGTCGTCAGCAACGAGTGTTTGTGCGGGTCGCCGTTGTCCCCTTCGCGGCGGTAGACTTTGACGTTGGTGCCATCTTGATTGGAAAGGAGAATATACCCGGTTCCACCCTGGCATTTGTAAATGGCCAAACCTTCGCGATCACCGGAGATGCCGTCGCCGGTGCCGAATGCGACGATTTGTTTGTTGTCGCCGCGATCGGGGTCGGCGTAGTATTTACGAACGGCGTTGGGCTCGTCAGAGGCGTAGACATATCCAAGCTCATCATCAGCCACCAAGCCTTCGACGTACTCTTTAATCGTGTCGTTGCCAAAAGTTCGAATGTATGTCCCTTTAATTTTTCCGCTGCCGTCATCTTCCAGGCGATATTGATGGAGGTTCGACGTCGCTCCAACCTGCGTGCTTTGGATTACAAACATCGCGCCATCTGATGGCCGTTGATAAAGACATAGTCCATAAGGATCATCCAGCTCAGGGGTCTCGATGCCGCTGCTGGTCGTAATATCCGTCAGGGTGCCGTTATTGGGATTGATTCTGAAGACTTTCATCTCGTGGGTGCTGCGGATATTGGTTACTGCAATATCGACGCGTTGGCCACCGACTTTCATGCCATAGCGCACATCCACGTTGTTGGGATTGCCCAACTTAATATATTGAATCTGTCTGCCTTCCATATCCCAAACATAAAGGCCGCCGTTATCACCTTTGTCGGTGCCAACGATCACGCTTTTGGCAGGATCAGCCGGATGAATCCAAATCGCCGGATCATCGGCATCGTCATCGACCGAGGCCGTAGTGACTTTGGGGTTCACGGTAATGGTTGCGGGAATACTTTGGGCATGAACCTCCGTTGCCACAGAGACCATGGCTCCCACAACCGCCACGCTGATGGTCAGTCGCTTATGCAAATTTTCAAAATAACTGCCCCTCCAGCGTAGTTGACCATTGTAGAGATGCATAGTACCAGTTTCTTTCTTTATTTTTGCAACGTCATTTTCCGCACGAACGTTTGCGGTCCAACCTGCAAGCGATAGAGGTAAACTCCCGAACCAACTTCACTGCTATTGTCATCGCGACCGTCCCATAGCGCATGTTTGTATCCCGCCGGTTGCGTTGCATCGACAAGTTGGCGTACCCTTTGGCCGATAATATTGTAGATCGCCAAACGCACATGCGCTGCTTCTGGCAGCGCGTACTCGATTACGGTTTGCGCATTAAACGGATTTGGATAACTCGGCGCCAGCGTGATCCGATCCGGCCGTTGCTCCGCGAGGCTTAACGTTCGCCATTCGCCTGACTTCAAAAGCGCATCTGCAACACTGGCCGATGCGGCCTCGCTTGTTTGAATTACCAGTTCCGGCGCGTCATCTCCCTCTTTTGAGCTATATTTTACTGTCGAGGAGGAAGCGTTTTTCAACCCAAAGCTGAACGTGCCGTTGCTGCTGAGCGCTGCGGTCACGTCGAACTCAACCCACTGTCCGTCGCTCACCTCGCCAACCGTGCTCAAGGCGTTGCCGCTCAAACTTGGCGCGTTTTCATAGGTTAAATCTTCCTCTGTCCACGGCGTGGAGCTTGTCCGGTAAGTGTTAGAGACTAAAAAGATCGAGCCGCCGCTATCGCCCTCGTCAGTCACCCGCAAGCGGAGTTTTGCGCTTAGCACCGCGCCGCTCAAGCCGCTGACCAAAAACTTCAGATAGCCGTTGTAGATTGGCGAGGATTGCTTCAGACGCAGCGTGGAGGCTGAACCAAAGTTATCTTCGTCATCCGAAGATTTCACGTAGGCATCATCCGTCGGGTACAGAGTAATCGTTGTACCCGTCGGTGGCGATTGGGTGACGATGAAATCATCGGCGCTGGTTGCTGTTCCTCCGGGTGCTGTAACACTAATCTTTCCGGTCGTGGCGCCAGCCGGCACTGTGGCGCGAATTTCTGAATTGGAAACAATCGTAAAACGACCAACCGGGGTTCCGTTAAATGCCACTTGCGTGGCGCCATTGAAGTTGTTGCCGAGAATCGTGACTTCCGTTCCAACAGGACCGCTGGTGGGATTGAAAGATGAGATCGTTGTTGCCGACGGCGGTTCTGATCCTGTCACGTTACTCGTGACATAAAAATCATCCGCGATCCTCCCATCGATGTCCTTGAAATAGAAATGAGCCTTGTTCGCTTCCCCACTTAGGTTGAAGACGCCGAACAATGCGCCATGGTTGGCGTCTTGCGTCGAGGTGTAAATACTCGCCCACCAATCACCTTCCAACTGCTGATCACGAATGCTTCGGCCACCCATTCCCGAGACAAATACGAATGTTCTGCCCTCGTCCTGCGAGGTGCCGGCTTCATCTTTGGTCAGGACCAACGCATTGGAGGTGGAGGCAACGGTCTGATTTTGACAACTGCTCAGAAGATGCGTCCGGCTGTACGAGTGTTCGTGCGCCGTCGCAATGATTGCCCCGCCTTTGCGCGACTCTTCGTAAACACCCCAGCCGGTCTCATCTGTTTTGCCTCCGACTTGCATGGCCTCCATGTTTTTGTGCCAGCTACAAATGCTCCAAATCGAATTGTCCGCCGCCAGCTTGTCCCGTATATAAACGCCATGGCCGGAGCCTGGTACGTCTACGCCAGGGGCAACCAAAATGATGAAAATACCTTTGTAGTGCAGCGAAGATTTTGCCCCTAAATCTCCATCCCATGAGATTCCCAGTCGATTGAGCCGGCTTTCCATGTACTGCTGATAACCCTCCCATTCCGCCTCATCATGGTTTCCCGCTGAGGCGAAGTAGGGAAAATTGGCGCCAAGGACATCATTAATTTGATCCTCCCATGCCGCCGGATTATCTTCGTAATCGAAGTCACCCTGATGTAAGACCGCCTGTGCGCCTTCCGATTTGATCAGATTCAAAACCGCCCGTGCCTCGTTTCCCAAGCCTTGATCGCCAATGAAAGCGATTTTAAAATTGGCCGGCGTTTGTGCTGCCAACTCCCGTTGAAAATCAACCCCCGGCGCCGCAATACAACCAATACAACCCCAAATCAACATCCACTTCAACACACTCACAGTCAATCGGTCATGCCGTCGTGTCGTCATGCGATTTCTCCATCCATGGTTCATAGATTTGTTTTTTCATGGAACATCCACTTTGATAACTGGGTAATGAGTCAGTTACAGGTGGGTAGCGCAAGCGTCTTGCTTGCAGTCAGGATGACTGCGCTACGTTTTTCTACCCAAGACCGAGGCATTACATAACTGGAATTCCATCGAATGCCCATTATAGTCAATTATCGTGCCTAAATAATCAGCGCGAAGCCTGGGGCACATTAGCTCACGAAAAAACAAATATTTTCTGCCAGGAGGATTTTTTGTAATGAGAAGAGATGATGAGTTCGGCATGTGTCCGACTGAACACAACAAAAGGCATAAGCTTTGATAATTTCCCTTCACCTGCTTTAATAAATTTTGAATTTAGCAAAATGTGTCCGAACTTACACAGTAATAGGGTTTTGCCTGACACACTGAAGGATTTTGTCTGATACACGAGGGAAAATTATCCTACATCTCGAAAAGAAATTTCCTGACAGATTGGGAGTAATGCCTCAGATTATTGGTGGAGAAACGTAGCGCAGTCATACTGACCAATGCGGCTAATTTTTCAAAAAGGCAAGAGGTATTACAACTTGGAAAGGCCGTGCAGGCCGGCGACTAATTACGGTATTGCGAGCGCTTGATGCCCAAGCGTCGCATGATTTTGAGGAGGTTGGAATGATTGGAGATGCCCAGGGCCTTGGCGGTGTTGGTGATGTGCCAGTTGTGGGCTTGCAGGTGATGCAATAAAATCTTCCTTTCCGCTTCTTCCTTGAGCTCGTGAAAGGTTTTTTCAGCCAACAGGCTCAGGTTCAACAAAGGCGCCTCGTTTTTCTCAAGAATGTCGGCAGGAATGTGCTCCGGCAGAATCCGTTTGCCGTTGCAGCGAATGATCGTTCGTTCCACTATGTTTTCCAATTCGCGCACGTTGTTTTTGCGCCAATCATAAGACTTTAAAACAAACAAGGCCTCCGGCGTGACAACTTTTGGCGGGATGCCAAAGCGTTCGCAAGTGCGCTCGACAAAATAAAGCGTGAGCAGCTCGATGTCTTCAAAGCGTTCGAGCAGGGACGGCACGCGAATCACGTGCGTGCAGATGCGATAATACAAATCCTGGCGAAAGTTGCCGTTCGCAATCTCTTCTTCCAAATTTCGATTGGTTGCAGCGATGACCCGCACGTCCACCCTGATGACGCGCCCTTCTCCGCCAATGCGAGTCACTTCGCTTTCCTGCAGAACCCGGAGCAATTTGGCCTGGATGGGCAGAGGCATGTCGCCGATTTCATCGAGGAAAAGCGTGCCGCCATTGGCCGCTTCAAATTTCCCTCGCGTGGCGCGAACCGCACCGGAAAAGGCGCCTTTTTCAAAGCCAAACAGCTCGCTTTCCACCAGGTTCTCCGGAATCGCGGCGCAGTTCACGGCCACGAACGGCATCTTCGCCCGCGGGCTGAGGAGATGGAGCTCGCGCGCCACCAGCTCTTTGCCGGTGCCGCTTTCTCCCAAGATCAGCACGTTGCTGGGGACGTCCGCCACGCTTTCAATGGACTGGCGCAGCTTGTTGACAGCTTCGCTTTTTCCAATAAACAGAGAAAGCTCGCGAGCGGCCTGCCGCAGGGTGCTGCTCTCGATCATGAGCCGGCGATGCTTCAAGGCGTTTTCGATTTTTTCGAGCAGTTGGTCAAGAGCGATTTCATCCTTGGCAAAAAAATTATGCGCCCCCAGTTGCATCGCCCGCACGCAACGCTCGAAGCTGCCCTTGGCCGTGTAGACAATCACCGGCACATTTTCGCGGCCTTCCTTCGCCATCATTTCCAGCATTTCAAGGCCGTCCATTACCGGCATTTCCAGATCGAGAATCACCACGTCGATGTCTTCGCCGCCAAGCAAATTCAATGCTTCACGGCCATTGCCTGCGGTTAAAACCTCGAAGCCGGTTTTGCGGCGAATATCATAAGCATATTGATCGCGCCAAGCGTTAACGTCATCAACAACAAGAATCGTCGGCATCAATCAACCTTCGCACAATTTGGTTCTTCGTCCTATTTCCTATTGTTGCCGGAAGCGTCAATCGTATACTCGTGCCCTGCCCGGCTTCGCTTGCGACCGTAACGGCACCGCCAAAATCTTCAATAATGCGCTTGACGTTTATCAATCCCAAGCCGGTGCCGCCTGGCTTCGTCGTCACATGCGCCTTGAACATTTGCCGGGAGACCTCCTCGGGGATCCCGGCGCCGGAATCTCTCCAGGTGATGATAACATGATTGTCCTGCACTGCCGTGGAAACCGCAATCCTGCCCTGGCCATCGATCGCCTCGATGGCGTTGCGCAAAACATTCTCGAAGGCGCGCCGGAGCTGCAGCGCATCGGCTTGGACGCCGGGCTCGCTCGGATCAAAATAAGCTTGAAATTGAATGCGGCCATCGGAAAGATCCTGATAACTTGCCAATAAATCAAAAACGATTTGATTGACGTTCACCTCGGAAATCCTGGTGTTTGGCCGGAGTTGCGCATAATTGTGAACGAGGTTTTCCAGGTAATCCAGGCTTTCCAAAACCGTCGCTTTGCGGTCATTGAATACTTGTATCAGCTTCCCGGGGTCTGTTTCTGCGACTTCCATCCAGTGTTGCATCACATGGCGAATCGGAATAAATCCATTCTTGATGTCGTGGTTGACTTGACGGGCGATGTCCGCAAAAGCAGCTTTTTGTTCTGCGACTGCCAGTTCAATGCGGCTCTGCCGGAGGCGCCGCACCATCTTGCGCAGGGCCTCGCTCAGAACACCCACCTCGTCATCGTCATTTCCGCCTCCGTCAAATTTAACATTCAGCTTGTCCAAGGAAAGCTTGCTGGCGGTGTCAGCAAGGCGATGTAACGGTTTCGCCACGGCACGTATTCGCCATATCGACAAAACAATCGCAACGATCATTCCAACCCCGATAATGATAAAAATGCGCCGGTTGAGATCTTCTAAAAGTTGTGCCAACTCGGTCTTGGAATGGAGCAGGAAAAGGATTTCTTTTTCGATGGCATTCTCAGATATGACCGGCAGCGTGATTTCACCCAGGGAGTACTGCTCATCAAGCGCTGTCAACCACGCGGACTTGCTTCGCAGAGAAATCATTTTACTCTGTCGCGCCATTTTAACCCAATCTGATGACGAACTGACGGCAGCATCTGCAAGCTGCAAAATCAAGATTTCCGTCGTATCCCGCTGAAAGCCGCGCAAAAATGATGAAGTCATCTCGATGCCCCCGGCAATATAAAATCTTTTAGTTCCCAATTTGATGGAGTCCAGCGCCGCCAGACAGAGAAATTTTCCGTTGCGGCGCTTAAACCAGGCCAAAGCCGGCTGCGGGTCCAGTCCCGCGAAGCGGGACAAGCGGCGAATCTGGCCAAGGGCCCGTCCGCCAAAAGCATTGCGGTGATGGCCGGAGCTCAAGACCAGGCCGTTCTGGTCTACGATTTCGAGAGCTTGGAGACTCATGGCCGGCATATAGTTTTCCGCATAATCGAGAATGTAATTTTGGTGATATTCTTTAAGGACGGCGGCATAAAGATGAAACTTATCATCATCTTCAAGCTTCGCTGCCAGTTGCCGCAATTGGCTGCCGATGGCGATTCGACGTTCGGACATTTCTTGTTGGATGGCGTGCAAACTCGATTCAAGGTCCCGTTGGTATTGGGAGGTAAACTGGCTGATGATGATCTGTCGAACCGCGAAAGCAACGATGACCATAACGGACAAGAACAAAGCAGCGAAAGTTGCGGCAACCTTGGTGGCCAAGGAAATTTTGATTTTGCCTTTCATAAATCTCAGAATGGCGTGGGTGGGCATCGCTCCAGATGCAGATATTGCCGGCATTCCTCGACCGTCAAAGCGCGGGTAACACGTTTTTGCGCCAGGGCGATCAGGTACTCTATAATCAGCGCATTCACGCGCACCGTTTTGTCATCGCTGGCCGTGGCGAGGCGCCTGCCATCCGGACTGAAAGCAACGCGGTTGACGGTGAGGATATGGCCGGAGAAGGTGAGCAACTCCTGGCCGGAAGCGGCATCCCACACTTTCGCCGTTTTGTCATCGCTGACCGTGGCGAGACGCGCCCCATTGGGGCTGAAAGTGACATCATTGACGGCGGCGGTATGGCCGGACAGGATGAGCAACTCGTGGTCCCGCCCTTGCAGCGATTTTTTTACGGGTATTTATTTGACCCATAAGCGTTTATTTGAAGCGGAAATCGACTTTGAAATTGTATAGCCAAGGAACTTTTGGGCTAACACC
>JAKEEU010000316.1 GCA_022616415.1 Candidatus Zhuqueibacterota bacterium | reverse complement strand
CGCCATACAATATATTGAGGTCGAGGCAGACTGTGATAACAATATATTGTATGAAATTGAAAAATTTTTCAAAAACACTGACTATTTACGGAAGCCTCATATATGAGTGCTTGTATTATAGCAAAAAACTGCTCTTGTAAGATAGGGTTTTTCGTGATAAAAAGCACGAACTTATTTTTGAAAATTGGGGAACCACGGATCAAGCCGGCTCTTTTAGCTCGAGCACGGCGGTCTTCAGGGCTTCCATCATTTCTTCTTTGCTGCCGTGCACGAGGCGCGGCACCCCGAGGCGCACCTCGCAGAAAAATGGCACCGGAATAAATTCACCTTTTGGCAAGCTTCGTCCCGTATTCATTAAATATGCCGGCACGACGGGCACATTCGGCGTCCGCTCGAGCAAGCGCGCCACGCCGGAACGAAACGGCCCCATCTCCTCGTTCGAGCCGCGCGTGCCTTCCGGAAAAACAATCAGCGATTCTCCGGCGCGAAGTTGCGCTTCCATGCGGTCGAGCGGATGATTGCCCGGAGAAATGTCTTGGCGCGCAATCGGCAAAATATTGAAGCAGGTTTTGGTGAAGAGAGAAATGAGCTTGTTCCGCTCGAAATAATCCGCGGCTGCCACCGGATGGATATGGCGCAATCTCTTGACAGGGAACAAGCTCAGCAATGAAATGGTGTCGAGATGGCTCGTGTGGTTGGCAATCAAAACAAATGGATCCATTTTCGGCAAGTTTTCTTTGCCGCGCACGCGCAGCCCGATGAAGAGCGCCATAAAAGGCTTGATGAGCAGCGCAAAAAACAGCATTTGTAAAAAGTCACGTCCCGTCATTTTTATCCGTGTTGATAAAGCCGTCGCCGCGCTAATAATAAAAGTAACGAACGTAATGAAAGAAAATCGGCGCGGCGTAACAAAGCGAATCGACACGGTCCAACATGCCGCCGTGCCCGGGAATGATGCTGCCGAAGTCTTTCACGCCGAAGTCACGCTTGACCGCGCTCATCACCGCGCCGCCGAAGAAGCCGGCGACCGTGATCAGCAATGAAACGACCACCGTTTCTCGCCACGAAAACGGTGTGAGAAAGCGCACGAGCAGACTCAAAGCGATCGCACTGATGAGGCCGCCGAGAAAACCTTCCCACGTTTTATTCGGGCTGACCGCCGGAATAATTTTGTGCCGGCCCAAAGTTTTTCCCCAAATGTATTGCAACACGTCGCTGATTTCAACCACGAACACGAGAAACAAGAGCAGCATACGGCCGTTAGCGCCGAATCGCTCCGGGAGCGTCAGCAAAAATCCGAGATGACTGAGGCCGAACACAAACGCCATAAGCCCCCATTGAATCTGCGAGGCCGAAGCTACAAACCCGCTCGTCTCTTTCGCCAGCACCAATTGCATGGGGAGAATCAAAAACATGTAAACCGGAATGAAAATAATGAACATGCCGTACCAGTCCATGGCAATCCAATAGTACTGCACCGGTATGGCGAGAAAGGTCAACGCCAATCCGCGGTGATCCGCCGGCCGCGTCTTGAGCAGGGTAATGTATTCTTTCAGCGCCCAGAAGCTGAGAAACGCAAAGAAAATGAGGGCGAGGCGATCGCTCGCCACAATGATCGCCAAAAAGACGGCGGCCATGATCCACCACGACCACACCCGCGCGGCCAATTCGGAAAAATCTTTTGCCGGTTGCAGCCGGCGCAGCGCCAAAACAATCAATGAGGCAGCAACCAGAATAGTGAAAATAATCAGCCCCATTTGCGCAATCGGCGACAGGCCTTTCAGAGCTGTGAGCATTTTTCTCCAAAAATTTGCATGTAAAGGTTCTCCTTATTTTTAACAAGATTGCTTTAGGTCGCCGGAACTGCCGGTGCATCATTGTAAAAAAATTTTCGCACAATGGCTGTAACAATCATGGCGATGATGGCGCCGGTCGTGGCGAGCAGCATGTCCTTTTGCGCATCCCAGATGTCGCCTTGCGTTCCGAGATAAGCATCGCCAAGCTCGGGACTGACCGTCCAAGCGACGGCAGCTTCGATAATTTCATAGACGCAACTGAAGGCCATCGTGACGTCGAGCGGCAGATAATATGTCCAAAAGCCGCGCGTGTTGACGACGCGGAGAAAAATTTCGCGAATCGGATAGGCCATCAACAGGCCGAAAGAGAAGTGTACGATGCGGTCGAAGGGATTGCGGCTCAGCGCGAAGTTTTCTTTCAGCCAGTAGCCGAACGGAACTTCCGAATAAGTGTAATGCGATCCAATCGTGTGCAGCGTCATGAAAACAGTTATGAGCAGGTAAGTCAAGTCGGAAAGTGGAAACTTGCGGTAGGTTGCGACCAACGTGCCAACGAGAATAAACACTAAAATGTTCTCCAACAGCCAATCGAAGCGATTATGCGGCGAGATCGCGGCCCATGTCCATATCGCGAGATACCAAACGGCCAAACCCTGCAACAAGCGATTTTCTCGAAAATTCGGATGAATGCGCGAGACCGAGGTTGTGAACATAGTATTTTCCTGTGAGAACGCGATGTTGTGCGGCGGCGCAGCTTCCTCAGCACTTATTGCGAGCAAGACAGTTCGAATCCACCAATTCCACGAAATTCACGGCACGGCTTCGCCGCACGAATTCTTATTTCGTTAGTCACCGCACCTATTTTGACTCATTTACATTTTTACATCTGGATTTTGTATTGCCTCTGTTTTCCAAAAAACTCATATATTCATCATACTTAGAAACGGCCAAGTTAAGTCTTGCTCTTGCTCCCAAGTTTTTTTGCCAGATTTCATAAATTTCCCTTTTTGTGACAAAGCCATGATAAAAATTTATGCTACCTGGTTCAAAAACATAATAACCGACATAACCATCTTCATCATTACTGTACACGCATCCATCGCTTATCAACAGAGCATGTGCAATTATCTTTGGTTCGTTTCTTTCTTCCATATATTGAAATAAAACGAGTGAGTCCCTCTTGAATTTTGTATTGGAAGGAATGTTAAACCTCCCCCTAGGGTTACGGCTTGGTAAATAGCTACAGAAAAATTCAACGGCATTTTCAATTGATCCGAATGCTTCGGATTCGCTAGTTCGACTCAATGGGAGAACTCTTATTGCTGCTGGTAACATTTGCAACCTCTTGTAAAGTAAGACAATCCAACTACTGTTCTAATGTTCGATCAACTTTATCGCCATCTGACGCATGTGGGACGCGCGCCCAGTCATATATCGAAACTTCGCAAATCTTATCACAAATCCCGATTAGGAATTATTCTTAGGCTTGGGCATAAGCGTGCCAAACTAAACTTTAACCGCTTCCACGACGCCAAAAATGCCGTGCTTTTCCATTTGGTGTGACACGTACTGCAATTGCGCTTCCTTCATCCACGCTTTGAACAAATCGAGGCTGCGCAATCGCATGATCCACGGCTGGCCGGTGTTGGAGACCAGCGTGCGCGCAATGAACTCCAGTTGCGGGTGATAAGGCTGAATCGTAAACACGAGAACGGAGCCGGGGTCGAGACACTTGGCTGCATTGAGCAGACAGCCTTTCACCAAATCGTCGTTGTCGATGATTTCCCAAAATCCGGACGAGACGATAACATCCCATTTCTCTCGATAATTTTGGGGATCGAAGGCATCGGCCTGTTGGAAACGAATATTTTGCAAGCCGCGCGCCTGCGCGTTTTGCCGTGCTTTCTCGATATTCTCCAATTTGTAATCGCGCAGCTCCGCCTGAATTTTGTGCTGATCGAATTTTTCCAAAACTTCGATGTCATATTCTCCGCCGCCACAGGCGATATCGAGGTAGCGGATTGAGGATTTTTTCTCGAGCTGCGCTTGCACGACCCGTTCGAGATACTCTTTGATCAAAACTTTGCGCAGACGAATGCCGCGCCAGCCCACGGCGTTGAGGTACGAGCGATCCATCAGCTTGCCCACGAGCAATTTGCCTGAGGCTTGGTTTTTGTAAACGTAATCCAGCATAACGCCGGAGTCATATCCGAACTTGTTGCCGATGCCGACGCCGTTCGCAATATTGCCGACGGTTTTCAGCAGCGCGCGCACGAGCGCGTAAACGAGATTTTTGGGAGAATAAAACGGCAGAGGTTTCTGCAGTTCTTCGAAGGATGGCATTTTTTTCATTTTAGCTCACGAAGCGCTTTTGAGGTACGATTCCAACAAGTCACCGCTGTCAAAAAAGTGGCGGCGCTGAAGATCCACGGCCAAAACGCCATGGCATGCGGCACGACCACGGTTATCAAGGCAACGGCGCCAACGACAAAGGCGCGGTCGCTCTTGCCCATCGGCCCTTCGTAATGGCGGCTCCCGCCGAGCGCACGGCCCAACACGCCGCAAAATTCCGTGAGCGTGGCGCCGAGAACGAAGGCCACTATCGGCCACGTTGCAGGCTCGTGCAAAAAAGCCAGCGGCAAATAAAGTCCAATATCGGAAAGCACGTCGCCAAGCTCGTTCAACACCGCGCCAAGCGAGGTGGACATTTGCAGCTCGCGCGCCATCATGCCATCGATGGCGTTGAGCGCCATGCGCGCGAAAAGCCAGACCGGCAGGAGCAGCAGAACTGCCGGGTGTTTGGCGGCTTGCAAAACCGCTACGCCGACAACGATCGATCCGAGAAGGGCGAGCAAAGTAATAGCGTTCGGCTTCAACCCGAAATCGGCAAGCCGTTTGATTAAAGGCCGGAGCAGATTCTGGAATTTGGGTTTTAAATCATAGATCGAAGGCATTGGCGGCCCGAGAGAAAATCGAAAGCTCCGCGTTTTTGCATCCTGTGAACGTGGCCAATTATTTTGACCCTATCATTCAGTCATTTAAAAAAGTAGCGAATGCCGATAGCGGCGTTCAAATCAAGCTCCGTTTCCGGAATCAAATCAAGAATGGGAACGACCTCGAGAAAAATATCGAGCGTCGTTCTCTCGAACAAGTACGCCAGGCCGAGAGGCACACGGACGCCGATTCTCGTTTTGTCGTTATCTCGCGCTTTCCCGCCGTCGTCGTTGTTGAAAAACTTGATGCGGCCGCCGATCCCGTAATAAAACGGCAGTTTCCCCTTTTCCACTTTTATCAATGCGAAGTTGTGCGCAAGGTAGTCCCCGTGAATCTGAAAAAAATCTTTACCGGCAAACGACCAGGCTAAAGCCCCATCGATGGCCGTTGATCTTCCCTGCCAGCCCTTCAAGCTGATGCCGGTAGGCTCGCCAAGGATGATGCCCAAGCCAAAGCCGCGATCTTGCGCGCCGGCGAAGTTACAAAACAGCATCAGCCAAGCGAAAATCAGCAGCGGCTTGCTCATTTTTTGCCTTCTGCAAAGTCTGCAAAACTTCCTGTCCATGATTCAACCGATGTTTGAAGAAATGAAAGGTCTGTTGTTTGCGCTCCGTTTTCCAAGAGATCCGGTCGAGCAACAGCCCTTTCTTGAATTGAAGCTCGTCCAGGCTGCTCAAATCGATCTGCTGATGGCGAAACCGGAATGACCTCCTCGTGATGAAAATCAGGCGCCAGTGGTCGCTCAGTTGCAGAAAACCGATCGAATGGCGCAACCCTTTCACGCCTTTGCCTGCCACACATTTGACGCAAAATACCAATTTTTCGCCGGGAAATTTCTTTTGCCAATAATCAAGGTATTTCTCCGTTGCCGTTGCGAGAAGCGCGTTGGCGCTGGCGTCGCCTGCCGTTGAATAACTCGATTCGGGCGACAGATGCTTGTTCAACCAAGCCCGAACCGCGATGAATTCCAAACGCAGCAAACGAAAAATCTTTGGCGAGATCCACAAGAAAATGGCAAGAAACAGCGCCACAAGAACGAGCATCGCCATCGGGTGCGTCAAGGACAGCCAGGTTACCGCGACCGCAAGGACATCTTCAAAGAGGCTGAGACCGACATTGGTGAACGGCTCAGGACTTTGATTGACGGCTAGGCGCGTTCCGGCTTTCGTGGTGTGACTGGAAAACGCGACGCCTCCGCTGAGCAACATGACGGCCATTTTTGTGACGGGGTCAAATTCACCAATGGCGGTGACACCGATGATCGCCGCGCCAACCGGCCGGATGAACGTATGAAAAGAATCCCAAAAGCTATCCACCCAGGGAATCTTGTCCGCGAAGAACTCGACAAAATAAATAAAACCGGCGATGGCCAAGATATACGGGTTGGCCAGCACTTCCAATTGCGACAATTCAGGCGCCAGATGAATAAAACCGAAACGCACACCCAAGCCGACGACGAGAACGGTGGCATAGATATTCAGGCCCGCCGCGAAACCCAGGCCGAGAGTTGAACCCAACAATGAAAGCGCATTCATAGCCTCAATTCATTCTGTAGTGGACTTGAGAAAAAAGTAGAACGACACCGCAAAGCTCGCTTCAAAAACCCCGGTAGCGATGCCGGAGTAACGGTCGTAATCGACTGCGCGTTGGTAGGCGCTTTCTCTGGCGGCGGGCCGGCCGGCGGTGAGATATTGCTGGTAAAAATGATCGGCTTTGTCTTTCAAGAGAATGGCGGCAACGCCGGAGGCCAGACTGACGCCGGCCGCGGCCCAAGCGATCCGCCGGTTTTTGCTTGTATGAAAGCGCCGGCGCGATTGCTCAACTTCGCGAATCAGCGCGATTTCCTTTTCTGCTTTCAAAGTCACCGCGTAAAGGCGCGTTTCCAGTTGGCCGGTTTCGCTCGTTTTGCCAACTTGCAATTGCGCGGATTGATAACCGATTTTGCGTATTTCAACATTCGCCACTTCACCTTCCGGTAGGCGCAACACCAGCGGGGTCGTGCCTTGCAAAATCCCGTTGACATAAACTTCCGCACCAAAAGGCGTCGAATTAAGCGAATAGCCTTTTGAGAATCGCGCAACCAAATTTAGCGTATCGCCGGCTTGCAGCGAGCAGGTTTCCGTCCAATCGAAATCGAGCCAGCTTTCCGGCGATGAACGCTTGACGGCGATCTCGTGTTTGCCGGGTGGGAGAGGCCAATGGTGTAACGGGGTGAATCCCACCTCTTTACCATCGATCAAAACCGGAAGGCCAAGCTGAGGTGCTTCAACGGAAATGACCGCGTAACGAGGCAACTCAGTTTGTCGGGCGAAAGCGAGGTTGCATAAGAGCAAAAAAGTAACGCTGCCATAACCCCAAATACAACGAATTTTTGTCTTATTAGATGGCAACGCGGCTCGCTTTGGGCGTTCGACGATAGTATTTTCCAGAGTCGTCATGTTGATAAAATCTAAAACTGAAGATCACAGTTAATATAACCTATTACATGCCTGGTTACAAGTGAATTTTTAGTCAAATAGTAATGCCTCACGTATTGGTGGAAAAACGTAGCGCAGTCTTCCAGACTGCAGACAAGATGTCTGCGCTACCCACCTGTAACTGACCCATTACGTCAAATATGAGGAACATGCGAAAAGAGCCGGTGTGGGCTTGGCGCTGGATTGGGATTTAGGCAGAGTGCCGCATGTGATGGTGAAGGAGTAAGGGCTTTATAGAAAACAACTCTGTTGGGGCAAGTCTTTGGGGCTGGGGCCGTTGGGTTGTGGCCTACGGCCGCAAGCTCGTCGCTGTGTGATCGGCTTGCAAATTTCTCCTTCCTTGCGTATATTATAAAAAATGCAGCTGCCCCAGGATTTTTTATTGGGATTTTGAAGCACAGACTCATCTGTCATGACCGCCTGCAAAACCAGGAGATGACCATGCTTCTCGTCGTTGATATCGGCAACACCAACATTACGTTCGGGCTTTATGAACAGGAGCAATTGCGCGCGCAGTGGCGCCTCAGCAGCGGCGTGGCGCGCACCGACGACGAAATTTGGATTTTGATCAAAATGCTGCTGGAGTCGGAAGGGTTCGCGGCGAGCCAGTTGGACGGCTTTGCGCTCAGCTCGGTGGTGCCGAATTTGACGCCGGTATTCGAGCGCGTTGGCACCAATCGCCTGAAAGTGCCGATGGTGAATGTCACGGCTGATCTTGATACCGGCATCAAAATTCTTTACGAGAACCCGCACCACGTCGGCGCCGACCGCATTTGCAATGCCGTGGCCGGTTTCGCGCAATATGGCGGCCCGCTCGTGGTCGTGGATTTTGGCACCGCCACCACTTATGACGTGATTTCGGCGAATGCAGAATATCTCGGCGGCATCATCGCGCCGGGGCCTGAAACGACGGCAGAGATTCTCCACCGCGCTGCCGCCAAATTGCCTAAAGTTGCGTTGCACTTTCCGCCGGAGCTGATCGGACGAACCACCGAAACGAGCATCCAATCCGGCTTAATGTTTGGCGGCGTCGAAATGGTGGAAGGGCTCAACCGGCGTTTGCAAGAGCAACTCGGCCCGGCGACGCGAATTATCGCCACCGGCGGCTTGGCGACGATTTTGATTTCGTATTTAAAAACCGTCGAACGCGTCGAGCCGTTTTTGACGCTCGACGGTCTGCGACTGATTTTTGCCCGCTGCGCACCGAAGCTATGAGTTGCAACGAAAAGGGAACCGCAACGAAAGCGTGTCAATGGTTTTGGGGCATTTTATCGGATACTTGCTGCAAATGCTTTCGCGCAATATTGCAGCCAATTTTGTTCAAGATTTTTTGCGCTTATCCCCAAAGCTTCGCGACACGCCTGCGCCAACGAGGCTGGTTTGCCGAGCTGAAGCAACAACGCGGTGATTTCTGACGGTTGAAATTTCCGTTCTAAAAATCGGCCGAGATGGTAAAGCTGAAAGTACAAATGCTCACTTTCCTCCCGGCTGGTTGTTCCTTGCAAACGATTCTCCAATTCACTCCAAGTTAAACGGTCGATTGTTGCTGTTTGCGACGCCGGCTTGCCCTGACTTTCTTTATTGAAATTTTCATTCGAAGACCGAGGCTTGAGAAACTCGATCTCACCGGAATTGTATATCGCCAGCGCTTCGTACAGCCACCTCGGGCCATTGCCTTTGGCGCGCTCATCCACAAGCTGGTGCATCAACTCGTGGCGAAGCGTGGTGGCGAGAATTCCTCGTTCGCGCAATACGCGCACCGGCTGCAAATAAATGATGCGATTTCGATAAATCGACGACTGCCACCACGGTGTGCCGGTGCGCTGACAAAACTCCGCGGTCGTCACACTCAAGCGAATTTCTACCGGCGCGGATGAGGCGAGATGATACTTCTCCAGTAATTGCTCGCGGGCATCCATCGCCAGCGCTAAAACCTCTTGCGCCTCCGATTCCAGGCGTTTTTCGCCAAATCGAACAACCACGTTGTTCTCGGCAAGCTGATACTTGGCTTCTTGAAGAGTAAACAGCCATGCCAAGATCATGGGAAAAATGTGAGAAGCGATTAGCACTGATTTTACTTCAATTTTTATTATCTGGAATCGACAACTGATAATGATGAAAATAAACGTTTGCTTTTTACCGCGAATGAACGCCAATAAACGCGAATAAAAATTAGTGTCTATTTGTGAGAACCAGCGGTTAAAAAAGTGCCGTGAAAGCAAAGATTTGGCACTTTAGGCACTATGCTGATCCGGACGATTCGGCCAATCCGGATACCCCCAAATATATAATTCATCCGGAGGCCAAAGTCAATTAATTTTTCCGGCCAAGTTAGCGCTTGCATTTTTCCGGTTGAGTTAGTATAGTGTAAAGATGCCAGATTTTCCCCGACTCGTTGTCGCGAATGCCGCTGGCGAGATTTTTGATTTGCTCGATTTTCGCGCGGCCGGACGCAGCGGCCGAGAAATTTATCCGCTCGACCCCGTCGTTTTAATTCCGTTGCCGGAGAGCAGCCGGCTTTATTTTCTGCCGCAGCGCGCCCCTCTCGGCTTTGCCCGAAAAGATCGCAGCGCCCCGCGCTGTCTCGTGGATTATACAGCGGTTGCCGCATTTTTGCCGCCGGGCTACACTGTTTTTTCGGTGGCGGCTTATCATCGCCAAAGCGATGCGCCTTTGCTGCCGATTTATGCCTACAGTGCCGTTTGTTGGTATCGCGGCCAATTTCACGTTCCAGCCCGCCGCGTTGATGACGATGTGAAACACGACCCCGTGCAATTTTCGCTGGGCAAAATCAAAAGGCTGGTGGAGCAGCGTCGCCAACAATTTCCCAACAACCGGCTGGTTTCGCATCACGGCAGCAATTGCGCTTTGCGCTACGGCTGCCCGAATGCGCAAAATTTTTTCCTGAATCGTTGGGAAGCGCCGATTGCGGTTTCGGGAGCGTGCAACGCGGCTTGTGTCGGCTGCATCTCCGAGCAGCCACCGGATACGGTGCAGTCGCCGCACGAGCGTCTCGGCTTTGTCCCGACGGTCGAAGAGATGGTTGAGATGGCGGTTCCACACCTCGAATCCGCGCCCAACGCCATCATCAGCTTTGGTCAGGGCTGTGAAGGCGAGCCGCTTTTGCAGGCGCCGCTCATCGCCGCCGCCATCAAAAAGATTCGCCGGCAAACGGGGCGTGGCACGATTCATCTCAACACCAACGGCAGCCGCCCGGAAATGGCGTCGCGCCTCATCGACGCCGGCTTGAACAGCATTCGCGTTTCGTTGAACAGCGCCCGAGAGGCGGTTTATACCGCTTATTATCAGCCCCGCGCCTATCGTTTTAGCGAGGTGGTGGAGAGCATCCGGCGCGCGCGGCAGCATGATCTGTGGACATCGATCAATTATCTCTCTTTTCCCGGGGTGACCGACGACGAGAATGAATGGGCCGCCTTGTCGCGTCTGATCGAATCCACCGGCCTGCAAATGATTCAGTGGCGCAATCTCAACATCGATCCAGACTGGTACGTGGACAGCATCGGCTTGCCCGCGGTGACGAAGGCGGTGGGCATGCCGTTGCTGTTGCAGAAAGTTCGCGAGAAATTTCCCCAGGTGCGCTTCGGATATTTCAATCCGCCGGTGGCCGGTAATCAGTGAACAGTAATCAGTTCAACACACAATAGCAACAAGCACGAGCAGCAGCTATAAAAATATCTTGACAAAAATTGAGAAAAAGGGTATAATACAGCCTGGTCTTTTTATAAAAAACAGCAACCATTTATGTGCAAAGGAGGTTTTGACATGCGGAAGCTTTATGTTTTGTTGTTTCTCAGTGCAATGGTAGTTTTTGCTTTTGGCTTTGCAAAATTCGATGGCAAAAACGCAAATACGCTGGCGGCCAAAACCGCGACGGTGGAGATGACAAGCCCGACTGGCAATGGCGCGAGCGAGGCTTCGCCTACTTACACCACTGTGACGGTCGTAGCCGGCGGAACGGTGTCCGGCACCATCACTTACGCGGGCACGGCGCCTGCTCCGGCGAAATTGCAAGTCACGAAAGACGTGGCCGTTTGCGGCAAAGAAGGCCATATTGATGAAAGCTTGGTGGTTGGCGCGAAAAAAGGTGTCAAAGACGTTGTGGTGTCTATTAAAGGTGTCACGCAAGGCAAAGCCATGGATGCGCTCGGCACGAGTTTCGTGCTCGATCAAAAAGTTTGCACCTATAAGCCGCACGTGGTGATCGTGCCGGTGAACAAGCCACTGAAGATTTTGAACAGCGACGGCATTCTGCACAACATTCATACTTACGGCAAGAAGAACCCGGCGAAGAACATCGCGCAACCCAAATTCAAAAAGGAGCTCACCGAAACCTTTGCGCAGCCGGAAGCCATTCCGGTCAAATGTGACGTCCACGGCTGGATGAGCGCTTGGATCATCGTCGCGGAGCATCCTTATTATACGGTGACCGATGCCGACGGTAAATTCACTATCGCCGACGTTCCGGCCGGAACCTACACGGTTGAGTTTCGGCAGGAAAAACTGGGAACGCAGACTAAGCAAGTAACCGTGGCCGCGAGCGGCACGGCAACCTTGGATTTTGCGTATCCGGCCAAATAAGGTTTCGCAATTTTTTAAATCGCAAGGGCGATCTTTGAGCAATCGTTTGTTCAAAGATCGCTTTTCTTTTTTTTTGATTTTCCCAACAAAAATTTGTGGACAAGCTTTTACAGCGTTATACGGCGGGAATGGCGCTGTGCTTTCTCGGCGTGTGTTATTATCTGATCGACGTGAATGGTTACAACGGTTGGACCAAGCCCCTTGTCGTTTACGGCATGAACGCGATTACAGTGTTCGTGCTGTCGGGGATTGTCGGCCAGCTGCTCATTCTGGGGAAAGCCGGTGGAACACCGGCAAAGACCTGGATTTATCAAAATTTGAAGTAAGCGGAGCGAGCCGATAAAGCGGATAATTTTTTGCAGTTATCTGCTAAATCCGCTTGATCCGCTTACTGGAATTAATCTTACCTCGTCACCACAATCTTCTGCGTTTTGATCTGCTCTCCCGCATTCAAAACCACAAAATAAATTCCGCTCGTGACCGGCCCGCCGATCTCGTTGCGGCCATCCCATAGCGCTTCGTAGGTGCCGGCGGTTTGGCGCGCATGTACGATCTCTCGCGTCAAGCGGCCCAGCACGTCGAAGACTTGCAACCGCACTTCGCTATCTGCCGGCAAAGCATAAGGAATCCGCGCCGGCGCATTTTTAGAGACGGCAAACGGATTCGGATAACCCGGCGACAGCGCCAGCTTTTGCGGCAGTTGTGAAGATTGCGGCGAAGAAGTTAAATCGATATCCGCCACGGTGCGCTGGTTCAGGCCGGCGGCGATTTTATAGATCCGTCCAATGCTGTTCAAGGTCTTGCCGTCGGCAGCAAACAACGCTGAAATCGGCCGCTGGCCGATCGCGTCGAAACGCCGATCGTATCCGACCGAACGGCTCCAGAACCAGCGTGTAATGCCAACTTGGTTTGATATGAAATAATTCGAGAGTTGCCAGCAGAGTTGGGCAGCTTCTTGCTCGCTGCGCCGCCAGTCGACATTGCCAAACTCGGTCACCCAAATCTCGGAGGTGCCATGCGCCGTGAAGCTCGCCGCCAGCCTTTCGAGATGCGGTTGCACTTCCGCAAGCTGAAACGCCGTGGCATTGGCGCGCATCGGGTAGAGATGAAAATTGCCGATGTCGGCTTTGATGCCTTCCGGCAAAGCCGCGAGAAAAGCCTCGTACCACGCTGTCGTAGAGGTGCTAAACAGCGACTGGCTGACAAACGTTGCCAGCTCTTCACGAAAGATGCTGAAGAACTCCGGAATCATCGCCGCCACGATATCGCGCGGATTCTCGATGGCTTCGTGAAGAAACAGCCCGCCGAGCATGCACTTCGCGCTCGGATCGAGGCTTTTAATCAGCTCGTAGTAGCGCGCATATACGGCGGCATACTGCTCCGGCCGCATCAGCGGAAACCAATTTGGCTCGTTGCCGATTTCCCAGATTGCCCCGATTTGCCTCCCGTTGATGATTTTTTCTTCAACCCATTTCTTTTCGTCCGCGAAGACACGATCGATGATTTCCTGCTGTTTGGGCAGTGGCTTGCCGTTGAAGAAGAAAGTGGAGAGAAAAGACTCAAAATGGAAACGCTGCGCGAGATCGGGTGTGCCGTCCTGATTCTGGTCAACCTCCATGATTTTGCCGATGCCGCCCGCAATTGCGTTGTCGATTTGTGATTGAATCAGAATATCGAGCTTGCGCCAGGTAAAGCTCACCTTGCCAATATTGAGGATATTGACGGTGAACTTGATGTCGCCCCGGGCATCTGTCACGGATTGGCCGTGCACTTCTTTGATGGCGAGATAGCGGCCTTGCTCGTCTGTGCCGATTTCGATATTGCCCAACAGCGAAAGCTTGGTATTGAAAGTCGGCGTGGCGTGGAGACTGCCGTTGCTGCCGCGCGCGTGCGTCGACCACACCACATCGATATCGACTTGGAGGTTGATGCTTTCACCGTCCGGCGCGACGGTGAGCTGAATCTCCGGCAGCTCTTCCGGCAATTGCACTTTGGTGTCGTTGAGACGAACCGTGTAGCTGTAGATCGTCACCCCGAAGACTTTCTTGCTCCACGTTTTGGAAGTGCCGTTGACCGTCTGCGCCCACAGCGCTTCGAGATCGTCGCGATTCTCCCGCCAGGTGTCGCGCACCACCGGCAAGGCGTCGCTTTTGACGACGTCGAGCACGAGGTTGAGAAAATTTTGCAGCAACAGCGAATTGGGCTGCTCCAACAAATCCAGCAGATACCACTCCCAATCTGTGCCGAGCGCATCGCCGCGATTGGTGAGTTGGCCGACGACGTAATGCCTTTGCTTGCCGGGGAAGATGGTCGCGTCGTTCTGGCGTTGATATTCACGATACCACGCCAGGTTCAAACGTTCCGCGCCTTCGCGGCCGACCGTGCCGAAGCGCGGGTCGGTTTGCGCCTGCAACGAACTGAATGAGACGAAAGTTGAAAAGGCCAAAAGCAGGATGAGGCCGGCGGGGCTGATTCGGGTAACGATTCGCATTTTCCCTCCTTTGGAAAATTATTCCCTTGAAGGTGATTAAAATGGTGGGTCTTTTGTGAAGACCCCGTAATTGAGACGTGTGGGAAACCTCCACACGATACTCCACCATCCATCCCGAGGCTTATTTTCCTCAAGCCGTTGCGTCCGAGGGAATCAATACTTCGCGCACCTGAGCCAATTATAATGAATTTTTATGATGGAGTCAAGAGAATTTATTGGAATGAAGTTTTCAGCAAGCGCTTGCTTTTCGCCAAAAAATTGTTATCTTTATTGTTCAATGGGGATTTTCTGCATTGGCACGTTGCTCGTTGGCGTCCCCGAACGCGGAGTTCTGTATTCCAAGGAAAAGCCTTATGATCGGCCAAATCATTTCTCACTACAAAATCGTCGAAAAGCTCGGTGGCGGAGGCATGGGTGTCGTTTACAAAGCCGAGGATATCAAGCTCAAGCGTCCGGTTGCTCTCAAGTTCCTGCCTTTTGATTTGACTCGCGACGAGGAGGCGAA
Source organism: Candidatus Zhuqueibacterota bacterium (assembly GCA_022616415.1). GTDB lineage: Bacteria > Zhuqueibacterota > Zhuqueibacteria > Zhuqueibacterales > Zhuqueibacteraceae > Zhuqueibacter. The sequence goes on along the minus strand of JAKEEU010000316.1, from coordinate 65,412 downwards.
AGAGCGCTTCGTCCATGAAGCGCAAGCGGCTTCGGCGCTGGATCATCCCAACATCTGCAACATTCATGAAATCGACGAGACCGAGGATGGGCAGATATTTATTTGCATGGCTTATTATGAAGGCGAAACGCTTAAAAAGAAAGTAGCCAGTGGTCAGTTGCCAGTGACCAGTACAATCGACATTGCCATGCAGATTGCGCAGGGATTGGCGCGAGCGCATGAAGCGGGCATCACCCATCGCGACATCAAGCCGGCGAATGTCATGGTCACGAATCGGGGTGAGGTGAAAATTGTGGACTTCGGTCTCGCCAAATTAGCCGGACGGCCGAAGCTCACTAAGAGCGGCGCGACACTGGGCACCGTCGCCTATATGTCGCCGGAGCAGGCGCAAGGCGTGGAGGCCGATCATCGCAGCGATATTTGGTCGCTTGGCGTGGTGATGTACGAAATGCTCACCGGACAATTGCCTTTTAGCGGCGAATATGATATGGCCATGATGTATGCGCTTGTCAACTCCGATCCGCAGCCAGTTCGAAGTCTGAGGTCCGTAGTTCCCAAGGGATGGATTTATTATGATTTGGGTGAATTCGATGCCGGCCGCATTGCCATTAGCAAGTTGATTAATCGTCTTATGGAAGTAGCTCCAAAGAGAGAACCTTACCATAAACAATATCACAGCTTCTACCTCGGTTTGGTGAATGCTAAGCTGGGGCAAATCGATTCTGCCAAGCATCATCTTGAGGTGACCAAATCGGTTTTGTCGTTAGCAGAACGTGAGGAAATTGAACGGCCCAAGTTTCATCATGACTTGCTCGCTGCCGAGATTTTACTGGCAGAAGGTTCGCCTGAGGACGCAATTATTACCAGCCAAAAAATAAAGCACTTGCAATTATCTATGTCAATGAGTATTCCCGATGCATTTGTTTATAACCTTCCGTTTAGAGAAGATATAGCGGCGCGAGCTTATCAACTGGAGGGAAATTTAGACGGCGCTATCGCGGAATACGAGCGGCTCACGATGATCGATCCGCAAAACAATGACAGGCGTATGATTCCAGCCAGATTCCATTACCGCTTGGCCAATTTGTACGAGCAAAAAGGCCTGACCGCAAAGGCGATTGCACGTTATGAACATTTTCTCAACGTTTGGAAGAACGCCGATCCGGATTGGCCGGAGCTGAACGACGCCAAAGCGCGGCTGGCGAGGTTGAAAGGAAGAGCAGCAAAATGAAGCCAATGCTTCTTTCGCTGCAGACTGCAAGTCTTTCTTGACTTTTATCGTTGTGTCACGTATTTTATCAATGAGCGGTAAACAGTTATCACAGCGACCATAAGCAGAAAAGCCAAGTTGATCTAAGCAACGAGTAATTAATTCATTCACAACGATATCACTATCTGGGACGAGCCGGGTGGATATTGAAACAATTCGTGAACGAGTGCGGGCAGGAAATTATCTTGCCAAAGGCCATGCAATTCAACATGCCTTGAAAGAAAGCTTTGAGCGCAAACACATGGTCGATGCCGTTCTCAACGGGAAGATTATCGAAGAATATGGCAACCAAACCGATTCCAATTTGTGGCCAACACCACGTTCAAAAAGAGTGGCGTCAAACGGCATTCGAGTATGCTGATGAAGGCGTTTCAGTGCGGGTGCCGAATGTTTACGCCCGGGTATGTCCTGCAGATGGAGAAGCTTCCTTTACTCCTGACACGGTTGACGAGCTTATAACCACCGTGCGCGAACTGATTGAGACCGCCAAGCGAGCCAAAGCTCGCCGATCTGCATTTACAGAGTATATGGTTGCAGTCCAATAAGCGCTCCATAAATTGCTATATGAGGAAGAAAAAACCAGCACAGTTGAAGTAATGTAAATTTGGAGCTATCGCGAGGAGCATTTATGAACCACGAAGCCATGCTGGAGACGATCAAAACCGAGTTGGATGATGCCGATGCGGCAACCCTACAATCGGTTTGGGAAACCCTCCGCCAAGCTAAACAAAGCTCGACTGAATTGCCGGTTGCAACGGGCGGGCAGTTTTCCCGTCGCTCAAGCACGTCAACAACTTCTGAAAAGCCTTTGGTATTTATTGGGGAAAATCCACCTTTTGATCCAAATCGAAATCTTTCCTTGGAAGAGCGGATAGCCGACAAGCGTCTGCTCAAGGCCGATAACCGTGAGTGGCTTCTGCAAAAATTCAACGATTTGAAAGCGGCTTGGTTGATGGTGGTTGACGGTAAAGTTATTGCTTCAGGGAAAAAATTTTCTGATTATCCCGGGCCAGAACAGATATTGGAGGTTTGCCATCGTACCGAAAAATTTCCCTTTCTTTTTATTAATGAAGATGTATTAGCGATTGAGGAAAGCAGTTCGGCATGGCACTCTACAGTTGATCCTGATGACTTTTATCCGACCGTTAAGGTCAAATTTCGCACCCATACCGGTACTGCTAGCGTTATTGCGGATTTTGACACTGGCGCGAGCGCTATTTTTGTTGACTACGCTTTTTTAGTAAAGCAAAACGTGATTCAACTCAAAGCGCAAGAAGAAGGCGAAAGTGCTCAGCATCTCAACCAAGCATTTGGGTATCTTCCTCGCAAAGTTACGGTCGAAATTGTCTTAGCATCAGGAGAAGTTTGTTCTCAAGAATTAAATATAGCTTGTGTTGTCGCTTGGGGAAACAGTCCTTTCATCAAGATAAATCCAAAGCGGACTGCGCTTGTTGGACGTGAGGTGTTTTTGCTGCTCAAACCGCGGATACTGCTTGATTTTGACAAGCAAGAATCAAAACTTTGGGCGTCACTCCAGCGTCGTAAAAAGAAAAAACAATCTTAAACGCAGCCATCATGACGATGCACTTTTCTCATTCGCCAAGGATTCGGCGTAGCCATACGGCCATAGGCCTTTTCGTTTGGCTTGCCGGGGTCTTTCCGCCAGTTTTCTTAGGAACCTCCGAACTTCTCGCGCAGCAACCCTCGCCCAGTTCTTCCAAGACGCTCAAATCCCGCACCACCACCGTCAAAAGCAGTTGGGAGGTTGATTTTAAGCTCTCCCAGCCGGCGCAAGTGGTGGCGCATTTTCAGATCAGCAGCGAAACGGATTGGGAGAATTCGGAGCTGCCGGCAGTTTTCCTGGAAATTCTCATCGATGATCGCCTGGCCTCGCATCTCGTCACTTATATGGGGCGGCCGTTTCACGATTACGCGGTTCATCTCGGCGCCTTGATTGCCGGCCCGCACAATCTGGCTTTCCAGCGCGCGGATTCTTCGACTGCGGGGCTCAAGCTGCGTGAGGTGCGGATCGACATTTACGAAAAAGCGCATCCATTTTTTTCGGTGCTGGCACATGCGCCGATTATTTTTGGCCGCTCCCGTCGCGACGCGAGCGCCAATGAAGCCAACAGCGTATGGCTGGACCCCGACATGCGCCGCTCTGACGTGCCTCTACTTTTAGCCTACGACGAGCAACCGTCCGGCATCGGCAAAACGCGAACCTACACAATCTTTTTCAGCAATGAGAATGGCGGCACGCCACCGCCGGGGCTCTTGCATCTTTGGGGGCGCTACACCGATATTGAATGGGCCTACAACGTCGAATTGGATGACAGCAGCAAGCGGCGCCAAGCTTTCTTTCAGGGACCCAAACACCGGAAGTTAGTTTATCGCGGCGGCTTCGAAAATGACCAGCCGACCCTGCAAATCGCGACGCTGAATAACATGTTCTCCGATTCGCTGACCACCAAATTGCGTTTTGCACTGCCGCCGCTTTTTAGCATGCCGCCGGATAGCCGGCGCGAGAGCGTGATGTTGCAAGCGCCGTGGACCTGGCAGGTCAGCGCGAAAGAAGCCCGGCGCGAGCAAGGCCTCGACCCGTCCCCGACCGATTCCACACACATCGCAGATTTGCAGCGTTACCTTTATATTCAGTTTGTCGCGCAGCCCGAAAAATTTGGCGTGAAATCGGGCGGCTTCTTCCTCGCCAAATTCAAAAAGCAACCGAATACGTATGCCTCCAATTTGTGGAGCGACAATCTCATCATTCGCAGCGACACGACGATCGTCCGGCAAACCGCAGTGCCGCTTCCACCCGGCACCGGTCCGGAGGATTTGCAGCGGTTGGAATTTGTGGCGAATGCCGGCGGCGGCAACATTTTGCTGACCAATATCTCGCGGCTTTTTTCGCTCGATGCAAATGATTTGCCGCAAGCATGGAAGCCGGATTGGCAGGGCCGGCAGCGTTTGGCGCCGGGCCAACGCGCGATTTTTTACGCTGAGGATTTTCGTTTGCACCAAGTCTATTTTCAGGCCTTGCCGGCGGAATGGCATTTCAAGCCGGACTCGCAGGCGATGGCGACGGTGACGAGTTGGGGTGACAAGCCAGTCGATGAAAAACAGTGGCCGCTGATTCGCATCGGCGAGCCGTGGGAAAGACAGGGCTATTCAGGATACGACGGTGTGGCGTGGTATCGCTGCCAATTTCGGCTCGACAACTCGTGGCAGGGCGAACGCCTATGGCTCGGCTTCGGCGGCGTCGATGATCGCTATCAAGTTTGGGTGAATGGGAAATTGGCGCGCGATCTTTCTACGGATATCATTGACGCCGACCGGCGTTTGACTTTCACCGAGATCACGAAACTGGCGCAATTCGAGCGCACTAATAGTCTCGCCGTTCGCGTTGAAGATTTTGGCGGCGAGGGCGGCATCGTTGCGCCGCCGGTCGCCATCAGCAATTTTCCCGAGGCGCTCGCACCACCTCACGTCGCGTCGATGGCTGATCCAGCCATGGATCGCGAAGAGCCGTTCGATTATTTTCAGAAGCCGATGGCGATTCTTGGCACGAAAGATCGTCCAGGATTCACGCTCGTAACGCCGGAAGGTTATCTCAATACGGGCTGGGCTGAAATCATATTTCTTGGCGGCGCGGATTTGGCGCCGTTGAGTTGTCGCGTGAAATCGCTCACCGCCGAGGGCTTGCCGATCGTGCGTTACCGAACGAGCGTTGATGGCGTTGAGTACGCTTTTGAAACTTTTGCGTTTCCTGCGGCGGATGACTCGCTCGCGCCGCTGTTCAATTGGGTGCGCGTTCGGGTGCAAAACCGCAACAATGCTTCGACTGAGGCCAAGCTCGCTGTGGCGCCGCGCTTCAATAACGCGCTGCACCCGCTTGCCGCCAAATTGTCGTTCAATCCCAATTGGCGTTACAAAGTTGACGGCCGTTTGCTGTTGCGCGACGAACAGGCGCTGATGGTGCTGCCGGAAATGCCACCGGTTGTTAATTTCTCGAATGGCGAAGCGCTTGAGGCGGAAACGCCTGCCGGTCGATTGGAATATCGCTGGACGCTCGCGCCGGAAGAATCTCGCACGCTCGTTTTTTCCATGCCGGCAACGCCCATGCGCTCAGCCGCCGTACTCGCAGAAAATGTTTTCACTGCGGACTTCGATAGGCTGCGAGAAAATGCCGTGCGTTATTGGCAAAATGCACTCAATCGTGGAACGCAAATCATATTGCCCGAGCGCAAAGTCGACGCGGCGTGGCGCGCGAATTTGGTGTATCTTATGATCGCCGGCAATCAATTCAACGCGCCGGGAACACAATTCGATCACGGCGGTTTCGATCTGCGCGAGACCGCGTTGCTGGCGCGCTTGCTCGATTTGACGGGACAACACGATTTGTCCAAACAGATTCTTCGCCGCTTGTGGCTGGCGCAAGCACCCGGCGCGATGTTTTCCATCGCATTGAGAGAAGTCGGCCCGGTCCTGTGGGCTTATGGCCAACATCTCGAGCTTACTCGCGATTGGGCTTTTGGCCGGGAAATTTACCCTGCGTTAAAGAAAACCCTTCATGCGCTGCACGACGCGCGACAGCGCGATTCTTGGAAAATTTTGCCGGCGGCAGTTGCGGGCAAACGCGCCAATCATGCCACCGGTGATAATTTTTATGCGCTGCTCGGTTGGCGCTACGCCATCCAAATTGCCCGCGCCGTGGGCGCGCCGGAAGATGTTTCTTTTTTTACAAAAGAATTGGAAGCATTGCGAAAAGCTTTTGATCGCCGGCTCAACGACGCCACGAAAGCCAACGAGGGCTTTATTGCGCCGGCGCTGGAACTGGAGAGCGGCTTTGACACCGGCAATCTCGCCGCTGTTTATCCCAGCGAGATTCTGTCGCCGGGAGACGAAAATGTCAGTGCGACTTTGGAAAGAGCGCGCGGACAATTTGACGAGGGTTTGCTGGCACAAAGCGATGAGCGCGATCCGTTCGACTTTTGGATGTACCCGGATTTGACGGCTTATGTTGCAGAGGCCGAGCTGAGGCGCGGCGAGCAAGCGAACGTGATTGAAAGACTATATGCCTTGCTCTTGCACACGAGCGCCGCACACCTTGGCTGCGACGAGCGCCTACGGCCATGGGGCGACCGCAATTGCCCGGCGTTGCCTGTATCATTTTTGCAGCCAGGCCGGTCCGGTTTTGCCGCAAGCTTGCTCATGCTCGTGCGCAACATGCTGCTGCGCGAGCACGACCGCGAGCTTCATCTGCTCTCCGCCGTTTCGCCGGCTTGGATCAAAACGGGGGAAAAGATTTCCGTGCAGAATGCCGTGACCAACTTTGGCAAGGTCTCGTTTGTAGCCGAGGTGATCGACAACGGGATGGTGATTGATTTTTCAACAAATTGGCAAACATCTCCGCAACGCCTGGTGCTGCATTTTCCCTATTTCGCCAAAGTGGAACGGATCGTGGCTGACGGTCGCAGAATTTCTTTGGAGAAAGACCGCGCCCATCTCTCGTCGCAAGTGCGGCGCGTCGAAATTTACTGGCAAAATCAAGCCGAGCGTCAGCGGCTCAGTTTTGCCGCCACTGTTGAAGATTTTAAACGTGAGTATCGCAAACGTTACCAGCTTTTGAAAGTTAGCAAAGCCGCTACAGCAGCATTGCCGGCGCCGCCACCGGAAAAACAATAGGCAGGACGCCTTTTTCAGTCGAGTTCCCTCCGTTTTGTTCATTATTTTTTGGTGGACATACGTAATCTTTTCTTCTGAAAAAGCCCACTTATTCACATTCATTATTCTTTAAAGGGTGGATTAATTTCCACCTGTGTTTCAGCTTTGGTAAAATTCTTTTTGTTTCCAATTCTCTTGAGATAAAAGCACTTGGATGCTGCACAAAAGTTCATTATATTTAAGCTGTAAATCGTGTTCGCAGCTAAAATAAAAAAGGCGGCGGAGGTGGGAAAATGGCACGAATGGGCAAAGCATTTGTCGAATTTTTTACGCTGACGGAAGAGCAGCGCCACGCTGTTGGAGAGAAGTTTCTTGAACTTGGTAACATAGGTTTTGGGGCATTGATTTTTGGCAGTGCATTAACCGAAGGGCGTCTTAGATGGTTTCATTTAGTCGTTGGGGCACTGTTTTGGTTTCTCATGTTCTGTGTTTATATTTTTCTTACCAAACCGCGAGGCAAAAATGACTAATGCTATTTTTATGATGGCCGCTCTCACTTTGGTGATTTTCATTTTTGTTGTGATACCAGAGCTATTGCGCCGAAAAAGAGAACGGCAACAGCAATGATAAAGGACAGAGCAAAATTAACTCGGTTGAATATTTTAAGTGATTGCAAAATATTTTCGTGGTGAAAAGGCGCCGGCGGTTTTCCCTGTGCCCGTCGGCATCGTGGACAAAAACTTTCTTCAGGAGGCAAAATAGATGACAGGTCGTCAGTTCCGGATGATGCAGGGAAAGGTGGAAGGATGGAAGCAAGGCGGTAAACAGCAAACAGAAAAAAGCAAAAAGCAAGTGGCAAAGAGCAAGTGGCAGGCGGCGATTTGCTTTTTGGCGCTTTTTATCGCATCGACGTTTTTTACCTCAGCGCGCGCGCAATCGCAAGGTTACGTGAATGAATGGCTGATTCTCGGCGTCTTTCCGGCGCGAGACACCAGTGCGCTCACGACGGATTTGATCGGCGGTGAGGCGTTGTTGCGGCCTCACGGTGGTTTGAAGACGGCCGGACAAACTTGGCGGCACTATCAAACGCCCGGTGCTGCCGGCGGCGCTTTTCTGAATTTTCTCGACCCGGTGCTGGATCTGCCGCCGTTGGAGCGCGCGGTGGCTTATGCGCATATTTACGTGCATAGCAGCCGCGCCGATACGGTTCAGCTTCTCACCGGGTTTGACGAGCAAGTGGCCGTCTGGGTGAATGGCGTATCGGTGTTGCAACGCACCGATCGCCGGACGCATCGTTTTGATGATGACACGGTGCAAGTCACAGTACAAAAAGGTTGGAACAGCGTTCTTTTCAAAGTGGTCAATATTGTCGGCGAATGGATGCTGTCAGCCCGTTTTGCCGGCCGCAATGCCATTGCCGGCGATGCCGGCTTGATTATTCAAGCTGAAACGCCGGAACGACTCGTGACGATTCCGCGCGCCGATCCAGAGCAAATTCGCATTCGCCCTCTCGAATTGGCGGACGATCTCATCTTCAGCCGCGACAACGTTCCAATCGTAGCGGTGCAAACCATTATCTCCAATCCGCAGCAGCAAGCGCTGGGAGATTGTCGAGTGCGCTTTTTCGCTCCCCCGGGCGCCGCTTCGCGCTCACGGCGCGCCTCCGCCATTGAGCGCTTGGATGCGAAACGCGGCGTGCAAATCGATCGCGAGCAAAATTTTGTGTTGCACGCCGGCGCGTTGCGCCCGCTAAATTTTCGCGTTCCGATTTCCACCATTGTGTCGGGATTTCAAGCCCCCGGCTCCTGGCAAATGCGCTTGCAATTTGGCAAATACGAAGTGCGCCGCGTCGTGCCCTTGCGCTATGACAGCCGTCTGCTCGGCCGCATTTTCGGAACTTACGAAGTCGAAGGCATCGATACGCTGGCCGCCAACGGCAGCCTCGAATTTCGTCGCGTCATTTTTCTTCCCAAAGAATGGGCCGGCTTCCCGGTGTATCTTACGGTCGATCTTGGCAAAGCCGAAGGGTCCGTTTTGATCAATGGCAAAGAGGCCAAATACAAATTTCGTGGGGATTCCGGCTACTTGTTGCTGACGGAGAGCGCCAAGGCCGGCGGCCGGTTTGAAGTGCGAATCAACTCCACCCTTCTCGATTCCGCCGAGAAAGCGCCTGGGTCGCCACGTTTGTTTCTGACGGTTGAGCATCTTGAGCTGCGTCGATATATCATGACCGCGGCATTGCTGCAGCAATACCATCGCGGCGAACGGGTTGCGGCGCAAGAAGAATTTGAGGAAAAAATGTGGTCGGCGATGAAAGAGGGCAAGGCCGACTCGCTCAACGAAATCATCGCCGAAGCCCAAAGCCAATTGCCGCAGCTTCCGGCGGCGGCGGCGAAACTGCCGGATGTGACGCTTGCCGGCACCTCGCACATTGGCACCGAATGGTTGTGGCGCTATCCGGAAACGATCAACCTTTGTCGCAGCGCTTTTTCACAGGCGATTCGCCATCTCGAAAAATATCCGGACTTTTATTTTTCGCACGGCCAGGCGCTGGCTTATTGGTGGATGGAGCAGGACGATCCGGCGTTATTTGCCACCATTCAACAAGCGGTACGTGATGGCCGCTGGGAAATCGTCGGTGGCACTTGGGTGGAAAGCGATGCCAACTTGTCCTCCGGCGAAGCGTTGGCCCGCCAATTTCTTTACGGCAAACGTTATCTCAAAGAAAAATTCGGCGTCGACGTGAAAATCGCGTGGATGCCGGATGCCAACGGCCATCCGTGGAGCTTGCCGCAAATTTTGAAAAAAAGCGGCACGTCGGCGTATGTTTTTTACCGGCCTTGGGAAACGATGCGTTTGTTCGAATGGGAGGGGCTGGACGGCAGCCGCGTGTTCGGTTATCGGCCGCCGGATTGGTTCAATTCGCGGCTCACCAAGGAAGTGCGGCGATATTCGCATCAGGCTAAGAAAGAATTTAACTGGCCCCATGCGCTGCGGCTCTTCGACGTCGGCGAGCAGAGCGGCGGGCCAACCGGTTATGACATTCGACTCGCCGAAGATTTAGCCTATCGGCCAGCCACACCTACGGTGCGCATGGCCACAACCGACGGATTTTTTCAAGAATTGGCCAAGCAATCGCTGACGCTGCCCGTGCATCGCGAGGAAATCAGTCCGGTCTTTGCCGGCGCGTGGACGAGCCAGGCGCTGCAAAAATGGGGCAATCGCCGCAGCGAAATGTTGCTCCCGGCGGCGGAGGCGTTCTCGCTTTTGGCGCAGCCTTATGGAATGGTTTACGCGCAAACCGAATTTATCACGCAGTGGCGGAACGTTTTGTTCAATCAGCACCGCGATCTTTTGGGCGGCGCCGGCGTCGCGGCCAATTATGAAAATTCCCAGCGTCTCTATCGCGAAGCCATCGAAACCGCCAAGGCCGCGCTCGACAAATCCATGACCCGCATTGAGACGGCCATTACCAGCCAGTCCAAAGACAAAGACGAGATACCGGTCGTCGTTTACAACGCGTTGAACTGGCCGCGAACGGACGCGGTTGAAGTTGAAGTGACCGTGCCTTATAAACAGCAAACGGCAAAAATCAAAGAGCAAAAAGCAAAGACCAAACTGCAAAAGGGGAAAAAGAAAAAAGATGCTGTTGAACCCGAGATTAAGCTGACGCCGTATTTTCGTGACGCCGGCGGCAAAAAATTGCTCGTCCAAATTCAGCAGCATGATTCGACCGCGCATGGCATGCACTTTCGCCTGCTCTTTCTGCCGGAAGACGTGCCGGCGTTCGGCTACAAAGTCTACTGGCTGGAATGGAGCGCGGAAGAGCCGGATCTGAGCGTTCGCGCGCGTGTGGATATCGATAGCCTCACGTTGAGCAACAGTTATTACAGCGTCCAAATCGATCCGGTGCGCGGCGGGCTGGCGCATTTGGTGGATAGCCAGCAAAATCGTGAATGGATCGCGGACAAATCCAGCGGCCTGAAAATTTTGGGTGAGAAGGGCGGCGAAAAGTCAGCGCTGAATATCGCCTACGACGGCACGTCGGATTGGCTGAAATTGGCGGAGCCGCCGATCGTGCTCGAGACCGGCCCGCTACGGGCGCGATTGCTGACCAAGTATGAGTGCGGCAATTCTCACATTGCGCAGGAGTATTTGATTTACGCCACATTGCCGCGGGTGGAAATGCGCTATCACGCGAATTGGCGCGAGCGCAATAAAACGCTGAAAGCCGTTTATCCCTTCCAGCTCTTCGATGGCCGCGTCAGCTCCGAAATTCCTTTCGCGGCGATGGAGCGCCCTAGCAACGGTGAAGAAATGCTCATGCAAAAATGGCTCGACCTCTCGAACGAGCAGTTTGGCGTGACTGTAGTCAATGATTCCAAATACGGCGTCGATGTGCAAGACGGCGTGGTGCGCGTGACGGCGTTGCGCGCGCCGGATTCTCCCGATCCCAAGGCCGACGAGAGCGAGCATCATTTCGCTTTGGCGATCATGCCCCACAATGGCGATTGGCGGAGCAGCGGCGCCGTGCAAAACGGCCATGCATTCAACCTGCCGCTCGCCGCCCGCGTGATCCAACAGCAAGACGGCAAATTGCCGGCGATGCACAGCTTTTTCAGTGTCGAGCCGGCGCGGGTGATGGTCTCCGCGCTGAAAAAAGCCGAAGACGGTGAGACCTGGATTCTGCGCCTTTACGAGAGCACGGGCAAGCCGGCCACTGCGACGATTTCCCTTCCGTTTGCGGCGAAAACGGTGAGCGAAGTGAATTTGATCGAGTGGGAAGAAAAGCCGCTGGCGCTCTCCGGTCAAAAGCTGGTGGTGAATTTGGGCGCGTGGGAGGTGAAGACGGTGAAGATCAGCCAGTAGATAGCTGGAGTGATGGAGTTTTGGAGTCATGGAGCACTGGATTGTTGGATTGATGGGGTAATGGATTAATGGAGTATTAGGATTTACATTTCAGCATTAATCCAAAAATCCATCAATCCAATAATCCTTTACTCCAAGACTCCGAGGGAGCCAACTTGCCCGACTCGATCAACAATTTGCTTTGCCTCCGCCGCCTCTCCAAGCGCTACCCCGGCGTGGTGGCGTTGGATGAGGTGAATTTCGATCTGCGGCCGGGCGAGGTGCATTGCCTCGTCGGCGAGAATGGCGCGGGGAAATCGACGCTCATCAAAGTGATAGCGGGTGCAGAGAAACCCGACAGCGGCGAGATTTGGGTGAATGGCACGCAGCGGCATTTTGCGAATCCGGCGGAAGCGATTGCGACGGGGATTGGCGTGATTTACCAGGATTTCAAGCTCGTGCCGGCGCTCTCGGTGGCGGAGAATATTTTGCTCGGCCATCAGCCGCGTCGCTGGAATGATAAATCGCCGTTCATTGACTGGAAGAAACTGTGCGCCGAAGCCGGCGCTCTGCTCGCGCAAATCGGGGTTGAGTTGCCGCTGCAACAGCCGGTGTCCCGTCTCAGCGTGGCGCAACGCCAAATGGTGGAGATTGCGAAAGCCTTGCACCATCGCGCCCGCATCATCGCGATGGACGAGCCTTCAGCGACTCTGACCGACAAAGAACTGGAGTATTTGTTTTCTCTCATCCGGCGGCTCACAGCAGAAGGCGTTGGCATCATTTATATCTCGCATCGCCTCGAAGAGATCTTTGAAATTGGCGACCGGCTCACCGTGCTCCGCGATGGCAGGTGGGTGAAAACGACGGAAGTTGCAAGTACGAATCGTCAGCAACTCGTGCAATGGATGGTTGGGCGAGAGTTAAAAGAAGATTCAAACATTGCACGACAAGAACAGCACCCTATGACCGCCGAAGTTTTGCGCGTCGAAAATCTTGGCCGCAAATGGGTGCATGGTGTCAGCTTCAGTGTGCAAGCCGGAGAAATCTTCGGGTTCGCCGGACTCGTTGGCTCAGGCCGCACCGAAGTAGCGCGCATGATTTTTGGCGCGGATCGCAAACAAACCGGCCGCATTTTTCTCGACAGCAAAGAAATCAACCCGGCCTCGCCGGCTGAGGCCATTAGCCTCGGTATCGGCCTGCTGACGGAAGATCGCAATCTGCAAGGGTTGATCATGGGCTTGAGCGTGCAGGAAAACATCGTGCTGAGCAGCTACGACAAATTGCGCGCGGGTTGGCACATCAATTGGCGACAAGTCAAAGCGACCGCACAACAGCATGTCGAGCATTTGCGCATTCGCACACCGTCGTTGGCGCAGCTAGTTGTGAATCTCAGCGGCGGCAACCGCCAGAAAGTGGTGCTCGCGCGCTGGTTGGCAACCAACTGTCGCGTGCTGATTTTCGACGAGCCAACCTGCGGCATCGATATTGGCGTCAAACGCGAAATCCACGAATTGATCCGCCGCCTCGCCGCCGAAGGCCGTGCCGTCATCGTCATCTCCTCGGACTTACCGGAGGTGATGGCGCTGGCGGATCGCATCGGCGTGATGTGGGAAGGGCGGCTTGTTGGAATTCTCTCGAGGCCGGAGGCGACGCAGGAATGGATTATGCATTTGGCGACGGGGCAGGTGGCGGGAGGGAGGAGTCTGGCGGCGTAGTATTTACAATAAGCGAATTCGTTTCAAACAATCAGAAGAAGCTATATGACTAATGAAAAGGAAATAAAACCAATTAAATTGACGCTTTCACCAGGCGTTTCAGTTAAGATTTCTGAGGCCGATAAAGAAAATATTTTACAATTGACAGAGGTCCAAAAGGCAACGCTTAATCAACTTGGAAGTACTATTAAAGCATACCTTAAAGCAACGGAAGAATTACTTAAGGAAAAATATGCTGGCATAAAAGAAATGGCTCCTTTGCATTTGAGTAAGCCAGGCAATGTATTGATAATATGCTGTGAAGACGGAGCCCTTATTCGATATGAAAGAAAGCAAGAAGATACGAGGGTAATGGTGGCATGGTCTTTGGAAAAACTTTCTCAACCGGCACCACAAATTTCAGAAAATGTCGTATTTTGCCATGATGATAAAAATTTTGCATCAAGTGTAGCCACCAATGGGGCGATAGTCAAGTTTTTTATACTTGATCCTAAAACAGGTTTAACACAAGATATTGTGGAATCGAGAATTGGTTTTGACGTGATTCTATCCCGACCAGCTAAAGATGCATCTCCTTCAAATAAGCCATATCGTTTATTGTCTGTACGAAATTCTTTCGACTTTCATATACATGGAGAATTGATACCTGGGCATAGTAGTTTAGGACATGGGAAACGCTTTTTATCTCGCACGGTGCTCAATCTTCCAGTTGGTTGGGAATATATTGAGATTTACCCTTTCTTAAATCTTGACTATTGGAACCCAGAATTTGCTGCATCTTGGGCTGAAAATGACCTGTTGGCTTCTGTGGTGTCACAACAATTCCGTGAGCAGAAATTTCTGGAGTTAGATCCAAATGTGGCGGCCAGAAAGCATTTCAGTGAACTGTTCAAAACTTATAAAGACCTTCTTGACTCCAATCCAGAAAGGGAAGAAACTCTTCAAAGCTTTCTGAAAGAAAACCCTGAATTACTTTGCCCAACTCGTAAAAAGGTATGGCTTAAACTTTCTCTTGGTGCAAAAAAGACTGACTTTGTATTTCAAGAAGCTACAGGTGATTATTTGCTTGCAGAAATAGAAAGATCAACACATCGGTTGTTCCGAGAAGATGGAGATACAAGTGGTGAATTAAATCATGCTCGTAATCAGATAGCAGATTGGAGACGGTATTTAGAGGATAATCTTTCAACAGTTCAACGCGAGCTTGGGCTTACTGGAATATCGGCTAACCCCAAAAGTTTGATAGTGATTGGAAGATCGAATTCTTTGACTCCTGAAAATAAAAGAAAACTCGTTACTCTTGAAAATGAAAGCCCTAAAACTAAAATAATGAATCGAATAGCCTCAGTGTGCTTGAATTGTTTTATGGGATTGGTCAAAGGTAAAGTAAGGATGGTGAAATAACGAAGATCAGCTAGTAAGCCGTGCTCAGCCGAACCGACTTGAAAAAAATCGCCCGAGCCAGATTGGAAGATGCTGAAGTGCTCCTACAATCCGGAAGATATGACAGCGCCGTCTATCTTTGTGGCTACGCGGTCGAGCTCGCTTTGAAAGCCAGAATTTGTTTGACCCTGAATTGGAAGGAGTATCCGTTTTCAAAGGCAGAATTCCAGAAATATCAGAGTTTCAGAACACATGAACTGGAAATTTTGCTTCATATTTCCGGTGCGGAGGCGATAGTAAAAAATAAATATTTTAAGGAGTGGTCTGACGTTTCTACTTGGGATCCTGAGATGCGCTATATGCCGGTTGGCAGCACCTCTCAGCAATATGCACAAGATATGATTTCGGCTACCAAAACACTTTTGAGGGAACTATGATTAAACATCACAAATTAATCTCTCTGTTAAATGAAATTACTGCAGAGAAAGGTGAACTTACCCTGTTTGGACTATTCCTCCGTGAAGACGCGCCGAATGTCTGGGATTTAGTCGTTGCCGCCCCTTGGATTGAAAAGAACAGAAGCAAAGCTCTGCACTACATTGTCGAGAAAATAAAAGCGCATCTTACAATGCCGGAATTGCTTTCACTATCTAAAGTTGTTATTCTTGAATCCATTAACCCTCTTCTGAAAGCCATTCTCGACGCCATACCACCTGGACAAGACCAAGTGGAATGGCAAAATGTCACTTTCATCAACCTGGAACTGGCGCGGGCGTATATCTTCAAAGCAAAACGGCCTCAAAAGAGCGGCAAAATGCAGACAACGAAAAAGCCGCGACAGCGAACCGCGCCGGCACGTCGCCGTTTAGTGACGGCGCCATAGGCCACAGTATGATTCAAAACCAAACGAGAGGGAGTGAGTGAATCCATCAGCCGTCCGACAAATTCGACTATGCCCGATCGAATGCACGGACATGAACATGAAAGTGTCCCTGGCTTCGCCAAAAAATTTGGGCATTCGGCCTCTCTTGCGCTATCCGCAAGAGTTTGGCCTCCCCGCCTTTTTCATGCTCAAATTTTCGCGTTTGTCTTTGGCCTCCAACCACTTCCTCACGCCGGAAAATCTTATCGCTGTTGCGCTGCAAACTTCCATTTCAATTATCCGGACGATTCGGCAACTCCGGATACAAAATTTAGCTCCGGCTTTTTCCGGATAGTATAACCGCGAGAGAGAAATGTCAAGAACACCTCCGTATGGGCCAGTTGATTATCAACCAAAGGAAGCCCAAACCATGTCCAAAACCACCGTCCGCTATAAACTGCACGTGGTTTCCCACACCCATTGGGATCGCGAGTGGTATAGCCCTTTCCAGCAGTTTCGCCAACGCCTGGTTCGGCTCACCGATCGTCTGCTCGATCTCATGGAACGCAATTCCGAGTTTCGCTATTTCGTTTTCGACGGCCAGGCGATCATTCTCGAGGACTATTTTGCCATTCGTCCGGAGAATCGCGAGCGTTTCAAAGCGTTGGTGCAAAGCGGTCGCATCGAAATCGGCCCGTGGTACGCGTTGCCCGATGAATTTTTGGTGAGCGCCGAAGCCTTGATTCGCAACCAGCAAATCGGCCACCGCGTCGCCGGCGATCACGGCGGGGTGATGAAAGTTGGCTACATGCCGGATTCCTTCGGCCACGTCGCGCAGATGCCGCAGATTCTGCGCGGCTTTAATATCGACAATTTTGTTTTCGCGCGCGGCCTCGGCGACGAAGAGGAGCGCCTCGGCACGGAGTTCTTGTGGATCGCGCCGGATGGCAACCGCGTGCTCGCTATTTATCAGATCGATGGCTATTGCAACGGCGCTGCCCTCGGCTTCGAAGGCTTGGGCGATCACGCCGGCGATACGCCGCGGCTCGACATGCTCATCGACCGGCTGCATCAAGAGATCGCCAAAATCGGCGGCATGGCCAAGGCCGCCAGCGACGGCACGAAGCACATTCTAATCAACAATGGTTGCGATCATGAAGAGCCGCAGCCGGAATTGCTGCGCCTGTTGAATTACGCCAATTCCGTCCTCAAAGACACCGCGATCGAGCAAACCACTTTCTCGCGTTTTATCGGCACGCTGCGCCGCTCCGGTTTGTCCTTCCCCAATCATTCCGGTGAGCTGCACGGCAGCAAGCGCCATTATATTCTTTCCGGCGTGCTGACGTCGCGCGCTTATTTGAAACAACAAAACGACGCATGCGAGACGCTGCTCGCGCACCTCGCCGAGCCGCTTGCCACGCTGGCATGGCTGCGCGCCGGCGTCAACCATGGTGCGGGCTTTCTGAATCATGCCTGGAAAGTGCTCTTGCACAATCATCCGCACGACTCGATTTGCGGCTGCAGCATCGACGCAGTGCATCGTGAAATGCTGCCGCGTTTCGACGAAGCCCGCCAAATCGGCGAAAATGTCGTCGATGCCGCGCTCGATACTTTAGCGCAACGCGTGCGCCGCCCCTCGAGCTCCGCAGATTATCCGAATTTTATTGTGACGAATTCTCTGGCGGCAAGCCGCCGCGAAGTGATGCGCACACTGGTGATTTTGCCGCCAGGCCGCATGTCCAAAACGCTTGCCGTCGTCGATGGCAATCATCAGCCGCTGCCCACCGAGCTCGTGAGATCCTGGCCTGTTGCTTCGCGTGATGATTATCGTTTGCCGGACGCGTTTGCGAAACTCGGGCAGACGACTGGGAAACATCCACTTACGTTTGAAAGCAAGCGCGCGCAACTCCTGTTAGATCGCGCCATGTTCCATTTGGACACGCGTCGGGACGATAAGCCGTGGCAGGTGGCGGAACTGGAATTTCTCACGCCGGAGCTGGCGCCAATGAGCTATCGGACTTTTTCAGTGCGTTCACTGACGCTCGATCAGATCAAATCATCAGCAGCCACGCCCTCCGAGGCAACGCCCGCAGGGGTGCAAGTGAAAGGCAGCGTTGTAGAGAATCAATTTTTGCGTGCCAGGTTCTATCTGGATGGCAGCTTCGATCTGTTCGACAAAATCGGCAAACGGCAATATCAGCGCTGCCACATTTTTGAAGATGTCGAGGATGTGGGCGATGAATACGATTATTCGCCCGCCCCGAGAAGCCAGGTGATTTGGAGCCGCGGAAAAAAGGGCAAGCTCCGTATCGTGCATCGCTCCGCCTTGGCCGCGGAAATTGAAGTGGCCATGATACTGCCGCTGCCGGCCGAATTTGCGCGTGACTCGTCGCCAAAAGCCGGACGAAGACGGAGCAAGAAGATGGTTCCCTGTCCAGTGACCATTCGTTTTTCAATTACCGCCACGGCGCCGTATGTCGCCGTGCGCACCACGTTTCAAAATCTGGTGCGCGACCACCGCCTGCGCGTCCACGTTCCGGCGCCGATTGCCACCAACACTTCTCTTGCCGGCCAGCCGTTTTACGTTATCGAGCGCCCGCTCAAAAAATCTTCCGGAAAAAATTGGCTGCAGCCGCCGAGCCCGACCGAGCCGATGCAGCAATTTTGTGCGGTGGAAGATCGCAAGGGTGGCCTGGCGATTCTCTCGCAAGGTTTGTATGAATACGAAGCGCGCCGTGAAGGCAAACGGACTGTTCTCATTCTTACGTTGATGCGCGCCGTCGGCTGGCTTTCGCGCGGTGATTTGGCGACTCGTCCCGGTCATGCCGGCCCGGCCTTTCCGACACCGGAAGCGCAGTGTCAAGCCACGCAGGTGTTTGATTACGCCGTCATGCCTTATAACGGCAGTTGGGAGAATGCCCATTTACCGACGTGGGCGCAACGTTTTCGCGTGCCGCTCTTGGAGAAAATCTGCCACGGCCCGATCACGGGAAGCCCGCTGCCGCCGGATTTTTCGCTTTTTCGCCTGGAGCCGGATTCGCTCGTCATCACTGCCGTTAAAAAATGCGATCATCGCGATACCGTGCTGGTTCGTCTTTATAACGCCTCCTCCCAGCGCGTGCGCGGCAAGCTCTTCTGGGGCTTGCCGGTGGCCCATGCCTGGAAGGTCAATTTGCTGGAAGAGCGGTTGGAAGAAGTGACAGTTTTCTCCAACTCGCGCGTCGATCTCGATTGCCCCGCATGGCGCATCGCCACAATCGAGTTGGAGATGAGCAAGTCGATGCTGGGGACGTAACTCCTGGGGGCATAGACAGAGGGCTGTGACTAGATGATTTGTCTGATTGAATAATCTGGCGTATCTTTGGTTTCAATATAGTTTTTTGAAGAGAGTATGCTGGTTTTGGATTTGGTACCAGAATGAGATTTATATTCTGAAAAAAAGAACGAACTTAAATCTTAGAATGTTAATACTAAGGGGAGAAAGAGAGGATTTCCTATGCGAGATTTTATTATTACTGAAATTCGTATTGACAATTTCCGATCACTGGCAGATGTTTGGGTACCTCTGCGTAAACAAACTGTTCTTATTGGAGAAAATAACTCTGGCAAAACTTCCTTTCTGGACGCTTTTGCGTTGGTTTTTGCTGAGAGCGAGGCTCGCTTTTCGGCTGATGATATTTTTCTGGAAGCAGATCGATCATTGGCGCCTCGCGAACGTAAAGCCTGTGTCGATATCCGTATAGAGCCAGCAGGCGACGAAAAGGAATTCAAAGATGAAACGAGAGGATTTTTCGGCGATGCCATTCAACTCGGAAAAGGAGACGAGAGAGATTATATCGCCATTCGAGCGGAACTCGGATGGGATAAGAATCGTGAGGAATATCGACGCAGCCGTTCATTTTTAAAAGGCTGGGCGCGAAAGAAAACGGAAGCTGTTCAGATTCAAATCTTAACACGTCCTACGTTCCGACGCGAATTTCTGGAGTTATTTCCGTTTTATTACCTTGATGCCAAACGCGATATTCAGGACCAACTCCACGCACGCCAATCCTTTTGGGGAAAATTGGCCAGCGATCTGCAGCTTGATGATGATATTCAGAAAAAGATCGAAAAGGCGCTTTATGATGTAAACGAGCTTATACGATCTAAAAGCCCAGTACTAGCGCATTTGCGGAAACGTTTGGAAGAGCTTTATCGAACAGTCGCCAGCGAACAATCAGGGGTACAAATTACGCCCTTGCCACAACAATTACGCGATTTGGTCCGAGGTATGGATGTGCTCTTCAAGACGCATGACGCTCATGCATTCCCACTCAGTCGCCATGGAATGGGAACTCGCAGCATGGCGGCGCTCCTCGTTTTCCACGCTTTTATTGAATGGCAACTAAAAAGAAGCAGAGAGATAACACCGCTTCCCATCGTCGCTCTCGAAGAGCCGGAAGCGCATTTGCATCCCCACGCTCAACGTGCCTTATTTGATCAATTAGCTGAAATTGACGGTCAAAAACTGATTTCGACGCATTCTCCGCATGTTGTTAGCCACGCCCAGCTTTTTGATTTTGTATTATTCCGAAAGAACGGCAGCGAGACCAAAGTCTCAATGATTCCAGAAAAAAATCATGACGGCAGTGATTTTCTTGAGCCTGAGGTTGCTCACAAAGTGTATAGCTTTGTCCAAATTCAAAATACCGAATTGTTCTTTTCTCGTGTCATGGTGTTGTTCGAGGGGCCAACAGAACAAAATGCCCTGCCTGTTTTTGCTCTAGCCTATTTTAAGCGTAGGCCAGATAGCGTTGGAATTTCATTTATACCCGCCGATGGAGTAGGAAATTATGACCCATTTCTCAAAATTGCCGAAAAACTGCGTATGCCATGGGTTATCCTCACTGACTCCGAGCCTGAAGCTTTGAAACAACTCGCTAAATGCTTTCAAAAAGCGGGATTGGAACGCGCATCATTTAACACTCAGATCGTTGAGTTTCCCACTGGGCAAGACTTCGAGCGATACCTCATAACCTCCGGTTATGGACCAGAAATTGAATCTGTTATTGCCGAGCAATTTGGCGTTAATGCTTTACAAAACTTTAAAAACAAGAGGCAGGCACAACCTGGGAATATTTTTGATTACAACGCCCCAGGTGGCCACGAAAATGCTCTGAATGACTTCATGGATTCACGCCGACACAGTAAAACATTCTTCGGTCGCTATCTGGCAGAAAAAATCGTTTCCACTCGTACAGGCGATGACCGTATCCCAGAAAAGTTGCGAGAACTTTTTTCTAAAGTCGATCAACTTTGCAAGCAGGTGTATTAAGCTATGAGTGCATCAATTCAATTTACCGATGAGCAAGAGCAAATCATTAATTTTGACGAGGGCGCTTTGCTCGTGCAGGCAGGTCCCGGTTCCGGCAAAACAGCAGTGCTGACGCAGCGCATAATTCGGTTGCTGCAGAGATCGGTTGGACAAAATTTCAGAATTTTGGCTCTAACCTTCACGACAAAAGCGGCGGAGAATATGCGCCAGCGAATTGAGCATGCCATTGGTGATGAATGGCGGCGGGCTACGGTTCTGACGTTTCATGCGTTTTGCTTGGATGTGTTGCGGCATTACGGGGAACATATTGGCGTACATCAACCTCTTACGATTTACGAGCAGGAAGAAGACCGGCTCGCGCTTCTGGCTAAAGCTCTTTTGCAGGAAGGTTTGGCCACGAATGACACGAGGCCGGATGATCGTCAGTTATCGAGCCTCTTGCATCAGATTGGCTTACGAAAAAAGGACTTAGTGCCGCCGGAAGCTATTGCAACATTTAACGATGATGCTATTAAGTTCAAGGCTGCTTACGCTGGATATAATCGTCAGCTCGAATTGCATCATGGAGTTGATTTTGATGATTTGTTATGGCTTACCTACCGGCTTTTCACCGAAGCGCCCCGCGTTGTGCGCCATTACCGCCGCATATATCGTTACATCCTTATCGATGAGGCGCAGGACACCAGCCGCGCGCAATACGAAATTTTAAAAGCGCTTTGCGGAGACGAGCATCGCAATGTTATGATGGTTGCTGATGCGGATCAAAGTATCTATCGATTTGCCGGTGCCAGTGATCGCTACATCCAACTTTTTCAAAAAGACTTTGGTGCCAAACTGATGCCATTGCGCCACAATTTCCGTAGCACTCCAGAAATTGTACAAATCGCCAATAAGCTTATTCAACATTCTACCCGTTTGCCCGGCGCTCCGATGATGGTATCGAATGTGACTGGTAAAAATTCTGAAGTCATATTGCATGAAGAAGAAACGCAAGAGCAGGAGGCGCGGTGGGTCGCGGAAAGAGTGCTCAAACTTGAAAATCAACTTCGTGACGAGCAGAAGACAAAGACGGGAAAAGATGAACCGCAATTTTCAGAGATAGCTATTCTGGCGCGCAATCGCTATTTGTTGGAACCTGTACAAGTTGCTTTAAAAGCCCAAGCGATTCCTTATCGTTTTCATACTGCTAATGAAGGCCTGTTTGCAACCTCGCAGGCTCAGATTTTTTATCTTATTTTGCGTGTGTTGCACAATCCTTTTGATTTGATTCACCGAGAAATTCTGTTAACAGATTTGGGAATTTCATCCCATAATTTCGACGCAACTTTTGATGGAGTGAATGAAAATACCGCCTCTGCCTTTTTTCGCATAATTGCTAAAAAGCAGGAAATCCCGTCATGTTGGCGAGATTTTATCAAGATTCTACTTGTCGAAGTAAATAATGCCGCTAAGATTTCAGAATACTATGCTAATCTACTTGCTGCATTTGAGCAACAAGTATTTCCCTGCGAAACCGATGCGGAACATGATGAACTTTTGCAGCGTGATTTACAATTGTTAAAAGACCAATTTCAGGCCTTCTCTCACAAACATTCACGAGAAGAGCTTGACTTGGAAGGATTCTTGGGTGAGTTGGCGTTATCTGGAAAAAGTGAATTTAAAGGCAACGGCGTTCAAGTCTTGACTTTGCACGCTGCAAAAGGGTTGGAATTCGAAACGGTTTTTATTGTTGGCATGAATCAAGGAAGCTTTCCGGATTATCGGAGCTTGCGAACTTCGAGTGGATTGGATGAAGAACGACGAAATGCTTATGTTGCAGTAACCCGCGCTAAACGAATGTTGTATTTGACTCGTTGCAGATATCGCAAAATGCCGTGGGGTGAAAACAAATTTCAAGAAGCTTCGAGGTTTTTACATGACATGGGGCTGACATAGCACTTTTATATCTCTTTATGAATATCAAAATCCGACAACTCGCGCACGAATATCTTCCGGAAATCACTGCTGCACGGCGACATCTGCATCAGCATCCGGAATTGAGCTGGCAAGAAAAAGAGACTGCAGCGTTTATCCGAAAATTTCTCGCGCCGCTCAATCTCGAATTGCGCACGACGGATAATTTTTACGCGACGGTCGCAATCATTCGCGGCGGCAAGCCCGGCCCGACGGTCGGCTTGCGCGCGGATATTGATGCGTTGCCCATCGCTGAAAAGAGCGACTTGCCGTATCGCTCGCAAAATGCCGGCTGCATGCACGCGTGCGGCCACGACGGGCACACCGCGGTTTTGCTCGGCGCGGCAAAGATTCTGGCGGAACTGCGCCACGAGCTGCGCGGTAACATTATTTGTGTCTTTCAACCGGCGGAAGAGAATAACGGCGGCGGCAGGGCGCTGTTGGCCTCGAACCTTTTGGCCGGCCTCGATATCGGCGCTTTTTTTGCGCTACACGCTTGGCCATATTTGCCCGCCGGAACCATCGGCCTTCGCCGCGGCGCAATGATGTCAGCCATCGACGATTTTGAAGTCGGCATTTACGGCAAGGCTGGACACGCTGCGCACCCGTTGGGAGCGATCGATCCGGTTTTGATCTCGGCATACGTGATTACGGCAGTGCAAAGTTTGGTGACGCGCGAGCGGCACGGTGCTGATCCGGCGGTGATTAGCGTGACCATGATTCATGGCGGGACGGCGGATAACGTCATCCCGGCGGAAGTTCGGCTCGGCGGCACGATTCGCACGTTGAATGCTGAGACGCGCGAGCGCATGAGCCGCCGTTTCACCGAGTTGGTGGAAGGCGTGGCGCAATCGTTTGGCGGCCGCGCCGAAGTGAAAATCGATACGGGTTATCCGGCGCTCGTCAATGATGATCGCATGCTCGCGCTCGTTGAAAAATTTGCCAACGAAGTCGTCGGGCCCTCCAAAGTGTTCGAGCTAAAAGAGCCGAGCATGGGCGGCGAAGACTTTGCGTACTATTTGCAAAAATACCCCGGCGCCATGTTTCGTCTCGGCGTCAGCCCCGCCTCTCTGCTCCATTCCGACACGTTCAATTTCAACGACAACGCGCTGGAAACTGGGATGGTGATGCTGGCCGGTTTGGCGATCCGGTTTTTGGAAGGATTTACTGGATCAATGGATTGACGGATTTTTGGATTAATGGAAATTGAGAGTTTATTTTGATTACTGCAATTCAAACCTCGCAGAATTGGATTTATAAAACAATGGGGTATCAAATGGACCCAAAAGCTCGCGCAAAAATCGGGCAGTTAATCCGTGTGAGTTTTTGATCTGTGTGAAATTATTTCTATGAAGTGGGATTTCCACTTCCGTGGGTGAGAACCTTTTAAAATTTGGTGATATGGAACATGATTTTGAGCTTTAAACATTTCCTTCGGCTGAGTCAATTTCTGTTGTTTGCCGCCGCTATTTTCTGTTTGTCTATGTCTTGTGAATTTGACCAAGGCCTCGGCCCTTCGAAGACAAGAATTTCCGGCAAAGTCATTTTTCTCGACCCTGCGTCGCGCCCGCAAAATGTCGAGGAGGTACGCGTGATCGCCGTGGCCAATTTGCCGCCAGCAGGTTTTGGCGACGTGTATTTCAGCAATGCGGTCAGATTCGATCTTGATACCGCGTCTTATCAGCTTTCGGTGCCGGTGGGCAATTATCCCGCGGTCGGCGTGTTGTGGAAAGCGCGCGGCAAGGATTGGGCGTTCAACAATTTGATGGGCATCTACGGCTTCAATCCGCCAGTGGATTTTGCTCTCAAGCCGGTGCAACTGACCGAATCGCAGCCGGTATCCGACGATGTCAACGTTCACGCGTTATGGGCGTTTACCCAGTTTGACGCGACGCTCGCCGGCAGGGTCACTTTTGCCGGAGCATGGCCCGATGATACCGAAGTTCTTCTGCTCGGCGCCTTTACCGGCATTCCGGATCTCGACAATATCGCCAATTCGCTCGGTTTGTTGGGCGGCATTCCTTTGCCCATCACCAAACCCGGAACGGACAACAAAGAACTGGACTACACAACTTCCGTGCGAAACGGCTTGTACAAATTCATTGGCGCATTTTGGAAACGCAAAGGTGACAATGACCCCAAACATATTCGTTGCATCGGCTTTTATCCCGATCCGGCAAACCTTTCTCGTCCCGGTGAATTGCAAGTTGCCTCTGAAAAAACTGCCGAGGGCGTCAATTTCGTCATCGATTTTTCAACGCTGCCGGAGGGGGTGAAATTGGGCAGCGCAACACCCGCATTTGGAAAATAGTAACCCCAGGAGGAGTCTGTCATTCCGCAGGATCCTTTTTTCAATTCAAACTGATTGCTGAAAACAAAAGGGTTTCTTGCAGAAGGACATAAAAATTCTTATGAGCTATAAACTTCTTTGTTGTATTTTGTTGTCGTTTACTTCCGCAGTATTCAGCCAATCTACAGGAAAAATTGCCGGTGTGATCACTGATGCCGAAACCGGCGGGCCGCTGCCCGGTGCGAATGTGCAGGTCACGCAAACATTGCTCGGTGCCGTCACCGACGTCAACGGGCGCTTTGTGATCAGGCAGGTGCCGCCGGGTGCGCATTTCCTGCGAGTGTCGTATATCGGCTATCATAGCGAGCAGGCGCGCATTCGCGTGCAGCGCGATTCGACTTCACAGATTCAAATCGCGTTGCGGCCTTCGCCGATTCCCTTTGATCAGGTTATTGCCACCGGCGCGCGCCAGCAGGAAGATTTGCAGCGCGCCGCCAACAGCGTCGGTGTGATCGCCTCCTCGGAAATCCGGCGCCGCGATCGCCTCCGCATCGATGAGAGCATGCAAAGCATTGCCGGCGTGAATCTGGTCGGCGAAAACGTTAATGTGCGCGGCGGTTCCGGCTACACTTTGCTCGGCCTCGGCGCCAGCCGCGTGTTGCTGTTAATCGACGACGTGCCGGTGTTGACCAGCGATCTCGGGCGCGCCAATTGGGATATTTTGCCGGTCACCGAAGTCGAGCGCATCGAAGTTTTGAAGGGCGCGGCCTCGGTGTTGTATGGCGCCGGCGGCATCAGTGGCGTAGTGAACGTGCTGACGCGGCGGCCGACCTTAACGCCGTCTTTCAGCTTTCGCCAAAGCGCCGGCGTCTACGACGATCCGTCAGTCGATGCCTGGCGCTGGACGAACCGCACACTGTATTATTATCGTACCGATGCGAGTTTCAGCAACACCTTTCGCCGCCTTGGCCTGCGGCTCGCGGTTTCGCGTCACGAATCCACCGGCGACCGCGAGAATGGCGAATTTCGGCGCTGGTATTTCACCGGCAAAGCGGTACACAATTTTCCGGACAACTCCATTCTCTCGCTTTTCATGACGTACAGCCGTGATGCACGCGGTTTCTTTCTGCAATGGACGGATCAGGACAATGCCTTGAGAACGATGTTTCGCGACCGCATCAATGTGGACGGTGTGGCGGCCTCACTCATTTACAACAAACTTTTTTCGCCGAAATTCTCAACAAAGGTTCGCTTGTCGTACAACACGCAGATCATCGGCTTGCCGTTCAATCTAACGAAGGATTTCAAGCCGGCGCTCGGTTTGAGCGGTGAGGTGCAAGGCAATTGGCTGCCGCACCCGGATCACAGCCTGTTGTTCGGCGTCGATTACAAGCGTGACGACGTCGAGTCCAGATATTACGGCACGCACAACGGCCAGGCGATTTCGCCCTATTTTCAAGAGCTTTGGAAAATTTCGCAAATCTGGCAGCTCCACGCCGGTTTGCGTTATGACACGTATGTGGTCGTCGGCGATTCGGTGGAGACGCAACTGAGTCCGAAGCTCGGCGCCAGTTACAATTTCTTGCCCGGCTCGATTTTGCACTTTTCTTTCGGCCGCGGCTTTCGCGTGCCTTCGATTGCCGAGCGCTTCAGCCAAACGCCGCCCGGCACGAACGTGCGGATCGTCAGCAATCCGGATTTGCAGCCGGAGCGCTCGACGCTGTTTGACGCCGGCCTCCGGCAACGCCTCGGCGAAAATCTCTCGGCGGAGATCACGGCGTTTTGGAACAAATATGATTATCTCATCGAGCTGACGCAGTTGCGCGGCCAGCTCGGCGGGCAGTTTCGCAATTATCCGCCGGCGCGCATTCGCGGCCTCGAAGCCGAGATCAAAGCGCGCGGCTGGAAAAACCGGTTGGGCCTGGAAGCGGCGTTGACCTGGATGGATTCGGAAAATTTGTCCGACGACGCCGCCAGCGGCTTGAGAAAAGGCCAGGCGCTGCCATACCGTCCGCGCTTCACCGTGTTTATCTCGCCCTCGCTCTCTTTCGGGCCGGCGACGCTGGAGGCAGATTACCGTTATATGTCGCGCTACGAGACCGTGACGTTTTTTCCGTTTGACGAGCGTGTGCCGCAGAAGGTTTTGAACCTGCGCCTGCTCTATCGCTTGGGCCAGTTGTCGATGCAGTTGGCAGTGAAGAATGCGATCAATTACAACTACACGCCGGTCGAGCGCGTACTCGGTGAAGTGCGCAATTTTGCGTTTTCGATTTCGGGAGAATTTTAAAAAAACGCCAACGGATGAATTAAGACCAGCGGATAAAAGCATCCGTTGGTCTTAATCTATCCGTTGGGGAAAAATTTTTTATTTTTTGGCGGGTATTGTGATGAGATTTCAAATCCCAACGTGTCTGTCTGCCCTCGCTTTTCTCTTGCTAATAGGAGGCGGCTGCAGCTACGATCACGGCCTCGATCCGGTGCCGTCGCGCATCAAAGGCATGATTATTTTCGAGGGCGGCCCGCCGCCATTTTACGTGCGTGAAGCGCGTGTCGTCATTGCCAAGAAAGTTCCGCCGGAAAATTTTACCACCGACGTCATTCTCAGCGATCCGCTGCCGTTCAATCGCGACGCGTCGCACACCGGGCCGGACACCGTGCATTACGAGGTAGTGGTTGAGCCGGGAACTTATGCCATCACTGCCATTCTCTGGCGCCGCGAGGGCCAGGCTTGGAACATCGCGAACATCCTCGGTTTGTACGGCGTCGATTTCACCAAGCAGGAGTTCGCGCCCAAGGAAGTGGTGATCGGCAAAGACCATCCGGTGGCGGATAGCGTTGATGTGCGCGCTTACTGGCTATTTACCAAGCGTGACGCCAGCATCAGGGGCACGATCAACTTTAAAGGCGCTTGGCGTGACGACACGGATTTCTTTGTGCTCGGCTTTTATTCGGAGATTCCGCGCAGCCAATTCGACTATTTGAATTTTAGCTCGTTCCTTTTTGTTTTGCAACGCGCATCGGTCGCCTCCTATCCTTATTCCGCCGCGGTCAACAGCGGCAAATACAAATTCATCGCGCTGTTTTGGAAAGGTAAGACGGCCAATCTCGCCGATATCCGGGCGATCGGCTTTTATCGTTGCGTCGAAGATTCGCTGTGGCCGGCCAGCGCTGAAACCAGCATCGATAAACCGGCGACACAAATTGATTTTGACGCCAACTTTGCAACCTTGCCCGGCGGCATTCGTTTCTCGGTGATCGAGAACTGCGGGCAATAGTAATAATGCAGCATTTTAGTCAACTTGAGGGAATTCAACGTGAGGCAATCAAAGACGACCCGCGCCGTTTGGGTCCATATTTTACTATCAGCAAGCATTTGGCTTTTTTGGTTAACGACGGCAGCCGAAGCGCAATTCTACGGCGAGTTGCGCGGCCGGGTCAATGATGCGCAAAACAGTGAGGCGCTGCCGGGCGCTAACATTCACCTGCAGGGAACATCGCTCGGCGCGGTGACGGACTTGAATGGCATGTTTGAGATCAAGCGCGTGCCGCCGGGAACTTATATGCTGCGCGCCAGCTTCGTCGGCTATCAAACCGTGATAACCACAGTCCAGGTCAATGCCGACTCCATCACGTATCAGAATTTTGCGCTCAAACCCGGCACGCTGGAAATTGCCGAGGTGGTGGTCACGGCGAGCCGCCGGCCTGAAGAAATAAAAACCGCGGTGGTCAGCGTCAGCGCGCTGACCGGGCAAGAGGCGTTGCGGCGCAATCCGCTGCGATTGGATGCGGCGCTCACGAGCATTCCGGGCGTAAGCCTTGTGGGCGAAAACGTCAACGTCCGCAACAGCACCGGCTACACGCGCGGCTTCGGCAGCCGCGTGCTGATTTTGCTCGACGGCATTCCGGCGTTGACGAGCGATTTCGGCACGATGAATTGGGATTTGCTGCCGATCACCGACGTCGAGCGCATCGAAGTGATCAAAGGCCCGGCCTCGGCGCTCTATGGCTCGTTTGCGCTCGGCGGCGTGATCAACATCATCACCCGCGCACCGCAGCCGCAAGGCCGATTGGCGATTCGCACCAGCGCGGGAATTTATGACAAGCCTTATGAGTCCGAATGGCATTGGACCGACCGCACGCTGAATTTCAATCGTACCGATCTCAGTTACTCGCGGCAAATTGGCAAATGGGGAATGCGTTTTTCGTTGGGCCGGCACGAATCCACCGGCGACCGGCAGAACCGCCATTTTCAGCGCTGGAATTTTACCGGCAAGCTCATCCACGCGTTTGGCAGCCGCTCCGAGTTGACGCTCTTCGGCGCTTATACGCGGGATCGCCGCGGCGAGTTCGTGCAATCGCGCCCGGAACATCCCTATCTCGTGCCGGAAGAGTTCTTGGCTTACCGTATCGCGCTCGATGCGTATACCTTTTATCTCCAGTATCGTCTCAAAACCAATGACTGGCTGGAGTTCAAATGGCGCGCTTCGCTGGTGCGGCAATTGACCGGCAATCAATTCAAAGTGGCCGGCGATTTTCAACCGGCGCAAGGCCCGGGCTTGGATTGGCAGCTTCACGCGCGCATGGACAGTAGCATGAGTTTCACGCTGGGCGTGGAATATCATTATGATTTTGCCGAGCAGCGCGACATTGGCCGCCATTTCGCTTACACACTTTCGCCATACTTGCAGCAAATCTGGCAGCCACATTGGAGGTTGCGTTTCACCGCCGGACTGCGCTACGATCATTTTTATTTATTGCCCGGCCCTGAGCAATA
The DNA here is from genome assembly GCA_022616415.1 of Candidatus Zhuqueibacterota bacterium. GTDB lineage: Bacteria > Zhuqueibacterota > Zhuqueibacteria > Zhuqueibacterales > Zhuqueibacteraceae > Zhuqueibacter. The sequence continues at coordinate 35,339 of JAKEEU010000316.1, read as the reverse complement.
CACGCACTTTGTCAAACGCAAGCCGGTGATCAATCCTTTGCCGGACGGCAGAGAAGAGCAATACTTGAGTCCGCAGCTCGGCACGAGCTATCAACTTTTTGGCGAAACCGTACTGCACGCGGCGTTGGGCCGGGGCATTCGCATCCCGGTGTTGGGCGAGCGCTTTTTGCAATTCGACCAGCCGTTGCCGTTTCTGCCGAACGCGACAATTTTTACCGAGCGGTCACTTGCGTTCGAACTCGGCGTGCGCCAGCGCTTCGGCAATTTAGCCAATTTAGAAGCCACCGCTTTTCACAACACCTATCGTGATTTGATCGAGCCGGTGATCAAACCCGATGCTTCGGGAACGCTCGTCAACATCCCCCACGCACGGATTCGGGGCATTGAGGCGTCCGGGCGTTTTCAATTTTGGCGTGAGCGGCTGCGGCTCGAAGCCACCGCCACCTGGACCGAGCCTGTTATCACCCAAACGAGCCTGGTGAATGGCTTGTTGTTCCCCAAAGGTGATCTGTTGAGTTATCGCCCACGCTTGATTGCGTACCTCTCGCCTTCGCTCAGTCTCGGCCCCGTCGCTTTGGAGGCTGATTACACTTTCGCCTCGAAACTGGAACGCGAGCAAGTGCAGCTTTACAAGGACGACCAGCGCGTGCCCAAGAAACAGCTCGATATGCGCCTGCTCTATCGCTGGCAGGGACTCACCGCGCAATTGGCGGTGCGCAATATTTTGCAATACACCTACACCGAGCGTGAGCGCGACGCCAACGAAGTACGCAATTTTGCGATTGGGATGATGTGGGAACAGTAGCCGTAACCCAGTCGGCCCGACTGGGCTGTTGATTTTACCTAACAAAATAGCACATGTAGCAAATCATATTTTTTACTTTAGTGACAAAATAATGATGCGCGTGCAGTTTCGTGCTCCGGCAAAAATTTGGGCTTTCAGCTCGCTGGTCTCGATCGTTTGGGCTATTTTGCTGGTAGGATGTTTCCGTAAAGCTTCGCCCAAAGTGGAGACCGAGCCGGCGACGCCAACGGTTGAAGCGCCTTCGCCGCCGGTGATTATCGAGCCCGAGCCCACCGGTCCGCCGGCTGGTTCGGTTTGGGATGTGGTGACACCGGACGGTCGCTTGCCCAAAGATTTGTTGCAGAGCATGGCGAAGCAAGGCGCCGACATCAAGCGCAACGACGTTGCCGAGTGGAAGACGTTGGCGGTGGATGTGAACGGCGACGGCAGCAAAGAGCTTTTTATCTCGAATGTGCCGGGCTGGTGCGGCAGCGGCGGCTGCAGCGTTTGGCTTTGGCAGCGCACCCCGGACGGCTTGCGCAACTTGCTGCCATCGCACAACCTTTTGACACTGGCGGTCGAGCTTGGCGAATCTGGCCTTGAGGGCTATGCCGACATTTTACTGTACCATCGCGACATGGAAAGCACGAGCCAGCAAAGCCTGGCGCAAGAGCGCTATCAATGGGATGGTAAAATGTACCGCTCGCAAGGCAAGACTTTTCTCGGCAATTATCTCACAACTCCGCTGCCGGCGGAAGCTTGGCGGGTGAATAAGTAGTCAAATGCGTTGCCTGGAATTGCACAAGGTAGTTTGAGAATGGTATGTTCTGGTGAAATATGCCGCCTCCGGGGCAGAGGCTCTGCTGGCGATGACACCGATCGCGTTGAGACAAATGCAGCAACATATCGAAAAAGCCGAAGCAGCCGGAACGGATGCTGCCCGCTTGGAAGCCTATGAAGCACTGCGACAAATGATTGCCTGGTTGGGAGTTGGAGCGAAAGAACCAGGCTAAATTTCCCAGCCGAAACTCAACGGCGGGGTTAAGATGAAGGTACAACCATGATCAACCTCTCCAACCAAATCATGTTCATCACCGGCGCCTCGCGCGGCATCGGCCGAGCGGCGGCGCTACTGGCGGCAAAAGCCGGTGCTGCCGTCGCTATCAATTATCGTCAAGCCAAATCCGACGCCGAGTCATTGGTGGCGGAAATTGTGAAGAGCGGCGGCAAGGCGGCGGCGTTTCAAGCCGATGTCGGCAATTACGCCGAAGTTGAAAAGATGGTCGCCGCGGTGTTGCAGCAGTTCGGGCAAATCGATGTTCTCGTCAACAATGCCGGCATTTGGACCTACGGCGCGATCGACACGATGTCCGAAGAAGTTTGGGATGAGACGATGGCGGCGAATTTAAAAAGTATTTACAACTGTTGCCGGCTCGTCGTGCCGCACATGAAAGCGCGCCGTTCGGGAAAAATCATCAACATCGCCAGCACGGCCGGGCAGCGCGGCGAGGCGTTTCACTCGCATTACGCCGCCACCAAAGGCGCGATCATCAGCTTCACCAAATCGCTCGCGCCGGAGCTGGCGCCGCACAACATTCTCGTGAATTGCGTTGCGCCGGGGTGGGTTGCCACCGACATGTCCAACGCCGCTATTACCGAGGAAGGCGAGAATATCACCAATCTCATTCCTCTGCGCCGAGCAGGAAAGGGAGAAGAGATTGCCGGCGCCATTTTGTTTCTCGCTTCGGATTTGGCTTCGTATATCACCGGGGAAATTCTCAATGTCAACGGCGGCAACGTTCTTGTCGGATAAATGGATTAAATAAAAAGCTCAGAAAAAATATAAACGTTTTAGATCGCCAACGGATAGAAACAACCCAACTGATAAAAAATATTTGCCATCCGTTGGGTTGTTTCTATCCGTTGGGAAAATTTTTAATTTCAATTATCCGCTGTCTGAAAATCTGAGGTAGATCATTGTTGAACCGCTTGCCAGATCATTTACCGGTTGGCAAGCTGCCGCTCGGCTTTTTGCAGGCGCTGTTGGAAAAATACGCCAAGCCGTCTGGCGAGAGCCACGAGGTGAAAGTCGGCGCCGGGCTTGGCAGAGATGCCGCGGTCATCGACTTAGGCGACCGCTTGCTCATTGCAAAAACCGACCCGATCACGTTTGTGGCGGAGGACATCGGTTATTACGCGCTGCACATCAACGCCAACGACGTGGCGTGCATGGGCGGCGAGCCGAAATGGTTTTTGGCGACCTTGCTGCTGCCGGAAAGCACGACGACACCCGCTTTGGTTGAAGCGATTTTCCAACAACTCGGCGAAGCTTGCAAAAAGATTGGCGTCACGTTGTGTGGGGGACATACCGAAATTACTGCCGGGTTGGATCGTCCCATTATCGCCGGCTGTTTGCTCGGTGAAGCGCCAGCCGGCCGGTTTTTCTCACCGGAACATATTGAAGTGGGGGATGCGATCATTCTCACCAAAGGCCTCGCGGTTGAAGCCACTTCGATTATTGGCCGTGAGCACACCCAAATACTCGCCGAAATTTTTGACGCCGAATTTGTCCAGAACTGCAAGCGCTTTTTGAGCGATCCCGGCATCAGCGTGCTGCCCGAAGCGCGCTTGGCGTGGCAGGAAGAAGGGATTCACGCGTTGCACGATCCCACCGAAGGCGGCCTCGCCAACGCGATTCACGAGCTATTAGTCGAACGCGATCTCGGCGTCGAAATTCAGATGGAGAATATTCCGCTGTTTCCGGAAACCAAGCTCCTGTGCGATCATTTTCATCTCGACATTCTCGGACTGATTGCCTCCGGCGCGTTGCTGATTATCGGCGCGGAACAGGCTTGCACGCAACTCCTGCCGCTTCTACATCGGGAGAAAATCGCCGCCAACATCATAGGCCGCATTCTGCCGGCAGGCGGAGGAAGATGGTTGATCGACGAAAAGAAACGCGGCGAGCTGCCGGTGTTTCGGCGGGATGAGATTTTGAAGGTGATGACGTAGTCCATTGAGCGTAACCAATTTTAATTTAGTTAAATTTTGCTTGATTTTAATGACAATTCATACTAACATATTTCTACGGTTGGAAACGGGCACAAGCAGGCGGAGGAGGGTAGGCTATCGGATCATTCGGAACAGAAAAGTGGCAGCCGCTTAATCGCGAACAGGCTTTGGCGGCAAGGGATTTCTCAAGAGCCGGAGAGACGTTTATTGACTACAAAGGCGAGGCTCATGAAATCTTGTACTCTATTTTAACGCCGTTGGGTTATCACGCTCATGTATCAGTGCAAGCGCTGGAACATATTGAAAAGCATCCAATTGCCGCAAAGCACAAAAACGATCTTGCGCATATCTTGAACAATCCGGATTTGATAACCCCTAATCCAGGAGAACCAGAGACAAATATTTTCTACAAAGCTTATGGGAAATTGCTTATTGCCCTGGCTGTCCAAATCAAAAACGAAATTCGATTTGCGGTCACTATGTACAAGGCAACATACATTAAAGGCGTGAAACAAAACCGGCTTTCGACAAATGATTTTCTTTATTTGCGAGGTGGATTCAAATGGAGAAAATGGAAATAAGAATGATAAGCGGCGTGGTTGAATTTATATTCGGCCCTTCCAAGCGCATTATGTTTGGTGATGAGGATCAACCTGGCCTCGACGTAGGTCGTGATAGCAGAAGCAAGAAAATAGTTGCCTACATGAGCTTGAATTTCCCCAGGTTTTACCAGCAGATTCTTAAAGGGTTGAAAGAAAACCCAATTCCTGGCAGATTTTCCGTAGAATCCTTGGAAGATACTGGCAAAGTCACCTCCGTTTGCGACCCCCGCGTGAAAGACGTCTCTTTTGCCGAAATCGTGCAATGGGTGTGGGAGAAATATTATGCCCATCTTGAAGAACCAATGGCCGTTGGAACCCAACAGGCGTAGTCGGTGTATGCGAAACGATATGTTTCGATAAGGATAAAGCCTTGCCTTCAAAGCAGGGCTTTTTTGTTGAATGTGTTGCTTTAGTAAAATCGGTTATTATCAAACGGGCACCCCATTGTCAAATTGTTTTTAAACGCCTCGCAAGGATTTTTGTCTTTAAATTTAACGGCACGCGATGGGAACTTTTATCATTCCCGCAGCGATTAAATTACAATACGCCTCGGAAGCTCCCGGCTCCGGGTATACTTTTTTACCCCACTTTTTAAAAGCGCTCAAGAACTTTTCTTCTCATTTTATTGTTGTAATAACCAAGCCCGTTGATGAATTTGTCAAAATTGCATTCCGAAGCGACACCGGCGCAGGCAAAAAGCCGTCCGGCAAATCTTTACAAAATTTTACTTGGACAAAAATTTTGTAATGCCTAAATTGCATGAGCACGGATATTCCCTTACAGGCGTAGCCAGTAATTGGAGTCAGTCATGACAGTGAAGCTTTTCTTTTGGCAGAATGAGCGAGGAAGTTGGAGCCGCCGGGTGATGAGCATGGTTTTGCTGCTCACCCTGTTGTTTTCAGCAGCCGAGGTTTCGGCGCAATATTATTTTGGCCGCAACAAAGTCCACTATAACAGTTTCCGCTGGCAAATTCTCAAGACCAAGCATTTCGATATTTACTTCTATCCGGAGATGCGCGAGCTGGCGGAGATGGGCGCGACTTTTGCCGAGGAGGCTTACAGCCGGCTCGAGAATCAGTTCGACCACAACGTCAAAAATCGCATTCCGCTGATTTTCTACTCCAACCATTTCCATTTTCAGCAAACCAACACCATTCCCTATCTCATTCCCGAAGGCGTTGGCGGCTTTTTTGAATTTCTCAAAGGCCGCGTGGTCATTCCCTCCGACGGCAGCATCACCGCGTTTCGCCACGTCATCAATCACGAGCTGGTACACGTTTTCACCCATGCCAAGATCAATCGCGTTCTCAAAGACCACAAACGCACGCAGTATGCCGGCGCGCCGCTGTGGTTCACCGAAGGCCTGGCGGAATACTGGTCGGAAGGGTGGGATTCCGAAGCGGAAATGTTCATTCGCGACGCCGTGCTCTCCGGCTATTTGGTGCCGCTCAGCCAAATGTACCAAATCTACGGCACGTTTTTGATGTACAAGGAAGGCCAGGCGATTTGCAAATTCATCGCGGAGACTTACGGCGAAGAAAAAATTCTCCAACTGATGGAGAACCTCTGGAAGTCGGAAAATTTTTCCGAGGTGATGGAGATCACGCTCGGCGTCAACTACCGCAAGTTCGACGAGCAATGGCTTTACCATCTCAAGAAAAACAAATATCCACTGATGGAAGACAGCGACGCGCCGGGGATGATCACCCAGCACGTGACCAACAAAGGGATCAACACCAAGCCGGCCTTTGCCGAAATCGACGGCAAGCGCCAGGTCGTGTTCACCTCCAACCGCATGGGTTATTCCAACATTTATCGCATTCCCTACGGCGACGAGCGCGGCGAGAAGCAGCACCTCGAAACGCTCATCGAAGGCGAACGCACCTCGGAGTTTGAAGGATTCAATTTGCTGCGCAGCAAGATCGACGCGGACAAGCAGGGGCGGCTGGCCTTCGTCTCCAAAAGCGAAGGCAAAGACGCCGTGTACATCTATTCTTTGCGCGAGAAAAAAATTTTGAGCCGCCATCAGTTCGACGATCTGGTGACGCTGTTTTCGCCATGCTGGTCGCCAACCGGCGATAAAGTCGTTTTTTCCGGCATCAATTTCGGCGGCGCGCGCGACTTGTATATTTTGGATGCGGCCACCAATAATCTGCAGAAGCTGACCAACGATTTTTACGATGATCGCGATCCGAGCTGGTCGCCGGACGGCAAGGTCATCGCCTTCAGCTCCGACCGCACCGAGTTTGGCAAAGATGGCGCTTATAATCTGTTTTTCTATAATATCGAAACCGGCGCAATCGAGTACGTGACTTACGGCAACTATCATGATTACACGCCGACTTGGTCGCCGGACGGCAAGGCGCTGGCTTTCACCTCCGACCGTGATGGCGCGTTCAATATCTGGCTTTTGCAGAACACACGCGACGCCATGTCACAGGTCGTGATGAACAACGGTGAGGCCGGCAATAAATCTGAAATCCCATCGGCGCCGGCGTTGACGAACGGACATCTCGCCAGCGTTGCCGCGATGAATGCGATATCCAACGCGCCGCTTTCCTCTGCCTCGGCACCGCTGTATCCGCGCGCGATCAATGGCGCATCAGAGATGCGCAAGCTGACGAGCTTCACCACCGGCGCTTTCGATCCGGAATGGACCGACAACGGCAGCATGTTGTTCACGGCGTTCGAGGAGTTTGGCTTTCAGATTCGCGAGCTGAAAAACGTGCAGGAGTCTTTCAACAAGGCTGAATTAACCGTGGCCGATACGGTGAAAGTCAAAGCCGATCCGTGGGCTGTTGGCAAGCTGGAGGGCGCGATGGCGCCGACGACGGTGGGCTACAAGCGCAAATTCAGCCTCGACATTGCGCAAAGCCAGATCACGCAGGATCCGATTTTCGGCGCGGCCGGCGGCGCGCAATTGGCGATGTCCGACATGCTGGGCAATCAGCAATATTATTTCCTCATCTTCAACAATGCGCAAAGCCGCGACGAGTTTATCCGCAGCTTCAATTTCGCCGTTACCCAAGTCGATCTGGCGCACCGGGCCAATCGCGCGCTCGGCCTCTATCATTTTGCCGGACGTTATTACAATTACGCCGAAGGCTTTTTTTACGAGCGGCGGTACGGCGGCTTCGGCTCGATCAGCTATCCGCTCAACGTCTTCCAGCGCCTGGAAGCGAGCTTGAACATCCGGCAATCGGACAAAGAATGGGAAGACTTGCGCTCCCGGCGCGCGTTGCTGGTGTCGAATTTTGTCTCGTACATCAAAGACAACTCGTTGTGGGGACCGTCCGGGCCGTTGGACGGCGAGCGCTTCAACTTCACGCTCGGCAACACCATCGACGTGCAGCATTCCAACGTGAATTTTTATACCGTGATCGCCGACTATCGCCGCTATTTTCGCACGAGCCAGCGCACGGCGTATGCGGTTCGCTTGACCACGCGCTACAATCACGGCAAAGAGGCATTTCCATTTTTTATGGGTGGCAGTTGGGATTTGCGGCTCTACCCGCGCTGGCAAATTTGGGGTCAGAAGACCGTGCTGGTAAGCCAGGAGTTTCGCTTCCCGGCCATCGATCATTTCGTCGTGGCGTTTCCGTTCGGCGGGTTGGGTTTTAGCTCCATACGCGGCGCCCTGTTTACCGACCTCGGCAACGCCTGGGACAACAAGCTCGATGATTTGCTCGGCAGCGCCGGCCTGGGCGTCCGTTTGCGCGTCGGCGGATTTTTGCTGCTGCGCTACGATTTCGGCAAACGCTTTACCTGGCGCGATGTTGGCGATAAGTTTTCGTTAAGCGGCTTGAAACTGCACCAGCGCGTGCACCACCAGTTCTTCTTTGGCTGGGACTTTTAAACATGGACGCCATGAACGAACGCAGAAAATTTCAAGTTCATCAATATTTTTCTTTTTTGCTTTTTTTTTGTTTTATCTTTTTTTCCTTGGGCTGCTCGCGTTTGGCCGTCAAGAAAATCGACACGCCGATCTCGTGCCTGGCCGGCGTTACGGAAGAACGGCGTTTTTACACCTCCACGACGATTGATTTGCCTTTGCAGGAAGTGGCGCGGTTCAAATTATCTTCTGCTCCCGGCCAGCATCTCTGCGCCAACCCGAGTCTCCTGCTCGTTCCGACTTTGGATGGGCGGCTGTCGATCATCGATCTCAAACCTGCCAAAGCCAAGAGCAAAAAGAAAGTCATTCAAAAAAGGAAACTTTCCCGCGGCCACTCCGGCACCATTGCGATCGCCGAGCAAAGCTTGCTGGTTGCCATGCACTTCGGCAAAGAGACGCTCATGCGGTACGACCTTCGCGACGGCAGCAAGCTGTGGGAGATCGATGCCGGCGATATTGCCAGCGAACCGCTGGTGGCCGATAGCTCGGTTTACGTGACGGCGCTTTACAAACACGTTGATGCCTATCGCCTCAAAGACGGAACGCAGCGCTGGCAATTTCGCACCGAAGCGCAATTGCACGCTTCGCCGGCGCTCTCGCAAGGCATTTTGATCGCCGCGTGTGACGACGGCAAGGTGTTTGGCCTGGAAGCTTTGAGCGGCAAAAAGTTGTGGGAGTTCGATTGCGGCGAGCCGGTTTTGGCCACGCCGGCGATTCATCGCGGCCTCGTTTTTGTCGGCGGCGCCGGCGCGAACGTCTTCGCGCTCAATTTGCAAGACGGCGTGCTGCGGTGGAAAACTAAAATCGGCGCGAAAGTCGTCCACGCTCCGGCAGTCAACGACAGCTTAGTGATCTTCGGCAGCGGCGATAGCCGCGTGCGCGCCTTCAATATTGACACCGGCTCGCTGCGTTGGACTTTCCGTGCGGGCAGCGTAATCGGCACCTCGCCCTTGATTGCTGACAATCTCGTTTTCGTCGGTTCGCTCGATCATAATCTCTACGCGCTCAAAACTCGCGACGGCGACGTGGTATGGCAGCAGGAATTGGAAGGGCGGGTGCGCACAAATCCCGTCATTGCCGGCGATCAGCTCATCGTCGCGAGCGAGGACCGGTACGTTTACGTTTTTGGCAAAGTGGTGCCGGCGGGGACGTATTGACACTTTTTTAATTCATTCCCACACCTTCTGCAAAAAACTTTAAACCCCGCCCGAAACTGGTCGGGGTTTTTGTTTTGTGAGTCAACAAAAAAGATTTGGAAAATTGCTCGTGGAGTTGTATATTTGACTAAAAATCCATTTGTAACCAGAAACGTAACAGGTTATATCAACTGTGATCGTCAGTTTCAGGCATAAAGGACTGGAAGCACTTTACCACGATAACCGGACAAAAGGGATTTCCCAAGCTCTCGTGAAACGGGTAAAGCAAATCTTGGCTTTGTTGGATACTGCTAAGATCGTAGAGGATATGAATCTCCCCGGCTTGAGATTACATACCCTCAAAGGGAACCTGAAAGGTTATTACGCGGTTTCTGTCTCCGGAAATTGGCGAATCATCTTCCAGTTTGCCGAAAGCAAGGCACGCAATGTGGATTTAATAGATTATCACTGAGGATTAAATTATGGCGATGAAAAACCCACCTCATCCTGGCGAAATTATTCGTGATCTTTGCATTGCGCCGTTAGGACTAACGGTGACGCAAGCGGCGCAGGGTTTAGGTGTTACCAGAAAGACTTTGTCACAACTGCTCAACGGACGTGCCGGAATCTCTCCGGAAATGGCTGTTCGTCTATCGAAAGCCTTTGGCCGCACCCCTGAGAGCTGGTTGGCGCTTCAAAGCCAATATGATCTTGCTCAGATCAGTCAGAACGTTAAGAAAATTAAGATCAGGCCTTTCTCTAAGCGCATCGAGCGTGATGGCTATAAAATGCCGGCCAGCCATGCTTTTGCATAGTCAGAAAAACAGCAATTGCTAATGGGGACTGCGTATGAAAAAGTCAGCCCAAATCTTTCTCTGCTACGCGCGTAAAGATGCCGCACCGGTCAGCGCGCTTTACGAGAAACTCTCGCTCGCCCGCTTCCAGCCCTTCATGGACACCAAAGACATATTGCCCGGAGAAAATTGGAAGCAAGTGCTCAAGTAATTGGTACTGGATGGGAAGAGGTGTGCAGCATCAGTATGAATCGATTGAACGAGATGGCGAGAATTTGGTCGTTGACCATACCACAGGATTAACATGGCAGCAATCGGGTTCAAAACGTGGACTAAGGTATACAGAAGCTGAGTTATATGTTCGTGACTTAAACAACCATCGGTTTGCAGGCTATAACGACTGGCATCTGCCAACGCTTGAAGAAGCGATGTCGCTGATAGAGCCGAAAAGGAAGAATGGCGTTCTACACATCAATCCAGTATTTGATTGTACTATAGCCTTGACTGCGATTGCTTGAATAACTATATTTTAGAGAAACAAGAAAGAGCAACGTATTGAAAAAACCTTTGCTTCTTGACTGATGACGATACTTGCAAATACAGCCGTCGAACCTCGCAAACGCACCGAGCTTTCATTTCGAGAAGTGTTAAATCTCGCGGAGGATTTTTTTATGGAACAGGGCGTTGTCTATGAATCCATGCGAAGATTGGCAAAACGTCTTGATGCCGAAGGCATCCCGTACGCCGTGATCGGCGGCATGGCGGTCACGGCGCATGGCCATCCCCGGTTAACGCTCGATGTCGATATTCTTCTGTCACTCGAAGGTCTAGAAGTTTTTCGCGAGCGCTTGGTCGGCCGTGGCTACATTCCGGCCTTCCCTGGGTCGAAAAAAATTTTTGTTGACACTGAATCCAAAGTCAAGGTCGAGATCGTCACCGCCGGCGAATTTCCCGGTGATGGCTTGCCGAAGCCGGTGGTCTTTCCTGATCCAACCGGAACAAGCATCGAACGTGACGCAGTTCGATTCATTACGCTTGAAAAATTGGTCGAGCTGAAACTTGCTTCGGGCTTGACGGCTCCGCATCGGTTGCGCGATCTTGCCGATGTTCAAGACTTGATTATCGCGCTCGATCTCCCGCTGGAGCTAGAAGAAAAACTGGATGCGAGCGTCAGAGCCGAGTATCGACGCTTGTGGGAAACGGCGCAGAAAGCCCGAGAATACTCCGAGCCACAATGAGCATACGACGAAAATGAAATTTTTTAAAATATCATTTATCGGTGTCGCTTTTTCACTCGTTGCAATCTCCACTTTTGCTCAACAATCTGCGCCGTCTCACCAGGCGTATATTTCAGTAGATTCGCAGCATTCCGCCCTCCCCGTGCTCATCGACGGCAAAGAAATCGATTTTACCCTTTTTTCATTCTAACGCACTCCTGCGAAGGACTTTATGCCCCACTGAAACTGGTCGGGGTTTTTGCTTCGTGAGTCAACTATAAAGATTTGGAAAATTACTTCTGGAGTTGTTCTTTCTCTCCCATTTCGATTTTATACCGTTCCAATTTGTTGAGCAATCCGCGCCGGCTCAAACCTAATTTTTCTGCCGCTTGCGATTTGTTGCCGTGCGTCTCTGCGAGCGTTTTGCGGATCAGGCGCACCTCTAAAATTTCGACGGCCTGCGGCAGGTTGGTCATTTGCTCCAGCGCCGTGATTGCATCGCTGCCAACGTCTTTGATCTCCGGCGGCAAGTCATCGGCAGCCAGCACGGTTGCTTCCGGCGGCGCCAGCACCACGGCTTGCTCGATAGCGTGCTCCAGCTCGCGAATGTTCCCTGGCCAGGCATACCGCTTGAGAAGCCGCACCGCCGCCGGTTCGAACGCGGCAACCGGCTTTTTGTACTGCTTCGCAAATTTCTCCAAAAAATGATTGGCCAGCAATGGAATGTCACTCGCGCGTTCGCGCAGCGCCGGCAAGCGCACCGTCACCACCTTCAAGCGAAAATACAAATCTTCCCGAAAATTTTTTTCTTTCACCAGCTCGGCCAGCGCGCGGCTGCTCGCGGCGATCACGCGCACGTCAACCTTCTGGGCGGCGTTGCTGCCGAGCGGTCGCACCTCGTTTTCTTGCAGCACGCGCATCAGCTTGGCTTGTAAATGGATCGGCAGATTGTTGATCTCGTCGAGAAACAGCGTGCCGCCGTTGGCTTCTTGAAAAAGCCCTTTGCGATTTTGCGTGGCGCCGGTGAAGGCGCCTTTCATGTAGCCAAACAGCTCACTCTCAAGCAAGTTTTCGGGAATGGCGCCGCAATCGACTGCCAGAAAATTTTTTTCCTGGCGCGGCCCGTTGAAATGGAGCGTGCGGGCGATCAGCTCCTTGCCGGTGCCGCTCTCGCCTTCGATGAGCACGCGCACGTCGCTCGGCGTCACTCGCTGCAAGATGGCAAAAATTCTTTGCATCGGCTCGCTTTTGGCGATGATGCCGGGGAAGCCGTGCTGTGCAATGATCGACTGTTTGTAATAGCGATTTTCTTCGGCGAGATCGTGCAAGCGCTGCAATTTGAGCAGGGCCGGCGCCACCTGCTCGGCGATTTGCTGCATGAGTCCGGCAGCCTCTTCACCACGCTCAAAAACAGCGTCCTTCAGAACGATGAGTGCGCCAACGAGGTTTTCCGCTGCGAAAATCGGTACGCCAACAACGCCATAATGGACGTCGTCAAAAACCGCCAAACCGGCGAAACGTTCATCAGCGGCCAAATTTTCCGAAACGAGCGCCAACTTGTTTTTGAGAATCCAACCGGCGACGTTGCGGCTCAATTGGCGCAGCTTGTCTTCCGTCTTGTCGCTCACGCGCTGCGCCAACGTGAGAAATTGATTCGAGTAGGTCGCTTCGAGATTGGGCCGTCCCGGATTGACGAGCATGAGCGAACCGCCGCCGGCGCTCGTCAGGCGGATGGTTTCCGCCACCACGTCATCCAACGCCGCTTCGACGCTCGGCGCGGCGATGATTTTTTGCGCCAAACGGTTGAGCGCTTGCAATTCGTTGATTGTTTTTTGCAGCGCAAAGAAGTCAGAAGTTGGCGGAGAACCGTTGATTTCATGATGAGTAGACATTTATTCACCAAATATCAGATTATGTATTGAAAATAGAAAATTTTTTTATCAAAATTTTATAAAAACTGAGAATTTTGACTCAAATTGTTGTCTTATTATATAGGGCTGGATGACAATAAGCAACAATTTATTGCCAAACTAATTTTGAGGAGATTTTTATGAAATCCCGTCGAACCAAACTTGCTGACCTGCGGGCGATGCATTTCTTGCGCCGGGGATTCACCCAAGAAAGTGGCCAAACTCGAGTCGATATTAAAGACCCGGTTGTGGGTATTTTGATTCGGCCTTATCCTACAGGAGACCGGCTCTCAATACAAACAACGTTCTTGAAGTGCTTTATCCGTTTAGATGGTGGTGGTCCACGGTTATCACCTGTTTTAGCCTGGCAAAAGCTGGGCGCTTGGATAATCAGGGTTGGCGGTGAGGCGCAGCACCATAATTGTTGGAATACAACTTAGTTTGCGTGACGAATCGTCTCGCTCCAGACGCAAAACCGGAGTACGTCCTCAAGCCGCATCATAACGAATTCGCCACCTTTGCAACCCTGGTTTCAATCCATTCCCCAAGCTTTTGTGCTACCTGCCGCCCTCTAGCGGAAATTTTCCAATTCACGTTTTTGCCTTTTTTGATTTTTTCGATTAGACCATCTTTGGTTAATTTTTCCAACGTCTCATAGGCATATCGGCGCTTTTTGATGCCCAGAGCTCGAACGATCGCGGTAATGTTCAAATCGTCGTGTGACGATGGGAGCTCGTTGAGGTAAAAAAGCATGCTCAGATAAACCTGTTGCAGGTACAAAGAGATTAAAATTTCATCCGAAATTGGGTGATTCTTTTTTGGCAATTTTGATTCTTTGAGCTTATTTTTTGTTTTTACCGCAGCCGCCGGTGAGATATGAAAAATTCGCCCATCGGGAGAGCGCATGTGCAGTACCGGTGTGCCCCATTCTATTTCGTTGCCTTGGGCAAATAGCGCTTTGCGCGCCTCGGCCAAGGCGGCGTCGACCGGATAACCGTCAGAGAACGCGGCGTAAAACTCGTGTGCCAGTTGGATGGCAGCAGCATCAGTGACCTCGAATTGCATGGCAATGACCGCCGGAATTCCTTGTTGCACCAGGCTCTGAGCTGTGCCAGAAAACGGATCGGTGCGCGAATTTCTCGCCCCCTCGCATGAATTTAAAAGCGCCAAACGCAGTGTGCGTTCGTCGTGCAGAAGCGTGCCAAGATGCTTGCCGCTAATCATGTACGGCTGCCTGCGTTCGTCTTCTATAATAAGCACGCCGTCATGCGCTTGATGGTCGAAGCCGCCGTGACCAATAAAATGAAAAATGTGATACTCTTCCTGGCGCAAGCGCCTTTGGAGAGTTGACAGCGTGGCTTTTTCCAAACGTTCTATAACGACGAGCCCATTATGCTGCAGATCAAACAGAGCCTCGTTAAGCTTTTCCCATTCGCGCTCCACTTCGAGCTCGGGATATTCATCGGGGCTGGCGATCATCACCATGACACGCAATGGCGGCTCGACAGACAAAGGCCGAATGCGTTCCGGCAGTTCCAAATAGCGAACGATGGGACTCTCTATCGAGTGGGACAGGAAGCGGTCAACAGCAGGGTCATATAAAAATTCCCAGGGAAGATCGGCGAGCTCATTCGCCTCTAAAAAGCGCAAACGCAGGCGCAGTCCACAGCGTTGTTGCTCTGCGATCTCGAGGCTGGAACGAAAACATCGTTGAACTTCGTCATCGAACACGGCCTTAAACAGGCCACCGCCCAGGGCTTTTGCTGCCTTTACTTCCGGAGAATCCAACCGGCGTAAGAATCTCGAGGGCCGGCCGATTTTCAATAAAAAATTTTCCAACTCGATATCGGAAAAAGGCAAACGGAAATCGAGGGAAGCATTACCGCCGGGAGCATCGAGTACCCTCGCTTTGTACTGCGTTCCGGCGCGCTCGATCGATAGATCGAAGTCTAAATAGTTCATCATGCCAACCTCCTCCACAGCTTGAATTGTCTAAGAATAAGCAAATCTTCCCGAAAAGTCAAGCGCTTCTCTTGAAAATTTCTCTTGCTATTTTCACGCAGCAAAGTTAAGTTGATGCAAGGTTGTTAAACGCCAAGAGCGGAACATGATGCCAAATTCAAACCGCAGGCCGCTGCGCCGGGGGCTTCGCCGGCAAATCTGCACGGGCATCTTTTTTCTGATGGCCTTGTGTGGCGAGATCGCGTTCGGCCAAAAAACCCAACGTCCACCGGCGCCGCAATTTTCCTTTATGCAATTGCGTTTGGCGCCGGCTATTCCGGCGGCCAGACCGGCAAGCTTGGGCGGTGCGTTTATCGGCATCGCTGACGACGCTACCGCTGCCGCAATAAATCCCGCCGGGGTGAGCTTTCTGTTGCGGCCTGAAATCAGCCTCAGCCACGCCATCGGACAACAAGCGCGAGATTATCCGATCGGCGGCGCCGGCGGAAGCGTCGACGAGTTTCGTGACCACAATCCCATCTTCGACCAGACGCTCGTCAATATCGCCTATCCGCAATGGGGATTCACTTTCGCGCTTTACCGCCAGCTCGCCTTTCACGCCGATTTTGATTTCACGCGCAACCAATTTTTGACCTTCGCGCCCGACCGTCCGCTCATGCTCCACGAGCAGCTTGGCGCCTCCGGAAATTTTCCCGGCGTGGCCAGCAATTTTTCCGCACAGGTCATTCACAATGCCTTGGTTGTTGCGAAAACCGTGCACCGGCGTTTGCGTCTCGGGTTCTCTGTGGCTGCGACGCAATGCCGCCTTCAGCTTCACGAAAGCCATTATTTCGACCCCGATCTTTGGCTGCAACAAAATTTCACCGGCGCCGTGGTAGCCATCGGCGATAACCGCGCCGAAAGCCTGTATCGGCTTTATGACCTCGAACTGAATGAATTCAAAATGACGTGGACGGCTGGCATTCTCTTCGAGCTTGATCCCGATTTGACGCTCGGCATGGTTTACCAACATTTGCCGCGCTTCAAAGTGATCAGCCGCATCACTTTGCCGGCTTATACTTTGCCCGATCAGACGCCCGACGACGGCCAGCGTGACGAGATCAGTTTTAAACCGGAGATAAGTCCTGTTCCTTTCAAACTCGATTTGCCGGATCATTATGGCATCGGTTTGGCGTGGAAGCCAACCGGCAACACCTTAGTGGCATTCGATGCCGTGGTGTATCGCAATCATTCGTTGTTGCGCGATTTGCGCCTCGATTTGCCGCAGGATAATCAGCTTGCCAACGATGGGAGCTACGTCGACCCGGACGGCCGGAACGACGTCGAAGCGAAAGATTTTCTTTCACTGCACGGCGGTATCGAGTATCGGCTTAAAAAATCGGGGCTGATCCTGCCGCTCCGCGCGGGTTTTTATTTGGAGCCAAGCTTCGCGCTGCACGCGGTTTCGCCGGATAAAAATTTACAAATCGAATATCCCGACGAAGCGTCGCGCTTTCATTTCACCTGGGGAATGGGCATCATTTTCAAGAATACGCGATTTGAGGTCAGCAGCGATGTGTCCTCAAATTTGCTCGAAGGGCTCGGCTCCGCCGTGTTTTCTTTTTAAAGAAACGGAACGCGGCTTTGGCCACAACCAAAAGCATTGCAAATTTTAAATTGAAAATTTTCAATTTAAAATTTGACGCTTGATAGAATAAGATGAACTGGCCATCCTTTAAAATTTTACTATGCGCGATCGCGCTGGCGGTGTTGCCAACTGTGGTGCTGTCCCAATGGTACGTCCATTACGAGCGCGGCCTGGAGCAGCTCAAAAATGACGAGTGGAATGCTGCGGCCAATTCTTTTCGCGCGGCGCTGCGACAGAAGGACAAGCCCGAGCTGAATGCCGAGAAGCCTGGATTGAAATACACCGACTATCTGCCTCACTATCAGCTTGGCCGGGCGCTGTTTTTTCAAGGCGAATACACGGACGCCGTGCAGAATTTCGATCAAGCACTCGCGCATAGCGCGATTCGCGAATCGAAATACTATCCGGTTTTGCAGCGATTGCGTGAGATGGCTAAAACCATGCAAGACGGCTTGTCGGCGACCGCGCGTTTGGCCGATTCTGAAAAAACCAAAGACGTGTGGCTCGAATTGTTGAACGAAAGCCAGCGTCGCATGCAAGGCAAGGGCAGCCGGGATATTGATTCGCTATTGGATCACCTCGAGGTCGACGCCGCCACACGCACGCAAATCTCCCGCTGGTTGGCGCAGCTTCCAATTCCCCCGCCGCCGCGCCCATCTTCTACCGGACAAACCGAGGCGACGACAGACTCCAGCAGTTTTTTAAGAAACGCGGCGATGGCGGCTTATCTGCAAGGACGTTATCGCGACGCGATCGCAGCGTTTGACCGGCTGGCGCGACTCGCGCCCAATGAACCGATGTTGGCGGACTGGCAAGCGCGGTTGCGTTTCGAGCTTTCCCGTCTCGATCAGGCGATGGTCGAGCCAATCGGCAAAACCGATACGATCAAAATCGTGCAATCCGGCGCGCCGATCATTGTCATTCGCGAGCCGGAGGTGTTGGTGAGCCGCACGCGCAGCGAACGTGTGCATTTCAGCGGCACGGCGCACGACGACGTCGGCATCGCGGCCATCGAATTAATCGTGAATGGCGAGCCTTTCAAAGTGAGCGACGGATCGCCGGCTGAAAACACGAATGGCGCTTTTTCATTCGAAGCCGATATTCCGCTCAAATTAGGCGAGAATCAAATCGTGGTGACGGCGCACGATCTCGACAAAGAACCGCACAGCCGAACAGAGTTGCGCCGCATCATCCGCCAGCCGCCATTGTACCAAACCACACCGTTTTGGCTCGCGGTCGGTTCCGGCGTTGTGATTCTGCTCGGCGTGTTTGCCGGAAACCGTTTCATTAAATATCGCATCGCCTTCGTGCATCGCTACAATCCTTACATTGCCGGCTCGCCGATTCGCGATGACGAGATGTTCTATGGGCGGCAGCATTTGCTCGAGCGTATTTTGCGCACCCTGCCCAACAACAGCTTGATGGTGTTCGGTCCGCGCCGCATCGGCAAGACCTCACTGCAATATCAATTGCAGCGCCGGCTGCAAGCGCAACAGCATCCGGAATATCACTTCGCGCCGGTTTTTATCGATTTGCAAGGCATCGCGGAAGAAGTGTTTTTCGCTCATCTCATTGACGAATTGCGCGAGGAGCTCGGGCCGGAAATCGCTGCGGTGATTCCCGCGCCGAGCGATCGCCGGCAATACGGCCACCGTGAATTTGCCAATGATTTGCGCAGCATCATTAGTATTTTGCAAACCCAACTGCCGCCGGAGTCCGGCAAGAAGATCCGGCTGGTTTTTCTCATCGACGAGGTGGACGAGCTAAACCGCTACAGCGAGCGCACGAACCAGCGGCTGCGCGCGATTTTCATGAAAGCGTTCAGCGAGAATCTCGTGGCGGTGCTGACCGGCAGCAACATCCGGAAGGAGTGGGAGAGCGAGTCAAGCCCGTGGTACAATTTCTTCGAGCAGGTACCGATGCCGGCGCTGGCGCACGACGAGGCGATGCAACTGATTCATGCGCCGGTCAAGGGTTTCTACAAATACGAGCCGGCGGCCGCGGAACGCATTTGGGAGGTTTCGCAAGGCAAGCCGTTCGTCATTCAAAAATTTTGCGTGCGGCTCGTCAATCTGGCCATTGAAAAACGGCATCGCAAAATTATGGCGGCAGATGTCGAAACCATCCGCAACGAAGTCTTGCAAGATACAACGCCGACGGCGATGAGCAGAGGGCTGAGGGCTGAGGGCATGGCGCAGAGTGTGTGAATTTCGCAACGAAAAGGGAACCGCAACGAAAAAAGCTGGTGAAGTCTTGATTCTCACCAACTACTGTTTAGACTCAAACTACTATGCCGTTAGAATCAGAAAAATTCTGAAAGGTTAGTGTCCCCAACTGATAGATGAACCCAACTGTAAAAAGCTTTTCCGTTGGGTTCATCTATCAGTTGGGAAAGCTTTCTTTACAATTCATTGCAAAACTTGGTTACAATGAGCATGACAACGGAACGCAATCCTTTCGTCATCGGGCAATGGGTGCGCGGCGAGAAATTCTTTGGCCGCGAGGAGATCATCACCGAGTTGTTGCTTGGCCATCGCCAAGCCGTTTGGGTCGCGGGCTTGCGGCGCATGGGCAAAACCTCGTTGCTGCGAGAGATCGAGCGCCGCGTTTTGCAAAATTCCGCTTCGCCCTATTTGCCGCTTTATTGGGATCTCGAAGGCTCGGCCAACGATGGAACGCTGCGGGAAAGCCTGCTCGCTGCGCTCGATGAAACGGCGGGCCGATTGGCGGTTGACAAGGCTTGGGAAGCGCTCTCCACGCCGGAGATCATCCGCAAAATTCAGAAAGCGGCGCGGCAGCAGGAAAAGACGCTCTTCTTGCTTTGCGACGAGGTCGAAGCGCTGCTTACCGTCGCGAAAGATGATCCGCACCTGCTCGGCCGGCTGCGTCGCGTGATGCAAGCGAGCGAGGGCATGCGCTGCATTCTTACCGCCACGCGCCGGCTCGCGCGGTTGGAGACGCTTGACATCGCCGGCTCAAAAGCCGACCTTGCGGTCGAGACTTCACCGTTCTTGCACGGCTTTACGCCGCCGCTTTATCTTTCGCCGCTGAGCGAAGCCGAGGCGCAACCCTTGCTCCAACAAGCCCAATTCACCATTGAGAATCAAAAAATGTTGTTGCAATTGTCCGGCGGCCATCCTTTTTTGCTGCAAATTTTGGCCAAGCGCACGTTGGAGAACGGCGCGGTTGATCCCGCGTTTGAAAGCATGCAGCACGATGAAACCCTGCAAAACTTTTTCGTCGTCGATTACAATACTCTGCAAGCCGAAGAGAAATCATTTTTTAGCCGTTGTGCCGAAAGCAAAGTGTCGGTCAGCGCCACCAGCGCGAGCGAAAGCATGGCGAGGCAAACGCTGTTGGCGCTTGGCATGCTTTGCGAGCGCGACGGACTCCTGCAACTCCGGTCACCTCTATTCAATACTTGGTTGGCAGCCATTCGAAGCGAAGTGACGTTGACGGTGACGCCAAGCCACGCCACTGATTTGCGCACGTTGCGTCGAGGCGAGCGCATCGGCGCGTACGAAATTTTGCACGAGATCGCGCGCGGCGGTATGGGAGTGGTTTATTGCGGCCGTGACATTCATTTGCAAAGATTGGCCGCCATCAAATTGCTGAACCCGGAATTGATGCAGGACGAAACGCATCGCGCCAGATTGCTGGCCGAGGCCAGAGCGATTTCGCAATTGCAGCATCCGAATATCGCCATGATCTACGCCGTCGAATTTCTCGGTAAAGCGCCCTGCCTTTGCATGGAGTACATCGACGGACAGCGCTTGGATGAGTGGGCGCAAAATAAAAATCTGGCAAGCCGTCTCGAAGTGGCGCGCCAAACTGCTTCCGCATTGGCAGCGGCGCATCGCATCGGCATCATTCATCGCGATCTCAAGCCGAGCAACATTCTCGTTCGCTCCGACGGCGTCAGCAAGCTGCTCGATTTCGGCATCGCCCGCCAGCTCAACGCGGCAAACCGGCTCACCAGCACCGGCCAAACTCCGGGCACGCTCGCTTACATGTCACCGGAGCAAGTGAGCAATCGCGATACCGATGCGCGCAGCGACGTGTTCTCATTTGGCGTCGTGCTCTACGAGCTTGTCACCGGCGTGCGCCCTTTTCAAGGGGATTACGAGCTTGCGCTGGCTTATGCCATCGTCAATGAAAAGCCAACGCCGCCGCGCGAGCTGCAGCCAACGTTGCCCAAATCGCTGGAAGAGCTTATTCTGCGCGCGCTGCAAAAGAACCCGACAGCGCGGCTTGCGGATGGAGAGGAGGTGTTGAAAGAACTGGAGAAGATCAGATAAGCTGCAAGAATTTAGCTATAAGAACCCAAACTAAAAAGCCGCCCACAGAAATAGAAATCCCACAGAAATCAGCTTTTGGAGCTCAATTCAGTGGGATTTCCAATTCAGTGGGCGAAAACTTCAAGCAGCTAAATTTTTATAAAAAACTTAAATTTCTCACCCCAACAGAGGAGGAGCTTATGAAACACCGTTTTTTGCTGTTCATTCTGCTGCTGACGTCATCCGGCCTGGCGCAGATGGAAAAGGGCAAGTTGGCCCTCAATCTTTATCTGGAAATGGAAGGAGTCAGCGATCCGCAGATTTCGCCGGATGGCGCGCAAATCATCTATACCCGCCAATGGGTCGACAAGATGAACGACAGCCGAGAGTCGTCGCTGTGGATCATGAATGCCGACGGCTCCAAAAATCGTTTTTTGATCGACGGCTCCTCGCCGCAATGGTCGCCGGATGGCTCGCGCCTCGCGTTCCTGGCGAAAGGCAAGCCCCAGGGCACGCAGCTCTTCGTGCGCTGGATGGATGCGGAAGGCGCCGTGACCCAACTCACCCACGTTGAAAAATCACCTTCGAATATTCGTTGGTCGCCGGACGGCAAATGGCTCGCCTTCAACATGCTCGTGCCGGAAAAAGACCGTTGGGAAATCAAGCTGCCGCCAAAGCCCGAAGGCGGCAAATGGACCGAAGGCCCGAAGATCATCGACCGCTTGAATTATCGCCGCGACCGCCAGGGCTTTCTCGAAGAGGGATTTCGCCACGTTTTCATCGTGCCCTCTGATGGCGGCACACCCCGGCAACTCACTTCCGGCGATTACGATCACAATTCACCCGAATGGACACCCGACGGCAGGGAAATTTTGGTGAGTGGCCTGCGCGTCGAAAATGCCGAGTATCAATGGCGTGAATCCGAAATTTACGCTGTTAACGTCGAGGCCGGCGTCATCACGCAACTGACCAAACGCAAAGGGCCGGACTCCAACCCTATGCCGTCGCCCGACGGCAAATACGTTGCTTACGTCGGGCACGATTTTACCGACGACACGTTCTACGAGCAAAAGCTTTATTGCATGAATCGCGACGGGTCGAATCCGAGAGAGATTGCTGCTAATCTTGACCGGACGCCGGGCGGCCTCATTTGGGCGAACGACAGCAAAGGCGTTTATTTCAACATCAGCGATCGGGGCACGCGCAATTTGTATTTTACCACGCTGCAAGACAAAGTGCAGCAAATCACCAAAGGCAATCACCTCTTGAATGTCTCCGGCCTCGATCGCAGCGGCAAGGTGGTTGGCACATTATCCGCGTCGCACCAACCCGGCGATGTGGCGGTGTTCTCGCTCAAAACCCCGCAACAGATCAACGAATTGACGGCGGTGAATGACGACGTTCTGCACGGCGTCAAGCTCGGTGCTGTAGAAGAACTTTGGTACAAATCGGTTGACGATTTCGACATCCAGGGCTGGATTGTCAAGCCGCCGTCTTTCGATCCTGCGAAAAAGTATCCGTTGATCCTGACGATTCACGGCGGGCCGCACGCCATGTTTAATGTCGGTTTTAATTTTGGCTGGCAACACTTTGCGGCAAAGGGTTATGTGGTGCTTTATACCAATCCGCGCGGCAGCTCCGGCTACGGCAGCGCGTTCGGCAATGCGATCAAAAACACCTATCCGGGCAAAGACTACGACGACTTGATGAAGGGCGTCGATCAGGTTATTGCCAAAGGCTACATCGACGAGAAAAATTTATTCGTATACGGCGGCAGCGGCGGCGGCGTGCTGACGGCGTGGATCGTCGGGCATACCGACCGCTTTGCGGCGGCGTCATCGAACTTTCCGGTGATCAACTGGATGAGCTTTGTGGGCACCACCGATGGCGCAAGCTGGTATCGCAATTTCAAACAATACCCATGGGAAGATCCCAGCGAACATTTGGAGCGCTCGCCGCTGATGTACGCGGAAAACGTCAAAACACCGACGATGCTGATGACCGGCGTCAACGATTTGCGCACGCCGATTTCGCAGACCGAAGAGTTTTATATGGCGCTCAAAGTGCGGAAAGTCCCCACCGTCATGCTGCGCTTCAACGACGAATGGCACGGCACCAGCTCCAAGCCCTCAAATGCCATGCGGTCGATTTTGTATATGGAGAGTTGGTTTGAAAAACACGCGCGGAAGGAAGCCCAGGAGAAGAGCGAGTAAGCCCGCCTGAGAATGAATTCTCAGGCTCAGAAATGCAAGTCACCTGAAGGTGACTTTTCACCAACTTGGTGATTAGTCGCCTTCAGGTGACTTCAATTTTTGAGCCTACGATTTTAATCGTAGGCTTATGGCACATACTCCAGGATAAAATCAAGATACCCGCGCCGGCCTTCACGTTGATTGTGGCGCTTTGCCGATTCGAGTATCTTGCGAATGCCTCGTCGTACCTCATCTCTTGAATAATTGCTCGAACTGAGTTTTAGCCGAAGCTCATTGGTCAGACGCCTGATAAACGGATCGTCGCTGGTGATCTCAGGTTTCACCGCCAGCTTTTCGAGCGCCAGGATAACCGTGCCGTCGGTCAGCTCCGGATAGTTTTCATAATAGCGCTTGATCGGGCCTTCGATCGCATAAAGTAAATCCAATTGCCTGTCTCTATCTTCCGACGCACCCGATTTTTCATAAGAATAAAGTTCGCTCATGGGTTTGAGCTTGTGAGTAATTTTTCCCTTTGACGAGCTTAACGTCACCAGGCCATCTTCCAGGTTGGAGAATTCCAGCTCAAATTCCGCTTGCTCGGCTTCATCTTCGGTTTCGTGCCAAGCGCTGATGGAATTCATCTTTTCAATGAATTCTTTGTCCATAGCTCACTCCCTCGTTAGCAAGTGTATCTTTTTCGCTTTTCGCCTCTTGCTAAATTTCACCCAACGTATGCTTCCTCCCTTTATTGGCTTCTTGCAAATACGCCATCA
Source organism: Candidatus Zhuqueibacterota bacterium (assembly GCA_022616415.1). Classification (GTDB taxonomy): domain Bacteria; phylum Zhuqueibacterota; class Zhuqueibacteria; order Zhuqueibacterales; family Zhuqueibacteraceae; genus Zhuqueibacter. The sequence continues at coordinate 11,161 of JAKEEU010000316.1, read as the reverse complement.
ACGGCTCAAAATATTTCAGCATCGCCCGCGCGCTCAAGTCTTCGCCGGTTTTCTCGCGCAGCACTTCGCGCCAATCACGGCTGGCGCCGGGGCGCATGATGTCGCGCAGGAAATCGCCCACCTCCTTGCTGCCGTAATAATTGGTCGCGTGCACGTCTTGTTGTAAAATCTTCGTGGCGATATGATCGTGCAATTGAAAGAGAATCACATAGGATAGCGCATAATCATAATACTGCGCCGCATCATCATTGATGTGCGTCTTCGAGGCGGCATCGCAATACTCTTCGCCGCGCGGCGAGGGCGGCACCATGCCTTGATATTTTTCGCACAACTCCCACCAGCGTTGGTTGTATTGATCTTTTGGCAAGTTCTTGGCGTACAAATCATGCTCGAACTCGCTCATCACCCCGGCGGAAAAGGGAATAAAAACGACGTAATTCAGTGCCTCTTTTAACAAGAGCTTCTGGTCATCGGTTTTGCCATTCACCGCAATGAGCTGCAAATGCTCGACGAAGGGTTTTTGCATTGCGGCCAAGCCCATCAAGCTGCCAATGCCCTCATGATAAGCGCGGTTGGCGCCTTCGCGCAGAAGCAGCGGCACTTCGGGGTTGGTGTACGAAATGTAATAATAAACGTGCCCAAGCTCGTGGTGCACGGTTTCATACCACTCCGCATTCGGCTCCACACTCATGAGTGAACGCACGTCATTTTCCAAATCCATGTGCCAAGCCGAAGCGTGATTGTTCTTTTTGTAATTCACCTCCGGCGGCAAGGGATACAAACTGGATTTTTCCCAGAACACCGGTGGGAGAGAAGGAAAGCTGAGACTCACATAAAATTGCTCGCCCTGCTGCACAAGCCATTCAGCGGATTTTTGCCGCAGCGCCGCATCGAGATCGACGCCTTCAGCCGTCACCATCGCGTTCCAATCCTGACCCCAGCGGTTCGGCAGCCAGTGCGCGGGGATCATGTCGGGCACTTCATTGACACCGTACCGCTTCGCTAATTCGTAACGTGCGTGAGTATGTAATTCGCGAAATAGTGGCCGCAGCTCACGGTTGAGCTTTTGCATCAACTCCATCATTTCCGTCGTCGTCATGCCATAGTCGGAAACCTGGTAGGTGAAGTAATCGTTGTAGCCCAACGCTTTCACCGTTTCGTTGCGCAAGCGCTGCAAATTTTCCAAGCCGTCTTTTAAAACTTTGCCGACTTCCTTGCTCGCTTCCCACGCTTTGAGCCGGGCCGAGAGATCGTTCTCTTTTTTCAGAATGTCGTCAATCGCGTTGGTCGTGACCGGCTTGCCGTCGATTTTGAAATCGAATCCGAAGAGTTTCTCTGTTTGCTCGGTTTCGACCTTGATGCGCTCCTTTACCAGCTCCGGCACGGTTTGCGGATTATTCGCCGCGGCGTAAAGGATTTTTTCAAGTTGTTTCACTTGCAACGGCTGCAAATCTCGTTGGTCTTGCAGAAAGGCGCGCGCCTGGTTGATGTTCTCCGTGCTGCCGGTAAACGCTGACAACGCTTCTTTAGTCTTGCGGGCCGCAACGGCATTGGTGCTATCGCCTTCGACGATCTTTGTGTTCAAGGCCCACTCTGCCTCGCTGGCAGCGTAAGCAAGCGCTTTGTATTTGGTGGAATATTCGTCGATGAAAGCCTGGGCTTTTTGTTGGCGCTTTTCGGGGGATGAGCAGGCGAGAAGCAATACAGATAAAAAGGGAAACAGAAAAAAAGATTTCATTTTACTCCCTCGCGGTTGAAAGTTCAGTTCATTCTTTGGTTCCACGGAAAAATTGCAGTATTCTCCATTGTTCCTCAAAACGTTTTTGTTGGTCGTTTATTACCTCCGCTTGGTGAGCAAGTAATTGCTCACGCACTCGTAACCGCTCGCGATAGTAGGTTAACAACCGAGATTTTTCATCTTCTTGACGCTTTAGCAAACGATGCGCAACGAGAGGCCGGCGATTGAGACGTAGACAACTCAAGGTAAAAGCACCCACTTCAGTTAAAGGTTGAAGCATTCCATCAATGCGCTCGAAAAAATGCTCCGTTGCCGGTCCACGGCGGGGATTCCACAACTGCGGCACTTGAGGATTTGTTGACCAATGGTCATGTTTGAACTGATTACAACAAACGCAACAGTAAATCAAGTTATCGAGACTATCGTCACCGTCTTTGCTTTTGGGTTGGAAATGGTCAATAGTAAGTTCCCCACCTGCATCAATTTCGCTTATGCCGCAAAACTCACAGGCAAAGTTAGCGCGTTGACGAATTTGTTCACGAACGACAGCTTTGATCGTCATACCGGTTGTAACACGGCTCGTTCAATCAATTGCTGATAAAGCGCAGCGTTTTGACGGCGTAGCGCCTCGCTTTCTTCATTTAATTCCTGAATGCGTTTGGTGATGGCGATTATTCGAGTCAGTTCTGCGTCGACCTCGGCCTGCAACGACTCCAAGGCTTGTGTTCGCGCGCCCAAATTTAACATCGCCATCTCCGCACGATCCATTTCGGCATACCAGGCTTCGAGTTGCGCCTGTTCGTCGGCAGACAAAGCTTCCCCGCGCACCGCCCGACCATGCAGTTGTTGTCCAATTTCATTAGATACCATTTTGCCATCCCTTTTTTATTGGTCTTGAAAGCAATTCAGTCACATACCGAAGAATACAAAAAACTGAAGACATTGTCAAGAAGCTTTTTGGTAAACTGCGAGGGTTTCAGCAAATGCTCTGGTGAAAGCTTATGGTATCGCCCCTCAATTTTCCCCGTAATTTGTCACGAAATAATCCCGCACCAGCCCGGCGGCTTTCAAGGTGTCGGCGGCCATTTGCGCGGCTTGCTTGCTGCGATATTTGCCGACGCGAATGCGGTGCAAACGCTGCGACGGCCCCGGTTTCAGCACGTGTACCTCAAGCCCGCGGCGCCGGAATTTCACGGCCTCGCCCTCGGCGATCTTGACGCTGCGCAGTGCGCCGACCTGTAAGGCAAAATAAACCGTCGTGGAATCTTCCACCGCGGCAGCCGGCGTCGCCTCGACACGGTTTTGCGTTTCGTTTCGGAACAGCGCAAGATAACCTACGCCGAAAACGATCACCGCGCCGATGGTGACATACACCCAATTGCGGCGTTCGCGCAACCGTGAATACATTTCCAACAGCCATTGTTGCAAATGAAAGAGAACTCTTTCAACGCGGAATCGCCATGACCGCGTTCGCTTCTCCTGTTGTTCGACCGCCCAGCTCGCAATCTCTTCCGGAGTGAAATCAGCCACGATGGTGGTGATGACGTGCGCGAGTGAATCGCGACGGCCGCGGCGCTGGTAATCCCTTTGTGTTTCATAGAGCAACCGGCGAATGGCGGAATTTTTCTGCTCGCCGGTTTGAAAGGCCCGCACGTAGCTCCACGCGGCAAAATCATCCCGGCGCTGCAATCGCACCAAACGCTCGAGACACTGCGATAAAATCTCCGGCGTTAAGGTGCCGCTGCCGGAGAGAGATTTGGCATAAATATGCTCGGCGCGATAGTGGGTTTGGCGCTCCTGCAGATATTGGCGCGTTAGAAACACCAGCAGATCGTTATCGTCGGGCTGGCGCTCCAGCAACTCTTCGGCAAGATCGATAATCGGCAAAGTCAGCGCCGGTTGCGCGATGACGAAATTTTTTAGAACGTCGTGGCTTTCTTCGGCGCGAATACCGGCGCGGAGCGCTTCGAGCAGTTGTTCGCGATGCCGCGCATTTTCCGGATGCGCGGCATAGAATGAAAAATATTGCCGCAGCAGCCGCGGCTTGATTTTTTGCTGAAAACGCTCGGAGAGCAGCCCTCCGGCAAAGAGCGACTGCATCAGCGAAAAAACTTCCTCGATCTCCTCCTCCTGGTTTTGGGCGAGCGCTTTCCGGCCGGCCGCTTCAAGGTGCGTGAAACGTTTCATGCCCAAGCGGCTAAGAACCCAGCTCGTGGCGGCGAATACAAAAATCCACACGAATGCGACGACAAATTCATCGGCGAAATAAGCTTGGGGAAACGCCACTTCGTGCAGAAACCAGAGCAGCGGAAAGGCCACGAGCGGCAGCAGAAGCAAGCTCCAAAACAAACGCAGAATGAGCCAGCGAAAGGAGACCATGATCCGGCAATGTGTTATATCTTAAAAAATTTTGCAACGAAAAGGGAACCGCAACGAAAAAAATTGCAGCTTTCTTTAACTTGGTTCTCGTAATACAACCAAACTCAGAAAAAAATTCTAACATTTATGCCCCCAACTCACAGATGAAGACCAACGGATAATCCCGCCACGGCGGGACCAACGGATTGAGAGACAAAATGCTTGGAATCAAAACAATTTTCTGAACGGTGTTCGAATCATTTTGACTTGAAACCATTCACTCATTGATCTAGAAAGTTTTATCCGTTGGCCGCTTTTATCCGTTGGAAAATTTTATGATTCATTTCCGTGAGCCGTTCCCTACGGGCGCAGCCAATTCCGTGAGCGGCCAATTCTTTTCAGATTGCAAGCCCAATTTTTCACCCCGTTTCCGTCGTATCGCTTGGCACTACCTCCGGCTGCTCGCCAAACGGTGCGAAAACCGGCTCGATATTTTCCGGCAACGCTACTTCAATGCCATATTGGTAATCGAGAACGCGATTGCCGGTGCGTGGATCGACCTTCCAGATTTTGAGGCCGGGCGGCATCTCGAAATTGTTGGCCGGATAAAAGGTCGTTGCACGTTTCATGAACTCCGTCCAAATCGGCGCGCCGCCGCGGGCGCCATCGACGCCGCGCCGTCGCGGCGAGCGGGTGTACATTTGATAAATGCGATCATACCCAACCCAAACCGAAGTCGAAAGCGCCGTCGTGAAACCAGTGAACCAGGCGTCGGTAAAGTCAGTGCTCGTACCGGTTTTGCCGGCCGCGGGCGCTTCAAAGCCCATATCGCGAATGACGCGTGCCGTGCCGCCTTCGATGACTCCCGTCATCATGTCGAGCATTTGATATGTGGTGCGCGGATCAAAACGCGGATCGCCAAAAGTCAAAGCGCGGTCGAGCACCACGCCGTTGGCGTCTTCGACGCGCTTGATCGTGACCGGCTTGTAATAGACGCCGTTGTTGGCAAAAACCGCATACGCCGCGGCCATCTCAAGCGGAGAAATTCCGGCGGTGCCGAGCGCAAGCGGCAGCACTTCATCGATTGGCGAGGTGACGCCAAAGCGCCGGCAGGTTTCGATCACGCGTTTGGGTGTGAGCTGGTCGATCAATTGTGCTGAGACGGCGTTGATGGATTGCATCAGCGCGGCTTTGAGCGTCAGCCGGCCGCGATGGCGGCGGTCGAAGTTGCGCGGGCTCCAAGTTTGGCGATTGGGAAGCTTGAACGTAACCGCGGTGTCATTGACGATTGAAATCGGCGTCAGACTGTGCCCGTCTGGGTGCAAATTTTCCAGCGCGGTAAAATAGACAAACGGTTTGATGCCGGAGCCGACGTGGCGGTTGCTATTGACAGCGCGGTTGAAACCGCCGGGAACGTAGCTTCGCGCTCCGACCAAGGCGCGCACTTCGCCGGTTGGCACCGAGATGGCGGCGAGCGCACCTTGCAGCGGCGCGCCCGTCGAGTCAAACGCCGCCTCCAATTTCGCCACGCCATCGCGCAGCGTTGCTTCGGCGATGGCTTGCAGTTGCGGATCCATCGTCGTGTAAATTTTCAAACCGCCGTATTGCACCGCCTCGCGGCCAAAGCGCTCCTCCGCCTGGGAAATGACATAGTTGATGAAATCATTGCCCACACTCGGCCGGCCGCTCAGCTCAACGGAATCGGCCATCGCCATATCGAACGTCGCTGCGTCGATGAAACCCTTCGCGCGCATGCGCCGCAGCACGAGGCGTTGCCGAGATTGCGCCGCGTCGAAATGAGAATAAGGATTGAGATAATACGGCGAGTTGACGATGCCGGCGAGCATGGCCGCCTCAGGAATCGTCAATGCCGAGGCCGGCTTGCCGAAAAATTGCATTGACGCATCTTCGACGCCATACGCCGTGCCGCCGAAATAGACGAGGTTGCAATAGGCCTCGAGAATTTGCTCTTTGGTGAACGTCGATTCGATTTGCAGGCTGATGAGAATCTCTTTCAGCTTGCGCGACCACAGGCGCTGAAAGGAGAAGAAGAGATTCTTGACAAGCTGCTGGGTGATCGTCGAGCTGCCTCTGAACCCGCGCAAAATCGCGGCGCGCGCGATAGCAATTTTGTCAATGCCATGATGAGAATAAAATTCCCCGTCTTCCGCAGCCAACAAGGCTTTTTGGAAATTTGGGCTGATCTGCGCGAGCGGCACGTACGATTTGCCGCCGAGGCGCTGCACGAGCGTGCCGTCGCCGGCATAAATTTCCGTCGGCTGACTATACACCAAATTGCGCAGGTCGTCGGGAATGTGCGGCAAATCTTTGACGAGCACGAAGAACCCGATGCCGGCGATGAGCAGGACGGCGGTTAGAAAAGCCAGGAGAATAAAGAAAATATGCGAAAACATCGAGAAGTTGTTCCGTTGACAGTCGTATTGGCCAATATAGCGGACATTAAAAGCAGAAATTGGCTGTTATAGCAGCCAATTTATGAAAAATTCAGATAAAAATAAAGAAAATAAAATTGAGTTGAAACGATACTCTCGTCAATGGTGTACTATCGATTCTCCTGCACCTGCCGCCGCAGGCGATAAAAATCAAAAGCGCGCTCGCGATCCGGAGAGAGCAAATCCATCACGTAATCTTCGGGCAGATAATAAACATAAGCCCGGCTCTCGGAGATGGCAAAGGCAACTTCGACAAATTCGTTGCCGGTTTGGCTGGAAATGCCGGCGGCGATAATTTGGCCGGCGGACTCGGTGAGCAACGGTACCGCTTCAATGAATTGGCGGCGGCGCAAGGGATGAAGCCGTTCGAATAAATCCCAAAATTCATCCGCCGCGAAAATGTAATTTGCGAAGCGAGCTTGGCGGCGCACGCCGAGGTTTTGCTCTTTGCCGTAGTTGAAGAGCATGTAGAGCTTATCGGCATTTAAAGAGGTGCGACGGATGGTGCGGTTGCCGGCATCAAGCATGATCAGATTAAACAGCGAGCGGTTGCCTTCGGCGAGAACATTGGCCAGTCTTTGCGCGCGCGCATCCGCCACCAGCGAGTCCGGCGCAGCGATGAGCGGCTGTAAAAAGCAAGGAAGCTGGCGGTAGATTTGCAAAAATTGCGAAGGCGGCAACAGCGCCTGCTGATTGGTTTCGACGTATTGAATCAACTCTTCCAGATTGGAGATGCTCTCGATTTCCAGCGTCTGGCTGCGGCGTTTGCGCGTGAGGTCCGCCAAGAGCGAATCGGCCGCGATGCGTTTCGGCTCCTGCTCCCAACTGCGCCCGATTTTTTCGCGGCTCGCATTCTGCCAAACGAGGTATTTGCCCGCGGCGCGTTCGACGACGTCGAAAGCCATTTCGCCGGCGAGGACGAGGGCGAAAATGATGCCCGCCCATAGATACTGCCGTCTTATGAGTTTTTGGTAAGTGGAGCGGAATTCAGTCATGGTTAGAAAACTTTTTCTTCAATTTTTTATTTTTTCACCACGCTAATCTACTCACGATCAGACTGATTGAGAGTCGACTATTGATGCTTGCAATCCGCCTCACACCTTCCGGTTCGGCGTCGTCACTGAATGCGTTCCGTCCGGCAGCTCGTGCAGCTCGTAATCGCCAAACAGGATCGGCTCGATTTGGCGCAGGCAGAAAAAAACGCGAACGGCGAGGCCGCGAATTTCCAGCTCCGAATGATCGCTGGCGCGCATCTCGATAACGTGCCGCCAGGCGCGAACGTTGCCGGTGATCACCATGATCGTCTCCGTTTCATTAGGCAGCAACCCGCGTGCGGCTTGGTTGACTTTCTTGCGCAAATCGGTTTTGGCCTCGGCGCTCAAAATCGCCGTGCCTTGTCCTTGCTCGGCGAGTAACGCGTCGGCAAGCTTATGATATTCAGTATAAGCTCGATCAATGCGTTCCAGAAACATTTGATGAAATTTGCCGCCATCTTGAAACTCTGGACGCTCGACAAATCGCAAAACCCGACCTGAGACGTAACGCTGGGAAAGCTGGGAAAATCCGAAACCGGCGCGGTGTCGAATCAATTCGTGGGTAAGGCTGCGCGAAATACCGTAAAGAAGAAACGAGTAATTGGCATGCTCCAACACCGAGCCGTGCCCGCTTTCCATGATATTCTTGAAATAACGTTCGGCATCGCGATTCACCGTGCGTTTCGGGCTGAAGCTGGCGTAGCAGGTTTGCCCGGCGATTTTACAAAGCTGCGCGCCGGAGGAAAGCGCCGTCGGATCATCGACATAACTGGCGAATCCCAAGCCGTGGTCAAATCCCTCCAAAAAGCTTTTGACGCCGGAGAGTTCGATATTCGGCCTGGCGATGAGAACGACTCCCGGCGCGGTGAGATAGGGCGTGCCTTGGGGCGATTTGAAAACCGGGGCATTGACGGCCGGGAAATCGTTGTGGATTTTCCCGCCGAAATTTTTGAAAAGATCTTGCGGTGTCATGAATTGAGTGCTCGTTGCTGGTCGTTGTCAATATTCGAAAGGCGATATTGCAAGTTAACAAAAAAATTCCAAAAAAGCAACGTTGAGAAATGGACAAACACATCGTTGCTTTCCGAGAAAATTTTTGTTATATTTGAACTTTGTTATGGCAGCAGTTACGCAAAATGACTTAAGTATCTCGCATCCAGCATCCAGACAGCGACGGTATGAGAAAAATCCGCATCGGCATCGACGTTGGCGGCACGTTTACCCACGCGGTGGCGATTGAAACTGAAAAATTCACCCTTATTGCCCAAGCTAAAACCTCGACCACGCACCGCGCCAAAGAGGGGGTGGCACACGGCATTGTCACGGCACTGTTGAAAGTTCTCCAAAAGGGGCGCGTCGATCCGAAGGAAATTGCTTTGGTCGCACACAGCACCACGCAGGCCACGAATGCACTTTTGGAAGGTGACGTCGCCATGGTGGGCATCGTCGGCATGGGCGGCGGCTGGGAAGCAACGCGCGCCCGCCACGAAATCGCCATCGACCGGATCGAATTGGCGCCGGGCAAATTTTTGCGCACGTGTTTTCGTTTTCTCGACACGAGCAAGGGCCTCGCGGAAGAGACGGTTCGCCAGGCCATTCGCGAATTGCGCGACGAGGGCGCGGAAGCGATCGTCGCTGCCGAAGCGTTTTCGGTCGATAACCCGGAGCACGAGCAGCAAGTGATGCGATTCGCACAAGAAGCCGGGCTGCCGGCGACTGCGACGCACCAGATTTCCGAGCTGTACGGCCTGCGGGTTCGCACGCGCACGGCAGTGATCAACGCGAGCATTCTGCCGGTGGCGCTGGCAACGGCAGAAATGACTGAACGCAGCTTGCGCCAAGTCGGTGTTACCGCGCCGTTGATGATCATGCGCTCCGACGGCGGCATTATGGACATCAAAGGCATGCGCGAACGGCCGATTTTGACGATTCTCTCCGGCCCGGCTGCCGGTGTGGCTGGGGCTTTGATGTACGCAAAAGTTTCCGAAGGCATTTTTCTCGACGTCGGCGGCACCAGCACGGATATTTCCACGATCCATCACGGCAAGGCGATGATGCGCAGCGCTCGCATCGGCGGTCACAAGGTTTACGTTCGCACCATTGACGTTCACACCGTTGCCGTCGGCGGCGGTAGCTTGCCACGCGTGCAGAATGATCAGCTCATCGACGTGGGACCGCGCAGCGCTCACATTGCCGGACTTTACTACGAGGCTTTTACGCCATTAGTCGAGATGGCCGGCGCCAAGCCCGTCGTCGCTTCGCCGCGTCCTGGCGATCAATCGGATTATTTTTATTTGCAAACTGAAAAGCGCAAGATTGCAGTAACCACGACCGGCGCGGCCAACATGGCCGGTTTGGTTCCTGAGCACGATTATGCCCGCGGCGGCAAGGAGAATGTGCGCCTTGCCTTCGATGCGCTTGGGCAAATGCTCGGCAAGAATCCGTTGGAGGCCGCGCACGAATTTTTACAAAAGGCCTGCAGCAAAGTTGTCGAAACGATACAGGGCCTGATCGAAGACTACAAGCTCGATCCTGCGCTGTTGAAGCTGGTTGGCGGTGGCGGCGGCGCAATGACCGTCATTCCGTTTGTCTCAAATTTGCTCAAAATCCCCGGCGAAATCTCGGAAAACAACCCGGTCATTTCCGCCATCGGCGTGGCTTTAGCGCTTCTCCACGAAACGATCGAGCGAACCATCGTTGATCCGACGCACGGGCAGTTAATGCAGCTCCGGCAAGATGCGGAAGCTGCGATCGTGCGCATGGGGGCGGCGCCGGAATCGGTCGAAGTGACTTTGGAAATCGATTCGCGCTTCAATATCGTCCGCGCTATTGCTATCGGCGCCACAGAGATTCGCCAGCGCGAGAAACTTGGCCGCGCTTTGCCGGCCTCGCGCCGGCAAACCATCGCGCAGCAAGCGCTTGGCGCCAATGGACAACCGGTCGAGGTGTTGTCGGAAACCGAATTTTTCACCGCGTATGCGCTGCACCGGGAGAATCGCTATCTCTTCGGCTTGTTGAAGAGCCAATCGCGCGCCGTGGTGATCGTCGATCACGAGGGCGTCGTGCGTTTGCACCTGCCCAGCGCCGCGCTGTTGCTGACCACGATTGCCGAAGCGGAGCAGGAATTGCAAAAGTTTGTCGAGCTTAACACGTATTACGGCGACGGCGGCGAAGAAATTCCGAGCGTGCGCCTGGCGGCCGGTCCGAGGCTGATCGACCTCTCCGGCTTGGTGAACGTCAAGCAAGTCGTCGCGCTCGCCAAATTTGAATTGGCCAAGTATTCGGCGAACACCCAAATCATGGCTATCGCCGAGATGAGAAGGTAAACTTAGCGTTCGTAGTTACGCCTTCAGGCGTCGAGTTTGGAAATTTACGACTTCGCCTCAAAACAAAAGATCGGTGTCATTCGTACATTTTGCGCTTGAAGGCGCTACTACGAGCCAAAATGAAATCGAAGCCGTCTCCTCGTTTTAATATTACATGAGTATCGGCTAAAAACACAATCAGAGAAATTTAAATGATACCTGTTTTTATTGACCACTTTTGCAAGGCTTTCTTAACTTGGCAATGTTAAGTTG
>JAKEEU010000315.1 GCA_022616415.1 Candidatus Zhuqueibacterota bacterium | reverse complement strand
TGCTACCGCCGCCTCGATAATAGGCGCGGACCGAAAATCTTACATGTTCTTGCATTTTTTACTCCCTTGCGCCTCTATCGCTCGGCGCGTTGCGATCCGGCTATTATTAGCCAATGGAGCCACGCTCTATTTGAGCGTGGAGTCGTGCAGCGCGGCGGATCGAATCCTGCCGCGCAGCAAAGCAAAACTAATCATCGCTGAATATTCGCTGCTCACAGTCTGAGCAGTAGTCATCCGGCATCACCGGATCGTGGTAGCCAACCACCTCGTTGTTGAATTTAATATCGCTGCCATCAATGTTCGTGTATTCGAGTTTATCTCCACACTCAGTACACGTGAACTCGTGCAGTCCCGGCGACCTCATGCTCGGATGAGCGCCTATCGGTGATGCAGGGTGTATCGTTGTGTGCTGTCTCATCTCTATCTCCTTTGTTATCGCGCGGCGTTATTGCCGCGCGCTGTTGTTGTGTGGGGCGCGGCGGATTGAACCCACCGCGCCTGTAATACGGCATTAACTTGCAGGGATATAATCGGCTTTGCCTTCGATCAGCGCGCTGATCAAAGACTTCACCGATGATGTGGCGTCCTCGAATTTCCAGTCCTTGGATTTCAGCCATTTGATTTCGTCAGCGACTTGCTCGCTGATCGTCTCCGGCCCACCCTCAAAACGCCGACCCCACGCTCCCTCCCCGCGATCATTCAGCCCGAACGCCGACCCCACGCGCACGAAATCATACGAAAACCTGTAGCCGCGGGCCTTCAGCGCATCTTTCACGCTGAAGGAATTAAAAACGACGAACTCGATCAGCGCGGGATCGCCCTTGCGCGCGCGAACCTGAACTACCGGCCCTTCGGCCTCTCTCTCGGACTCCTTTCTCTTTTTGAAGCAAGCCGAGCAATCGCCATATTGCTCGAAATACTCAATTTTGCGCTGGCGCTCTTTGGTGGCGCCGAACAGCTCGCGCTGCTCATCGTGGCCGCACGAAAAGTTGATTTGGTACTTTGCCATTTGTTTTAGCCGACTTTACAGCCCTGGCTCCGGGCATTGTTATCGAGCGGCGTTATGCCGCAAAAAAAAAAGCGTCGTAGACGCACCTATAGCCACCGCGCATCTACTGCGCGCCAGCCGCCTCGCAGCCTTCATTGTTGCTTCAATGGCGCCATTATGCTCCCAAATGGGAGTATCGTCAAGCGGTTTTTTTACACCATTTCGTGTACTGCAAAGTGAAGTTTGGCGAAAACTTCACTTAAGAAAGCGAAGTTTGGCGAAAACTTCACTTTCTTAAATTTGCCGATCTTGATCCGCAAGTCCCGCGCTCGCACTCCCGGTCGCGCTGACAGCCTTCAATGCAGCGCGGCAAATATGCAGACAGAAAAACTCTGTCTTGAGAAACACCCAATGCCATGGTGTCTCGTTGACATAACAATCAGCGAACTGCTGGCCTTTGCCCAATTCGCGCAACTTCTCGACCACCTCAAACGCGGCTGCAATCTTGGTCGAGTAATGCGGCACGAAATAATTCCAGCAAACCGCCAGGTGTTCCGTCATGTCC
>JAKEEU010000314.1 GCA_022616415.1 Candidatus Zhuqueibacterota bacterium | reverse complement strand
GGTGTTAGCCCAAAAGTTCCTTGGCTATACAATTTCAAAGTCGATTTCCGCTTCAAATAAACGCTTATGGGTCAAATAAATACCCGTAAAAAAATCGCTGCCACGGCGGGACAACGGATGAAAAGCGTTTATCGGTTGCGTTGTTTCTATCCGTTGGGAAAACTTGCTCTGTTTATAAAGGTTTTTGGTGCTCAAAATCTCAGCACCATCGGTAGACAAAATTTTATCTCCCTCCCGATTTAATCAGTTGAATCTTCACACCAGCATCGCCTCGGCGTTTGAAGCCACAACGGTTTCCGGCAACGTGTAAAGTTTCTCGCTGGCCAGTCTTTTGGCAGCGACTTCGAGCATGACAAACAATTCCTCCGGCACGATCGGCTTATCGATGATCTTTTCAATGCCACACTGTTTGGCGGCATTAACGACTTCGGTATTGCGATACGCCGTAACCAAAAAAATAACCAACTGCGAGTTCAAGCGTTTGAGCTCACGGCAAACTTGCAGCCCATCAATATCTGGCAGGCAATAATCGCAGAGCACCATATCGATAGGCTCATCCTTCGCAACTTTAAACGCCTCTCGTCCGCGCATTACCCCTCGCACCCAATAGCCTTCGTGGCTCAGAAGCTCCTGCAACCCAGCCAGGGTGTTGGGGTCATCCTCGATAATCAGCAGGCTGATCATGGCGCTTTCTTTTATTGAATTTACTCAAATCATTCTTGCAGCAATATTATAAAAAATATTCAACAAGAACGCATCACCCGTATGGGGGATTTTTTTAGGAGGTGGGATAAAATAACTTTCTTGTTTTGGGCACTGTCAATATCGAGAAACAACGATTTGCAGAGGTAGAATGACCAATTTATTCTATCCCACCTCCTAAACCCGAACCAACCTTTCCCTAAACGCTTTGGCAACGGCCTCGGACTTGGAATGAACGTGCAGCTTCTGGTAAATATGTTTGATATGGGAGCGCACCGTTTCCTGGCTGATGAACAAATTATCGGCAATCGATTTGTAACTCATGCCCTTGCACATCTGGGCGAGAATGTCGTTCTCCCGTTTGGTCAGGGGGGAATGTAATACCATCTGAAATGAATGCACGATCATGCGGGCAATGTTGCTGCTCATGGGCGCTCCTCCCCAATAAACCTCGGCAATCGCCTCCAGAATTCGCGTTGGCGGGATGTCTTTGGTCAGGTATCCGGTGGCGCCCGCACACAGCGCGTCAAAAACCGTCCCGTCTTCTTCATGGATGGTCAAAACAAGAATGTCGCTTTCCGGCAACCGTTCCTTGATTTTTTGCGTACCTTCGATTCCGGACATGCCCGGCAATCCGATGTCCATTAAAATGACGTCCGGCGCGTCACGCTCGATATTTTGCAAGGCGCTTTCGCAATCCGGGTAGGCGCTGATGCAGCGAAAGTCGGCGCGCTTGTTGATTAATATCGCCAGGCTCTCGCGAAAATCATCGTCATCTTCGATTATCGCTATTTTAATCATAATGCGAATTTGTCTAAGGTGTTAACGCTGTCAAACTCAGAAAAATTTTGAAAGTTTGCACACGGATCAAAAACACACGCGGATTAAAAGCTTTTTCCGTGTGCGTTTTTGATCCGTGTGGGCTGCCCGCAAGGACTAAAGTGAAATCTTTGCCTACAAGCGTAGGCTTTTTCGGCAAACATTTTTAAACCGCCAATCAACGCTAATAGCCGCTATTTTTTACTCGCGTCAATTTGCGCCCATTCGCGGTTGCCACTTGTTTGGTTGCGGCTACGGCTGCGCTAGGGAATTTTCCCCAAAAATTGCATCCTGTGCTCGCCTTTCGGGTCTGACGTCATAACAAGCTCACCACCAATTTCATGAGCATACTTTTTCATTTCCCCCCAATGGGTCAAATGATCCGAGCCACCATTGAGGTTCGCAGCAGCGTAAGAAAGCGTCAATGCCACTTTTTTCTGCTCGCAAGCAATTTCCAGCGTGACATTTTTGCATTCTGGCTGGCGGGCCAGGTAGTCCATGCTTTCTTTGAAGATGAGCGTGAGATAACGTCTCCAAGCCATCGACATGCCGACCTCTTCATATTTCTTGTCGATGCCTTTGACGTGAAAATCAATGCCGGCATTGGAATAGAGCGCATCACCAAAATCCTTCAAACGTATGGCCACGTCGTAGAGCGAACCCTTTTGGGGATCGAGCGTCCAAATAAAATCTCTGATGCCCATGGACAAGCTTCGCGAAGCGTCGCTGATCTTATTCAAATATCTGAGATCCTGAGGCGAAGTGGCGTGCAAGTTTTGTTTGAGAATTTCAGTGAAGAGCGAGATATTGGTCAGTTTATGCCCAAACTCGTCGTGAAAATCGCGGGCGACTTGTTTTCGTATTTTTTCATTTTCTTGCTTCCGCGCCTGCTCAACTTGCCAAAAGCTTTTGATGCGTTGTTTCACTCTGTACTCGTGGAAGAGCGCCAGAATAAAGACCATGGCCATCAGGCCCAAAGCAAGAAACCACCACGTCTTCCAAAATGGAGGCTGAATCGTTATGCGGAGGGAAGCGCCGTTCTCATTCGCGCCGGCAGCCAGCGTCAGGCTCAAACAAACCATGAGAGGCAAATTTCGTGGGATAACCCAAAGCATAAACCACCACCCGGTAAACCTTGAAACATGTTATCCCATGCTCGAAATGGCCCTCTTGGGAACAGCACACGCGTTATCGCCTTGGGGAAAACCTCACAGCCGCGCTTGTTGGGGGCTTCGCGAATATTTATATATATTAAACGAAAAATGAATTCAATTGGTTGCAGACTTTATTTTACGGTAAATCGCCGGTCCCACAGCACCAGCGGTAGCAACAACGCCAGCGTTAATCCTGCCAAGCCCGGCACGGCCCAGCCCAAATAGCCGAACGATTCCATCACGTCGATACCGAACGCCGAGATAATCGGCCCGGCGAGCGAGGCGTATCCGTAAGTGCCGGAGAACTGCGCATTCACCCTCGGCAGCTTTTCCGGCGGTGTGCGGTCGCCCATGATTTTGAGGCTGATCGGATAGGTTCCGCCAACCGCAACGCCGATGAGCGTGAATGTCAGCGCCGCCCACGTTTTGTTGCCAACCAGAATCAATCGCGAAGCGAAACCAGCAGCGAGGCTGCTGGCCACGCCAAACACGGCAAGGCTGCCCAGCACACGTCTGACGCCAAATCTATCCGCCAGCCAACCGGAGAGAGGCTGGCCCATCACCAAACCCAGCGCCATCAATCCAACGATGTGCAGCGACTCGCTGCGGCTCAACCCGAGGCGTTGGCCTTCGACGGGGTACGTGCCGGAGATCGCCGTATCCAGCGAGCCGAAAACCACCGCGCCATACAGTGCGATCCACAACGGTTGCCAATCGAATTTTGAATCAGTTGCAAGAAGCGTTTCACTGGAATTGGTTTGCGTTTGCGGCAAAGGCTCGCCAACTTCTCCGCGCAAGCCGCGATAAGCGATAAAGGCGATGCCGATGCCAATTGCGGCAACCAGCGCGAAGCACCACAAGCCCATCGCTTCATAAGCGACATCGCTCCCGAAAACGCCGAGCATAAATCCGACGCCGAGCGCCGAGCCATACGCCGCCATCACGCGGCCGCGAATTTTCTCCGGTACGCCACGCAAGAGCGCCACCTCTGCGGCGACGAACGTCATCGTTGCCGCAACGCCAAGCTCAAAGCGAACCGGGAAGAGCAAAACTTCCTCGGTTGCCAATGCCAAACCGAGTCCGGCAAAACCGAGGGCTTGGCCGATAATGCCGAACGCGTTGATGCGTCGCGTGCCGTAACGATCGACTAGGCGCCCCACATGCGTGCTGGAAATGGCAATGCCGGCGGCCAGAATCGCGGTAACGCCGCCGGTAAAATATTCGCTGAAGCCGCGAATCTCGAGAATGGCCGAAACCAACGGCGCCACAGCGCCGAAACTGGTGCCGACCAGCAGCATCGAGCCGATCAACGCGACGACGGCGTGAGTGGGCAAAATGAACTGTTTGCTCGTTATTGGCGGAATCGCTGGCGGGATTGTGGAAGTTTCTTCAAGTCTCAAGATCAGGCCACCGCCTTCGCATTCTCGTCCCAAATATTCATCGCCGTGTACAGCGCCGGATCGTCGCTCATTTTGCGGAACAGCTCGCGCAAATGCGCGGCGAGCTTGCGCAGCTCTTGCAACGTTTTCTCGTGCAACGGCGCGGAAAGGAGCTGGCGGGTTTCCAGGAAGCGCAGCCAGAACGGCATGATCTCGAAGGTTGCCGCCGCTTTATAGGGTTGCGGATTGAAGAAATCGAATAGCCTGCTCAAGAAGTGATCGAAAGTCTCGCGATCCGGGCAAAGCCAATTGACCGAGTTTTCATCGCCGCGCATGTAAAATTCCGGCGGGCGCGTTTTCGGCTTGGGTTTATTGAAAGCCGCTACGAGCATGCTCAGGCGCGGCTCCAGCTCGCCGGCCAGACGCCCGATGACGTAGTTGACGATCTGCTCGTGCCCCAATTCGGATTTGGTGAGCGGCACATTTTGTTCCTGATACAAATAGCTCTGAAATTCCAGGCTGAGGTCGAAGAGATGTTGTTGAATCGGTTTTGGTATCTTGATGCCGTTGTCATCATCATACCTGTCGCGCGGTTGGCGCTTTCCCGGCTTGAACGTGAAAGCATCAAGTGTCCACTGGCGGCTGGGGTGGCCGGATAGTATGGCGATGAATTTATTAATGCGCTCGGCGTCGATTCGGCTATAAAACTTTATGCGTTCAAACAACTCCGCATCGCCTGCTATCGCCGCCGGATGCCGCTCAATATAATCAAAGACCAAAAATTTTACCGCTTGATCGGCGAACTCGTCGACGCCCCACGGCACAATTTCTCCCGAATGATTGACCTCCGGCCAGCCAATGTACATGGCGTCGATGAGCGTTGCCAACCGATTGTGATACGCCAACTGATTGACAACCATGTCGAATATGTCGATGTCTTTGCCGGCGCGCGTTGCCAGCTCGTTCATGAACGCGGGAATGCGCTCGAAGCGGCCGGCAATGACGGCGTTGGTGATGCAATTTTCCAAATAAAAATGCGCGCCTTTGGCATAAACTTTTGGCAAACGCTCGCGCAGTTGCTCCACCAACCCATCGTAGCGGTCGCGCTCATTGTGTTTGGAAGTCTCCTGGCGCAGCGTGTCAAGCATGGCAAAAGCCATCTCGTCATCCATTAATTTCGGCTCACCCACCGTCTTGATAAAAAGAGCGACTTTGCCTTCGTAATTCTGTTTCTCAAATTCTTTCCAACGTTGTTTCGCCGTCTGCTCATCAATCTCTGGCGCGTTATCATCTTCCTCTTCGTCGTCGGCATCATCATAGTCATCATCGTCGAATAGCTCGAGTTCCGTCTGGTTCTTATTTTTCGGCACCGGCATTGTAGGCGACGACGAATCGTCCGGTTGAGATGTCATTTCCTCTTCGGCTTCGTCGTCATCGTCGATATCATCATCATATTCAAGCGCTTGCTCTTGCTGGGCGAGAGCGGCTGCTTCATCTTTTTCCAAGCAGCACTTTTTGTACTTCCTGCCGCTGCCGCAATGGCAGGGATCGTTGCGGCCGAGTTTCATGTTCGCTCCTCTCCTTATAATTCATTAAAATTTCGCCGTTTTTGTAAGCGGATTTAGCTGATTGAGCGGATAAAAGACTCGGGTTCCAGCTTGACGAAAATGGCCGGTTCAACATCGCTTTGCGCAAGCCGACCGTATTGCCGTAACGCACGTGGTTGATCCAGCCTCGCACGCTCGCCGTTAGCTCTGCCAATGAAATTTCTCCGGTTCGATAGGTGGCGCGCAAATCACGCAGCTTCCGCTGAAAATAAATGCCCTTGCGCCGTTTCAAGCGGCGGCGCTGCGGGTAAACCATAAACCCCAAAAACGGAATGCCTTCGCTCACCGGTCGCGGATGCGCGCCCGGGTGAATGGTGACGCGCGAAGCAGCTAGCCGCTCTTCAATGCGAGGCTTCCAACTCCACAATATAGCTTTATCATCGTCGAAAAACAAGAGATCGTCCACATAACGCAGATACGCCTGGCAGCGCAATTCACGTTTCACAAAATGATCGAAAGCATTGAGATAAACATTGGCCCAAAACTGGCTCGCCAGATTGCCGATGGGCAAGCCACGCGGACGGAGTGCCGCGAACAGATCGTCGCCGGGGAAAGAAACCATGTCGTAAGCTTCGCGCAACACGCCCTCGCCGCTGGCGAGAATCAGATCGATGAGCCACATCACCTCAAGGTCGCTGATTTTACGCGCCAGCGTGGCGTGCAGAATGGCGTAATCGATGCTGGGAAAGAATTGGCGCAGATCAAGTGGCATGGCAAATTTGTACCCCCGCGCAAATTCCTGGCAGCGATTCAGCGCACGGTGCGTGCCTTTACCGACGCGGTTGGCGTACGAGTCGAAGATAAAACTGCGCTCGAAGATCGGCGCGATGACATTGCACAGCGCGTGATGCACGACGCGGTCGCGGAAATCGGCGGCGCTGATGAGGCGGCGCTTGGGTTCGTGGATGTAAAAACTGTCGTATTTCCCAGGGCGATACGTTTTGACGCGCAGTTCTTCCTGCAAGCGCAATAAATTGTCTTCCAAACGATACTCAAAAGCGGCGACGTTGGGATGGCCGCGCTTGCCGGCGCTGGCTTTCTTGTAGGCGAGAAGGAGGTTGTTCCAGGAAGTGAGCTCGTTGTACATTGTTCGTAGTTACGCCTTTAGGCGTCGTGCTTATGTAAAAGGGAATTTTTCATAAAAAGCAATGACTTTATTGATTCCAAACTTCCTATGCCTGAAGGCATCACTACAAACAAAAAATTGTCCCGCCTCAGTCCCGAAAATCGAGACAGGAGGCGGGACGGTTGTTATTCGCCCGGTCCCGCATAGCGGGACGCGGCCCGGAATAGGCTCCGCCATTTTCACCTCGGCCTGGAATCCCGCAGAACGAAACGCCAGGCAATTCCGGTGCAAGAAAAATGTGAGCACCGCCACGCGAAAACCGAGATTGTTGTTCCAGTTGTTCGGATTGTTCCTGTTGATATAGCAAGGCTCGGGTGAAGAGTCAACCATTTTCTTGCAAGAAAATCATTGACAAGAGCGAATTCGTGCATTATATTTACGCCGAGTGTCGCGCGGAAGAATTTCGACCTTGTCGGACTTACGGGTGGTCTTTCATCCATTTTTGAGGACAGCGTTTTCAGATGGATTTTCCCGGCGCGGCTCTTCTGAAGTTTTTCGACCTGCTGGCTGCATTTCCTTAGAGAGCAAGTTCTTTTGATTACTGACCGGTCACTCGCAGTGACCGGTCAGTTTCACTACACAAACGTTATTGATTCGATGGAAAACGCCAAAATCACCCAGCTCGAAAATGAAATTCGCCGGCTGAAATCCGCAGTGGAGGAGCTGACCGTTCTGAACGATCTCGCCATTTCGGCGAGCACCTCGTTGGAAACGGATCAGATGCTGGATATCATCGTGGAGAAATCGGTTAAGGCGGTGAAAGCCGAGCAAGGCTCGATTTTGCTGGTGACGCAACAAGAAGACGCGCCGCTGAAAACGCTCGTGCGCCAGGCCGATCAAAGAAGCCGGTTGATGACTTACAAAGTCGGTTTCAACATCACCGGCTGGGTGTTGAAAAACCAGCAGCCGTTGATGATCGAAAACCTCACGACCGACGAGCGCTTTCAAACCACGGAGCAGGAACGCAAGGAGATCAAAACCGTTTTATGTGTGCCGATTCGCTTCAAAGCGCAGCTTCTCGGCCTGCTGATGGTCACCAACAAGAAAACGTTCGAGCCGTTCAACGCCGATGATCTGCGCCTGCTCACGATCATCGCCGCGCAGTCCGGGCAGCTCATCCGCAATTCCCAACTGCAAGCCGAGACATTGGAGAAGAAGCGCATGGAGCAGGAGTTGCTGGTGGCGCGCAAGATTCAAACCAGCCTTTTGCCGAAAAAACCGCCGGCAAATCCGCGGTTGCAAATCGCGGCGTATTTCAATCCGGCCGACGAAGTTGGCGGCGACTATTACGATTATTTTGTTTTGGGGGATGACCAGATCGGCATGGCGCTGGCGGATGTTTCCGGGCACGGCACTTCCTCGGCGCTCGTGATGACGATGGTGAAGGGCATTCTCAATTCGATCACGCAAAAATTCGAGTCGCCGGAGCGCTTGTTTGCGGAGCTTAACACCATCTTCAATGGCATCGCGCCGCGAGATATGTTCGTGACCATGCTCTTTTTGGTTTTTGATACGAAGGGTGAAGTTTTGCGTTACTCGAATGCCGGCCACAATCCTGTTCTGTTTTACGACAACGCCGCGAAGACGTGCGAAATGGTAGAGCTGCGAGGCCCGGCGCTCGGCCTTTCCAAATTGGCGAAGTTTCAAGAGAAACAACTTGCGCTCCACCACGGCGATTTGCTGCTGATTTACACGGATGGCGTCACCGAAACCTTCAATCAGGCCGGAGAAATGTTTGGGGAGACGGGCCTGCTGCAAGCCGTGCAAGAGACGGCCGCGGAGCCGGCTGAAAAAATTATCGCGCACATCAAGGATAAGCTCCTAACCTTTCGCGGCAAAACGGCGCAGAGCGACGACGTGGCGATGATTGCCGTGAAAATGGTTTGACGTGCAGAACTAAACTCCCGGAGTGCGAAGCTTTAGCTTCACCCGCTAAGAGCCGGGCACTCTGATCCGCTGAAAACCATGGAAAAAAACTTCAAACGAGAAATCAACGCTCTCGATGAGATCTTCGAGTGGATCGCCGCATTCGTAACGGCCCAGCAAGTCGACCCGGCCGCGGCTTATGCGGTGAATCTGGCGGTCGAGGAGCTATTCACCAATATGGTCAAGTATAACGCCGGCAACGGCGATGACATCTTGATCGCCATTGACCGGAACGGAAAAGATTTGGTGGTGACCATGATCGATTCGGGGGGCGAGAGGTTTGACGTGACCAAAAGCGCCGAGGTCGACGTGACGCAAGGATTGGAAGATCGCCAGCCCGGCGGGCTTGGCCTGCACTTGGTAAAAAAAATGGTAGATCGGCTCGATTATGAATACGTCGATCAGCAAAATAAAATAACCTTGATCAAGCATTTGGAGTCATGATATGTTCGATATACGCATCAGCGATAACGGCGAGATTTTGCTGTCGGGAAGATTCGATGCTTCTAGGGTCGAAACCGCCAAAACGGTTTTCGATCGGCTCGAATGCTCCGGCGTGGTGGATTTCAAAGATTTGGAATACATCTCGAGCGCCGGCTTGAGCGTTTTGCTGGCCACGCAAAAGCGCTTGAGCGAATCCGGTAACAGCCTGAAGCTGAAAAACATGAGCAAACACATCCGCGACGTTTTCCGCTACGCCGGTTTCGACATGGTGTTTGAGATTGAGGGCTGAGGGCGAAGGGTGAAGAGCGAAGGGCGCAGGGTGCAGCCTTCACCCATCACCCTTCGCCTTTCGCACATTTTCACCAACTTTTTCGTTCTTCGATTGTAATTATGATAGAATCAAACGACGCCTCCTTGGTTAAACAATGCCTGGAAGGCGATGTCAAAGCTTTCGAGCGCCTCGTTGACAGGCATCAGAAAACGGTGTTCAACGTGGCGCTGCGCATCATCAACGATTACGCTGAAGCCGAGGATATCGCGCAAACGGTCTTTATTCGCGCTTATGAAAAGCTGGCGTCGTTCGATCCCAAGCACAAATTTTTTAGCTGGCTCTATCGTATGGCGGTGAACGAGTCGCTCAATACGCTCAAGCAACGCAAACGCATAACCGAGCTGGACGAAAGCTTCGTTTCGGGCGACAAAACACCGGAAGAACATTACGAGGAGAACGAAATGACACGGCAAATCGAAATCGCGCTCATGCGCCTCGACCCCGAGCAAAGGGCCTTGATCGTGCTCAAGCACTTTCAAAACCTGCCATACGAAGAAATCGGCTTCATCTTCGACATTCCCGAAAAAACCGTCAAATCCAGGCTCTACTCGGCGCGGCAGGTGCTGCGCACCGTTTTGCTCAAGCAAGGAATCGTGGCCAATGGTTGAAGAAAAATTTGTCGAGCTGATCCACCAGGAAATCGACGCCGAAAATACGCCCGATGAAACCGCAAAGCTGAAGGCTTATTTGGCCAAAAATGCGGAGGCCAGAAAGCTTTATGATGAGCTTGCCGCCG
>JAKEEU010000313.1 GCA_022616415.1 Candidatus Zhuqueibacterota bacterium | reverse complement strand
TTGCGAGCGTTTCTCAGCGAAGCAATCCTTTGAAAATCAAGAGATTGCTTCGGCAAAAAGCGCCTCGCAATGACTGTAATTTTAACCCTAAACGAGTATAATAGCGAGATTGCGTCCTCAACGGAGACAAATATGATGGCGCAGGGCAACGCCTTGGGAACAAAGTTATTTATCATGATTTTTCGCCCTGCAAGGGGCGGCATATTAGGTGCCGTGGCAATCACAAACAGCGTCGATTTCGCCCTTTGTTCTTCAATTTTCCTGGGTTCGTACCCAGGGCTATCACATTTTGCCCCTTTCGGGGCAGACTGCTTTCTTCGTATAAACAATGGGATGCTTAGAGCTCGACGCTTATGACCTGAAGGTGACTGAACTTCTATTTGATGGCGACTCTTTTTAAGAAAATTTTCTCAACACGAAAATATGGAGACTTTTTGATATGCAAGAAACGAATGTTCAAAATAAATTTGTCGAAACCAAATTCATCACACTTTATGATGAACGCGATCCGCTCGTGTTGGAATGCGGAAAAACCTTGTCGCCGGTCACGGTGGCTTACGAGACCTATGGCCGCTTGACTAACGACGGCACGAATGCGGTGCTCATTTGCCATGCGTTGACGGCCAATGCACATGCGGCCGGTTATCATGCGCCAACCGACAAATCACCAGGGTGGTGGGATGGTTTCATCGGGCCGCGCCGCGCCTTTGACACCAAAAAATATTTTGTCATCTGTCCGAATATCCTCGGAAGCTGTTACGGCACCACCGGCCCGTCGTCCCTCGATCCTAAAACCGGCGAGCCGTATCGCCTGGCCTTTCCGCCCTTCACGATACGCGACCTCGTGGCGGTGCAGAAAAAATTGTTGGACGCGCTCGGCGTGAATCGTCTCGCGGCGGTATGTGGCAGCTCGCTCGGCGGCATGCAGGTGCTCGAGTGGGGCATCTCCTATCCGGATTTTTGCGAGACGATTATTCCGATTTCAACGGCGGCCAGGCAATCGGCATGGTGCATCGGCTTGAATACGGCCGCACGCGCCGCCATCACGAATGATCCGGTGTGGAACAACGGTTGTTACACGCAACAACCGATGAAAGGGTTGGCAACCGCGCGCATGATCGGGATGCTCTCGTATCGCAGCGCCGTGGAATTAAAGCGGCGTTTCGGACGCCACCGGCAAAATGGCGCGGCGGATCGCTTCGACGGCAACAATCTTTTTCAAGTGGAAAGTTATCTGCACCATCAAGGCGAAAAACTCGGCAAGCGTTTCGATGCCAACACCTACATTTATCTCAGCCGCGCGATGGATTTGCACGACGTGACGCATGGCCGGGCGCCGTTGCCGGAAGTTTTGGGCGGCATCAAAGCGCGTATGCTGTGCATCGGCGTCTCATCGGATCTGCGTTATCCCACCGAGGAACAGAAAGAGCTTGTTCGCTTTACGCCGAACGCCCGCTACGCTGAGATTGACTCCATTCATGGCCACGATGCTTTTCTGATCGAGTTTGATCAATTCACCGCGGCGATCAAAAATTTTCTCAAAAAAAATGTTGCGGAATTCGGTAAAATTGATATTGTAGAATAAATCAGGAAAGGCGAAGACATGCTCGTTATGAAATTCGGCGGCACCTCGGTTCAGGATGCCGCCGCGATACGCAACGTCGCCAATATTGTCATTCGCGAGCGCGAGAGGACTCCGCTCGTCGTCGTTTCGGCCTGTGCGGGCGTCACCAATGCTTTGCTCGACGTCGCCAAAAAGAGCGCCGACGGCAAAGTTGAAGAAGCCGTTGCCGACGTTGCCGCCTTGCACGACCGCCACGCCGCTATTGCGGAGGCCCTTTTTCCCAAAACAAAATCTCGCCGCAGCGACGAGGCGTTGGCGCTGGCAAAGAACAAAATCACCCAGGATTGCCGCGAGCTGGAAAAGCTCGCGCAAAGTCTCGCGGTGTTGCAGGAGCTGACGCCTCGAACTCTCGATCAATTTACGGCGTTGGGGGAGCAATGGTCGTCTCTTCTGCTCAGCCACGAGCTGCTGCAGCGCGGCGTGGCGGTGAGTTTGATCGACGCGCGCAAGGTTTTGGTGACCGGCAATGAATTTACGCGCGCCGCGCCTTTGTTCGGTCTCACCACCCCCAGAGCCAAAGAGATTTTTCTGCCGCTGCTGCGCAAGGGTACGATCGTCGTCACGCAAGGATTCATCGGCGCCACGGAAAACGGCCTCACCACGACGATCGGACGCGACGGCTCGGATTATTCCGCGGCAATTTTCGGCGCCGCGCTCGAAGTCGAAGAGATTCAAATTTGGACGGACGTGGATGGCGTTCTCAGCGCCGATCCGTCCATCCTGCCGGAGGCGCGGCGAATCAAGCTGATGACTTTCAATGAAGCCGCGGAGTTGGCGTATTTCGGCGCCAAGGTGTTGCATCCCAGCACCATTTTGCCGGCGATTCGCCAAAATATTCCCGTGCGGGTCTTGAACTCCAAACGGCCGGAAGGCGAAGGCACGCTCATTACCACCATCGCCGCTGCGCCCGCGCCGTGCATTGTGAAATCCATCGCCTACAAAGAGCATATCACCATCATCACCTTGAAAAGCACCCGCATGCTGATGGCGCATGGATTTCTGGCGCGCTTATTCGAGGTGTTCGCCAAGCATCAGAAGAGCATCGACGTCATCGCCACTTCGGAGGTGGGCGTCTCGTTGACGATCGACAATGCGGACAATCTTGGCGCCATCGCGGCCGAGCTGCGCGAATTCGCCGAGGTTCGCGTCGGGCAAAATCGGGCGGTGTTTTGCGTCGTCGGCGAAAACATGAAATCAACGCGCGGCATTGCCAGCCGCGTATTTGTCGCGCTCGATCGCGCCGGCGTCAACGTCGAGCTGATCTCGTTCGGCGGCTCGGAGATCAATCTGACCTTCGTGATCGGCGACGCGCAGATCGCGGCCGCGGTCAAATGCCTGCACGACGAATTCTTTTTCAATGTAACTGAATGGCGTGAAATTTTTGAATAAACCGAGGAGATACCAATGAGTCAGAAAAACTATGGATTGCTTGCCGGGAAGAGGGGAATCGTTTTTGGGCCGCTCGACGACAAAAGCATCGGCTGGCACATTGCGCTGGCCGCATATCGCGAGGGCGCCAGGCTGGCCATCTCAAATATCAAAGTGGCCTTCCGCTTGGGAGCCGTTGAGGAGCTGGCCAAGCTTTGCGGTGATGCGCCTTTAATCGCCTGCGACGCGAGTTCGAGTGAGGAGCTGGAAACCGCCTTCGCCGAGCTAAAGGAAAAGCTGGGCCCCGTCGATTTTATCGTACACTCCATCGGCATGTCGCCCAACATCCGAAAGAAGCGGCCTTACGAGGATCTGAATTATGAATGGTATCACAAAACTCTGGACGTTTCGGCTATGTCGTTGCACCGAATCATTGCTCAAGCCCTCAAAGCCGAGGCGATCAACGACGGCGGCAGCATTGTGGCGTTGACGTATATCGGCGCGCAACGGACTTTTTCCAGTTATTCGGACATGGGCGACGCGAAAGCGCTTCTCGAAAGCATTACCCGCAGCTTCGGATCACGGCTTGGCAAGCGCGGCATACGGGTGAATACCGTGTCACAGAGTCCGACAAAAACCACTGCTGGCACCGGCATCGAGGGCTTCGATGCGCTGTATGACTTCGCGGAAAAGGTTTCGCCGTTGGGCAACGCCACCGCCGAAGACTGCGCGAATTATGTGGTGACCCTGCTCTCGGATTTGACGCGCAAGGTCACCATGCAAAATCTTTTTCATGACGGCGGTTTCAGTTCCACGGGCATTAGCGATTCTCTGCTCGAAATGCTTTATGGCAAAAAAGAGCAACCGTAACGCAGACTGCCAGTCTGCAAACTTCAAAAACCTTGCAGCCGTAATATTTTCTCCTGAGTGAATGATGAAAGAGAAAATCAAAGTCGGCGTGCTCGGTGCGACCGGCGCGGTGGGACAAAAGTTCGTGCAATTGCTGGCCAAGCATCCGTGGTTTGAGTTGGCCGAAGTTGCTGCTTCCGAGCGTTCGGTGGGCAAAACTTACGGCGAAGCAACGCGCTGGTTTCAAAACACGCCGCTGCCGGAGCACATTGGCCGGCTTCCGATGAAGCCATGCCGTGCGGCGCTCGATTGTCGTATCGTTTTTTCCGGCCTGGACGCTGCGGTGGCTGGAGAAGTCGAAGCCGAATTTGCCGCTGCTGGCTATGCCGTCTTCAGCAACGCGCGCAACCACCGCCTCGCTGACGATGTGCCGCTCGTCATTCCGGAGCTGAACGCTGATCATCTCACATTGATCGAGCGCCAGAGGAGCAAACGCGGCGGTTCGGGTTTCATCGTCACAAATTCTAATTGCTCCACCATGTTTCTCGCGATGGCGCTCGGCCCGCTGCACCAAGCCTTCGGCGTGGAAAAAGTTTTTGTGGTGACCATGCAAGCCATTTCCGGTGCGGGCTATCCGGGCGTGGCGTCCCTGGATATTCTCGGCAATGTGATTCCGTTCATCAGCGGCGAAGAAGAAAAAATCGAAATCGAAACGCGGAAAATTCTCGGCAGGCTGACGGGAGATCGCATAGAGTTGGCGGATTTTGCTGTCAGCGCTCAGACCAACCGCGTGCCGGTGGAAGATGGCCATACCGAGTGCGTTTCGCTCAAGCTCAAAAAGCCGGCCTCGATTGCAGCGATTAAAACATGCTTGCAAAATTTTCGCGGCTTGCCGCAAAAGCTCGAGCTGCCGTCCGCGCCGCCTCAGCCGATTTTGGTATTGGACGAGCTTGACCGGCCACAACCCAAGCGCGATGTCATGGCCGCCAACGGCATGGCAACGCTTGTGGGCCGCATTCGCCCGTGTCCGATCCTTGATTTTCGTTTTGTGATTTTGGGTCACAACACCATCCGTGGCGCCGCCGGCGCTTCGATTCTGAACGCGGAATTGCTCGTGGCGCAAAAGAAGATTTAGGCGAGCCATAAAATCAACGGGCGCAGCTAAACTGGGCAGGTCCTTAACCGCGAATGAGCGCAAATTTTCGCGAATGAATCAATTCCAACTTTTCTTGTGGAGTGGAGGTTCCCCCGAATCTATCTGGTAAGGCATCAGTACAGGTGGAATGTCCGGACGCTGAACTTCGTTAGCTCACCAGAATCGCGGAATGACAAAGCGTCCGGACGGTGTCCTTCCATCCACGCCCGAGGCATCGCTCTGTCTGGGTTTTTTACCTTGACAAATCACCCCACAAAAGGTATCTTTGGTGAAGTGTTTTGTTCAATTGCACAGCTTTGGAGGCTTGCGTCTATGCAAAGTAGCATCAGTTTCGTGGCCGGACTTCTTCTGCTCATCGGCGCGCGCACATTTGCAGAAGGCCGGCAAAAAGAGATTAAAGTCGAGCCGGAGAGCCTGAAGGTGACGATTATCTCCGGCACGACTGCGGAAGCCACGCTGTCCTTGACGAATACCGCCAAGGATAGCCTCGCGCTGGAGCTGGAAGCAGGTGAGCTTATTCTCACGGCGTCCGATCAAGCCGCGGTGATGCGCTTTCCGGAAAATGGCGAGGAAAAAGAGCGTTTGCATTTGACGCTTGCGGCCAAAACGCCGCGCCACAAACGCGAAATCAAATTGAAAGTGAGCAAGGTCAAAGCAGTCGGCACCTACGAAGGCGCGTTGATCGTGCGGAATCTTACGCGCAACACGGAGGAGATGATCAAGGTTCACGTAAAGAAAGCGACGCCGCCTATGTTCGATCTCGAGCTGGCCGGCGTCGAGATAAAGGATGGGAAAATCGAGCTTGAATCCGGCTCGAATGACACGATTTTTACCTTTTTGCTCAAAAACCCCGCGACCGGCGTCTATCGGGACTTGAAACTGATGTTCACACCCGATACTTCTTTTTATGCTTCGATAGTGCCCGATCATTTCACGCTCGAGCCGGGCGCCGAGCAAATGGTTACTTTGCGCCTCGCGGCGATGCCCGGCGGCAAAGTGTCGATGGGCATGCTGACGGTCGTTGATGCAATGGAGCCGGGCACTCGTAAAACTTTTTTTATGGCTCTGCGCTCTTCATATCGCTCACTCACGCAGAAAGCATTATTCGTTTTGCTCGTGTTTGCCGGCTCCGTCTTTTCGCTCATCCTCGGCACCGCCATACCACGAACCATCGTGAAGCTCAAGAACCGGCGCTGGCTGCAAGAGATGGCGACCGAGATTCGCGAGCACGCGGAAAGCGGCAGCCCGCTCAGCGTGAAGCTCGCTGTGCTGCGAAACAAATTGGGGTATCTCAACGAAGGCATCAAGTGGTACGGCGTCACGGTGACGGAGCGGGTCGAAGAGATCAATCGCCTCAAAGCTGATTTGGAGGCGGATCTCAAATCGGTGATCGCCATCAAGCATCTGCGCAATCGCGTCGAGCAAACCGCGCTCATCCCGCGCAGCCTGGAGGCCAAAGTGGAAAATCTGCTGGCGCTGGCAGAGCGGAATCTGTTGGAAGGCGATCGCGAAAATGCCAAAGCCGGAATCGACGAAGCCCGCAAAATTTTTGATGAAAAAGAGGCGCTGGAGCAGTTGCAAGCCGAGCTGGCCGCAGCCATCACAGAGCTTCCCGAAAATTCCTCGGGCTCAGATTGGATGGAAGAGTTGATCGAACGACTCAAAGCTTCACCACCGGATGCCCTGCCGCCAGAGCGACTGGGCGAGGTGCAGCGCCGCTACGCCATCGTCGATCTTTATTTGAATAATTTTAAAAACGATATTCTCAAACGTTTTCCGCAATTCAATACGCAAGAAGGTGCTCTGCTCGAGCTTTTACGGAGGGGACTGGCCTCGGAGGCGGCGTTGCAGGAGGCGGAGAATCTCATCGGCGCCATGGACCTCAAGCTGTTTGAAAATGATATCATCGATGACATTCGACAAGGCAAAGGTGGCATTAAAGCGAGCACCTTCACGCCGTTGCCGGAACAGATCATCACCTTTCGTTTCGTTCTGCACGATCGCCTCAAGGATGAAAGTTTTTTGGCGCGGCGTCTCAGGTACGAATGGAATTTTGGCGACAATACCAATGTGGATATTGGCAAGGAAAGGGTTCACTATTTTCGCGCGAAACCTCAAAGCTGGTGGGCGCGGCTGAAAACGCTGTGGCAAGGCCGGGGCGCGGCGGCACTACCGGATTACGAAGTGACGCTTGACATCAAGGATCGCAGCGGCCAAGAGATCGCAGAAACGCCATTCAAACGGGGCATTTTTATCAGATCATATCATGACAGGAAGTACCGCGTCGACATCTCGAGCGTGGAATTTATCACCTTCGTCACCGCCTTTCTCATTGCGTTGGGCTTTGCCATCAATCTGCACTTTGATGAGATGACGCATTTTCTCTCTTTTAAAGATTGGGTGACACCATTTCTTTGGGGCTTTGGCCTCGATCAAGGCAAGAACACTTTTATGGAATCGTTCAAGAGCATCGCGCAGGGGGCAGGCAAGGTGGAGTGAAAAAACGAAGTCATGGGAAACAATCGAAAGAGAAAAAATGAAGCTGGACTGGGGCGGCGGGATTCTACAAAACTTCGAAACCTCGCACGGCACAAGTCCGGCTTCGCCCAAACAGCCGAAGACGACCTTGCGACCACTGACGCCCGCATCGTCTTCCTGGTCAAGCTCGGGCAGGCGTTGCACCGTTACGGCGTGCCGGCGCATCGTCTCGAGCAAGGGATGAATTTGGTGGCGCAGCGGTTCGGCATCCAGGGCAGTTTCTTTGTGACGCCAACCGGCATCTTCGCTGCGTTCGGACTGCCGGAGGAGCATCGCACCAGCCTCATTCGCATTGAAGCGAGCGACAACAACCTGGAAAAGTTGGCGCTGCTCGACGAGTTGACGAGCCGGGTGATTCGCGGTCAAGTCAACGTCGCCGAAGGCACGCAAGCGATTGATCGGATCGTCGCGGCGCCGGCGCGATATGGTCCGGCGCTCAACACGATTTGTTTTGCGCTTGCCTCCGGCGCCGCTGCCAGATTTTTAGGCGGCGGTTGGCGCGAAGTGCTCGTCACCACGCTCATGGGTTTGCTCGTGGGCGTTTTGGCTTCGCTCATGGGGCGGTTGAAGGAGGCCAGCAAAGTTTTTGAGCCAACCGCCGCTATTGTGGCATCCGCGCTGGTCATGGTTGCGGCGCGGCTTCTCAATCCGTTGGCGGTTTATCTGACCACGCTCGCGAGCCTGATCGTCCTGCTGCCGGGTTTGACATTGACCACGGCAATGCACGAGTTGGCGACGCGCAATCTGGTTTCCGGCACGGCCCGCTTGACGGGAGCCGCGTTGCTCTTTTTTCAGCTTGGCTTTGGCGTGGCACTCGGCTCGCAAATCAATCGTGTCTTGCCGCCGGCGTCTTTGTCGGCGGCGCCGGCCACGCTTCCACAATGGACGCTCTGGGTGGCGCTCGTCATTGCACCGCTCACATTCGCCGTTCTGTTTAACGCCAGAATGCGCGATCTCGGATGGATTATGCCGGCATGCTGGCTCAGCTTCGGCGGCGCGCGAGCCGGAGCTTATTTATTCGGGCCCGAGCTTGGTGTTTGCATCGGCGCCATATTCGCAGGCGCTAGTGGAAATCTTTACGCGCGCTGGCTGGATCGGCCGGCCGCCATTCCGATGGTGCCGTCCATCATGCTGCTGGTGCCGGGCAGCCTCGGCCTGAGCAGCCTCGCCAAATTCATCGAAAAAGACGTCATGTCCGGCGTGATGACGGCGTTCAGCATGATTCTCATCGCCGTCGCATTGGTAACCGGTCTGCTGATGGCCAACGTCATCGTGCCGCCGCGCAAGACTCTATAATCTATAAATGGAGAGCTTTTTAAAAAACCAATTTCCCCAACGGCTAGATTAAGGCCAGCGGATGAAAAAAATCAGTTGGTCTTAATCTATCCGTTGGCGATTAGCTTCCGGAGCAAAGTCATGAACAAAAAAGATTTTCAAATTCTCTACGACTTCAACCGCTGGGCGAATGCGCGTGTGCTCGATGCCGCCGCGAAACTGACCGCCGAACAATACATGCGAGACTTGTCAAACAGCTTTCGCTCAGTGCGAGATACGCTCACGCACATTCTCTCCGTCGAGTGGGTTTGGCTCCGGCGCTGGAAGGGAACCTCGCCAAAAGCCTTTCACGATCCGGCAGACTTTCCAAACGTTGCGGCGCTGCGAGTGAAGTGGGCGGAAGTCGAGCGCGAGCAAATGGAATTCGTCAACAGCCTGACCGAAGACGCACTCACGACGATGATTACTTACGTCAATGTCAAGGGCGAAACCTGGACGTACGCGCTGTGGCAAATGATGCAGCATCTGGTGAATCATTCCACCTACCATCGCGGCCAAATTACGACGATGTTGCGCCAGCTTGGCGCCGAGCCGGCGGCCACGGATTTTCTTTTGTTCTTTGATAATAAAAAATAAACCGGAGCGCGGACATTCTTGTCCGCGAGTTGCTCACGACGCACGTGTGAGCTGGAAAGTTCACACTCCCTTCAGCGGAGATCTTTATGACTCATCCCCAATTCATCCCACTCACCACCTACCACGAATATCCCGTCGAAGAGATGAAGCGCCGCGCTATCGCGTTTCGCGAAGAGATGCAACAACGGCGCACGGTGCGTTATTTCTCCAATCGACTGGTGCCGCGCGAAGTCATCGAAGATTGCTTGTTCGTGGCGGGAAGCGCGCCGAGTGGCGCCAATCTGCAGCCGTGGCACTTCGTGGTGGTGAGCGATCTGATCATCAAACGCCAAATTCGCGAAGCGGCTGAAAAAGAGGAACGCGAGTTTTATTACCGGCGTGCGCCGCAAGAATGGCTCGAGGCGCTCGCTCCGCTTGGCACCGATGAGCACAAGCCCTACTTGGAAATCGCGCCGTATCTCATCGTCATCTTTGCACAAAGTTATGGCCTCTTGCCGGATGGCCGCAAAGTGAAGAATTACTACGTCACCGAATCCGTCGGCATTGCCACCGGCATGTTGATCACCGCCATTCACCACGCCGGCCTGGTTTCGCTGACGCACACGCCCAGCCCAATGGGTTTTCTGAATCAGGCTCTTGGACGGCCGGAAAACGAGCGGCCAATCATGATCCTCGTCGTTGGCTATCCGGCGGACAATGCCGTCGTTCCGGAGATCGGTAAAAAATCATTGCAGGAGATTGCGACGTTTATGTGAAAGGGAAAAAAGATGAAAGGCCAGTGTATCACCTCAAAAGCATTTCTGCTCATCATTCTTTCCTTGTCCATTGCAAAATTCGCATTCGGGCAACCGGAAACTCCAGCCGAGCACGACGCGCGCATGCAATGGTGGCGCGAAGCGCGATTCGGGTTGTTCATCCATTGGGGGCTTTATGCCATTCCCGCGGGCGAGTGGAACGGCAAAATGAATTACGGCGAATGGATTCGCACCTCGGCGCAGATTCCGCTGGAAGAATACGATAAGTTTTTGCAGCAATTCAATCCCACCAAATTCAACGCCGAAGAATGGGTGCGCCTGGCGAAAGAGGCGGGCATGAAATACATCGTCATCACCAGCAAGCACCACGACGGCTTTTGCCTCTTCGATTCCAAGCATACCGATTTCGACGTCATGTCAACGCCATTCAAGCGCGACATCATGAAAGAGTTGTCGGAGGCTTGCCGTCGAGCCAGCCTTAAAATGTGCTGGTATCATTCCATCATGGACTGGCATCATCCCGATTATCTGCCGCGCCGCGAGTGGGAGCAGAGTCGTTCGACAGCGGGCGCTGATTTTGATCGCTACGTGCGGCACATGAAAGCGCAGCTTCAAGAACTGCTCACGAATTACGGCAAGATCGGCGTGCTCTGGTTCGATGGCGAGTGGGAAAGTACGTGGAATCCCCAATATGGCTGCGATCTCTACGAATATGTCCGACGTCTTCAGTCCGATGTCATCATCAACAATCGCGTTGGCGCTGGGCGCGCGGGGATGGAAGGTTTTGCCAAAGAAGGAGAGTTTGCCGGTGATTTCGGAACGCCGGAGCAGCAAATTCCCCCCACCGGACTTCCTGGCGTCGATTGGGAAACCTGCATGACGATGAACGATCATTGGGGCTACAACAAGCGCGATCAAAATTGGAAGTCGACCAAAGCGCTGATTCAAATGCTTGCCGATATTGCCTCCAAAGGCGGCAACTTTCTTTTGAATGTCGGGCCAACAGCCGAAGGCTTGTTTCCGCCGGCGAGTATCGAGCGTTTACGTGAAATCGGCCAATGGATGAAAGTCAACGGCGAGGCGGTCGACGCAACACACGCGAGTCCATTCAGAAAACTCGATTGGGGAAGATGCACACAAAAAGCCGTTGGCAACGACACGCGACTTTATTTGCACGTGTTCAACTGGCCGGCGGACGGCAAGCTCAATGTATCGGGTATTTTCAATCAGGCCGGGCAAGCTTATTTGCTCGCGGATCGACAAAGGAATCTTTTGCCGGTGAATCGCGAAGAAGACGCGCTCGTCGTCTCTCTTCCAGGGCAAGCGCCGGACTCTTGCAACAGCGTGGTGGTGTTGGACATCGCGGGGAAGCCCGACATTAATGACCCGCCGAAGATTGTGAGTGAGTTCGATGTCTTCGTTGAAACCGTTGAGGTTGCCATCGTTTCGGATCGCGATAACGCGGAGATACGCTACACGTTGGATGGCAGCGTTCCTTCGGCAAGCTCCGCTTTAGTGAAAGGGACGATTCGTTTGACCGAGACCACGGTGGTTTCCACGCGCAGTTTCCGCAATGGCAAAGCGGTCAGTGATACGGCGCAAGCAAAATTCACCAAAGTGAAACCGCGCTCTGCCGAAAAAGTTGACAAGTTGAAACAGGGTGTTAAGTATGCTTATTATGAAGGCGATTGGGATCGTCTGCCCGATTTCAAAACTCTCAAACCCGTAAAGGAAGGCATTCTCCGCAATTTCGATTTCTCACCGCGGCAAGAAGTCGAGCGTTTTGGCTTTGAGTACGCCGGCTTTTTTCGTGTGCCGGAGACGGGCGTGTACGCCTTCTTCACCGATTCCGACGACGGCAGCCGGCTCTACATCGGCGATACGCTGGTGGTCGACAATGATGGCCTCCACGCCATGCACGAAGAACGCGGGGTGATCGCGTTGGCTGCCGGTTTGCATCCAATTCGTGTGACGTTTTTTGAGAAAAGCGGTGGTGATGATTTGAAGGTGTATTACAAAAGCTTGAAGCAGGAGAAGCAGCCGATTCCGGAGGCAATGCTGTTTTATGAGAAATAGCTCTAAGGCAAAACGATTTGGGGCAAAACTAGTGAAAAGCTTTTGGGCGAAGGAAGTGCTGTGTGCAACGATTTTTATATCAATGGTTTTGCCCTGGATGGTTTTGCCTTTCAATTTGTAGTTGATGGTCACGATTTGAACAAAGCCATTGTCAGGAGTATGGGAATGGATAAAATCTTGCTCATCTTGCTCGCGCTGAATTTGGGGACTAGCCTTTCATACGCTCAAGAAAATGAAGAAAACTATATTCCCGAAACCGATCCGCTGGTTTTGCAAAAGCTGGTGCAATGGCAAGATGCCAAATTCGGTTTGCTAATGCACTGGGGCCCGTACAGTCAATGGGGCGTGGTCGAATCGTGGTCAATTTGCAGCGAAGACGAAGATTGGACGAAACGGCCAAACGATGATTACGAAGAGTACAAACGCCAGTATAAAGCATTGAAGAAAACTTTCAATCCCGTCGCGTTCGATCCGACAAAATGGGCCAACGCCGCGAAAGCTGCGGGGATGAAATACGTGGTGTTTACGACCAAGCATCACGACGGCTTCTGCATGTTCGACACCAAGACCACGGACTACAAAATCACCTCGCCGGAATGCCCGTTTCATGCTCATCCCAAAGCCAACGTTACGAAAGAAATATTCGATACGTTCCGCCAAGAGAACTTCATGATCGGCGCGTACTTCTCAAAGCCGGATTGGAATTGCGAGTATTATTGGTGGCCATATTTTGCCACGCCGGATCGCCACGTCAATTATAATCCCGCCAAACATCCGGAACGCTGGCAGCGCTTCAAGGATTTTACTTACACGCAGATCGAAGAATTGGTGACCGGCTACGGTTCGGTTGATATTCTCTGGCTCGACGGCGCGTGGGTTCGTTCCCATGAAAATATGCCTAAGGAATACGAAGCGTGGGCGAAGAAAGACGGTTACAATCAGGATGTGGATATGCCGCGCATCGCGAAAATGGCGAGGCAGCATCAGCCAGGTTTGATCATCGTCGACCGCTGGGTGAGCGGGCCGCATGAAAATTATCTCACGCCTGAGCAGAAAGTCCCCGAGAAAGCGTTGCGCGTGCCCTGGGAAGCCTGCATCACCATGGCGGATGGCTGGTCATACAACAAAGATCATCGCTACAAACCGACGCGGCAATTGATTCACCTGCTCGTCGATATCGTCACCAAAGGCGGCAATTTTCTGTTGAACATCGGCCCTTCGCCAGAAGGAGATTGGGCTGGCGAGGCATACAATCGCTTGCAAGGCATTGGCGAGTGGATGAAAGTCAACGGCGCAGCGATTTACCAAACCCGCCCGATTGCACCGTACAAAGATGGGAAAATCTGTTTTACCGCGTCGCCGGATGGCCGTGTAAACGCGATTTATCTCGCAGACGAAAATGAGCACGCGCCACCGTCGGAGATTCGTTTCTCGTCGCTGTTTCCGCAGAAGGGATCGGAGGTGCGGATGCTCGGCGTGGCGCAGCCGTTAAAATGGAAACGAACCGACAACGAAATTGTAGTAAGTGTTCCGGAAAAGGTTCGGAAGAAGCCGCCGTTCCAATATGCTTGGGCGTTGGCTTTTCAAAAGCAATGAGAATGAAAACCAGCTTGCAGAAGATGAAAGGATTTGGTGAGAAAGTGGATTCTTTGATTGGTATGCTTCCCAGTCAACTCTGGCTTGATTCAAGAACGCCGTTTGCCAATTCTGTCTGTCGGTCATGCGGTAACCATTTCGCGAGAATAGACTTTGTAGTTTTCCAATGTCCATCCCTCGGGCAGAGGAATTTCATTGCGAAGAACTTTTTGCCATTCTTCCGGCGTGATCTCGGCCATGATTGTGGGATAAGGAAATTCTTCATCAGGAGGAAAATAAAACGACAACACCGCTCCAGCGGGAAAAGTCATGGAATTGATTTCCAGCAGGCGGATTTCCGTTGTTTTATCCGAGTTGATCCAGATCACATTTTCGAGGTTCGGTTCGAGTTCAAAGTGTTCCTGAATCAAACTTTCCGCTGCGCTAAAGATGTTATGATTTTGCGACATGATGGTTCACCAGGCCTGAAATGAGAAGATGATGAACGTGCATTTGACTTCCATCGTTTTTTTGATTAAATAAAAGCTAACATACTTTTTGCAAAAAATCAAGCTCTTTATCAGGTCACTCACGCGAGGAGGAGTTCTATGAAATCTGCAAAACTGCTGAAGCCGGCATGCTTGACGTTTGTACTGGCGCTTTTGGTGTTTTCGCTGCACGCGCAGGAAAAGAAGCGGCTAACGTTCGAGCAGATCTTCAAAAACGCCGAGCCTAAGCTCATCAAGGAGTTGCCGAACGTCATCGGGTGGGCGGATGACAATCATTATTTGGAGATGAAGAAAAAGGAAGGCGGCGAGAAGGCGAAGGTTTATGCAATCGATGTGGTTAGCGGCGAAGAAAAACTTTATCGCGATTTGGAGCAATATGCCGCCATCGTGGATAGCGGCATCAGCGTTGCAAATCCGGCGTCAAACAATGCGGCCTACACGCGGCTCATCTATGTCAAGAATAAGGATTTGTACTTTCTTGACACCGAGAAGAAAAGTTTTAGGCAGCTCACCAAAACTTCAGCCGAAGAAAAAAATCCCACGTTGTCGCCGGACGGCAATTATGTCGCTTTTACCCGCGACAACAATTTGTTCACAATTGCGGTAAATGACGGCAAAGAATATCAATACACCAGTGATGCAGCAGATGCGGTTTACAACGGCTGGGCCTCGTGGGTTTATTATGAAGAAATTCTTGGCCGGCGCTCGCGATATCGCGCCTTCTGGTGGTCGCCGGATAGCAGGCACCTGGCGTTCTTTCGTTTTGATGACACCAAAGTTCCCATCTTTCCTTTATATAATGCGGAAGGCGTTCACGGTTTTCTCGAAAACGCACGTTATCCCAAACCTGGTGATCCCAATCCTGAAGTGCGTGTCGGCATCGTTCCCGTAACGGGCGGGAGCGTGGTGTGGGCGGATTTCAATGAGAA
Organism: Candidatus Zhuqueibacterota bacterium; assembly: GCA_022616415.1. GTDB lineage: Bacteria > Zhuqueibacterota > Zhuqueibacteria > Zhuqueibacterales > Zhuqueibacteraceae > Zhuqueibacter. The sequence continues at coordinate 60,839 of JAKEEU010000313.1, read as the reverse complement.
GGATGATCGATATTTCGGCGCGCCGTTTTGGACGCCGGACGGTAAACAACTCGTCGCGCAATGGATGAATCGCGGGCAGGATAATTTGAAACTCTACGCCGTCGATCCGGCGACGGGAAAGAAAAAGGAAATTTACAACGAAACCCAAAGCTCGTGGGTTGAGTGGTTTGATTCGATTGATTTTCTGCGCGACAACAAAGAGTTCATTATCAAGAGCGACAAAGACGGTTGGGGTCATCTCTATCTTTATGGGATGGACGGCAAGCTCAAAAATAGAATCACGCAAGGCAATTGGATAGTGACGAATGTCGTGTCCGTTGACGAGAAAACTCGGCACGTCTATTTCACCGCAAAGAAAGAAGCGTCGACGCGAACCGATTTGTATCGCGTGAAGTTGGATGGCAAGGGCCTCACGCGCTTGACGTTCGGCGAGTTTACGCACAATGCCCGACTCTCGCCAGCGGGCACGTATTTTATTTCGACGTACTCAAACATTTTGGCACCGGCGAAAATGGCGCTGTGCAAGAGCGGCGGCGCAATGATGAAAGAATTGGGCGATAGCAAGACCGAAAATTTTTCCGAGTACGCGCTGGCAAAAACGGAACTGTTTCGCGTGATGACACCGGATGGTTATAATCTGCCGGTGCGGTGGACGCTGCCGCTTGACTTTGACGCGAACAAGAAGTATCCGGTGCTGATCAGCATCTACGGCGGGCCGGATGCCGGCACGGTTTCGGATTCGTGGCGTGGCCTCACTGATCAGTGGCTGGCGATGGAAGGGATGATCCAGGTCGCGATGGATCATCGCGCTTCCGGCCATTTCGGCAAAGCCGGCGTGGCGCTGATGCATCGCAATCTCGGCAAGTGGGAGATGAACGATTACATCGAAGTGGTGAAATGGCTGCAAGCCCAGCCGTTCGTCGACAAAACCAAAATTTGCATCACCGGCGGCAGTTACGGCGGCTACGTCACCTGCATGGCGTTGACTTACGGCGCGGATTATTTCACGCACGGAATTGCTTTGTACTCGGTGACGGATTGGAAATTGTACGACACGCATTACACCGAGCGCTACATGGACACGCCGGCGGAAAATCCGAACGGATACAAGAACGGCTCGGCGCTGACCTTTGCCAACAAATACAAAGGCGTGTTGCGCATCGTACACGGGACCATGGATGACAACGTCCACATGCAAAACAGCATTCAGCTCATTGACGCGCTGCAGAATCTCAGCAAGCCTTTCGAGTTCATGCTCTATCCTGGCGAGCGCCACGGCTGGCGCGGGCCAAAAGCGACGCACTTGCGCAATGACGCTTATCGCTTTTATTACAAGTATCTTTTGGAGAAGGAGTTTCCGGAGAGCTTGTTTAATAGCGCGCGGTGAACTCAACGCTATTTCAAAAATAAATGCCCAGCGGATAAATTAAGCCCGACGGATGTTTTTATCAGTTGGCTTAATTTATCCGCTGGTGACTTGTTATCAGAATAAAATTGGTGGCGATTATGAGAAGAGTTCTCCTTCAAATCATGCCAAAGCAAATCAGTCCAACGCAAAGCGTGCAAATAAGTGTTGACGTACAAAATACCGGCGACCGTGCCGGCGATGAAATGGTGCAATTATATTTGCGCGATGTGGTAGCCAGCGTCGCCAGTCCACTGAGGGAGCTAAAGGGATTCAAGCGAACAACGCTCAAGCCGCAAGAGAAGAAAACCCTCACGTTCGCATTGACACCGGAGCAGTTGTCGCTCTTGGATCAAAACATGAAAACAGTTATTGAACTTGGCGAGTTTGAAGTGATGGTGGGCAGCTCGCCCGAGGATATACGCTTGCGGGGAAGCTTTGAGGTGGGGGCGCGCTGATATTGTCAAATATATTTTGAAGGTTTGATCGAAGTGCAGAGGCCACTTTGAAGGCTTTGGGCGAAATCGGATATTGCAATAAACCCAAACTTTGCTTAAATTCCAGTTAAAGAAAGTTCATTAATGTTAGCGAAATAAAACACTGGCATGAGCACTCGTACAAGGCAGCTTTCGTTTTTCGAGCAGCTAAAAACAGAAGAAGATGTTATCTGCGATCGTGTTGAGCGTCCCGAAACCTATACGGGCATTTACGGAATGCACAAGTATTGGTCAAAGAAGCCGCACAATCTGGTGGCGCGTTACATCGAAAAATATTCAAAACGCGGAGAGGTCGTGCTCGATCCTTTCTGCGGCTCTGGGGTTGCGGCAATAGAAAGCGTTCGCCTAAATCGACGCGCCATTGGCACCGATATCAACCCCATCGCGGTTTTATGCACGCAAATGGGACTAGAGCTTGTGGATACCAAAAGGCTCAAGAGAAGTTTCGATTTGCTGCGAAAAGAAGTTGAGAAAGAGATCGATCAGCTCTATTACACGGAATGCCCGAAATGCGGAAATATTAATGCGATTGGCACCCACACCATCTGGATCACCGAACAACCCAAAGAGATATGGGTTTCGTGCGAAGTGTGTAAAGTCGGCAAAGCCATTAAGACGCCCTCAGAACATGACAAAAAATTATCGTTGACACCGCCACGCCAACCTGTTTGGTATCCCACTCTTGAGTTGATGGCAAACAATCGCATCAATGCCAAAGCGGGAATGCGCATTTGTGATTTATTTACCCCTCGCGCGCTCGCGGGGCTTTCTTTGCTGCTCGAAAAAATCCGCCAGATCGAAGATGAAAAAGTCAGGCGAGTGATGGAATTTTGTTTCAGCGCCATGCTGCCACAGGCCAGCAACATGGTGTTTGTCATTCGCCGTCGCGGAAAATTCAACGGCAAGCACGAGAACGAAAGAGCCGAGGTTGGAAGTCGGGTTATCGGATATTGGGTGCCCGAAGAGCATTTTGAAATTCATGTCTGGCGATGCTTCGAGAATCGTTTTCGGCGAATTTTGAAGGGCAAGCAGGAAGTCAATATGACCATACCTCCTGCCGCTGTAGCGTGTTCGTCTTTTGATGAATTGAACGGCAATCGGCAAGGATATTGGGTCAGCAAAGGAACAGCGACGAGTCTGGCAATCCCCTCCGATTCCATTGATTACATTTTTACTGATCCGCCACATGGCAATCGTATACCCTATCTCGAGCTTAGTCTTATTTGGAATGCCTGGTTGGGCTTGGATTTTGAATGGGAAAATGAAATCGTTGTGTCCGAAGCCAAAAGCCGCCACAAGGATGCCATAGATTATCAGAACCGGCTTGCAATGGCCTTTCGCGAAATGTGGCGCGTACTGAAAGCCGGCAAATATGCTTCAATTGCTTTTAACAGCCTCGATGATGCAACCTGGTTGTCACTCCTGAATGCGTTGTTGGCAGCAGGATTCGAAATAATAGAAATCAGCCCGTTGGAATATTCCGCCCGTTCCGTCATTCAGGACACTCGTTGGAGTGATCTGTGGCGGTGTTTATTTGGGCCTGCGCCGATCAGCCGGCGCGCTCAAGCTTTTCGTATTTTGGTTGAGTTATCATGGCCTCTGGCTTTTTCTCGGCCAAGTGCCGGAGATCGCCTTTGCCGCGCACGGCGATTTTGCCCGGGGCATTGCTTTTCTTCAGCTCAACCAGCCGGTTAAAATTGTTGGCGCGATTTTGGGCCTCATCGGCCTCGTGCTGCTGGGACTGTTCGCTACGAAGCCATTGCTCGAGACGGCCATTGCGGATGACGAGCTGACAGCCGCGAGCAACAGACGCAAGCTGATTTTGCAAAGCGGAGTTTTCCCCTGGCTCCTAGGCTCGATCTTGATCATCCCGTTCCGCGTTCCACCATTCGACCGCGCGATCCTGCCATTTCTTGGCGGCTTTCCTTTGATCTGGACGTTGCTCAATGCCGGGCGAGTTAAAAATGTACAAGTGCGCGAGAATGCCATCAATAAAAAACTGGCTTGGGCCGAAGTGGCGGCTTTGGTCGGCGTCTTTCTGTGCTTTCGCCTCGTTCTGGCCGCGGGCGTTCCGCTGTACAATTTGTTTTATGAGCCAAACGCCGACAAACCCGCTTCGCGGGTTTATCGCTTTGTCAATGGCCTTTGCTTCGACGGCGCGGCCTTCGTGCCAAAAACTTTTTATGCGGTCGAAGGAATCTTGCGCTTCGAATATGCCGGGCAGGTGGATACGACGATAGATTTGCAGAATAAATTCGTCACGCCGCCTTTTGCCGAGGCGCACAATCACCATTTTAGCGACACGCAAGATTACCGTTCGCAAATCAATCTGTATTTGACCCAAGGCATTTTCTACGGGAAGAATCCCAACAACACGTCAAAGTGGACGGCGCCGATTCGCCCGCATCTCAATACACCGGCGAGTATTGACGTCGTCTACGCCAATGGCGGACTAACGGCGAGTGGCGGCCATCCGATCCAGATTTATGACTTCATCGCGCAACAGGGCAACTTTCAAGGCTGGACAAAAGCAAAGATGCGGAGCCAGGCTTATTTTATCGTTGACAACGAGCAGGATTTGGCCGCGCAATGGCCGCGTATCAAAGCCGGCAAACCCGATTTCATCAAAACGTATTTGGAGTATTCCGAAGAGTACGGGCTGCGCCGATAAGAAAGAATCCGCGTTCCGTCGCTAGGCCGAGTTGCCTAAATTCTTCTTGCAATTTGATACTATATTTAGTATCATATTTGTGTCATGAGCAAGGCGGACAAGACCTTAGCAAAAATGCGGAAAAATCCGCGGGATTGGCGGATTGACAGCTTAAAAGCTGTTGCACGGGCGCATGGCATCGAATGGCGGCAGCCTGGAACTAGTCATGTGACTTTTCGCCATCCGAACGGCGCCAAGATTACCGTTCCAGCTCATCGACCAATCAAGCCAATCTACATCACGAAATTTGTTCGCCTGGTTGAAGAAGGCATTGGAGATTGACATTATGAAACCGACGGATTATTCTTTCGAAATTCGATCGTTGCCAAAAGAAGAGGGCGGCGGTTACTTGATTACTTTTCCGGATTTGCCTGGTTGCATGGCTGATGGGGAAACACCGGAAGAAGCTATTAAAAACGGCCTGGATGCAGCCAAATCATGGATGGAAACCGCAAAGGAGTTTGGCGATCCCATTCCTCAGCCTGGCGAATCGAGCAGCGGCAAGTTCTTGGCGCGAGTGCCCAAAAGCCTGCATGCCCGACTCATCGCCCGCGCTAAACAGGAAGGCGTCAGCATGAACGCGCTCGTGACGGCGTATCTTTCCGAAGCGTTGGGTAAACGGGAATCCAGGAAGAGAGTGGGCAGAAGATTACAAACCACATAAATTCCACACGCGTTTTTTGTCTGCATGGAATTTCTAAAAAATCCTGACAAAATCAAATCTTCGGCGCTGTTTTTTGCGCTCAATTCCCGCAACTTTCTCAAATCCGAATATTGCGCCAAAGAACTGGCGTTGTTTCATCAATATCCCGGCGGCCTGTTGGTGGGCGAGCAATCGCGCATTTTCAACATCCTGCTCAACAACATTCCGTACCCACAATGGCCGGCTGGTCTGGGCCGCACCAGCGGCTTTCCGGTGCACGACGCCAGGGCAGACGAGCTGGGCGACTTCACCTCGCTCAACGATCCCCGTGTTGAAAAGCAGTTGCGTGCCATCATCGATGCGGTGGAGAAAACTCTGGACGCCTTTCCTAAGGCTGCACCGGCGGCTCGGCTGCCGGAAAAATCGGGAGTTCGCGTTTTCATTGCCGACGAAATGCAGCGCGAATTTTTGCAACGACTGGAAAATGGCGATCGCGCCGGAAAACACTATGAGTTCGTGCGGGACAGCTTGACCGGATTGCTCGAGCTGGTGCAGCAGAAGATCGCCGCCATGCCGCAGCCTCCTAATGGCAATGGCGCCGCGCGCTCTTTTCTCATCGACACCTACCAAAGCGATCAGGCCCACGCCTTTCGTCTCGCCGCCATGCTGGCGTAGCGCGCGGTCGAAGTGGAGTTCAACAAGGAATCGCGCGATCCGGTGCAGAGCCTGCAAAATTTCGAGCAGGCACTGCGGCGCGTGTGCAACTTGATCATCGTCTGCGGCAGTGTGCGCCAGCAGTGGCTCCACGGCCGCATCAAGAAGGCGGTGAAAATCGCCGTTGAGCAATTCGAGGCGGATTCCCCGGTCGCGTTGGAAAATATTTGGCTCTTGCTGCTGCCGGCGAGCAAAAGCCGGATGGTGCTCCCCAAAATTCCCGGCGTGATCAAGCTCGAAACGCTGGACAACACCCATGCCGAAACTATCGTGCCGCAAGTGATTGGCCGGTTGCTGGCCGCCAGCCGGTCGGGAGGGCGGCGATGAACCCAACCCCTTTACAAAACCCCTTCGTGGGCTTGCGGCCCTTTGAAAGCGAAGACAGCTTGTATTTCTTTGGCCGCGGCGAGCAGATTAAGGCTTTACTGCGACAGTTGCATGAAACGCGCTTTCTCGCCGTCGTCGGCAGCTCCGGCTCGGGCAAATCGTCGCTGGTTCGCGCCGGACTGATTCCCCATCTCGAAGCCGGTTTTCTCGTGCAGGATCGGGATTTATGGCGCATAGCCAAGATGAAGCCCGGCGACGCGCCGCTGGATAACCTTGCCCAGGCTTTGCGCGCTGCTGTTGATCGCGACGGCAGGGAGAATCTGGCGCCGTTGCTGCGCGCGCAAGGCGCCAAAGCGGCGCTCGATTTTCTGCGGCCGGCATTGTCCGAGGCGGATGCCAATCTTCTGCTGCTCGTCGATCAGTTTGAAGAAATTTTTCGATATTTCCCACTACGAAAAGATCGGCACCATCCACGCGGCGCTCAATCAGCATGCCAATGAAGCGCTGGCTGAATTGACCGAGGCGCAGCAAGCCACCGCCAAAATTCTCTTTCAGACATTACCGAAACCGACCCTGGCAACCGCCGCATTCGCCGGCCCTGCCACCTCAGTGAAATTGCCGCCATCAGTGGCGCCGCGCCGGAAACGCTGCTGGAGATTATCCAAAAATTTCGCGCCGATGGCAGATCGTTTCTCGTGTTGTCTTCGGAAAATCCGGCGGACGACCCGCTGGTGGATATCTCGCACGAAAGCCTGATCCGCCAATGGGAAATTTTGACATATTGGGTAGATAAAGAAGCCGAATCTGCGAAGATTTACCGCCGGTTGGCGGAGACTGCCGAATTACATATAGCGGGGAAAGCAGGACTGTATCAAGAAGTAGATCTGCAAGTGGCATTGGATTGGAAGAAAAAGCAAAAGCCTACGATTGCTTGGGCAAAAAGGTATCCAGGTAATGCGCTTCCGGCGTATAAGTTCTTAGAAGACAGCAAAAACTTCGCGGAAGCCGAGCGGAAAAATCTTGAGCAGCAACGTCTGGAACGCGAGCGCTTGCTGCGGGAACAAGCTGAATTGATGGAACGTGAAGCCCGGCAGCAACGCCAGCGCTTGCGGCAAGCCCGTCTTTTTGCCGGCGGGCTGGTCGTGTTGCTGCTCATTGCCGTGGTCGCGAGTTGGAAGGCAATGGAACGTAGCAAAGAAGCGGAACGCCAAACGCTGACGGCGCGATACAACCTGGTTCGCGCCCAGGATGAGAAGGCGATGCGGACGTTTAAGGATGTGCAATATATCAAAGGCTCCTATCGTGAGGCTTGGTTCTATGCACTTGCGGCTTTGCAGCAAGAAACCCCACAGGACAGTTTAGCCCTGCTTCCGGCTTCATCTGGTGCGCTGTTTGATCCTGCCACCATCAATAACGCTTTTGCAGAAGAATGGTTCTCGCCGGCCGCAGGGGCGCACCAAGGCGCCGTGACTAGTGTGGCGTTCAGTCCGGACGGGAACATGTTGGCGTCGGCGTCAGATGATCGAACGATTCGGTAGCAAAAAGCAGACGGCAAGCAACTATTCAATTGGGCCACTTATTTTATCCTATCCCTAAAAAGGCGCTGCCGGATAAAAACCATCCCTTTCGATAGGTTCATTTTACTTCATTCTTTCCTATATTTAGTTTACCTTAAAACAACCTCCCGGATCAAGTAGTCCCCGCCCCTTGTGGGCGGCTCTCGAAGCCAATGAATTCACGATTGCAACAGTGCCCCACAGGGGGCAGGACTACAAAGATTACGGGAAATAATTTTTAGACACTCGCTTAGGTGTAGGGCTACAAAGTCAAACAACGCTTGCGAATAACAAGTTATGTGAAAGAATAAGCATAAATGTCTCATGTCGGAAATAGCAGCACAAAATCATATCATCTCCGTCGCGGTGGTGGATGACGACGCCAATGTGCGCAACGGCTTATGGTGGTTGTTGAACAATATCGCCGGGCTGCGCTGCGCGGGGGCGTATGCAAGCTGCCGGGAGTTTCTGGCAACCAGCGCTGAGCCGCCAGACATTCTCCTGCTCGACGTGAGCATGCCGGAAACCTCCGGCATTGACGGCATGCAGCCGATCAAAACAAAGTTCCCCGCGATCAAAATCATCATGCACTCCAATTTTGACGACGAGGACAAGATGTCGCGCTCGCGGCGAGCCGGCGCGAGAGGCTACGTGCTGAAGAATGCCTCGGCGCCGCAGCTTTACGAAACGATTCTGCACGTGCATCGCGGCGGCGCGGTTTGGCCTCCAGGATTCGAGCCAGAAGAATCACGCCCCCTCGGTTTCACCGCCTTCCTCAACACCCTCATCCGCAAAGCTCGCGCCGTTTTCAATGCCCGCCGCAAAATGCGCTGACCTCCCGTTCGGCAAAATTAACCATTGACTTTATCTTTTCGATCACTTAATTTTTCATTACTCCGAAAGGTCGGACCGGAGAATAAAATCAGGAGACGACAGTAATGGTCCTTTTTTGCTCCGAATACCAATGAAAAAAATCCCGCCTCTCTCTTTTTGTTTTTTTTCTTTTTTATCAGTTTTATCTTTTGCCCAGCTTCCTTCTCCCGAATCGCAGCTTGGTTTCCAAGTTGGCGCGGACCGCAAGTTGGCGGATTGGAAGGAGATCATCAGCTATTTCGCTCTGCTCGATAAGGCCAGCGACCGCTTGCAGATGATGGAATTCGGCAAGAGCACCGGAGGCCGGCCGCTGGTTTTGGCGGTCATCACCTCGCCGCAAAACTTCGCGCGCCTCGAAGACATTCTCAACATTCAGCGCCGGCTTGCGGATCCGCGGCAGGTGCATCCGGATTCGCTCGCGAGCTATCTGCGCCGCGGCCGCAGCGTGGTGATGATCAATTGCAGCATCCACAGCACTGAAATCGCCGCCTCGCAGATGGCCATGGAATTGGCCTACAAGCTTGCCAACGCTGCCGATGCCACCACGCAAGAAATTCTTGACAACGTGATTTTGCTGCTCTCACCGTCGTCCAATCCGGACGGTATTCAGCTCGTAGTGGATTGGTACAAAAAATATCTCGGCACGCCGTATGAAGGTGCCAGCCCGCCGTGGCTTTATCATCCTTACGCCGGGCACGACGACAATCGCGATTGGTTCATGCTCAATCTCGCCGAAACGAAATTGATCACCGCGGCGCTGTATCACAAGTGGTTCCCGCAAATTCTCTACGACGTGCATCAGATGGGCGACAAAGGCCCGCGCTTTTTCTTTCCGCCGTTTTACGAAGTTTCCAATCCCAATATTGATCCCATACTTCTCCGTTCGATCATGCTCATCGGCGGCCACGTCACCACCGATTTGGCTGCCAACGGTTTCACCGGCATTGCGACGGAATGGCGGTTCGACACGTGGTGGCACGGCGGCATGCGCAGCGCGCCGTATTATCACAACGTTGTCGGCCTGCTCAGCGAAGCGGCGAGCTGCAAACTGGCGACGCCGGTCGAAATCAAGTTTGAAGAAATTGGCGGCGGCGGTTTCGGCCTGCTCAACGCGCGCGAGTTTCAGACCAACTTTCCCGAGCCCTGGAAAGGCGGCTGGTGGCGCTTGCGCGACATCGTTGATTTGGAATTGACCGCGAGTTATTCCATATTGACGTTGGCCGCGCGCTACCGCGATCAATGGCTGCACAATTTCTATCGCCTCGGCCAACGCGCCATTGCAAAAGGCCGAAGCGATTCGCCGCGCTCCTATGTCATGCCGCTGCAACAGCACGATCCTGCTGCCGCGCAGAAATCGCTCGACATCATGCTGCTGCAAGGCACGGAAATTTTGCGCGCGAAACAAAGCTTCGTGGCAGATGGCGCGCATTATCCCGCTGGCACGTTCGTGATCGATCTTGCGCAGCCGTATCGCAACAACATCGTTACGCTGTTCGAGAAACAAAAATACCCCGAAAAGCGCCGCTATCCCGGCGGACCGTTGGAGCAGCCTTACGACGTAACCGGCTGGACGCTGCCGCTGCAAATGGGCGTGCAGTATTTTGCTTGCTCACAAGAAATTCGCGATCTGGCAGCCGACACTTTAAAAAATGCGTTCAAATTGCCCGCCGCGCAACTTTCTGCCGGCCAATTTACGTTGGCAAACGTTCCAAGCGAGAAGGCCGAGTATTTCGTCGTCTCACCCAACAGTCTTGATGCTTATCGCCTGGCGAATCGTTTGCTGAAAAACAATCAGCCGGTCTTGTGGAATCGCGACAGAGCAACTGAAAAAAATCTTGCTGCAGGCGATCTTCTCATTCCGGCTGCGCAAACGAGTTCCGAAGAATTGATGAGAGCGGCGGAGAATTTGAACATAGACATTACCAACGGTACTGCCAATGCAAATGCCTGGCGTTTGAAACAGCCGCGAGTCGGCATCTATCGCAGCTATGCACCGACCGCCGACGAAGGCTGGACGCGTTTCGTGCTGGATGAGTTTGAGTTTGAATATAAAACGTTAGAAGACGGCGACGTCCGCCGCGGTGATTTTGTCAGCCAATTTGACGCCATCATTTTCCCCGACCAAACGGACAGCACGATTCTGCTCGGCCGCCGTTCTGATGACGACGAGAATAAGTATCCGCCGGAATTTACCGGCGGCATTGGCACGGTAGGACTCGCCAACGTGCGGCATTTCGTCGAGCAAGGCGGCACGTTGCTCGCGCTCGACAGCGCCACGCGGCTCTTCATTCGCCAATGGGCTTTGCCGGTTGTGAATGAATTGGAAAACGTCAAGGCGAGCGAGTTTTCCGCGCCCGGCTCGTTGCTGCGCGGCATCGTTGATTCGAATCATCCAATCGCTTTCGGCATGCCGCGCGAAACGACGCTCTTCTTCGGCAATTCCGCCGCGTTTTCGGTGAAAGACGGCAAGGCCATTGTGAAGTATCCTTTGCAAAATCCACTTCTCAGCGGCTGGCTGCAAGGCGAGGCAAAAATCCAAGGCAAAGCTGCTCTGGTTGAAGTGTCGCTCGGTCGCGGCCGCGTAATTCTCTTCGGCTTTCGCCCGCAACACCGCGGCCAAACTTATGCAACGTTCAAACTGGTATTTAATAGCTTGTGGTATGCCGCGGCGGAAGATGTGAATAAAGGAAAGTCGGTTATTGCTGAGGAATAAGTTGTGAAATCGAAAAATAACAGGAGCCGTTCGATGCAAAACAAAAAAGCCAGGAAACGATTTGGCGAATTGCCGCCGCGTTATTTGTTCATGCTCAATCCGTATGAGACTGAACGGTTGAGCAAATGCCCAAAGTGCAGCCGGCTCACGAAATTGCGGAAGTTTGCCTTGTTTATCCATATCGATGATTTGGGGATAATCTTGCTGGGCAAGACCTGCCGCTTTTGTCCCCATTGCGATTTGATCATGGCGCATCAAGATGAGCTGGAGCATGAATTGGCGAATAACCTGGCTTTCATTGATCCCGACGCGATTGGCAACGATTACCTCGTGCTCGGAACGGTGGATATGAGGGTGTGGCGCAAAGGCTTGAAAAGCGGCAACGATTTCGATACCGTGCTCAAGCACACCGCGGATTTCAAAAAGCACTTTGATTTGATCGTCGAGCCGGGAGGGTGGTATCCGGCGGGGAAATGACTTCGTCTTCCTTCAAAAAGGTATTTAAATTTGCCGGATATGCTTGTGCGCAAGTTCGACCTCACAGATAAATTAAACGGAGACTTTCCATGCCTCATTTAAAAAAGCTGGCCGCCATTTTATTTTCTTCGTTCTTTGTTGCGCCATTGGCCGCCCAAAGCCTCGTCATCAAGCCGTATTATGGCTATCTCCTGCCGCGCATGAGCGAGGTGAACGATCAAATCGGCCGCCAAATCGGGCTGTGGCGGGAGCTATTGGGAGAACCGGTTCTCTCTCCCGGTAAAATCGACGGCAACAACGTCTTCGGCGCGCAAGTCCTGCATCATTTCAATGATGATTATGCGGTGACGCTCGAGTTGTCGCGCTATCAGGAAAAAATTGCCAGTGATTATTTCAAGCCCGCTTCAAGCTCGGAGCGTTTTCTTTTCAAGCGGGAGGTGGAAACCTACAACCTTGCGGTGAATTTGAATTATTATTTTGGCTACGACGAGGCGAGCCGGTTGAACAAGTATTTCGGTTTCGGCGTGGGCCTGCTCTTTGCAAAAGCCAATTCCGTCACGCTGTCGTCGATTGTCAGCGATCCCAAAATCGGCGCTTCGCTTCCGGCTGTGGACACCCGCGGCGAATTTTCCGGAAACTCGATAACGGGCGCTCTTGCCGGCGGTCTTGAATTGCGCCTGGTCGGCTCCGTCTCATTGTGGGGTGAAGCCGGATACCGCTATGCCAAGATCGGCCAATTGGATGGAACGGTTCGCCGAATCGACGATCAGCAAGGCGCGGCATTCACCACCGAGACTTCGTTCGATTTTTCCGGATTTTATTTCCACGCCGGGCTTGGCATCGGCTTACCGTTTTGAAAATGAACGAACCGCTATTTTTAGCTGCCTTTTAAATGAGCCGACTGATGGTTAAAAAATTTCCAACGGATAAAGGCTGCCAACGGATTTGAAAACCAAGTAGCATTCATCCGTTGGCCGGTTTTATCCGTTGGTCAAATAAAATTTTTAGAATTTTTCTGAGTTGGGCTATTCGATTCGCCTGTTGCCGGACAAAATATGAACTCGATTCATTCCTGCATTTGCCGCCGACATATTGCATTCCTTTTCGTGACAATGCTGATGGCACTTTTCGCCACGGCCGAAGAAAAAGACAAACAGCTCACGATTCATTACGAATGGCGGCCCGATACCGAAACGCATAACGGCTCGGTGGTCAGCATCATGATCACCAACAATAATGATTCGACCTTGACGTTCAGCATGCCGGGCTGGACACCCGGCGCATACCGCTTTGCCGAATATGGCCGTCACGTTCGCGAGGTCAAGGCGAGAAATCATGATCATCAAACGCTGCGGGTTGACAAGCTCGATGACGACAGTTGGCAAGTTCAGGCCGGCGGCAATCATGCAATTGCTTTTACCTACCGCGTCGAAAAGCCGCTCAGCTTTTTCGGCGGCCGCAGAGATGACTCGACGCATATTCAGCTCGAAGGGCCGAGCACGTTTATGTATCTCGAGGGCGGCAAAGCGCAACCGGTCACAGCCTGCTTTCACGTTCCCAGCCAATGGAAGCTGGCTTGCGGACTCGATTCGCCGCCGAAGAATTTGCACGACGCCACGGCCAGGTGCGAATCGGCAGAGCCCAAATATCTTTTGTATGCCCCCAATTACAACACCTTCATCGACGCCCCGGTGGAGATGAGTCAATTCGAAGAGCGCACCTTTACCATCGGCAAAACGCCGTTTCATGTCGTGATGCACGGCGTGATGGATTTCGACATCGACGGCTTCGTCAATATGGTGAAAAAAATTTGCGCTTATCAAATCGAGCTGATGAATGACGTGCCCTTTACCAAGTATGTCTTCCTTTACCATATCAATCCCGGTTTTGGTGGCGGCGGATTGGAGCATCTCAATTCCACTACGATTTCGCTCTCGGCGCCGATGTTGAAAGAAAGCGTGACAGCCGGCGCGAGCGTGACGGCGCACGAGTTCTTTCATCTCTGGAACGTAAAGCGCATTCGGCCGAAGGTGCTTGGCCCGTTTGATTACAGCCAGCCGGTTCGCACCAAAGCGTTGTGGTTCAGTGAGGGCGTCACTTCTTATTATGCCGATCTGGCCCAAGTCCGCACCGGACTTGTCACGCCCGAACAGTTTCTCGATATGCAAGCGCGGCAAATCCGCGTGCTGCAAAACAATCCGGATCGCCTCAAAACCAGTGCCGAGCAAGCGAGCTGGGAAATCTGGGATCGCGGTTACGGCAGCAGCGGCGTGAATTATTACAACAAAGGCCAACTGCTCGGCTTGCTGCTCGATTTGCGTCTTCGCCACGAGACCGGCAACAAGAAAAGTCTCGATGATATGTTTCGCTATCTCAATCAAAATTATGCCAAGCTCGACAAGGGTTTCGAGGAAGATGAGCTGCCTGAAATCGCCAGCCGAATTGCCGGAAAAGATCTTCGTGACTTCTTCACAAAATACGTCGCCGGCGTCGAAGAGCTTCCCTATCAAGAATATCTCGCTTGGGCGGGAATTGAGATGGAGGTCGAGCAAAAGCGTGTGGCCACGCTCGGCAACGTGCGTCTTTTCGGACCGCAAAACTCGGTGATCATGCTCGACGACGGCCCGGCGGCGCAAGCGGGGTTGCAGCGCCGCGATCTGCTCAAAGAAGTGAACGGCACGCTGATTAAAAACCAGCATGATCTCGATGCCGCCGTCGCTGCTAAAGCGCCTGGCGATACGTTGCGAATGAAAGTGGCGCGCGGCGAGGAAACTTTGATGTTTGAGGTCAAGCTCGATGCACGGGAGGACGTCAGCTACAGGCTCAGCTTTTTGAATAAATCGTCGCAGCAGCAATTGGAAATACGAGAGGGGCTATTGGCTCTTGACAACAAGTAAAAAAACAAGGTGCTGTTATGAAAAATATTGTCTTTTCATTTCATTGGGCAATTATGCTGATCTTTGGACTCGCGTCATCGACGCCAGCCCAATACTTCAGCCTTGAAACCCCCAAAATTTATTCTCCCGGCGAAAAAGTTGTGGTCAATCTTTCGTCACAGGGAGTCAGTGGCTCGATTTTCTTTCGGGCTTACAAGATCGAAAACCCGATGGATTTTTTCCAGCGGCAGTCCGATCCGCACAGCCCGCAGCAACTGTTGAGCGTGCGTGAGGCCAATGCCATCGACATTCTCCGCTCGTCGCGCCAGCGTTTGCAGCGCGATCAGCGCCAGGTTTTTCGCGACAACATGTCGTCGCAGACGCGAACCACCGTAAAAAACACGCTCGGTATCGAAACCTTCTCGGTGGGCGCCCGCGCCAGCCGTCTGCTCTCCGTGCTCAAGGATTATCCATTACTGAAAACTTGGGAGATCACGGAATTTAAAAATCCCAATGAGTATTCTTATCGCGACGTAGACATCGAATTGCAGGAGCCTGGCGCCTATCTCATCGAAGCGTTCAATGAGAAGCTGATGGCGCACACGGTCGTGGTGATGTCTAACCTCGGCATGATCACCAAAAGCTCGCCCGATGGCACGCTGATTTTCGTTAGCAATAAAAAGACCGGTGAACCTGTCGCTGAAGTGCGCTTGCGCCTCGTGCAAAATCGCCAAGAGAAAGCGACGATAGTTACTGACAAAAACGGACTGGCGCATTTCGCGGTGGCGAAAGACGAAGAAAACGAATCATCCCTGCTCATTCTCGGCCAAAAAGAAAATCACTTTGTGCTCTCCGATCCCTATTATTGGGGCTTCGGCGAGACGCGGCAATTTGTGGTGCATGCTTACACGGAGCGGCCGATTTATCGCCCGCAGCAAATCGTCTATTTCAAAGGCATCGTGCGCGCCGCTACTGAAGCAGGCTACGAGGTTTTTCGCCATCGCGACATCGAAGTCAAAGTCAATGACGCGCGCGGCAACGAGATTTATCGCCAAACGCTCGAGACCAACGATAACGGCACTTATAGCGGCGAGCTGACGCTCGGCGAAGAGCCGCCGCTGGGAACGTATGAGCTGACGACTTCGATTCCGGACGGCATCACACATTACGCTTCTTTCAAAGTCGAGGAATACAAAAAGCCGGAATACAAGGTTGAGGTGAAGACTGACAAAGATCAATACGCCAACGGCGACTTGATCACCGCGACGATCAAAGCGGATTATTATTTTGGCAGTCCGGTGGCGAACGCGCAAGTCGATTACTACATTTTCCGCAGCCGTTATTGGCGGCCGTGGTGGTACGGCACCGAATACGCCTGGTACTACGAAGACGAAGCGCGAGACGATGAAAGCTATTCCTATCGCGCCGAATTGTTGGAGAGCAACACCGGCTATCTCGATGCAAACGGCGAATACACGGTGACGTATCAAACCGGCAGCGCCACCGAAGATTACTCCTATCGTATCGAAGCGCGCGTCGTGGATGCGAGCCGGCGGCAAATCATCGGCTCCAAACAAGTCGTCGTGACGCGCGGCTTGTTTATGATTTCGACTTATACGAATAAATACGTTTACGCGCCAGGCGATGAGGCGATTCTCACCATCGAGACCGAAGATTTCAAAAACAATCCGGTTTCCACCAAAGCTTTGGTGGAAATTTATACGCGCGAGTGGAAATCGGGCATCGGTTGGCAGAACAGCAAGAAAATTTATTCACAATCGATCAACACCGGCGCCAACGGCAGCGCCACGGTCAAATTCAAGACGAGCGAGAGCGGCTATTATTTTATCTCAGCCAGCAGCGTCGACAGCCGCGGCAATAAAATTTCCACCGAGGATTATTGCTGGGTCAGTTCCGGCGCGGGTTATTACAGCTATGAATCGAAAGGCATTGAGATCATCCCTGATAAGCCGAGTTACCAAGCCGGCGAGACGGCGCACGTGCTCGTGATCTCGCCGGTGAAAAATGTTTGGACGCTGATTACCTCGGAAGGCCCGACGATATTCAGCCATCAGGTGGTCAACATCAAAGGCACCTCGCAAGTCGTCGATTTGAAAATCGAGGAAAAACATCAACCGAATTTTGCCTTTGCAGCAGCGGTGTTGGCGAATGACGAATTTTATTCCGGCAGCAAAAATGTGATTGTGATTCCGGAAGAGAAGTTTCTCAATATCGAGATCAAAACCGACAAAGAAGTTTATCGCCCGCAAGATGACGGCGAGCTGACGGTCAAAGTCACCAACAAAGACGGCGACGGCGTTGCAGCCGAGCTTTCGGTCGGCATCGTTGACGAGAGCATTTATGCGCTGGCGGCGGATATGACGCGCGATATTAAAAAGGTTTTTTACAGCAAACGTTACAATCGCGTGAGCACGCATTCTTCCATCTATTTCCGTTTCTACGGCTATTCTCGTAGCCTAAATTCGGCTTATGCGGCAAAAGCTGAAACCGCCTTCTCGCGCCGCAGTTTTGCCGATGTGAAAGCGGACAAATTCAAAGAAGCGCGCGTGCGCAAGGATTTCCGCGACACCATGTTTTGGCAGCCGCACGTGCGCACCAACGGCGACGGCATTGCCAGGCTCAAGATTCATTTTCCGGACAATCTCACGACGTGGCGCACCACCGTCCGCGCCATCTCTGAGAATACCGAAGTGGAAGAAAAAATTCACAAAGTCATCGCGCGGCAGGATTTGATCGTGCGCATGGAAACGCCGCGCTTTTTCATTCAAGGCGACGAGCTGACCATCTCGACGATCGTCCACAATTATCTTTCGCAGGATAAGCAAGCCAAAGTGAGTTTGCAAGGACAAGGTGTTACGATTGAGCCGGCGGGAGAGAAGCTCATCACGGTGCCGCAAAACGGTGAGAAGCGTGTAGATTGGACGGTGCGCACGAACAGCGTTGGCACAGCGACATTGACCGCCAAAGCGCTGACGAACGAAGTCTCGGACGCGATGCAGCTCAACGTGCCGGTGCTGCCGCACGGTCTTAAAATGTCGGAAGCCACGGTTGTCGATATCGAAGAAGAAAGCGCGGTACGCGACAAAACCATCGTCATTCCAAACGACGCGAATCCGGCCACGGCCGAGTTGTTCGTTTCAGTTTCGCCATCGCTCGCGGCGACGCTGTTGACGGCGCTTGAGGATTTGGCAGGCTATCCGTATGGCTGCGTCGAGCAAACGATGAGCCGGTTTCTGCCCACCGCGGTGGTGGCGTATACGGCGAAAAAGCTCAACCTCAATCTAAAGCTGCAATTGATGAACGAACTGCCAAAGATGATCGACAAAGGCCTCAAAGTGCTTTACAATTATCAACACAGCGACGGTGGCTGGGGCTGGTGGGAGAATGACACGACGCATCCGTACATGACGGCTTACGTCGTTTATGGCCTTGCGTTGGCAAAACAAGCCGGCCAAAAAATTTCGGACGAGGTGCTGGCGCGCGGCGCCAATTCGTTGGCACACCAGCTCGTGCAGGCCAAGCTTTCTACGAGAGAAATTTCCGGACTCGGAAATGGTGGCGGTGCTTATGAATTCATCGACGCGACGACACAGGCGTACATGCTCTATGCGCTGCAAACCGCGCAAAAAGCCGGCGTGAAAGTCGATGCGGCGCTTGATGCGCAATTGGCCAAATTGCAAAAAGCCGACATCAACGATTACGCGCGCTCGCTGCTGGCGATGGTTTCTTACAGCCAAAACAAAACCGATCTCGCCAACCAGCTCGCGACGCAGATCGAGAACAATTGCATCGAGACCGGCACGGCGTGCTCGTGGGGCGGCAAATCGTGGCACTACAACTGGCAGGATGATTACGTCGAGACCACGGCGTTTGCGGTGAAGTCGCTCGTGCAGGTGAAATACGGCAGCTCACGCATTAACAGCGGCATTCGTTATTTGCTTACGCAGAAGCGCGGCAATGCCTGGCGCTCCACCAAAGACACCGCGATGATCATTTTCGCGCTCGTCGATTATCTCGAAAAGAGCAAGGAGCTTGATCCGGATTACAAAGTGAAAATTTATCTCAACGACAAGCTCGTCTTCGAGAAGCAAATGACGAAGAACGAGGCGCTGATGCCGGAGCAGTCGATCCGCCTCAATGGCGGGAATTTGCGCCTCGGCGACAATCGCGTTCGAATCGAAAAGGACGGCGCCGGCAAATTCTACAGCACGTTCCGCAGCGTTTATTATGCCGCCGGTGAAAACTTGAAAGCAAGCACAGCCGGATTCGGCGTGAGACGCGAATATTACAAGCTCACGCGCGAGCAGACTGCCGGCGGCATTCAATATGCCAAAACGTCTTTCACCGGCACGCTGCGCTCTGGTGACGAGGTGCTGGTGAAAGTCACGGTCACTTCGAACACGGATTATGAATATTTCATGCTCGAAGATCCGCTGCCGGCGGGCGTCGAAGTGATCAAAGACGAAAGCGGCTACAACATCATTGGCGAGTCAGCCTATCGCGGTCCGAGAGAACAAGAATACGAAGGCGAAGGAAACAGCGGCTACTGGTACGCCGCCAAAGAGATTCGCGACGAGAAGGTCGCATTCTTTGCAACACGCCTGCCGGTTGGAAGGCACGAATTTGCTTATCTATTCCGCGCTCAGATTCCTGGCGACTATCACGTGATGCCGGCGACTGCGACTTTGATGTATTATCCGGAGTATCAAGGCAATGGCAACGAGGCGAGGGTGAGGATTGTTGAGTAATTCTGGATGCTTGATCCTTGATGCTGGTTACACCCCTCGGGTTGCTTTTTGCTGGCCAAGCATTCAAATTAAGCATTCAAAATTGACGTTGCTTTTTCAGTAGGAAAGCAGTATTTTAATCATAAACGGTACCTGCAAAAGTCAACCCATTCATGGAATGAGTATGAAAGCCATTAGAACTTTGAAGCTCCCTCAGAGAAAAGCATGAGTTGCTCGCCATCCGGAAATCTTAGGCGGCAAGCCGGTGATTGCCGGCACGCGCATTCCAGTGCGCCTGATTCTCGATCACCTTGCCGAAGGGTACATGCCGGAAGAAATCATCGTTGAATATCCCATACTGACACGCGCGGATATTCGAGCGGCTTTGCGTTTTGCCTCTCGCGCCATTGAGAAGAGCGAAAACGGCAAAGGAAATACGATTCTCGACGTTAAAAAATATTGGGGAGATGACACGGTTCACAAAATTCACGAACAAATTATTCAAGCAAAGATAAGGGATGAATTGGAACTTTAACTGGGCTTGCATTTAAAATCAAGGAGAATGGCCATGTCGAGTGTAATGATTGATCTGCCCGATCCACCCAGCAATGCGCCACCAATAGAATATTGGATCGATGACTATCTCGAGTCCCTTAGGCCGACTTTGAAGGAAGCGTTTCAGGATGCCTTCCGCCAATGGCTGGAACGAAACGATGCAAAAGGCGTTGAAAAGAACCCTTTCGAGATGTCATACGATGAATTTGAGAAATTATCGGAAGACGAGCAAGACGAAGTAAGCTGGCAGGCCTTTTCACGAAACAAAGCATGGATTGACGAGCAATTAAGCAAATACGATGCAGAGTGGATTGTCGTTATCGGTGGAAAAGTGGAGAAGTTCTCCCCAACTCTTGATGATGTGCCGATGCGGAATGAAATGGCAAAAATGGGAATGGAAACAGGGCTTGTGCCATTTTTGTTTATTCGAGAGCCTCTCATCGAGGAAAGCGCAGCAGCCCCCACCGCCCAATCGCAATGGAACGAGCTTGAAGATGATGATTTCTATCCGACTGTGCCAATAACTATTGGCATCGTGAATGATGACAAACAGAAACTGGAAAGCACTGGTATCCGACTAACGGCTGACCTTGATACTGGTTCGCCGAGCATTATTGTGCGTAGCATGGATATAGAGCAATTGGGGGTACGTCTAAAAGATTATAAAACCACTTGGGCAACACATCTTGGTCAGCGTTATCGTTACGTGACCCCCAAAGTGCAGATCGCCGTCCACTCTGAATCACAAGGATTAAAAGCGGCGTCTTTCGCCCTTCGGGCTGTTTATGATTGGTCAACGGGTCCATTCGTTATAATTAATCCAAGCCGCGCCGCATTGGTAGGAAGAAATCTCTTGTTCCAACTTGGCCTTGGCGTCTTATTGAAAGCGTCGGAGAGAAAAACCATAGTCATGTAAAAGATATGCACTAATGACATGCCGGTGACTTGGAAGCTTCTTGACAACACCAGTCGTCATGTGGTCAAATATCAAATTCACAATTTTCTCTTAACCTCAATATCGTGGAGGCTGTCTATGAAACAGGGAATCGCTGTTTTCGTTGTGGCGTTTCTCTTGACGGCGTTTGCTCTGGCGAGCGCCGATGAGCAACTCGTCACCATCAAGCCGGACAAGCCAACGGTGGGCACGGAGATCACGATACGCTACAATCCGCTGGTGAAAGGGGCGATGCTGTTTGGTGCGCAAGCCATGGATGTGCAGGTGCTCATGCTCTGGGACAAAGACCGGCCTTTGCTCCTTGAAGCTCCGATGAAAATGCAGGGAAAAATTTGGGAGGCAAAACTGAAGCTGCAAGGTTCCAACCAAGTCTTCGCCCTCGTCCGGTTTGTGGCAGGCGAGATCATCGACACCAACCAGGACAAGTATTGGGATTTCCTGGTACACGATCAGAGCGGCAAACCAGTTGAGGGGGCGCATTTCGCGCGATCCCAATCGTATCAGTTTCCTTTTTTTGAATTCAGGCGAGAAAAAGATTTGATGCGCGCGCGCGAGGAGGCGATGGCGGAAGAATCACTTTATCCCAAGCAGCCCCGAACCAAGTTTTGGCTGTGGGATATCGAGCTTGCGGAGAAGAAAGGCGACACGACACTGACCCGCACCATTATCAATGAGCTAGAGGCCATGACAAAAGAGTCGGCGAGTGACGATAAAGTGCTGTCGATGATCAGCAACTGGTACGGGCGAGTGGGCCAGGCGGAGAAGGCAAAAACTTTACAAGATCAACTCATCGCCAAAAATCCCAAAGGAGATTTGGCGAAGCAGATCAAGCTTGAAAAAGTCTACCAAACTCGTGACAAGGAAGAGCGCACGCAATTGGCCCTGGCGTATTTAGAAGAATTCTCCGCTTTGGAAGCGCGGCAGAAGTCTTCTTTGGTCAACTTGTTGATTGACGCGCAAAAATTCGATAAAGCGGAAGCGCTTATTCCAACGATTCAACCGCCGGATGGGAATTTGCTGAATACGCTCGCGTGGGCTTACATCGAAAAAGATGTCAAAGTTGAGCGCGGCGTCGATTTAGCCAAACAAGGTGTTGAAGCGCTCAGAACAACCGACCAGAGTGCAAAGCCGCCGCATCTTTCCAAAAAGCAATGGGAGCAATCGCAGCGCACCAGCCTCGGTTACGTGCTCGATACCTACGCATTCGGTCTGTTCAAACTTGGTCAATACCAGGAGGCGCAACAAGCCTATCGTGAAGCTTATGATTTGACCGAAGGTTCCAACGCCGACATCAACGAGCGGCTCGTGCAGTGTTATCTTAAAAATGGCGATTATGTCTCGGCCATCGAAGTCACGAAAGCTTGCATTGAAAAATCGAAGTACAACGACAAGCTGCTCGAATACGGCAAAGAGGCGTTTGTCAAAAAAGAAGGAAACGCCGAAGGTTTCGACAAGCTGGCGGCGGCGGCGAAAGAGCGTGGCGCGGCAAAAGCCAAAGAGAAATTGCTGGCGGAGCGCGTCAACAAGCCGGCGCCGGATTTTTCCGCCAGGAATCTTGCCGGCGAATCGGTCCAGCTCGCACAGCTCAAAGGCAAAGTCGTGGTGCTCGATTTCTGGGCGACGTGGTGCGGCCCCTGCAAAGCGGCGTTTCCGTATGTGCAAAAGGTTTATGAGAAGTACAAGAATGACCCCGACGTCGTGATTCTCGCCGTGAATACCTGGGAAAGGGAGAGCGGTGCTGAAAAGGAGAAGTTGGTCAAAAAGTTTCTGGAAGACAATAAGTACACCTTCCCGGTTGTTTATGACGAGGCCAGCGTCGTCGAGAAATATAAAGTTGAAGGCATCCCAACCCAGTTCTTCATCGATCGCAAAGGCGTGATTCAATTCAAGGCGGTCGGCTTTGAAGGCCCGGAGATGGAGCAAGGCATGGCGATGAAGATTGATATGCTTCTGAGCAGCGAGCAGTTGTCGGCGAAGTAGCTGTCTGGTTGCTGGATGTTTGTTGCTCGTGTTCCTACTCCTACTCGTACTCTTGCTCGCTTTTCAAGATTTCAAAAGCACGCAGGAGTACGAGAAAGAGTAGGCAAACGTTGCTGCAAATAAATCAAAGTATATCCTCCAACCGGCCACACCGTAAAAGCAAAGAAGTTTCACCAGTGATGTTTTTATCCGTTGGTCTTAATTCATCCGTTGGTGATATAAAGCTCTTGGAATTTTTCTGAGCATGGCCGCAGAAGTGAGCCTACCATGCTACACTCAAACTCACGCCCCGCCGTGCCGGAATGACACGCCACTGCAAGCCACCCATCGCTTTGTTATTCTTCTTCGCTTCCAGCCATTTCGACACTGAATTCACGCTGACAATCGCCAGCGCGTTGCCGAGCACGACGTCCGTCAGCCAATGGTCTTCATTATACATGCGAGCCAGGCCGGCGATGCCGCCGAGACCATACAGCACGACTTTGGCCGGCGCATTATTGATGCGCTTGGCAAAAACGTGCGAAGTTGCCATCGCCACCATCGTGTGCCCGGAAAAGAAAGCGTAATAAGCCTCTTCATTGCGAAACGGGTCGAATTCGTGGTGGCCGAGTCCGAGATGCGGGCGCGCCCGGCCAGCAGCTTTTTTGGTGACGGTCTGAATTATTCCACTCGGCAGCAATGAGGCGGACAGAATAACGCACGACTCGCGCAGCCACTCGCTGTCGGCAATCAATCCTACTGCGTACAAGCTGCCGGTGAGAATGACTACCGTTGCCGGCTCGCCATACTCTATTCCAACGTCAGACACTTTGTCCGCTGTTTTGCTGTGGTTGCGCAGAAAAACCTCATTGATCTCTTCATCTAAAAAGGAAAGCGCAAACGTGCCGCCCAACACCGAGCCAAAAATCGCCCAATCTTTGCCGTGCCAGCGCAAAGGAGAAGTCAGCACGTGTCCCGTGCCGCCGAGAACGTGAGAGGCATCGGAAATGAATTTTTCAGGGATGGACGAAGATTGGTTTTGTTGGGCCAACGATGGAGAACTCGTGCTGATCAAAAAGATCGCCAGCAAGCAGAATCGCAAAGAGTGAGGCATAAAAGCTCCTTCAATGAATGAGCAAGAGTTTTCGTGTCACCTGTTCTTGTCCCCTATTTATTGTAAGGAAATAAATGCCGTTGCTCAAATGCAAAGACGCCGGCTGCCATTCGGCTCGCCACAGCCCGTTGCCGGCATTTTTTATTTCCAGCTCTGCAATGCGCGCGCCAAGCAGATTGTAGATCGCTGCACGCGGTGTTTGAGTTGCCATTGCGCCATCGGCGCGTAATGAAATGTTTAACCGATCACGAAACGGATTCGGATAAGCGTGCAGCTCGAAAGTGCCTGGCAAAACAATCGGATCGGCAACGCCGGTACTGCCGGTGCCGCGAAAGAAATTGAGGCCGCCATCGCCTTCTCCAACCAGTAGATCGAGGTGGCCATCGCCATCCCAATCAGCAAACGTCGGGAAAGCAAAGAAGCCAATGTCGATGCCGGCAAAATTTTTTTGCTCGAAAGCGAAAGAGTCCGCCGCCACGCCGCGAAGATGGAAAATCGTCCCTTCGAACCCGCCGATAAAGAGATCCAACCAGCCGTCGAGGTTCCAATCGTATAGAAATGGCACACTATATTCGATGGCGACGGGAGGTTGGATTTCTTTCTTCAATTGTAGATTTGGCGCACGGGCGTTGCCAACGTTTTCAAAGAGACTGATAACACCGGCGTTGGCAGAGCCGACGAAGAGATCGTAATCGCCGTCACGATCGACATCGGCAAAGTGCGGCGTTGCGGCATTGCCGGCCGCGATGTTCGCAAAATCATTCGTGATCAGCACAAAGTCTGGAGTGCGCGAGGAACCGCGATTTTCATAAAAAGCGATTTTTCCGAAAAACGACCCGACGAAAAGATCGAGATCGCCATCCGCATCGATATCGGCGAAGGCCGGCGTCGCGGAAAAATGGCTGTTCGGCTGAATATATGGCAGCGCGTCGGTTACCCATCGCAAAGCCGGCGAAGTTGCCGAGCCGATGTTTTCATAAAAACTGATATGGCCGTCGATGTTGCCGATAAAAAGATCCAGATCACCGTCCGCATCGACGTCGGCCAATGCTGGCGCACTATTGCTGCCAACGTCGAGCATCGTCAGGAGATTGTTGGTCACCGGCTGCAGTTGCGGCAAATCCGCTGTGCCGGCGTTGCGATAGAAAATGAAGTTATCCAAGCTCTGCTGCAGGCAAGCCACAAAGAAGTCGAGATCGCCGTCGCCATCAATGTCGGCGAAGCGTGGGACGTTATAACCGTTCGTTATCACCGGCTGCGGCTTCGGGAACAAGGTGTCCGTAATCGCAACTTTGGCCTCGCGGGCATCGCCGTCGTTGCGCAAGTAGTACATCCCTTTGTGGAAAAAATCGCCGTAGAAAAAATCGAGATCGCCGTCGCCGTCAAGATCGGCAAATTCGATGGCGCTGGCGCCATGCCGGTTTTGGCCTGGAAACGGCGGCGCGTGCGGTGACAGAGAGGCTTTGCCAAACGAAACGATCAACAGATCTTGCCATCGTTCCGTTTCAAATTGAAATAAAGTCGCATGCCGGCTGCCGATATTTTTGTAGGAAGCGATTTCTCCGGTGATGATGCCGCTAAAAAAGTCATAATCGCGGTCGGCATCGATATCGGCAAAAGCCGGTATGCTGGTTAATTGGCTGAACACTGGCTGGCCGTTGAAGCTGAGTACGGTGCGCTCTTCAAGCACAAAGTCAGCTTGCCCGCCGGAGCCATTATTGCGATAAAAGGTGAGCCCCTTGTCTTCATTGGCATGATACAAATCCGGGTCGCCGTCGCTTTCCATATCCACGAAATAAAACCAGTTCCGCACGTTGATATCTTTAAATGCGTCGGGAACCAGGCGAAACTGGGGGACGCGAGAGGTGCCGATATTCTCCAACAAAGTCAATTTCCCATCCGCATCTGAAATGAAAAGGTCGAGATCGCCGTCACTATCGATGTCGACAAATTGGGGAATGAAGCGATCCAATCCGCCGAGAAAAGGCAAGGCCAATTGCTCGCCGTTGTGCTCGACGGGAATGCCGTTGGCGAGACGGGTGAACTCTTGCCCCAGGGCATTGTGAAGAGAAATAAAAAAACAAAAGAAAAAGACAGAATTTAACGTGCAAATATTTACCCAACGGATGAACAGCGGCCAACGGATATTTAGAGTTTTTGTTTTAATCCGTTGGCAGCTTTTTATCCGTTGGTCTTCATTTTTCTGTTTTGGGCTGATTGCCATGTTGAAAATCTTTTTAATTTATGCTCACCCGCCTCGTCACTTTCGCCATGTCCACAATCGGAACTTTGGCAACGAGGCCGTCCAAACCCAATTCGCGTAGAAAATATGGCGGCAACGTCCGAAACCGCAACGTCACTTCGAGATTGATTTCACCTGTGAGATTTTGTAGCAGCACAAATTTATATAACGCGGTTTTCGAGCCAAACGTTGGAATTAAATTATTCTCGACGGTTTTCGCCTGCCAGAAGAACAGCACTTCTTTGCCGGTCTCGTCATACATGAGTTGGCGAAAGACCGTCAGCGCGGGGTCGGCGCTGGAGTTGAGCGCGCTGTGATGATCCATGAGATCGCCGTTGGCATCGAGCTGGCCGCTTTGATAAAGAATTTGCCCGCTTTGATCGCGCGCCACGACGGCAATCCACATCTGCCGCTCTGCGGTTACGCCGGAAGGCAGGCTATGGCCGACGTGGTTGTTCTCTACAGTCACGGCGATTTTTAACGTGTCTCCAGCGCGAGCCGCCTCCGGACTCGCCACGATTAAATCTGCTGAAGATTGCAATAGCTTCTCAGCCATTTGGCGCTGCAACGCGGCATCGGGGAAATCGACGAGCGGCACGTCGACGCCGGCAAAATAATGGCGATGAACTCTATCGCGCTGCGGTCCGCCGGTAGCAGCTTGTCCGGCGTAAGTCGGCATGTGGCAATCCTGGCAATCCACCGACATGCCGGCAAAAGTCGCTCTCACCCATTCCGTAAAAGTCTCTTCAAGTTTTGCGCCCAGGCCATTCACCACCTCGTGGCAAGCGCCGCAAAATTCCGAGCGATCAAACATCGCGTTGAACGACGATTGATGAAAATTGTTGGGCGCCGGATTCGCAATGGGACCATACTTTGTGTTGCCCGGCGTCAATTCAAAATCGGCGTTCAACGTTTTATTAATCTTGGTGATCGTATGGCACACATCGCATTGCACGCCGTGCTGAGAAATCGGCGAGAGATCGTTGCGGTTGAAGAAGGGCGGCGTTTCGCCGGTCAGGCTTGCAATCGGGCTGTGACATTTGGTGCAAAATTGATCGAGCTTGCCGCCGGTTTCTCGCTGGCCGCGCTCGTGCATGGCAAAGAACACCGGATCGACAAAGGCGTAGGCGTGCATCGAACTGCGCCATTCGTTGTAATGATCGGGATGGCAGCTCGCGCACTGCTCCGGCGCGTCAAAATCCATCACTTTGAATTTCGGCGTTGCGCCTTCCGGTGGCGTGGGCAATTGGGAATCATTATTTTGGCAGGCGGCGATAAATAGGACAAAAAAGGCGACGAAGCTTCGCAATGACTTGCTCGAAGTTTTCATTTTTTGTTAAGAAGACCCGTGACTTTTACATTTTAACGAAGTATCTTATTTTAAAGAGAGTGAGTAAGGCCTGTACAGCCCCTGTGGTGCTCCCTTCTGAATGTAGGTAATAGAGCCACGGGATCTAGCTGTACAGGGGTCGCTCTCTTTTTTTATTTGTATGGATACACGCGCTCAAAAACAACCTTTTCTCGAAACACGTCATACCATCGAGTATCGCCCACCTCATATTTGCGAAAAAACCCCCACGCAAATAGATCAACCGCTTGCAATAGTTTGATTTCATGTGAAAAACTGTGATAGAAATATTGCTTGTCTGCGAAACCCGTTGCCGTGGCTTTGAGTTCGGTGACCGGTTTTGCCTTGCGAGAACGTTTTTTGTGCAGCTTGTTTTTCACGGTTCGTTCTACAGCTTTTTCCATGGCTTTTCTGGCTTGTTCATTTCTTACTTCCAAAACTGTGATGACAAAATAACGAGAAGCGCCCGGACCGTCCGTGTAATGTCCAAGGTCTCCCGATTCGTCGAGATAGAGATAATACATGATAACCCCAAAATACCAATAGCGATGTTAAAAACCAACCTATAATTTAGCCGCCGCGCTTGCTCTTGGCCCAGCGATAAACTTCCATATACTTCCGTGCCGACTTCTGCCACGAAAAATCCTCGGACATGCCGCGCTTGATAATCTTCATCCAAACGTCTTTCTGATGAAACAGTTCGAGCGCGCGGTACACGCTGGTGTACAGCGCATACGAAGTAAAATCCCAGAACGAAAACCCGTTGCCCTGGCCGTTGAGCTCGTGATAGTCTCTCACCGTGTCCGCCAATCCACCGGTCCGGCGCACGATGGGCACGGTGCCGTAATTCAAGCTGTACATTTGATTCAACCCGCACGGCTCGTAGCGCGACGGCATCAGGTACATATCGCAGCCGGCGGTGATCAAATGCGCCAACGCATTGTTGAAACCAATATAGGCCGAAACCTTGCCGGGGTACGTGCTCGCTGCCCATCGCAGGAAATCCTCGTATTTTTTCTCGCCGCTTCCCAAAATCACCAACTGCACCGGCATCTGCATCAGATCGGTGAACGCCTGCGAAAGAATCTCCAGGCCCTTTTGCACCGTCAAGCGCGTGATCATGCCGATCATCGGCACGCTTTCATCAAACGGCAATCCCACTTGCGCCAATAGCGCCTTCTTGTTCTTTGTCTTGTCGCTAAAATTCTCCAGATCATAGCGCTGCGGAATGAATTTATCGACTCGTGGATTCCAATCGTTGGGGTCGATGCCATTCAAAATGCCGAACAAATCATCTCGCCGCATCGCCAGCACGCCGTCCAGGCGCTCGCCATAATCCAGCGTTTGAATCTCCCGCGCGTACGTTTCGCTCACCGTCGTCAGCGCGTCGGCATACAGTATCCCCGCTTTTAAAAATGAGAACGCGTTGTGAAACTCATACGGCCCGCCGGGATAAAATTTGTCATAATACAATCCCGCGTGATAAATCGATTCCTTTGAGAACAAGCCTTGATAGGCCAAATTGTGAATCGACAACACCGACGCCGTTTTCCAAAACAGGCTGTCCCAACCGTATTTCTCTCTCAAATAAACCGGCAGCAGCGCCGTCTGCCAATCATTGCAGTGCAATACGTCCGGCGCCCAATTGAAGCGCTGCAAAATCTGCAGCACCGCGTTTTGCAAGAGAATGTAGCGCTTGTCTTCGTCGGCATCGCTGGTATAAATCTGCGAACGATGATAATATTGCGGACAATCGATTAAATAAAACTCGGCTCCGGTATCATCCCTTTTATACCAGACGTGATAATACACGGTTTCGCCGCCAATCTGCGCGGGAATGCCATGCAGCTCATGAGCAAAACTCAACCCGTGGCTGAGAGTGTTGATCGAGCCGTACAAAGGCAAAAACACCTTGACCTCGTTGCCCTCCGCCGCCAACGCTTTCGGCAACGCCCCGCTGACATCCGCCAAACCGCCGGTTTTGACAAAAGGAACGCATTCACTGGTTGCAAAAGCAATTCGCATTTTATTTTCTTTGTCTCCTCAAGAAAAAACATCCCGTGGGTTTATCGTGATGCTTTCGGCAGGCGTAGCCTAGCCTATCGTTTCAATAAAATTGTCATTGCGAGCGCAGCGAAGCAATCTCTTTGCAATCACCGGATTGCTTCGTCGCTTCGCTCCTCGCAATGACTTTTATATGCACAAAATCAAGGTATTACAAACGCCCGTATTTTCGCATAATTCCTTGCAGACGCTCAATCGGCAACGCATACGCTGTGTTGCCATTGATGCCGGTCGTCGTTTCGGCCATGCACAAGGCGTTGAGAATCGCCTCTTCGGCGGCTTCCATCGCAGCTTGGTGCGCGTGTGTGATCCACTCATCGTTGAAAATTTCAATTTCAGTCATCACCCCGACATTGCTTTTATTTTTTTCCAAAGGAAAATCGTGGCGCTTCACTTTGACGCCGGTTGAGAAGAACAACAGCAAATCGCCGGAGCTGTGCGATGAGAGCGCGCCGGTGCGCGCCAAGCCGAAAGCCATGCGCTTGCAGAGCCTTTGTAACTGGCTCGGAATCATCGGCGCGTTGGTGGCCCCGATGAGCAAAATGGATTTTGACTTCTTTCCTTCCACGGTCTGCAAATCAGAAATTTCCCTGCCGACCGGCACGCCGTTGATCATCAACTGCTCGCGGCTGCCGTGATTTGTTTGTACGAGCACCCCAATCGTGTAGCCGCCGTGCCGTTCCGGCAAAACTCGCGAAGCCGTGCCGATGCCGCCTTTGAAATCGTAACACACCATGCCCACGCCGCCGCCGACCGCGCCCTCATGTACTGGTCCGCTTTGCGCATCTTGGATGGCTGCCAGCACATGCTCGTCATTGAGATGGCGTCCGGCCACATCGTGCAAAAAACCCGCCCATGTTTCCGCGACGAGCGGAACAGGTACCGGCATCGAATCGCCGATTTCCGGATACGTTCGCAGAAACCACGTCATCGCGCCGTTCATCACGCGGCCAATATTCGAGGTGTCGGTGAGGAAAACTGGTGATTGCAAAAGGCCGCGCTGATCGACGCTGCCCAAGCCGATCATCTCGCCGTTGCCATTCATGACGAACCTGCCGGCGGTGAGATTCTCGCGAAAGACGTCGTCGTTGGGCAGAATGACAGTAACGCCCGTGCGAATCGGCCCGCGGCCAATGATCAACTCGCCGTCGCCTTCGTTACGAGTGCAATGGCCGACTTTGACGCCGGGCACGTCGGTGATGGCGTTCCACTTTCCGGTGGGAAGCGTGCCAATCACAATGCCAATTTCACGCAAGCGGCGACGAGTAGGCAATGAGCGCGGGGATTGACAGAGGCCTCTTCCGGATAGAGCAAGCGGGAGAGTTAACGCCGCCGTGGTAGCTTGGGTAAGAAATTTTCGGCGCGAAATGGGCTGGACAGACAAGTTTTCCTCGTTAAAATGAGTAAAGTCGGACTTGCACTTGGAAGCTTCTCATTTTATTTATCAAAAACCTCTGAGTGCAGGTTCGACTTCGCCTACGCAATATAGTAAAGCCGTTGAGACTTGTCAAGAAAATTTTCCGGGCAGAAAAAACAAAAGCCCATGGCGAGCTACGCCGCGGGCTTTGCGATTTCTATGATTTTTTTAGAAGAGCGAACGGGCCGTCTGCGCTACGGTCATCCCTCTTGCACGGCGCCAACCCAATATATCGGCATAGTCGGCGTTGGGCTGCCCCCTTTCGGCTCGCGGGTAATGGCGAAGGCGGAGATGCCGGCCAGCTTTTCGGGCAGATGCTGAACTTCTCCGATAAATTCGCCCTTTTCATTTACGTGAAAAACGCCGGCGTCGAAAGGCTTGCCGTCTTTCAAAAACCAAAGCTGATAATCGTGCTCATCCGGCAGCGCCGGCAAGTCGTAGGCGATAAAGCTGCCGCCGGCAGTTTGGGGATCCAGCAAAATCTTGATGCCGCCGGAAGGTTTCACTTCCGTGCCTTTGAGTTCGACCAACAACAATCGTGAGGCGGTGCTTTTTCTAATTTGTTCGATTACCGTCTTTTGCCGTTCCATTTCGAATTGCAGCAGCTTGATTTCAGCGTTGCGCGCACTTAATTGCTGCTGCAACTGTTTGATGAAATCGCGCTGGAGGAAATAACCATAGCCGGCGGCAAAGAGCAAAAACACCGCGGCCCAAGCCAGCGTGCCCCGGAGGCGCTGAACGAACGTGCGCTGCGGCATGGAGCGAATGGTTGCCGGCCCGGATCGGCCCTCTGCGCGTTTTTCGGCAACGGGGCGCATTTTGACGACGTTGGCTTCGGCGCCGATGGTTGCGAGCAAGCGCTGCTTTAATTCTGCCGGCGGCTCATTCTGGGGCACGGTAAACGGCAGTGCATGCGCGACGCGTTTGGCCTCATCCACCGCCTGCCGGCATTCCCGGCAACTGGTGGCAAGGTGCTGTTGAAATTGCCGCGCCTCTTTTTCGTCGAGCATGCCCAAGACAAAAGGCTCGGCAAGCTCGGTGAACTCGTCTGCCATCATAGGTTTGTTTTTGCCGTCTTCATTTTAAATATATACGAAGCAAACGTCCAAACAGTTTTTTGCAAATCAAAAAGCCTTTAAAACTCAACCGCCCGCCATATCCGGCGCGATATCGACGAGGGCATTGCGCAGTTTCAGCAGCGCCTGCCGCGCGCGGGTCTTGACCGTGCCCAAAGGTGTCTGCGTAGCCGCGGCAATTTCCGATTGGCTCATGCCCTGAAAATAAGCCATTTCGATAACCTGCTTTTGCTCCGGCGGGAGCTTGACGAGCGCTTCGCGGAGCTGCCGGATGTCTTCTGCGGCCAAAGCCGCGACGGCAGGATCATCTTCCTGCGATATCAAATGCTCGGCAGCAGCATCAAGCTCAACCCGACGGCTGGCGAGACGCATTTTGGCGCGATATTGATCGATCGCCAAATTCCGGCATAGGACGATCAGCCACGTTGCCACATTGCCGCGAGTCTCATTGTACATGCCGGCCTTGCGCCAAGCCGTCAAAAAGGCTTCATGTACCACGTCCTGCGCCGGTCCACTCTTGCTCAAGATCTTCAACGCCAGGCTGTAGAGCACGGTAGCGTAGCGGTCGTAGAGTGCCGCGAGCGCCCATTCCTGCTTTTGAGCGATTGCAGCTAAAAGCTCTGCGTCAGAAGGCGTCGCCGCACGTGCTGAAGATTTCGTCGCAGTTGCCGTATAAATTCCCTTTCGTCAACAAATAAAAGCGTGGCATTAAAACTTTAACGCCGGCCATTCCCGTCACTCACTCAAACTGGCTCAACCTCGCTTTGGCTTCGTTATAAATCCGCACCTTCTCGGCAAACGGAATGAACAAGCTCTTAAAACCGTTCAGAATGACTTTTTTGACCTGGGCAAAATCCAAATCCCAGGTTTGCACCGCCAGCCACAACTCGTCGGTCATCGTGGTGTTGGATATCAGGCGATTGTCGGTGTTCAGCGTCGTGCGCAGTTGGCGGTCGAGATATTTTTTGAAAGGATGGTGCTCGATGCGCAACACGGTCTTGGTTTGCACGTTGCTCGTCAGGCAAATCTCCAAAGGAATGCGATGGTCGCAAACGTAATTGAGCAAATCTTCGTCTTCGATCAGGCGCGTGCCGTGGCCGATGCGATGGGCGCCCAGGGCGTGAATGGCTTGATGAATGCTGTCGGGGCCGTAAGCCTCGCCGGCGTGAACGGTGCAATTGATGCAATTTTTGCGAACGACGTAAAAGGCCTTGGCATGATCTTTTGCCGGATTGTCGTATTCCCCGCCGGCCAGGTCAAACGCCACCACGCCTTTGCGTTTGTAAGCCACGGTTAATTCTGCCAGCCGCACCGAGGTGGCCGGGTCGATCGAACGAATGCCGCAGATGATCACCCCGCAGCGAATCGGATATTTGTGCTCGGCTTCGCGCAGCCCCTCGAGCACGGCGTCGACGACCTGCTCGAGGCTGAGGCCTTTTTGCTGGTGCAAAATCGGCGAATAGCGCACTTCCATGTAGGTAATGTTCTCCCGCGCCGCGTCTTCGGCCAGCTCATAAGCAATGCGCTTGAGCGACTCCTCGTTTTGCATCAGCTTCAAGGTGAAATCGAATTTGTCGAGATACGTTTTGAGATTTTCGACCTGGCCTTTTACCGACAAAAAATCCTGCACCTCGGCTTCGTTGTGGCTCGGCAAGGGAATATCGTTCGCTTTGGCCAATTCAATCGCGGTCTTTACCCGCAGCGAGCCGTCGAGGTGAACGTGCAAATCGGTTTTCGGTAATTCAAATAATAAGTCGCGGGTGATTTTCATAAATGCGCTCCCTAGTTGTATGTCCTAAGTTGTAAGTCCGAAGTCTTTGTGTCCGAAGTCCAAAGTCACTAAATAGTCACGCCATTTACGCCTCTTCGTTCTGGCGGATTTGCTGCTCGATCTCTTCCTGATGAGCCTGGAAATAAGCCCATGCATTGGCGAGGTCTTCTGCTCGCAGTGTTGGATACCAAAGCAACAAGTCTGCATCGCTCGCTCCTAATCTTTGGGCTTGCACTAAACCCCAGACTGGAATCCGTGTGCGGACAATGCGAGGCGCACCGCCGCATACACCGGGAGTACTCACAATTCCAGGAAAACTTTCGTCGATGTCGTGCAACTGTTCTTGATATTGAGGTTGCAATTACTTCTATCCGCAGCAAATTTTCTGCGCCAGTTTGTTATTAGAATTTCCTTGTTAAGCAGCAACGCGCTGGCGTACGGTTTTGGCGACGGGCGTTGTGACGGCTCTGCCCGTTCGCTCCCGCGCATCCGGCAACAACGTGATCAGCGTGCCGAGCGTCAAAACCATGCCGCCGATCCACACCCAGTTTATCAGCGGATTCAGATAAACGTGAAACGTCGCCGCATTGGTTTGGGGTTGGTGCTCGCCGAGCACGACGTACAAATCTTCGCGCAGGTTTGAGAACAGCGCCACCTCGGTGGTCGGCTGCTGCTGCACGATATAGAAATGCTTCTGCGGATAAATGGTGTCGAGCACTTTGCCGTCTCGCTTGACAACCATGCTGGACTCGGTCACGATTTTGTTGGGATCCTGGAATTGCTTGGTATCCTGATAAACCAGCTCGTAATTCCGCAGCTTCAAGGCTTCGCCTGGCATGAGCTGCTTTTCGGCCTCTTCTGTGAACGCTGTGCCGGTGACGCCCAAAAAGATGAGCACCATGCCGAAGTGAACGACGTAGCCGCCGTAGCGCCGCTTGTTTTTCATCAGCAAGTGCCACAGCGCCGACAGATACGGCTCGCCGTTGGTGTGCCCGCGTGCGACGGCGCCGCGATGAAATTCGGTGACAATGGTGACCGTGACGAACACGCAAAGCGAGAAAGACATGAGCGCATAGAAATGGCGCACGCCAACAGCGAGCAGAATCACGAGCGCGACGAATGCACCCAAGGCGGGAAACATGAACATCTTTTTCAAATGCCCCACCGAGCTTTTGCGCCACGCCACTAAAGGTCCGATGCCGGTGAGCAAAAGCAGCAGCAGGGAAATCGGCACCAACACCGCGTTGAACCACGGCGCG
This sequence comes from Candidatus Zhuqueibacterota bacterium, assembly GCA_022616415.1. GTDB lineage: Bacteria > Zhuqueibacterota > Zhuqueibacteria > Zhuqueibacterales > Zhuqueibacteraceae > Zhuqueibacter. Next base: position 25,540 of record JAKEEU010000313.1, on the reverse strand, counting down.
CCGACGGTGATTTTGACGCCGCGCACCGCTTCGGAGACGACCGGGAACAGCGTGCCCCAAAATACCGCGAAACAGGCGCCGAGAAATACCACGTTGTTGAGCAGAAACGCCGATTCGCGCGACACGACGGAATCCATGCGCACGTCACTTTTCAGCAAGTGCAGGCGCAAGCCCATTATTGTGAACGAGCTTGTCGCAATGAGGCCGACAAATCCCAAAAAAAGTGGCCCCAGGCTCGATTGGGTAAAACTATGTACCGACGAGATGACGCCGCTGCGGGTGAGAAACGTGCCGAAAATACAAAGCGTAAAAGTCAGAATGATCAACACCATGTTCCACACGCGCAGCATGTTTTTCTTCTCTTGAATCATGACCGAGTGGAGAAACGCGGTGCCGCACAGCCACGGCATCATCGCGGCGTTTTCGACCGGATCCCACGCCCAATAGCCGCCCCAACCAAGCTCCATATACGCCCATTTGCCGCCGAGCATCATGCCGACGCCGAGAAAAAACCACGGAATGATCGTCCAGCGCCGCGTGATCTTCATCCACTCGTTGCCAACCTGGCCGCTGAGCATGGCAGCAATCGCAAAGGCGAATGGGACGGTGAAACCGACATAACCCAGGTAGAGTATCGGCGGGTGAATCACCATCGCCCAATGCTGCAGCAACGGATTGAGGCCGCGCCCATCCGGCGGCGCCGGCGTGTGCAGCGCAAAGGGTTGGGCGCCGGGAACGAAAACCAAGACAACGATAAAAAATGTGGCGACGGCCATCAACACCGCGGTCACGTAGGGCATCAGTCCCGCAAAGCGGGACTGGCGGCGATACATGAGAATGCAAACCAGGCTGAAAGCGGAGAGCATCCATCCCCAAAACAGCAGCGAGCCCGCCATGCCGGCCCAGAGCGAGGTAAACTTGTAGAAAAACGGCAAGGCGCGGTTGCTGTAACCGGCGACGTATAGTAAATTAAAGTTGTCGGTCATCAACGCCTGCACCAGGCCGATCATGGCGAGCGTCAAAAATGCCATCACGGCGATGGCGGCGTTGTGGCCGGTATCGACCATCTCCTGCTGCTGGCGCCGCGCGCCGATGATTGCCGCTACAATGGCATAAACCGCGCAGCCCAGCGCGAGGAGAAGGAAAACGTTTCCGAATTGGGTCATGGCAAGGCCTCAGAATTTAATAGCACCAATGTCGAGCAAGTATACTGTGTCGTCGGTAACTCTATAGGCAATATCAAATGAAGGGAATCTTCCTATTGCATCGGAGGTGCCCACAAAATAAAACCCATATTTCCAATTGGGCTCCTTCGCTACCGGCGTTCCCCAAACAAAAGGATCACGCGCAAGAGTCGCGTGAAGACCTTTTCTGAACTGCGCAATCCGTGGCAATCCCTTTTCCAGCTTTTCGATTTTTTCTTTGAATCATGCTGTTTCAACGATTTTATACGACACTTTCATTTTCCCTCAGAGATTCTTCATACTCATTAATAACCACCCTGGCCCATATCATGGTATCTTCCGACACGGCGTTCTTTCTTCTAAAGAAAACCGTTTCGTAGGGTATCACTTCTCCGTTTTTCAGATATTGCCAGGACAAATCTTGGTGAGCTATTAGATTGCTCACTTCAGAGGCATTGTAGTCTGAAATAGCATTGATAATCTGATCTATAAAATCCCTTTGCTCATTAGTGAGTAATTTAAAATTAGAAGTATGTGTTACAACCGGTCGTTTTTGTACTTTTCCAAAGTAATTCCGTTCCTCAATCTTGAGTTTGCCTTCTGCTTCCAATTCCTTGCTTACTTCCTGAAGATGCACTGGAATCTGTCCATATTTCTCTCTTATGTAGGTTTCATTGCTGATCGCTTCACCAGTATATCCATACCAAAGAAAATCCGAATAGTGCAAAATCTTATTGAGATGAGTAGAGCCGAAAGCAGGTTTATCCTGGCAACGCTCCGAAATATAGAGGATCATTTCTTTAAAAACTTCTCTGTTAAATGCTTCTTTCATGGCTTCACCGTATGTGATATAAATAAGGTTTGAATAGTTCAAAAACGCTAGGATGCCTCTAGCAACCCCATACTAGTAGCCCAGTCGTCCACATTCAGAACTATGGTCTCTGGCTCATGTTTGTCTGCAACAAAATACTGGACTTCCGCTATATTCGAGGGAACTTCTGTGCCCTTGTCCTGTGTACTGAACACGTTAGTGAATCAGTTAACCAAATCTTTCAGCTCATCCACGCTTTGAATCGTCAGCAACAAAGTCGCGATCTGTTCCAGATTCTCGGTATCAGTGATCGCTTGAATCTTTTGCCGAATATCTTCTGGAACTGTGCCAAAACGCGCCGCTATTTGCTTGAGGAGCATGCGCTGCTCGCCGCGCTGCTCGCCACGCTGCTCGCCTTTAAGCAAAATTTCTTGACCGACGGGTGTGTCTTCCATGATAAAACCTCCAAATAAATTGTCAATTTCTTCTACACTCATTTTTTTAATCCGATGGGAAATGGCTCCACCGAGAAAACTCAACAGATTGTTGCGCTCATCCATTGTCAAATCGGGTGCGCTGCGTATTTGCTCCGCCCAACTTGGCGCCTGTTGTTTAATTTCCTCCGGAGAGATGCCACACAAAGGATACAGCGGCGTCAAGCAAATGTCGTTAAGCTGGCTCAGCTCTTCCACCTTAATGCGGCTAAACACGAAAACCTTGGGATTGAATCGCAGCAACGACGATTGCCCGAACTGTCGCTCAAAGAGCCCGGCGGCGCGGTAATGTGCTTCTTCCAGAAAAATGGCCGTGGCATCCATGTTCCCCCAATATTTATAATGCGTGCAATACAGCATGATCTTCTTTACCATGTGATAGTACAAATCTTCCTTTTCGTACCCTTGCGGTTCCACCAAAATCACATGCTGGCCCGAGCGGCCAATCAAAAAGATGTCCGCCCGCTTTTCGATTTCTTTGAACGTCACGCTTTTGGCTTCGTATTCGTCCGCATCAGCATGGACGAATTTGGCCAACGCATTCGGGAAATGCGTCGTATATTCATAAAGCAGCTTGTCGCTTGCCACCCATCCACCTCCTTTCCGGGTTACGACCTTGATTTTGCACAAATAAATTCACGCTGCACGTTGGAGAGCAATGGCTTCTTGAAAAACAATCTTGGGTAAATCAATATGGACCGCGTACTCTCCAAAAAGAGCATCCATCGCCCGAATAACTTTGATGTCAAAATAGCGATATCCACAACGCGAACAAACCTCAGCGGGGATGTCGTCAATCACCAGGGCTCGCCCGCGTTTGAGAATAGTTTCGGATACCTTCTGCGGATGCAAGGTTCCCTCATAACAGCGGTCGCAGCGGTCGCCTGAATTCCGTCCGTTTTTATTTTTGCGCATGGTTAATCAAAAATCTGATAAGCATGCTTCGAGAATTTTAGCTTGTCTTGACGAGCGTATTCTCGAATACGATCCAGAATTTTTCCCGCCATAAACCCTTCCTTTCTCCCTTCCCGAAACCATTCAACTCACGACGTCTTTTCCGCCGACTGCTGCGCCTGTCCCTCGCTCTCGTACTTGCTGGCGCACTTCGTCATGATGTTGGTGGCCTCAAAGCGGCCATTGGCGTAGCGGCCTTCCAACAGCACGCCGGCGCCTTCTTTGAACGTGTCCGGAATGATGCCGTGATAGCTCACGTCCATCGTGTTGCCAAGCTCGTCGATGGTGAAAGTCATCGACAAGCCGTCTTCGGCGCGCACCACGCTGCCGGCGACAACCTGGCCGCTGACGCGAAAGCTCTTGCCTTCAGCGCTGACGCCTTGCGCCTTCAATTCGTCGACTTTTTGGTAGTAAGCGACCGTTGTGTCATTGAACCCGCTGATAATGAGATAGCCGATGACACCGATCACCACGGTAAACACGACGAAGATCGTCACTCTGCGACGAGCCATGATTCACCTCTAAGGTTGTAATTCGTAAGACGTAACTCGTAAGACGTAATTCGTAAATATGTACTTGAGTTGGTAACTGCACGCGAAATTGCAGAAAATGCAAAACTTGCTTTTACGACTGACCTGTCATACCTTAATTTTGCACACATAAAAGTCAACCCCGATTGTCCTTTGGCTGCTGAAACTCATTGGGTGGCGATTTTGGCTCTACAATGCAAAATCGGGGTCATGCAATTCAGTGCAAGGCTTATGCCGAATGCGACGATCTCTTACGCATACGCCGTGGCCTTGCTTTCGCGAATCACCGTCACTTTGATCTGGCCGGGATATTCCAATTCCTGTTGAATCTTTTTGGCAATGTCGGAAGCGAGCAAATCCGCTTGGGCGTCGCTGATGCGTTCCGGCTGCACCATGACCCGAATCTCACGCCCGGCGGAAATTGCGTATGCTTTGGCAACCGCTTCGAAGCCGTCGGCAACTTTTTCGAGCTTGTCGATGCGCTTCACGTAGCCGTCGAGCGTGTCGCGCCGCGCGCCGGGACGCGAGCCGGAGATGGCGTCTGCCGCGCTCACCAACAGCGAAATCAAATTGTCCGCCGCAATGTCCTCGTGATGCGAGCCGATGGCGTTGATCACCACCGGATCCTCATTATATTTCCTCGCCAGCTCCATGCCGAGCTGGGTGTGCGTGCCTTCCTGATTTTGGCTGATGGCCTTGCCGATGTCGTGCAACAAGCCGGCGCGTTTGGCCAGCCTCACGTCGAGCTTCAGCTCCGCCGCCATCATGCCGCAGATATGTGCGACTTCCTGCGAATGCGACAGCACGTTCTGGCCGTAGCTCGTGCGAAAATACAGCCGGCCCAACGTGCGAATCATGTCCGGATGAATTTTGCCGACGCCCATGTTGGCGACAGCCTCGTTGCCGGCGCGCCAAATCGATTTTTCCACCTCCTGCTCGGCCTGCGCCACCACTTCGTCCACGCGCTGCGGGTGAATCTTGCCGTTGTTGATCAGCTTCTCGAGCGCGAGGCGCGCCACTTCGCGGCGCACCGGATCGAACGCCGAGAGCACCACCGCTTCCGGCGTATCGTCGACGATGACTTTGACGCCGGTAGCCTGCTCGAACGCTTTGATGTTGCGGCCCTCGCGGCCGATGATGCGTCCTTTCACTTCTTCCGAGGGCAACGGCACCACCGAGACCGAAGTTTCCGAGGCGTGCTCCGAGGCGATGCTCTCGATGGTCATGGTGAGAATGCGCTTCGCCTCGCGCGTGGCGTTGACTTTGGCTTCGTCGACGATGGTTTTGTAAATATTGGCGGCGTCTTTGTTGAATTCCTGGCGCAGGTTGTCGAAGAGCAGTTGCCTGGCGTCTTCGATGGAAAGCTGGGTGATCTTGGAGAGCTCGATATTCTGCTGCTTGACCAGGCGCGTCAGTTCCTCATCTTTCGCGCGCAAGGATTCGCGCTGCGCACCCACTTCGTTCTCTTTTTGGGTGACCACACTTTCCCGCTGCCTCAGCCCCTCCTCGCGCCGGCCAAATTTCTTCTCCCGCTCCTCGAACCGGGCCTCGGCCTCCTCGATCTTGCGCTGGCGCTGCTTGAGCTGATTTTCCTGTGTGTCGCGATACCGGTACCACTCTTCCTTGGCCTGAACGGCAAGTTGATTCTTCCGGCGTTCAGCCTCTTTCCTGGCTTGTTCTAAAATATCTTCGACGGTGCCTTTGGCCTTGCGCAATCGCGCCTGAATGCTGGCCTGCGCCAGAAACCAGGCCGCTGCGAAGGCAGCGACACCCACAATTATCGTCATCAATATGGGTGACATAGAAATCCTCATTTAAGCAAACGGCGAATATGCTCGGCCATGACCTCCATATTGAGTTTGACTTTGTTGCCGGCACAAATCGGATTCGACCAAATACACTCCACCCCTTTGCAATAATCCAGGCGCAGGTCGCAATTTTGCACATGTTGATATTTGGCCGAAGAAATCATCCTGCGCGTCACCTCTTCCCGGCGAAATTCCCGTTGCTGGGTCTTGACGTGAAATTCGACCATTTTATCCCACAAAAAATTGTGAGCTTGCACCAGTTGCGCCGTGGAAAGCGTGTCCAAAACCGGCTGCAAGGGTTGGCGATTTAAAACACTCACGACGATTTCAAGGCGCTGGCTGAAGGTGAGCTCTTCCGGTGCGCTCCGCCCTATGGGCTTTCGAGTCATAGTGAAATTCCATAATGAACCGGCCTTCGCGCCAGGCCTCTTATAATATGTTTAAACTTTAATATAGAACCTTGCGGGCAAAAAATCAAGCTATAATTGCGTAAACCCGTAATGCGTAAACGAGGCAGGAGTTGTGGCGGGCTTAAATTCAACAATGGGGCATCTCATACCGGAATGCCGGTGAACAAATAGAGATATTTGGCAAACGCCTCCCCAATTAACACTAAAACAATCGTGGCGTAGAGAATGCCGGTGGCAGATTGGGTGTTCCTGGCTTTGACCGAGCTCCAAATCATCCAGCCGAAGAGCAGAGGCGCCGCCAATCCGAATCCGACGCGGGCCCAAAACAGAATTCCCGAGGCGGAAAAACTGAAAAGGTTGCGCGCGGTCTCGGCTAAAATCGCTTGCGATGAGTTTGACAAGAGCAGCACCGTCGCCATCACCAAAATCGCGCGCAACCCGGCGATGCCAAGGAAAACCCACGTTGCCAATTGCAATGGCCGGATGGTCAGCTTGCGATTCACCAAGTACCAATGCCCGGTGATCATCGTTCCGAGCACGGAGCCCAGCGCCAGCGCCGCGCTCATGAAACTGCCGGCCGTCATCCAACCCGGCGCCGCCGCAACATTCGGGAAAGCGAAAGCCAGCTTCGCCGTCGCTGCCAGTCCGGCAATGATGGCCAGGGTCACGTAAATTTTCCCGCCGCGATTGAGCAGAAAGATCGTCAACGCCAGAAAAAAAATGCTGAGCGTTAATAATGTCGTGACTTGCCCTGCAATCGGGCTGGAGGAAACGAAAGGCGCTGCGAAAGAAATCTCCGCAAAAGGACTCGCCCAGAAAGCGCACGCGAGCAAAAGAATGGACAGGCTGCTGATGAGCCGAAAGAACGTCGGCCCCATTTCATTGACAGAAATAAACAGCAGGGGCACGAGTGTGCCGATGGCGAGATGGGTGAAGAGTGAAAAGAAGATGAGTTTTAGAGCGTCCATGGGAGGTACTGTTCAGAGCCAGTTCGTGAATCAAAAAAGTGGATTCCCCCACTGCGGCTCACTCGCACGATTTTCCCCATCCGGATTTTTGAAGTTCGGAATTCGGAAAAACGAAACAGTCTTCGCAATAACTCCGGCACTTCGGCTTCACGAATCAAGGATAGATCAAAAAAGATAATGCAATAGTGCTTGTCACAATATTGCCGTTTGTAAAAACCTCTATCAATTGTGATAAAAGTTCTCCTTTTCAAGCGTCGCAGAAATGCCCTAATGTTGTCATCGGGAAGCGATTTGCGACCCAATTCAAAGCCGATTTGCTCGGTGCTAATCCACTGAGCAATAACCCGTGTCACCTTCCAGTGATCGAGATGTTCATCAACTACGAGTTGAGGACTCAAGCGGCGCGCCCCTTCGGTTTTCGTACTTCTTGTAAGTTTCAGCTATGGCATCTTCAATGTAATTCAACCAAAGTCGCTTCCCTTCGGGAAAATCGAAAATAAGACGGTGAACCGCAAGCATCTGCGCTTCTTGCACGGCCTCCCAAGTTAAGCGTGGCCAAGACCGCAAAATTTCTCTTTTGCTTCGCCCTTCGGCTAGCGCCGCCAAGACCGGCCCTACCATAATACGGGTGCCTTTGAAAGTCAGATAGCCGTGACAGATATTTGGATCAGAAACCACGTAGTTACCAAGCTCGATGACTTGACCGTTCTTGACTATTCGCGATGAGCCTCCTTTTTTAAACCTCTGGGCTGTGCTTGGTGAAACAACTCGTTTTTTAGTGGACAATTTCATAAGCTGCCTCGAATCGTTATTACAGTTTCTTGAATTCAACCTTTATTAACCAATTTGGAACAACCCTCCCTCCTTTTCCAAATAGCGCGCGAAAGCATCTTGACGATCAAGGCTGACTAAATCGACGGAGTGATTCAACTCTAGCAAAAGCTTGCCCAATAGTTGAAAAAATTTCCCCTTCGGGCATCCACGAATAGCAAGATCTATGTCAGAACCGTCTCGAATATTGCCCGTGGCGAGAGAGCCAAAAAGATAAACGTCAGTGCATCCTGCATCTTTAAGTATTTCCACGGCGCGACGAATATCTTTGTGATAGATTTCGGGAAGTTGCCCTGTCATTTCATCGCCTCAATTCAACGAAAACGCCATCGAGTAAACCTCCGGATGCTCGATCTGGCGGCGGTGCTTGAAGTTTTCCCAAACCTTGTGGGTGTGCGAAATCGCCTCTTCGCCTAAAGTCCAGCAGAGCAGCGTATCGGGCAGAAAGCTTTTAAAGTCCACCGTGAAAAGGCCTTTCGGATAAGCGCCGAGCTGAAAAATCTCTTTCGACCATTTTTCGAGCGTCAAAGCCACTTGAATCTCATAGCTCTGCTGCGCGTCGGCTTCATCGAACAATTGCTCCGATTCCATGCGCTCGCGCGCGTCTTCGATTTCTTCCACCGCCTGCTCCGTCACCGCGATGATCTTCGGCAAAATCGCGTTGGCCTGCTCCAACGTGAAGCAAGGCAGGTTGTCGTTGTTATAACCGTCGTATTGGTTCACGTTAATCTCCTTGTAGCTTGTTGCTCGTAGCTCGTAACTTGTCGCTGGTTGCTGTTTTTTCAGCAAGAAACAACCAGCAACAAGCAACCAGCAACGAGCGACCAGAAACCAGACTCATTCAAACGCCGAAATTCCCGTCACCGCCTGCCCAAGAATCAACGTATGAATTTCGTGCGTGCCTTCATAGGTTTTAACGCTTTCGAGATTGGCGGCGTGGCGCATGCAAACGTAATCGTCGATGATGCCGTTGGCGCCGAGAATCTCGCGGCCCGTGCGCGCGATCTCCAAAGCATGATGGCAATTGTTGCGCTTGGCGAGGCTCACCTGCGCTGGATGAGCTTTGCCCTGATCTTTCATGCGCCCGAGCTGCAAACACAACAACTGCATCTTGGTGATTTCCGTCACCATGCCGGCAAACTTCTCCTGCGTCAATTGAAAAGCCGCAATCGGTTTGCCAAATTGAATGCGCCCCTGCGCATAACGCAACGCTTCCTCGTAGCACGAGATTGCCGCGCCGAGCGCGCCCCAGGCAATGCCGTAACGCGCTTGCGTCAAACAACTCAGCGGCGATTTGAGGCCGTCCGACTTCGGCAGGATCGCGTCTTCCGGCACGTGGCAATCATCCAGCAACAGCTCGGCCGTATCCGAAGCGCGCAGCGAAAGCTTGCCGTGCATCGCTTTCGCGGAAAACCCTTTTGCACCCTTCTCCACGACGAACCCGCGAATGTTGTCATCGAGCTTCGCCCACACCACCGCCACCTCCGCCATCGTGCCGTTGGTGATCCACATTTTCCTGCCGTTGAGCACGTAGCCGTTCGCCGTCCTCTGCGCGCGCGTCGCCATGCCCGCCGGATTCGATCCGAAATCCGGCTCGGTGAGGCCGAAGCAGCCGATCAGTTCCGCTTTAGCTAATTTGGGTAGATATTTATTCTTTTGCTCTTCGGAACCGAAGGCCCAAATCGGATACATCACCAAACTCCCCTGTACCGAGCTGAAGCTGCGCAGCGCCGAATCGCACCATTCCAACTCTTGCAGGATTAACCCATACGCCACGTTGTTCAAGCCGGGGCAGCCGTAGCCCTGCAAATTGGCGCCCAGCAAGCCCATCTCGCCGATAGGCTCAATCAATTCTTGCGGAAACGTTCCGGCGCGGAAATGATCGCGGATGATCGGCGCCGCTTCTTGGCGGACAAATTCACGAACTTGCTCTCGAACCGCCTTCTCTTCCGTTGAAAACAGCGCGTCGAGATTGTAAAAATCAATCGGATTGAGATCGGCCATGATCGGTCTCGATTAAGTGAAACTAGCTGAGCGTTGGCTGCAAGCGATGCCACAATGACAAAGAATAAGAAAAAAATTCGTAAAAAGCAAATGTGCCTTTTGAAGATTTTTTAGAATTCGCTAAACCGTAATTTCGCCCTTGACTTTTAAAGTGTTTTTCACTAAAGTATTGACATGCTTGTAAACCGGGATCAATTGCAAATTGAAAAACTTTGTGCAAAGAATTCAGCCATGAAAACGATACGAATCGCTCTTGAAGAGGGCTTGTTAAAAGAAGTTGATCGGGTTGTTGAAAATCGGTTTAATAACCGCGCAGAATTCATCGACAAGGCTTGCACTTTTTTTCTGCGTTATTTGAAGGAACAGCAATTAGATCAAGTCTACAAAACAGGCTACGAGCAGACACCTGAAGAGCTGGAGATGGCGCAGGCGTCGGCTTTTCTTGCAGAGGAAATCATGGAAAGGGAAAACTGGGAATGAAACGGGGCGAAGTTTGGTGGGCGAATTTGCCACCGCCTGTTGGCAGAAGACCTGTCCTTCTCCTTTCGCGGGACCGTGCTTACCAAAAAATACTTTCACACTTATAACCTCCGAGAATAGTCATGAAAATTCGCTTCTGTGGTGCGGCGCAAGAGGTGACAGGATCGCAGCATCTCCTCACCGTCAACGGCAAAAAAATTTTGTTGGACTGCGGCATGTTTCAAGGCCGGCGCGCTGAAACGCGCCGCAAGAATGAAACATTCGAATTCACTCCTGCCGAAGTCGACAAGCTCATTCTCTCGCACGCGCACATCGACCACTCCGGCAATATTCCCACCCTGGTGAAACGCGGCTTCGACGGCGACATCTTTTCAACGCGCGCCACCGTCGATCTCTGCAATATCATGCTGCGCGACTCGGCGCACATTCAGGAGAAAGACGCCGAATGGCTGGAGAAAAAGCGCGGCGAGAAAATCGAGCCGCTCTATCGCCTCGAAGACGTCGAAAAAGCCATGCAGCAATTCGTCGGCTTGCAATACTTGCGTCCCTTCACCGTGCTGCCCGGCGTGCAAGTCACCTTTCAAGATGCCGGCCATATTCTCGGCTCCGCCGGAGTGTTATTGGAAATCGAAGAAAAGGGGAAAACGCGGCGCTGCGGTTTTTCCGGCGACATTGGCCGCAACAATTTGCCCATCATTCACGACCCCGATTATTTAAGCGACGTCGAGGTGCTGATCATGGAGAGCACCTACGGCAACCGCGAGCACGCGGACATTGAAAACCTCGCCGATGAGCTGGCAACCATCGTTCGCGCCGTTCACCGCCGCGGCGGCAAAATCATCGTGCCGGCTTTCGCCATCGGCCGCACGCAGGCGCTGGTTTATTTTCTGCACAAGCTGTGGGACCAAAACCGCATTCCCGATCTGCCGATTTACGTGGACAGCCCGCTTGCCGTCGACGCCACCGGCGTGTATCGCCTGCACCCGGAATGTTTCGACCGCGAAACGCACCGTTTGTTCCTCGAAGACGGCCAGGATCCGTTCGGCTTCAAACGCCTCAATTATATCCGCGACGTCGAAGACTCGAAAAAGCTCAACGAGATCAAAACGCCGTGCATGATCATCTCCGCCTCCGGCATGGCCGAAACCGGAAGAATTTTGCACCATCTCAAAAACAACATCGGCGATCCGCGCAATTGCGTGCTGCTCATCGGCTTCATGGCCGAGCACACCTTGGGCCGCCGCTTAGCCGACGGCGCCGAGGCAGTGAAAATTTTCGGTGAAATTTACCAGCGCCGTTGCGAAGTTCGCCAGTTGAGCGGCATGAGCGCGCACGCCGACCGCAGCGATCTGCTCGATTTCCTGCGCCGGCACGATCCCGGCAAGCTCAAACACATCTTCCTCGTCCACGGCGAATTGGAGCCGATGACGGCGTTGGCCGCCGGCATTCGCAGCCTGGGATTTCAAAATGTGTACACACCGAAGGAAGGGGAGGAGTTTGAGGTTTAGGCAAAATTATTGGTTGATTTCGTCCCCGGAATTTGCTAATTTTTACTGTCAGATCATAAGGAGAATAAAATGTTAAACGATTGGAGAGATTATATCGTTAGCACGCCCGAGGTGCTCCGAGGAAAACCACGCCTCGATGGCACAAGAATACCGGTCAGTCTTATACTCGGCTATTTGGCGATAGGCAAAACTTTCGACGAAATCATTGCAGAATTCCCTGACTTAAATAAAGACCAAATCGGCGCTTGTTTGGACTACGCACGCGAGTTAAAGGCATAGTTGCCTTGCAAATAAGAAACCATCCAGAGATCATCCCCCAGCTCATGAAGCGTTTGGCAGATTACTTGTCTGCCCACTCAGACATGAACCATTATGAAGGGAAGTTATTTCTAGTGGAAGTTCATAGAATAAGGGTTCGCGAATAACCCGGTTTTTTATTGTACCGTTATGGAAAAACAAACTCATTCCATGGATCAATTATTAGAGCGAATTTCCGTGAACCCCAAGGTGATGGTGGGCAAACCTGTCATTCGCGGCACCCGCATTCCGGTCGAATTGATCGTTAAAATGATGGCACAAGGGATCACTGAAAGAGAAATTCTTGACGAATATCCCAGACTTGAGCCGGAGGATATTGGAGCGGCATTGGCTTACGCTTCGACTCCCCTCAGTAAGCGGATTGAACGGATAAAGCGGATTTCAAGAATTGATTGGCCAGCAGCATAATCCGCTCAATCCGCTTTATCCGCTTACGGCTTTTGTCTTTATTAAATTAATTTGTTCCTGAAGCAATAACCGGCAGCCCAACTTCTGGGGAGGCACCCCGTGCAAAAATCCATCCGGCTTTTGAAAATTTGGAAACTCTGCCGCGAGAAACGCATGATGACGCCAGCGCGGCTGGCGGAAATGTGCGATGTTGACGAACGCACCATTTACCGCGACATTCAAGCGCTGTGCGAGATGGGCGTTACCCTCGCCGGCAACGGCGGCTATCACGTCATCGCCGAAGACGTGCTGCCGCAGCTCAATCTCACCCGGCCCGAGCAACTGGTGGTGACTTTGGCGCTCCGCCATCTGCCGCTGCACTTGGATCAAGAACTGGAAGAAATCGCCAACGGCGTGCTCAACAAGCTGCTCGAACAGCCGGTTGAAAACCGCGGCATCGCTCTGGAAACCGCGAAGGTGGGGCCGCTCAAGCCCGGCGTGTTTTCCCGCCTGCACAAGGCCATCGATGAGCATCGTCTGATCACCTTCGTCAAATACCGTAAGCTCACTGACGAAGAAGAAAAGGAGCTGCGACTCGAGCCTTATCATGTCCGCTTCATGGAGCGCGCCTGGTATCTCGTCGCCTGGAGCTTCAAGCGCAGCGCCTTTCGCACCTATCGCCTGGATCGCATCGACACGCTGCGGCTTGAAAAGGAAACATTCGACCCGCGGCCATTTGATCCGGACGAATACTTTCGCGGCACTTTCGGCGCGATGATCGATGCGCCCCAACGCTTGCGCGTGCGCTTCACCGGCCTCGCCAAAGACATCGTGAAGAAAGACGGCCGCTTCTCGCCCGAAGAAATGCGCGAAGAAAACGGCGCGCTGATTCTGGACAAGGTAATCAGCGGCGAAATTCTCTGGCTGCGCTGGATTCTCGGCTTCGGCGGCGAAGCGGAGATTTTGGAGCCGGCGGCCTTGCGCGAGAAGGCGGTGAGGATGTTGCGGGAGGGGTTGGCCCGATATGAGTAAAGTGAAGTGAAGTTCGACTTGGGCACGATGACGATTGAAATTCAGCAAAATCCTGCTGCCCAAGTCGAACTTCGCCCAAAAATCGGCTGACCGTAGATGTCAGGGGCATGCTGTATATTCTGGCAGTGCATTTTTAGCAATCTGAGGAGCAACCATGCGTTTGCAATTATCTCTTTTGCCGCTGACGCCCCGCGAAAGCGGGGTGCCGGCCAATTATCAGTATTATTTGTCCTCCGCTATTTACCATTTGCTGGCTTTGGCTTCGCCGGAATACGCCACCTGGCTGCACGAGCGCGGCTATCAAAGCGTCTCGTCCGAGCGCCAGCTCAAAATGTTCACCTTTTCCCGGCTGGATATTCCGGCGGTGCGTTTTGTCGAAGGCCGATTGGCGGCGGGCAATCGCCAGCCCTGGCGCTTGCAGATTGCCAGCCCGATGGAAGACGAATTCGTGCAAAACATCGTGCTCGGTTTGTTTCAGCAGCAGGAGCTGGAGATTCGCGGCCAAAACACCGGCAGCCGTTTTCTCATCGAGCAAGTCGAAGCGCTGGCGCCGCCGACTTTTTCTGCGAGCATGCGCTTCAAAACGCTTTCGCCCCTCGTCGTTTCCACCATGCGCGAGCACAAAGGCAAGCTCCAACCTTATTATTACCGCGCCAACGATCCCGAGCTCGGCGAAGCCGTGCGCCAGAATTTGTTGAGCAAATACGAAATCATTCACGGCCATTCTCCCACTGACGACCGCCTGGAGTTCGCCATCGACGCGGATTATCTCAGCCGCCGCGGCGGCCCGGAGAAAGTCTCGAAGCTGATCACCATCAAAGAAGGCACGACCGAAGAGACGCGCATCAAGGGCTTCGAATGCCCCTTTACTTTTCGCGGCAATCCCGAACTGATGGCCATCGCATGGGAATGCGGCGTCGGCGATCACAATTCGATGGGGTGCGGGATGGTGGGGGAAGCGGCGAGCAGGCAAAGTAAGCCCGATGCATGAACTACCGAAATCATAAGCTTGTGACAACGTTGTCAAGCTGGCATGTTTCGTCGGAATTGACGAATTTTACCAAAGCAATCTTCAGTTTTAATACTCAGGAGATTTATTCCATGGATTTTCCAACTACAGGCGATCCGTTTGTCGATGCCGGCAGAATCGCCGCCAGGGCGATTTTTGCCTATCGTCACTTGCGTGAACCATCAAAGGAGAATTGGCTGCAGGCGATTGATTTCGCCGCAACCAATTACCAAGACAAATGGCAATCTAAGATTGACGCTGTTTCGCTCAACGGTGTTGTTTCGCATAATGCCAACAAAAAGAAGGCTCGCGCTGTTGCGGTCAATTTTTTTCAAAAGTTGTTCGCAGACGATACCGCGAATGAAAGTGCGGTCGAGGGATGGTGTCGCGGTTGTGGAGAGTATAAAACACTTTTCAATGGCGGCAGGGATATTTTGCCGCTCAGCGGCTCCGGCGCTTTTCTCAACTTTCATCACGGCTATGAAACCGGGGTTTTGCTTTGCGCCCAATGCCATGCCGCCCTTTTCATGCTACCCTTTGCCGTCATGCAATGTGGCAAGAATCTCGCCTTGCTGCAGACGCAAACTGAGGCCTTGCAATCTTTCTGGCAGAAAAGCACCATCGAACAAAATCTTACCAATCTGGCAAGAGGAAACTCGGAGGGGATTTTGCGCAGCCCGTTCACGAATGTTCGAAATGCCTTCTTTGCACTGGTCAATGAAATCATCAGCGAGTGGTACGCCGCGCAACAAACTTTTGAAGCACAGGATTTGCGGTTATTCTACTTCACCAATTTTGGCGCCAGTCCGGAATGTGAGATTTACGATTTGCCTGCGACCGTTTTCAAGTTTCTTTGGATTGTGCAGAATCCCAACCAACCGGAAATTCGCTCAGCGTGGCAAAGATTTGTTCGCCGCCATTTTCGCATTAAGGGCGCAGCTTACGACGAAGCTCACAATTCCTGGCTGAAGACCAAAGGCAAGGACAAAGGCGAGCTACAGGAGGAAGATTACAAAAATCATTACAATCTCATTTATGGAATGCTGTTGGGCAGCCGCAATATTTTGTTCATGATGTTTCAACGCAAAAACCGAGTGAATCTCGTTCCCATTGAAATTGCCAAAGCTTATTGTCTGGAGGTACGTCTCATGAAAAAAGAAAGAATCGATGCTGTGCTCAATCTGGCGGATCGCGTTTGCGAGCTCGTGCAAAAGGCAAATGCGCCCAAGCTGATTTATCCGCTTGAATCCGCCCGCGTAGTCTATCAATTCCGCGCCGCGCTCCTGCGCTTGCTCAAAAAGAACATTGCGGCTGGCGAGCAGACACCGCTGTTTACCACGGAGGATTATCTTCACAAGCTCTTGCCGGATGGCGAGCGGTGGACCGATGTGCGCGATCTCATGCTCATTCGCATTTACGAGAAGTTGCACGACTTTTTGCAGGGCGCGGAGGAAAAAATCAATGAGGAAACAGTTGCCATTCCGGTTGAAGACGAAGAAGATGGGTCATTTTGAATCTCAAAACGGTAGAGTCAAAAGTTTCATGAAAAGAGGGGTGCGGACTTTCTTGTCCGCGATGCACGTGTGGACTAGAAAGTCCACACTCCTCTCAAAAAACTGAAAGGAGCTTCACATGAAAAACGGCAAAGCCACGGTGCAGGGTTTCGTTCTGCTGGACGTCGACAACGCGGCATTGAACAATCTCGGCAAGGATGAAACCACGACCTTCGACAATGCGGTCGCAGTCAAAAAAATCATTAAAAACGGCTACACCTACCCCTACATCTCCGGCCAAGCCTGGCGTTATTGGTGGCGGGAAACCCTGGCGCTGGAGTTCGGCTGGAATCTTTCGCCGGTCATTCGTGAAACGAAAGTCGCCTACACGGAGGCCAATCCGATCAATTACCCTGACGATGATGTGTTCGGTTACATGCGCGCCATCAAAGGTGAAAAGGGCCGGAAAAAAGACAAAAGCGCAGAAGCGGGAGAAGAAGAAGAGAAGAAAAAAGAGGAAAAAACGCTAACCCGCTTGTCGCCTCTGAAAAACTCTACGCTCATTGCGGTTGCCCCGACTCGTCCGGCAAACGAATGGTCGGTCATGGCGCGAGCACAGGGCGATCCCGTTCCGTATGAGAAACAGGTCTACGCCTGCACCATGAAAGGCATGTTCTCTCTTGACCTCGACGAAGTGGGCACGTTTTATACGCAAAACCGCTCGGGGTTTCATAATTTGAATGAAGATTTGGGAAAAGCGGCGAAACAAAGCAACGCTTTGCTGATCGACGATCCCATTGCCAAAGACAAAGAAGGCAAGCCGCTTCCCCGCTATCGCATGCCCAAAGAGGTTCGTTTGCAAAGAGCGGCGGATACGATCAAGGCTTTGCACACGATTGCCGGCGGCGCGAAACGTACGACGAATTTGGCGGATGTAACTCCCAAACTCATCATCCTGGCGGCGCAAAAAGGCGGCAATCATCCTTTCTCTCATCTCGCCGTCGCCGATCGACAAGAAGCGGGATTCAGCATCGAAGCGTTGCGCGACGTTCTCAAAGATTATCAGAAAAACTTTCTCAGCAAAATCTACATCGGCCGCCGCGTCGGTTTCATGGATCATCTGCAAGAGCCTTTGGCCGCATTGGCGCAAGAAAACAGCAACGTGGTGGTTTCGTCGGTTGGTGAGGCCATCATGACATTCGCAGACAAGGTCGTACCGGAAGTTCTGCCAGCGTAGAGGTGACCTATGAAAGTTTTTCGCATCGATCTCACGAGCTGGACCGCCAGCTTTCGTTATCCCAACATGATCAGCGGTTTTCAACCTTCGTTGCGCATGCCGCCGATTTCAACCATTTGGGGGTTGATCTCGGCGGCTGCCGGACGAATGGCCTCACCGGAACATCATGAGTTTGCTTATATCTTTCGCTACGAATGCATGGCGATTGATTTGGAAACCATTTATCAAATCCAGGGCGATAAAGGCAAACCGACGTTGGCGGCGAAATCCAACATCATGCGCCGAGAGTTTCTGGCGTTCAACTCGCTCTCGTTGTATTTGCGGGATGAACAGCTTGCCCAAGCATTTCAAGCTCCCTACTTCCCTTTATTGCTCGGCCGCAGCAGTGATCTCGCTTCCGTTGAAAGCGTTACAACAGTGGACTTGCAACCGGTGGAGTCTTTAAATCTGGCAGGAACGGTTGTGCCTTTCGCCGGCTATCGGCTGGCTGCTCCGATTCAAGCTTTGCCCACCCATTTTACCGAATCCTTTCCGCGCCGCAACGTGGGAACGCAGCCCTTCTATTTGTTGGACTGGCAAAGGCGCGGTGTTTATAAGCTGGCACAGCCAGGGTGGCGCGATCCGGAGCTCGAAACCGATTTGTTTTGGTATACGAGCGATTTTTTTGACAAGGGCGACAAGACAAGATGATGGAATCACGGAGACCGCAGTGAAAATTTTGACATGGCAGAATGAATTGTTTTGCCTTACGGGATGGGAACAAACGCTTTTACTACTCGGAGCATGATGAAGTTTAATTAAAAAATCAATAAAAAGGCCTATTTCCAAGGCTTTTCTTGCAATCAAAATTAAAGTATTTCATGCTCCGAGTAATAACTTGACAAAGAGCTTATGAGCAAGCCAAATCTCGGCTCTCTTGAAAAGGCAATCGATCACCGCAGCGTGTTGGCCAAAAGTCCGCCGGCATCGCGTTCGCTCTACGAGCATTTGCTCGACTGCCTCGAAGTTTTTCGGCAACTTCCTCTCGTGCTGCCGGCTTTGCCATCGTGCGCAAAAGAGCCGCAGTTCTGGGATATGTTGTTTGTGGCGGTTTATCTGCACGATTGGGGTAAAGTCTGCGAAGGTTTTCAGCAGCAATTATATCCCAAGGGCAAACGCTGGGGTGAACGGCACGAGCGCATCAGCGCTGCATTCGCCGAGTTTCTCACAATTGATTTGCAACGGCAGGAACAAATCGGCCGCGCGGTGCTCGGCCATCACAAAACCTACGATCGCTTGCGCGAACGTCGGATCTACGCCGAGGCGGCGAACGATCAAACGACAAATCTTGCTTACATCTATGGTCATGTTTCTTTCGCACAACGCCTGCAGGAAATGAGCAAACCATACGTTCGTTTTTTGAAGAGCCAATGGGATAAAGTCGCCGGCAGTTTCTACGCCGAAAATCAAATAAAACTCGATGCCGGACGCTTTGACCAACTGCGCGATCCATACGAGACGTTGCTCGATGCCTGGCTCAACACGTCAATGAACGGCGAGGCGCAAGCATTCTGGTCTGAAATGTTGCTCGGCGGCGCCTTGCGCCTGTGCGACCATCTCGGCTCGGCAGGGATTGATAAAATTCCTTTTGTGACTACCGAAAATTTCGGATTTCTGCATCGGCTTAAACCGCATCAACATCAAACCGATTGTTGGAAGGTCGAAACCCATTTGTTTCTCACGGCGCCAACCGGAAGCGGGAAAACCGAAGCGGCACTCGGCTGGATGCGCCGCCAGATCGAGCGCCAACAGGGCCGGATACTTTACCTCCTTCCCTATACGGCTTCCATCAATGCCATGCAAAAACGGCTGGCGAAACTATTCACGCCCGAAGTCGAATTCCAGCACTCGGAACTTGTCGGATTGCTGCATGGCAAGGCCCGGTTGCACCTGCTCTCAGCCTTCGAAGATCGCAGCGCCGAAACCGAGGGGGTGGTTCGAAATATGGTTGAACTTCTGCGCAAAATGCAGCATCCCATCAAAGTCGTCACACCATTTCAAATTCTCAAACACGCCTTTGGTGTAAAGGGATTCGAAATCGGACTCAGCGAGCTGGCGGGAAGTATTCTGATTTTCGATGAAATCCACGCTTATGATGCCGAGACTTTCGCGCGTATTTGCGTTCTGCTAGAATGGCTGACGAAACATTTGGGCGTGCGGGTGATGATCATGACCGCCACGCTGCCGAAATTTTTGAAAGAGAGGCTTGAACAAGTTCTCCGCAACTCTTCGGAAGTGACGGTTGCTCCCGATTTCATGCAAAAGCTCCGTCGGCATCGTTTGAAAATTCATGAAGGGAACATTGATGATCAACTTCCAATGATACGTGCTGAGCTGATGAGCAGCCCGCATCGCAAAGTCATGGTGGTTTGTAACACCGTAGCTGCGGCGCAAAGAATCTACGGCGCTTTGAATAATGAAGTTGATACAGCGCAGCGCGTGCTTTTGCACGGCCGTTTCACGTATGCTGATCGCTATGAAAAAGAAAGAATGCTCATGGAAGAAGACATCCGGCTTCTCGTGGGTACACAAACTGTCGAAGTGAGTCTCGATATCGATTTCGACGTGTTGTTCACCGAACCGGCGCCGCTTGATGCCTTGCTCCAGCGCTTTGGCCGAGTTAATCGCCATCAACCGGATAAGAAAGGCTTGTGTGATGTGATGGTGTGCCGCGAGGGCGGGGAATACGATGGCCGCATCTATCCGCGTGAAATCGTAGAGCGCACCCTCGCAACGATGAAAGCCGGCCCCGTTGATGAACAGGTGTTGCAAAGCTGGTTGGATGCCGTCTATCCCTGCTGGCCGGAAAAAATGGAAAAAAGCTACGCTGAAACCTTGGAAGCGTTTCGCGAGCATCTGCAAAAGCTCTATCCTTATCGTGATCACAAAAGCAGCGAGGAAGAATTCGAACAGCAATTTGACGGCATTCCGGTGTTGCCCGCCAGTTTGCAAGAAAACTATGACGGGCTTTTGCAACAAGGCCGTTTCATCGAAAGCGAAACCCTGCTTGTTTCCATTCGCAAGTTTCAATTTCATCTTTGGCTCGAAGCCGGACTTCTGCGACCACACCGTGTCGATCTGGGCAAGCAACTCAGCCATGTGATCTATGTCGCCGACTTGCATTATGATGACGAATTGGGACTCACACAAGAAGCCAGTAAAGAATCAGCATGGTCAAGTCGGGCATTGTAAGCAGTTTCCATAAGAAGGCAAGCAAAATGATCAACGAAAGTGCATTGACTTCTCGCCCCATCACCGGCGTGATGATGAACTATTTCCACGTCTGCCATACCGAGCTGTGGTATTTCAGCCACGACGTGGAGATGGAACACACCAGCGACCTCGTTCATCTCGGACGGCTGGTCCACGAGGAAAGCTATGAGCGCGACACCAAAGAGATTCTCCTCTTCGACAATATCCGCCTCGATCGCATCACGCCGGACGGCCTTATTCACGAAGTCAAAAAATCCGACCGCGCCGAAGCAGCGCATGTTTGGCAGCTCAAGTATTATCTCTATCTCCTGCGCGATCAGGAGCTCGGCGACCTCAAAGGCGTGCTCGAATTTCCCACGCAGCGCAGACGCATCGTTGTGGAACTGGCTGCGGAAGATATCAAGATTACTGAAGAAAAACTTGAGCACATTCGCCGCATTATTGCGATGCCCCAGCCGCCCAAAGCCAAGAAAATCCCCTTCTGCCGCCAATGCTCGTATCGGGAATTGTGCTGGGGATGAGCCAGTGGGCAGCAGCAGTAGGCAGTTGCAGTGGGCAGCAACTTTAATTCACATTACGCTTTACGGATTACGCCTTACGTTTTACACCTTACGCATCACGTTTTACGCATTACGAACGCCATGAAACGCAATGACCATCTCTTCAATCCGGACGCCTGCGCCAGCATGAACTTTAACCATTTCAAAACGGGGAAATCATGGACAAGACCATCATGAAAGCATCACCGCGCGCCAAGGCAAATGGCGGTTTTGTTTCTTGCTTGGGCGTCTCAGCCGCTGTTTTGTTCGCTGTTTTCGAGCTTCCGGCCCAGACTTTTGTTCCGCTCGACACCAATGCTCCTGCGGCAGAAAATAGTCGCGGCAGGCGTGCGGAATCAGGCTTCACCGCCATCATTTCACCGCCGGCAACCGACTCGCTGTTCACCGAGGTGCCGCACACCATCCGCAATTTGTCCCGCGGCTCCGTGGCGTGGGGAGACTACGACAACGACGGCGATCTCGATCTGCTGATTTCCGGCGACGACTTTCCGGAAAGATATACCGGCATTTATCGCAATGACGATACGACCTTTGTCGAGATTGGGGCGGGTTTGATCGGCATCTCTGACGGCAGGGCAATTTGGGGAGACTATGACAACGACGGCGATTTGGACATCCTGCTCGTCGGCTTTTCCGACGCCGGACCAATCACCAAACTATATCGCAATGATGCCGACCAGTTTGTACCTCTTGAAGCGGCATTTGAAAATGTGCGCAACAGCGCCGTGGCTTGGGGAGACTACGACAACGACGGTGATCTCGATATCCTGCTCGCCGGCTTCAAAGATGCCTTGACAAAAATCACCAAACTCTATCGCAATGAAAATGGCGACTTTGTCGAAACCCCGGTCGTCCTGCCCGGAATCGGCGACGGCTCACTGGCCTGGGGCGATTTCGACAACGATGGCGATCTCGATATTTTGCTCAGCGGCCAGGCCGGAAACAGCACCCTGGATGGCATCACCAAAGTCTATCGCAATGACAACGCCGGCGAGGCATTCGTCGACATCGAGGCCGGCCTTGGCGGCGCATTCTTCAGCTCAGCCGCTTTCGGGGATTTCGACGACGACGGCGACCTGGACATTCTGCTGACCGGGAAAACCGACCAGGGAGCGATCACCAGAATCTACCGCAACGATGCCGGCGCCTTCGTTGACCTCCAGGCGCCCATCCATCAAGTCGGCGGCGGCGTGGTTTGGGGTGATTACGACAACGACGGCGATCTCGACGTTCTCATGAGCGGATACAACGAGCTCGATTCGACTTTCGTGGCCAGAGTTTACAACAATACGGAAGGCAGTTTTGTGGAGATCGGCGCGGAGTTTGCCGGCGGCGATTTCGCCGCCGTCGCCTGGGGTGACTACGACAACGACGGCGACCTCGACTTCGTGCAGCTCGGCCTGAATTATTATACCGGCGCCTTCACCAAATTATTTCGCAACGAAATCGGCATTCACAATACGGCGCCAACCCCGCCGGCAGGCTTGGTTGCGAGCGTCGCCGGCGACAGCCTGATTCTGAGTTGGGAAAGAGCCGCCGATTTGCAGACCAGACAAGAAGCGCTGACTTATAACCTTCGTGCCGGCACCACGCCCGGCGGCGCTGAGATTGTTTCGCCGATGGCGGACCTGCAAACCGGGCGCCGTCTGCAGCCGCAGTTGGGCAACGTCAATCACAACACGCGTTGGGTCATCAAAAATTTCAAGGGCGGCAAGATTTACTGGAGCGTCCAGGCCATCGATCATGGTTTCGCGGGCTCGACTTTTGCTGACGAGCAAATCATCACCAGCGTGGCACAACCGGAAGAGAGCATCCCGGCACAATTCACGCTCTTCCAGAACTATCCCAATCCCTTCAACCCTTCGACAGTCATCAGCTATGCGATTCCCGCGACCGGGCGCGGCGTGCACGTCAGGCTCGACATCTTCAACGCGCTGGGGCAAAAAGTGCGCACCGTGGTCGACGAAGTACAGGTCCCCGGACACCACAAAACGCTATGGGATACCAGAGACGACCGGGGCGATAAACTTCCCAGCGGGCTGTACCTCGCCCGTCTGCGCGCCGGACACCGCGTTGAAATGCGGAAACTCCTGCTTCTACGATAACCAGCAACCAGCAACGAGCAACCAGAAAATGAACCGCAACTACTATCTCTTCAACCCCGGCCGCCTCCGCCGGCAGCAGAACACCATCTTCTTCGAGCGCTACAAGCAAGTGACCGACGACAAAGTCATCGCCGACTTTGAAGAAGCGCTGGAGAACGAACCCGAATTCCGCGAGGAGGAGCCGGACGTCAGCTACGAGGCCGCCAACGAGAAAAAAGTCATCCCCATCGAAGACATCGACAGCCTGTACGTTTTCGGCGAGGCCGACTTCAACAAAAAATTTCTCAACTACTGCGGCCAAAAGCACATTCCGCTGCACCTGTTCAATTATTACGGTTTCTATTCCGGCACCTTTTATCCGCGCGAGTTTCTCAACAGCGGCGAGCTGCTCATTCGCCAAGTGCAGGCGCAATTGGACGGCGCCAAACGGCTGGAGCTGGCCCGCGCCTTCGTCTCCGGCGCCGCCGGCAATATCGTCAAAAACCTGCAATACTACAACGGTCGCGGCAAGGATTGCTCGCCATTTCTCAACGACATCGCACCGCTCGTGGCGAGCGTGGCGCAAACCGGCAGCATCGGCGAGCTGATGGGCCTCGAAGGCAACATCCGCCAAATCTATTACCGCGCCTGGCCGCTCATCATCGACCAGGAGATCGACTTCACCAAGCGCGTCAAGCGGCCGCCGGACAACATGGTCAACGCCCTCATCAGCTTCGGCAACAGCATGGTCTACACCACCTGCCTGGCCGAAATTTATCGCACCCAGCTCAACCCGCTGATCTCGTATCTGCACGAGCCCGGCACCAAGCGCTTCAGCCTGTCGCTGGATCTGGCGGAGATTTTCAAGCCGCTGCTGGCCGACCGCTTGATCTTCACCCTGCTCAACAAAAAGCAATTGAGCGAGAAGGATTTTAAAAAGAAGGGCCGGGTCTGCTGGCTGAACGACGACGGCCGCAAGGTGTTCGTCAAAGAGTTCGACGAGCGCCTCGGTACCACCATCAAGCACCGCCGCCTCAACCGCAACATCAGCTTCCGCCGCCTGATCCGGCTGGAATGCTACAAGCTGATCAAGCATCTGCTGGGGCAGGAGGCGTATGAGCCGTTTGTGATTTGGTGGTAGAGGCAAGTGGCAAGTATGCAAGTGGCAAGTATGCAAGTGGCAAGTATGCAAGTGGCAAGTATGCAAGTGGCAAGTATGCAAGTGGCAAGTATGCAAGTGGAGGAAGAGGGAAAACCTGTTGATGCAATTAAGGCGCGGCCGAAACACTGACGTCATCAAATTTATAAATGATCCCATGACCGTGAATGGACCGCGCCAAGTTGCAATCCAACCATCCCTGGCCTGCCTAGGGCTTTGGCAGGGCAGGCGTGGGATTGAAACCTGGGGGGAAGGGAAGGCTGGGTTTTGACGGCGATATATCTGAGTCGAACCATCGTGGGATTGAAACATAAGGGGAGGGAAGTCCGGGATTTGAGAGTTCTATGCTTTAATCGAACCGAGATGAGATTGAAACGCGTTGGTTGAATCGCTAACCGGCAATCAACAATCCAAAAATCCAACAATCCAATAATCCAACAATCCAATAATCCAACAATCCAATAATCCAACAATCCACCAATCCACCAATCCAATAATCCACCAATCCACCAATCCAATAATCCACCAATCCACCAATCCAATAATCCAACGATCCATCAATCCATATTGCCATGTACATCATCCTCGTCTACGATATCAACGTCAAGCGGGTGGGGAGAATGTTGAAGGTTTGCCGCCAGTACCTGAACTGGGTGCAAAACAGCGTTTTCGAGGGGGAGAGCACGCCGGCGAAGCTGAAGGAGCTGAAAATGCGGCTGAAAAAAATCATGAAACCGGAGGAAGATTCGGTCCTGATTTACAAATTGGCGGAACAACGGCTGCTGGAAAAGGAGGTTTTGGGGCAGGAGCGCAATCCGACGGACCAGTTTTTATGAGGCGAAAATTTCTGTTGCTTTTTGCCTGGTTTTTGCGTTTATTGGTAGGGTTGGCGGCAAATGCGGCCTTGAATCGTCGCCCCTCTGCCTGCATTGACGCGATTGCCGGTAGACGACGTTTTAGCCCTGAAAAAGGGCTTATTTTATGGGGTTTTTGGCGGGTCTGAATCGAACCATCGTGGGATTGAAAC
>JAKEEU010000312.1 GCA_022616415.1 Candidatus Zhuqueibacterota bacterium | reverse complement strand
TCCCCAACGGATAGATGAATCCAACGGATGAATCTTTTATCAGTTGGGTTCATCTATCCGTTGGCGGCCAAAAAACTTTCAGAATTTTTTTCTGAGTTTGGCCGTATAAGGAAGCCTAATGGTGAATGTTACAGTCAAACGTCAGCTTCTTCAATAAAAATTGGCTTTGCTGTCGATTCTTCCTCCGCGATCATCGAGGCGTAACCTCACGGAAAGTCGCAACAACGGATGCTTCTGCTGTTGCTCATTATTTATTACAAACAAGGTAAATGTGATGCGGAAAAGTTTTTGTTGAATTTTTCCGAAATACGCCCATTTATTTGAAGCGGGCTTTTTCCCTTCAAAACGTTTGACATTCTCGCTTTTTTTGCTATTTTTAATGAGGTAAGCCAAAAACAGCGCGAGTAAAATAAGACTGAAAATAGATTCCAACCCTTAACTGAGGAGCATGCTATGGCTGACAAACTGGTCAATTACTCAACCCAAGAAGGCCTGGCGATCATCGAGCTGACCGATCCGCCGGCAAATACGTACACCTACGAAATGATGAAACAGCTCGACGCGGCGATTCTCGACGCGCGCATGGACGACAGCGTGCACGTGATCGTTCTGAAAGGCGGCGGCGAGAAATTTTTCTGCGCCGGCGCCAACATCCGCATGCTGCAGGAAGTCACCCCTCGCTTCAAATACTTTTTCTGCCTGCACGCCAACGAAACGCTCAATCGTCTCGAGCATACGCCGAAGCTGGTGATTGCGGCGCTGAACGGCCACTGCGTCGGCGGCGGCTTGGAAATCTCGATGGCGGCGGATATTCGTCTCGCCAAAAAAGGCGCCGGCAAAATCGGCCTGCCGGAAGTCACCCTCGGCGTATTGCCCGGCACCGGCGGCACGCAGCGGCTGGCGCGTCTCGTCGGCAAATCGCGCGCCATCGAGATGATGACCACGGGCCGCACGTTTGAGTTCGAAGAAGCCGAGCAAATGGGCCTCGTCAATCATGTTTTCCCGGCGGAAAATTTCTGGGAAAAAGTTTTGGAATACGCGCGCCAATTTCTGCCGCCCAACAAGGCCAGCAAAGCCGTCGGCTTGATCAAGCGCTCCGTGCAATCCGGCATCGAGGTGCCGTTCAGCGAGTCCCTCGCCATCGAGCGCGAGCTGCAACAGCAGCTCTTCCAGAGCGAGGATGCGAAAGAGGGCTTGACGGCGTATAATGAGAAGAGGAAGGCGAATTTTGCGGGGAGATAGCAAGTGGCCCCGATTTTCCATTAAACTCTATTAAAGGAAGTCGGGGCAAGTGAGAAGTGGAAACGCCTTGCTCACTTGCGGTTTGTAGATTTACTTCTTTGAAAGCGAGTCGGATAGTCCGGCTAAAATGAAGGGCGTTTTCAAGTGAGAATTGCTCTGCTTATTCTCGAACAAGAACAAGATTGATGGAGATTTATCATGGAAACAATTGTGGTCAAGCTTAAAGATAAAGCGCTGGTGCTCCCACCCGAGATTGGAAAGCAGTTGGGTTGGGAGTCAGGCACCAAGCTTTTCGTTGAGACGCAAGAGCATGATCTTTATGTACGCCGGCAAGAATTAGGCGCTGAAGAAATTGCCAGATTGGCTCGCATTCATTTAGCTGAACACGTAGGCAATGCAACTGACGTAAAGACACCGGTTCGCCTTAATGGCAAGTGGCGTGTTGAAGCTGTATTGTCATATCGCCCGCAAACGATCGGTTATATGACTTTCACAGCGCAGGGGGAGCTCATTGAAGACGAGTCGGATAGCCCTGCAAAACTCCAGGGGCTAAGCGATGAAGATTGAACTTCCTCGTCTTTCTCAAGAAGAAGATTATTCCTGTGTTCCGGCTTGCATTCGCATTGTTCTGCAACATTTGGGACACGATTATGCGGAATTCGAAATATGCGAAGCTTGTAAGACTACTGATCGTGGAACTGGTCAAAATCAGGCCGTTACGGGAATTGAGAAATTGGGCTTTGAGGTGTCAAAGCTCAAAGCTAAACCATTCGACTTGATCATTCAATTCCTTCACCCAGGAGAAATCAAGATGCCTAAGCGAAAAAAATCACCCCCAATAACGAAGGAACAGTTTCTGGCCAGAGTGATGAGCCGAGAAGAGCCCGATCGCGGAAAAATCATCAAGGAAATTTTGGAAGAACTCCATGCTTACGAGATGAAATACCGTATGCGCTCAGAAATCTTTTTCAAGCTCATTGTTGGAACGCCGCTCGAAGATCAAGACGATTTTCTTGATTGGGCAATGTGTTATCGTGGATATCTACAGGTTTTCCAATCGCAAGTTATGCCTGAAAGCGCGACTGCCGATGTTAAGATTTTATCAGCCTCGCCGTTCCGAATGTTCGTTAAAAACGGCTTGGTTTAATTGGCTGATTTTTCTTTTAACTTGTTCTCTTTTTATCCTTTTTGACAACCTATGCTCACCAAACTCTTCATCAACGGCAAATGGGAAGACGCTGCCAGCGGCAAGACCTTCCCGACCATCAATCCGGCAACCACTGAAGTCATTGCGCAAATCGCCGAAGGCGGCGCGGAGGATATCGATCGCGCCGTCAAAGCGGCGCGCGCGGCGCGCGGCGGCCCTTGGGGCAAAATGAACGCCTCGGAGCGCGGCCGTATCATCTGGAAAATGGGCGAGCGCCTGCTCGAGCGCGCGGAGGAGATTGCCAGGCTCGAAACCATGGACAACGGCAAAACCATCACCGAGTCCAGCAAGATCGACGTGCCGTATTCCGCGGATTTGTATTTTTATTACGGCGGCGCCGCGACCAAGCTCGAAGGCCATACGATTCCGGTGAATGGGCCATATTTCAACTACACCTTACGCGAGCCGCTCGGCGTCGTTGGCCTCATCGTGCCGTGGAACTTTCCGCTGCTGCTTGCCTCGCGAAAAGTTGCTGCTGCGCTGGCGGCGGGAAATACGGTGATCTTAAAACCGGCAGCGCAAACGCCGCTGACGGCGTTGGTTTTAGCAGAGATTGGCATGGAAGCGGGATTGCCCGCCGGCGTTTTGAACGTCGTTCCCGGCCACGGTTCAACAGCCGGCGCGGCGTTGGTGAAACATTCCGACGTCGATGGCATCGCGCTCACCGGCGGCACATCGACCGGCCAACAATTGATGCGCGATGCGGCAGCCACGGTGAAGAAACTTCATCTCGAGCTCGGCGGCAAATCCCCCAACATCGTATTCGCCGATGCCGATCTCGAAGCCGCGGCGAAAATGGCGCTCATGGGAATCTTCTATAATAAAGGAGAGGTTTGCACTGCCGGCTCGCGTTTGCTCGTTGAAAAGCCCATCTACGACGGCTTCATGGAAAAAGTTGTCGAGCGCGCAAAAAAAATGCAGCCGGCTGATCCGATGGATCCCAAATCGCGCCTCGGTCCCCTCGTTTCCGAAACGCAATTGGCGAATGTCAAGAAGTACATCGAGATCGGCGAAAAAGAAGGCGCCCGTTTGCTCGTCGGCGGCCGCCAACCGGAGCCCACGCCCGGTAAGGGTTACTTCTTTCAGCCAACGATTTTTGACAACGTGCAGCCCACTTCGACCATCGCCCAGGAAGAAATTTTCGGCCCGGTGCTCGCAACGCTGACGTTTCAAGACGGCGATGAGTTGCTCAAAATCGCCAACGGCACGATGTACGGCCTGGCCGCGGCGATTTGGACGAAGGACATCAAAAAAGCGCATCGCCTCGCCAAAGCTCTCAAAGCCGGCACGGTGTGGATTAACACCTACAACAATTACGATGCGGCCATGCCCTACGGCGGCTACAAGATGAGCGGCTTCGGCCGTGAAAGCGGCATGGAAGCGTTCGAGTTTTATACACAGTCAAAGAGCGTGTGGGTGGATTTATCGTAGCCGTAGCCCAGACTGCCAGCCTGGGAAGTCTCGCTACAAACACAATTCGCCTGTTTATTTTGATATCTCTGGTTTGTTTTTTGAAAGGACGCACCATGACCGTCGAACAAGTTCGCCCAACAATTTCAACGCTTCCTTCCGAAGCTATTCAACAACTGGTTAAAGAGCTTCTGGCTGTTGATCGTTACCGGCGCGGCGAAATCGATCTCTCCGGTTTTGCCTTGGCCACTGACCTCTCTTCTTTGGCTGACGCTCCCGATCTCCTGCGCCAATACGGTGTTGAACCCAAACCTGAACATCTCCGCACTTTGGAAGGAATGCTGGCGTCACTGCGCAGTGGCGCGTTGGACTTTGTACTGGAAGACGAAGATATTTATAGCGAGTCTGATCTTATGGAGCGCTATTCGTGAAACGCGGCGAAGTCGTCTTGACCGTTTTGCCCTTCACCGATTTGAGTGGGCAGAAACGTCGTCCTGCCTTGGTTATCTCACCCGATACTCGACCCGGGGATGACGTGATTGTTGCGTTTGTCACAAGATATCGCGGACAACCACTTCTCTCCACCGAGGTGTCGGTTCTTGATACCGATCCTGATTTCGGAAAAACAAAATTGAAGCTCTCCTCGGTGATTAAGGCGGACAAACTGTTTACTATCCACAAAAACTTGATATTGGGAAAAGTGGCAGAATTGATTCCGCGAATGATGCAGAATGTTGATCAAGCTTTGCGCCTTGCGTTGGGACTATAGAAGCCTATACGATAGGCGCATCAGTGTGATACAAAAAAAGTCTTAGTCATGACCAAGCCTGCATTTGTTAAACCAAGCGCGAGACCCGTTCTACAATTGCCGAAATCCTCTTTAGAGATTGGGCTGGAAACCGCCGCGGCGCTCGCTTTATTAACCATGGCTTTTGTGGCCATAAAACGCTGGCCGCTCCTTCCCGAGACCATTCCCCATCATTTTGGCGTTTCCGGCAAGCCTGATGCATGGGGCGGTAAGTGGATTTTGTGGCTTCTTCCCGGAATAAGCTTGGTGCTTTATGTTGGGATAACCATACTCAGTCGGTATCCTCACATTTATAATTATCCGTGGTCCATCACTGAGGAAAATGCGGCAACGCAATATCATCTCGCTCGCACCATGCTCGGGGCCTTGAAAGCAGAAATTGTTTTGCTATTCGCTTACCTTCAATGGCAGGTCATTCAGGCAGCCTTCAGAGAATCAGAAGGATTGGGCATGGCTTTTCTTCCGATCTTTCTCATTCTCTTATTTGGAACGATTGGTGTGTATTTTGTCAAAGCGTATCAAGCCCGGTAATTATAATGGGTAAAAAATAAAATTCATTTTACCAGCAACTAGCAACCAGCAACGATTTCGTCATGTTCCCAGAAATTTTTATCATCTCCGCCGTCCGCACACCACTTGGCAAATTCGGCGGTTCATTTGCAGATGTTACAGCTCCCGAGCTTGGTGCGTTCGCCGCGAAAGCGGCTCTCGAGCGCGCGAAAGTTGAGCCGGTGCAACTCAATGAAGTCATCATGGGCAATGCCCGTCCTGCCGGCGTAGGCCCGAATCCGGCGCGACAAATTGCCAAACGCGCCGGTGTGCCGGTGGAAGTTCCGGCGTTCACCGTTAATAAAGCGTGTGGCTCCAGCTTGCGCGCGATCATCAGTGCGATACAAGCGATGAAAAGCGGTGATGCCGAAGCCATTCTCGCCGGCGGCAGCGAGAACATGAGCCGCGTGCCGTATCTGCTCACCAAAGCGCGTTGGGGCTATCGTCTCGGCCACGAGAAACTCGTCGACGGCATGTATCAGGACGGTTTTCTCTGCCCATTGTGCGGTCAAATAATGGGCGAAACTGCCGAGACTTTGGCGACACAGTACAAAATTTCTCGCGAAGAGCAAGATCGCTACGCCATGGAAACGCAACATCGTTGCGAGCGGGCAAGAAAAGAAAATCGGTTTGCAGATGAAATTGTGCCGGTCGAAGTGCAGCCCGGAAAGGGAGAAAAGAAAATTGTTACCGCCGATGAGCACCCGCGCGACGGCGTGACGCTGGAAAGCCTTGCCAAACTGCCGCCGGTGTTTAAAAAGGACGGCACCATCCACGCCGGCAATTCCTCCGGAATCGTGGATGCCGGCGCCGCGGTGGTTTTGGCCACCGAAGCTTTCGTGAAGCGAAACAACACGCCGGTTATGGCGAGAATTGTCGGTTATACCATTGCCGGCGTTGATCCGGCGATCATGGGCATCGGCCCGGTTCCGGCTGTGCGCGCATTGCTGCAAAAGCATAATCTCAAACTCGAAGACATCGATCTCGTCGAGCTTAACGAAGCTTTTGCTGCCCAAGTTATCGCTTGTGACCGTGAGCTGCATTTCGATATGTCCAAGCTGAACGTGAACGGCGGCGCCATTGCTATCGGGCATCCCATCGGCGCGACTGGCGCGCGGATTACAGTGACTTTGTTACACGAGATGCTCAAGCGCAAAGCCAAACTCGGCTTGGCAACCCTCTGTGTGAGCGGCGGCTTGGGCATTGCGTTGTTGATCGAGAGAGTGTAACATGGCGAAGATACCGAAAGAATGGCATAAATACTTCTGGGAAGTTAGGCCTGAAAAGGTTGACCTGGAGAAGAACGCTTGGTATGTAGTGGGGCGGGTTCTTGAATGGGGCAATTTGGAGGCGGTGCGAAAACTTCGCCGCTATTATGGCGACGCGCGTTTGAAAGAGTTTCTCCTTTCAACAAATTCTCGTGTTTTAGACAATAAAACCATGCGTTTTTGGCAAGTCGTTCTTAAATTGAGCCCCAAAGAATGCAAACGGATATCCTCAATCAGAAAACATCGGGTTTGGCCTTATTGAGTTGAAATTGCTTTGAGCTTGGAGAAATCTGATATGGCTAAGATTCCTAAAGAATGGCATCGATATTTTTGGGAAGTGCGGCCCGAAAAGGTTGACATGAAAAAACACGCTTTTTATGTTCTCGGGCGCGTTCTCGACTATGGCGATGCAGAAGCGGTGAAGAACGCGCGAGAAATTTACGGCGACCGCTTGATTAGAAAGTTGTTGCTCTCAACCTATTCACGAGGGCTGAGCAACCGTACCATTAAACGTTGGCAAATAACTCTTAAATTGAAGCCAGAGGAATGCGCGAAAATATCCTTAATCCGGAGCAAAAATCCAACCTGGAATTACTAGGCAAGATACCGGAGATAGAACAATTCTATCTTGCCGGCGGAACGGCGCTGGCTTTGCAAATCGGTCATCGCTATTCCGTCGATCTTGATTTTTTCACCGCGCGCAAGTTCTCTACATCGAAGCTTCTCAAAAAATTGCTTGCTCATTCGAATTGTGTCAAGCAAAGCATCAGCAAGGGAACCTTGTACGTGGCATTGAATAACGTCAGTTGCAGTTTCATCGTTTATCTATATCCGCTGATTGACCAGACAGTTTCTTCGCCCTGGGGTGTCCAATTGGCTTCAATTGTGGATATAGGCGCGATGAAAATTAATGCAATTGGAGGACGCGGTTATAGACGCGACTTCGTTGATCTCTACTTTTTAGCACAAATCCGTTCATTGCCAGTTATTTGGGAAGATTTTAAAAAACGCTATGCTGACACCGGCTTGAGCACTTTTCATGTAAAAAAGAGTTTAACGTATTTCATGGATGCCGAAAAAGACCCGCTGCCGAAAATGATCAAGCCTGTCAATTGGAAAAAAGTCCGTGAATTTTTTGAAAAAGAAACTAAAAACTTGGAACTATGACCTACCAATTCCTCCAACTCGAAAAACAAAACGCCGTCGGCATACTCCGCTTCAACCGTCCGGAGCGGCTCAATGCCTTTGATGGCGTGATGGTGCAGGAAGTGCCGGTGGCGCTGCGCGAGCTACTCGAAGACGACAGCGTGCGTGTGGTCGTTATCACCGGCAACGGCAAAGGCTTTTGCGCCGGCGCCGACGTCAATTTTCTCATGGAACTCGCCGCGGCCAAAGACATCGCGCGCGGCAAAGTGCTGGTTTCAACCGGCAGTGAAATTACCGAAATGATTCACGCCGCAGAGAAGCCCGTCATCGCGGCCATCAACGGTCCGGTGGCGGGAGGCGGCGCCGGCATCGCGCTCTCGTGCGATATTCGGATTATGGCGCAGTCGGCGAGCATCGGCTTCACGTTCATCCGCATCGGCTTGCATCCCGATCTCAGTTGCACGTATTTTCTCCCGCGTCTCGTTGGCCCGGCCAAAGCTGCGGAACTTTTTATGACCGGCGAGATGATTTCCGCCGGCGAAGCACTGCGGCTCGGCATGGTCAATCACGTTGTGCCGGATGGCGAATTGATGCCAGCCGCACTCAAGCTCGCCGCAACGATTGCCGAAAAATCACCGCTGGCGTTGCGGCTCATGAAAAAAGGCCTGCACCAAACTTTCGAGCAGCCGTTGGATGCCATGCTCAAGTACGAAATCTACGCGCAGAGCCTGTGCTTTGATTCAAAGGAAACAGTAGAGGCATTACAAAAATTTTTGGCGGCGCGCAAGAAATAATTTTTATCCGTTCGATTCGGAAAATCCGAATACCCAAATAAATGTGAAAACTTGATGGTGCAACAATGATCGACTTTTCCCTCTCCGAAGATCAAAAGCAATTCCGTGAGCTTGCGCGTGAGTTTGCGAAAAATGAAATTCTCCCGGTCGCGGCGCAGCTTGACGAGCAGGAAAAATTTCCTGTCGAAGTTTGCCGTAAAGGTTGGGAGCTCGGGCTGATGAATGTGCATGTGCCAAAGGAGTACGGCGGTCTCGGTCTTGGCGTGCTCGAAGAATGCTTGATCGCTGAAGAAATCGGCTGGGGCTGCACCGGCGTCGGCAGTTCGATGATCTGCAACACCCTGGCGATTGCGCCGGTGATTGTAGCCGGCAACGACGATCAAAAAAAGCGCTTTCTCACGCCACTCGTTGAAGAGTTTTCGTTTTGCGCTTACTGCGTGACCGAGCCAGGCGCCGGCAGCGATGTGCAAGCAATCAAAACCACGGCGAAAAAAGCCGGCAATGATTACATGCTCAACGGCCAGAAAATGTGGATCACCAACGCGGCCGTGGCGAAA
Source organism: Candidatus Zhuqueibacterota bacterium (assembly GCA_022616415.1). Classification (GTDB taxonomy): domain Bacteria; phylum Zhuqueibacterota; class Zhuqueibacteria; order Zhuqueibacterales; family Zhuqueibacteraceae; genus Zhuqueibacter. Next base: position 7,384 of record JAKEEU010000312.1, on the reverse strand, counting down.
TGGTTTTTCGTGATTGCGTACACGGATCAATCCAAAGGCTACAAAGGCATTAGCGGATTCATCGTGCCCGCCGATGCGCCTGGCGTGAAAATCGGCAAGCACGAGCACAAGCTGGGGCAGCGCTGTTCCGACACACGCGGCGTTACTTTTGAAGACGTGAAAATTCCTGCCGCCAACATGCTCGGCAAAGAAGGCGACGGCTGGAAAGCGGCGATGGGCGCGTTCGATCACTCTCGTCCGGTAGTGGCGGCCTTGGCCGTCGGGCTCGCCCGCTCGGCAATGGAACATGCCGCCAAATACGCCAAAGAGCGCAAAACTTTCGGCGTGCCTATTGCCGCTCACGAAGGCATCAGTTTCATGATCGCCGACATGGCCAAAGACGTCGAAGCCGCGCGTCTGCTCACTTGGCTCGCGGCATGGACGATAGACCAAAGTAAACGCAACACACTGCAAGCTGCTTATGCCAAATGCTTCGCCGCGGACACCGCGATGCGCGTCGCCACTGATGCCGTGCAAGTCTTCGGCGGCTACGGCTTCTCGCGCGAATATCCGGTGGAAAAGCTGATGCGTGACGCGAAGATTTTCCAGATTTACGAAGGCACGAGCCAGATTCAGCGGCTGATCATTGCGAAGGAAATTTTTGAACGGGGTTAGTATGTAAGGTGTCGAATTATGTGCGAGAGACGATCAAAAGAAGAGTGACTTACGGGTTACGCCCCCACGCTTCTCGCTCAACGCTTCACGCTTTACTTTTTTACGTTTTACTTCCCTTATTTCTTCCCCAACATATACAACTGCCACAAATCCCGGCTGCTGGTGTGCAAAAAGGGCGCAATCGCCAGTTGGCCGGTTTTGCCGATGCTTCTCTCCAAATATTTGAGCTCGTCGAACTTTTCTTTGATCTCTTGATCGATGACAAGGCGAAAGCCGGCGCCGCGCATCAGGAGTGTGCCCTTGGCGCGCATAGCCAGCTCGACGTGAATGCGCAGCAGGCACAGCATGTCGGCCACCATCGTGCCGGGAAAGTGCTCTTGCAAAGATTGCAGATAAGCGCCGATTTTGGTTTCGGCGATCTTTCCCGAATCGATCATCTCCAGCAGCTCCATGTCGGTATCGAAGCCGATGCCCAGCCAATGGCGGGTGGCTTTCTCGCTTTGCGCAAACACGACGGCGATGATGAGCGGCAGGGCGATGAGAAGGCTCGCGGTGGACAGCACCGGCGGCAGAAGAAAGTGGTTATAAAAAGAATGAACCAAAACGGCAATGCCCAAGCCCGGCAAGAAGAAACGAATGCGGTCGTAAGCATGGCGCTCGGACAAGCCTTTGGCGATGATTCCCAAAATCGCCGTCGTTCCGCCGTGCATGATCGCCGTGCCGAAGCCGCGAATGATCCAGAGAAACAAATTGGAACTTTGCAGCGATTGCAGATAATAGATATTCTCAATAACTGCGAATCCGGCGCCGATGGCAAAGCCGTGAATCGCGGCATCGACCATGAAGCCGATTTTTTTCGATCGCACCAAGTAGAAAAGATAAATCGCTTTGCAGGATTCTTCAATGACGGGCGCGATATAGCGGGAATAAAAAGCCATCTCCCAAGTGAATCGCCGCAATGCCCAACTGTTGATCAGCAAACAAACCACGGCCACGATGGCGCCGGCGAGCAGAGTTAATAGAATGGAACGCAGCTTGACGAGCTTGTAGCTATCCAAAAACACCAGCGCCGCGAGGAAAAGAAAGACGGGGAGCAGACTGACGAGAATTTTGACGAGGTTCATGAGTGAGCCGGTAACCAGTAGTTGTCAGTAATCAGTCATGAAGCTATGCAACGATCTTGTCATTTTGAAAGAATCTTTTTAGAGTGCAGCCGTGTACTTCCAAGCAACATGTCATGCTGTAAGCATCTTGTTCATCTCAAGCACTGTGCTTGAGATTAAACAAGATCCCTTCGGGATGACATTGGAGTGTTACTTGCGAATGAACTCCCTATCATGGGAGAGAATGCTGGTTTTAAAAAGATTCCTGTGGGCGCAGTTCTTCCAGAATGACAGCCTCCTTAAACTCAATGGCAGGAAGTAACCAGCAACCAACGTCAAGCATCCAGCTACAAAATCTTCAACGACACCATAAACTCTTTGGCCGGACGTTGGTCTTTTTCGGCAGCTACGCCATATCCGAATGACAAAGTCGTATTGAGATGGGATAGCATAACCAGACGGAAATCGAGCTGGCCGCCAATGTTCGCCAGCTTTCTGCGACTCGCTTCGCTGTCGAGGTTTGTCACCAAGCCTGAGGAGAATAGCGCCAGGCGGGCCCAATTGCAATAAAACGTCGGCAGTCCCAACCGGCGAAAACGCAGCGGCGGCAGCGTCCATTCCAATAGAGCTTTACCATAATTCTTTCCGCCGACGGCATTAAGCTCAACGCCCGGAAAACTTTCGGCGTCGCGGTACCGTTTTTCCGTCAAGTAATCGATCCAATTATTGCCAAAACCGCCGAAATAAAAATTGGCAAACGGCTCATCGCGATCGCCAAAAGAATGGCCGAAGGAAGTTCTGGCCCAGAGGGCGAAATGATTGATGGGCAGGGGAATGCCGTAATCCAAAGCGGCATAGACGCGCGGAAAAAGTTTTTTGTTCACATAATTGCTTTGCGCCATCAACTGCCACTGCACCCCTTTTTCATCATCCACTGCGCCGAGTGACTTGCGCAGATTGTGGTATTGCAAGCCGGTGTTCAACGTGAGAAACTTGTCGAACGAGGCCGCGACGTTTTGAAAATCAGGCAGCCTTTCCAAACCGCCATAGCCGGCAACTTTGATCGTGTAATCGAGTATTTTCGGTTCGTCAAAGATGAGATTCTTTTTGTATTGCAAAGCCAGCGAATATCCTTTGCGGCTTCTTTTGGTGGGGCCGAACAAATCATAAAAATCGGCGTCGTTGTATTTGGCGCTGATTCGCCATTGCCATTGATAAAACTCGAAGCCGAGATGAATTCTTTCCGAAGCGGGTAAATTTTCATTTGGCGAATAGGAGGAGACGAGATTGAAACCGCTCAAGCCGAGCGGATTGGCGAAATTCATTGCCATGCCGGCGGCCGCAAAATCCTTGTAGCCTTCCACGATCGGATATGCGGAAGCAAGCTGAATATCGCGCAGCAGGCTGTATTGGCGAGTGGAGGTGTTCGTCGAATCAAGCGTGACCGACGCCGGCGAGCCAACCTGCCAGTTTTTGACCATCGGATGTTTTTCCACAACGGCATTGCCGAGGAAATTGATCGCGCTGACTTGCTCGGGCGGGCGGTTGGGAATCATCACCGGAACGAACCCTTTGCCGGTGTAACGCATGACGAGCAACGAGTCGTCCGAGATCGGCACGGGCCGGAAAAAACCGGTTTCGCAATTGCTGAGCGCGTGCATTTCCTGGGTGTCGAAATCGTAGCGGTAGATATTGGATACGCCGGAATAATATGACGAGCCATACAGATGCTTGCCATCGGACGAAAAAACGAAATTCGCCGGCGCGCTATTCTCGAAATCAAAAATTACCTCGTGCGAGGTGTCACCGCTCAGCAGCTTGCTAACATCCATTTTAATGAGTTTTTGCCGGCCACTGATTTCAACCTGCGCCGCCGTGAGGGTTGAGCCATCCGGAGAAATGTCGATATCAAAAATATCCTTGCCATAGGGCAGAGAGTAAATCTGATTCCACTCATGATATGGCGGCGGCATTCGTATAAGTGTCGAGATACCGAGATAATGCCGTACTCCCCACAGCGAGCGATCGACGCGATTGAATGCCAAGTCACCGATCCGCGCATCTTTGATCAGCGTCTCGGTTTTTCCGGTTTTGCTGTTCACAATATTCACGTCACGCCAGCCGTTATTATCGGTCGTATAAAACAAAGCGCCGGCAGCAGGATCATAAGCCAGCGACGTTACGTAATACAAAGCGGAGCCTTTGACTTCGCAAATTTTTGTGAGGCTGCCGTTGTCAATATCGATGGCAACGAGATGGGGCAATTGGCCGGGATAACGAATGGCGGCATAAAGCTTTCGGCTGGCGGCGTCAAAAAAAGTTCGCGAAATCGAGCCGAGAACACGCTGCGAAATTGGACGATATGGCGTGATTGGGCTTTGCCGCAGGGAGTCGAGATTCGCCTGTTGCCAGCGACGCTCATATTGGATCCAGCGCGACCATTCAGTATCGAGCGCAGCGCCGAAAATTTTTTTGAACTGCGCGGCGTAGTAAGCCTTGGTGCCATTGCCGCGCGCGATCCAGGCGATGACCTTCTCCGGCCCGTATTGCTCAGCCAGGTAGCTGATGAAGCGCGTTCCATAAAGATAGGCATTGGCGCCGACCTGAAAATCGATGGCCGTTCCTTCGGATTCCAGCCCGACCACGTCGTAAATATGGCTATCGTCGCGCACCTTGGTGCGAAAAACCATCTCGTCGTAACTGCCGAGGGCGCGCCCCAAACCGCCGGCCATCCATGTTTCGAGAAAAACCGCGGTGCCTTCGAGAAACCAGCGCGGCGAGTATCGTCGCGGGTTGGTGAGATAACTGTAAAGCATCGAAATCGGATGCGTGGCATTGGGCGCGACTTTGCCGAAAAAGAGGGCTTGATAAAAATTGTCAGCTTTCGCCGCCTTGTCCATCGTCACGATGTGAACCAGCTCGTGGTTCATCATCCAGTTGATGCGCTCGTTGCCCGGCAGCGTTTCATAATCATAATTCAACGGCGCGATGCCGAGCACGAGAACATTTTTCGGCACCGTTTCCGCGCCGCCGTATCCATAGTCGCGCAAGTCCTGAACAAAAATGGAAATCTTTTCCGTCGGGGTGTAATCAAAAAGCTGGCGATGGAATTTTAAGGAATTTTCAAAACAGCGGGCAATATGCGGCACCAGGAACTCGTGCGTCTGGCTATAATAAATCAGCCGCAAATTCGGCGTCTCAAACATGCGAAATTGCGCCAAGAGCACAGAAGCAAAACACAGAAGCAATACCAACAGTATCAGGCCGATTGTCGTTTTATTTTTCATGGGCGCAGTAGATTGGCTTTAGAATAGCAAAAGGAGATGCCATGGATTTGTCCATGACATCTCCTCTTTACTTTTTGCCGGCTTTCGGCGGCGCAGCTCTTGCCAAAGCCGGCTTATGATAGATCGTCGGGTGCTGCGTTTAATGAGCCGCCTGAAGCTCAACGTTTTTCAACGCGGCCTGAAACTCCGGATTTCTCAAAGCCGCTTGCAGCTCGGCGCTTTTCAGGGCGGCCTGCAACTCGGCATTTTGCAGCGCGGCTTGCAATTCAGGGCTTTTCAGCGCGGCCATCAACTCGGGGCTTTGCAGCGCGGCTTGCAATTCAGGGCTTTTCAATGCGGCCTGCAGCTCGGGGCTTTTCAACGCGGCTTGCAATTCGGGACTTTTCAGCGCGGCCATCAACTCGGAGCTTTGCAGCGCGGCTTGCAATTCCGGACTTTTCAGCGCGGCTTGCAGCTCGAAGCTTTTCAACGCGGCTTGCAATTCGGGGCTTTTCAGCGCGGCCATCAGCTCCGGGCTTCGCAACGCGGCTTGCAACTCCGGACTTTTCAGTGCAGCTTGCAGCTCGGCGCTTTTCAGCGCGGCTTGCAACTCGGCACTTTTTAATGCGGCTTGCAGCTCGGGACTTTTCAGCGCGGCTTGCAGCTCAGGATTTTTCAATGCCGCTTGCAACTCGGGGCTTTTCAATGCGGCCTGCAATTCCGCACTCTTCAGCGAAGCCTGCAATTCCGGATTTCGCAAAGCCGCCTGCAGCTCGGGATTGCGCAGCGCCGCTTGCAATTCCGGATTTTTCAATGCGGCCTGCAATTCGGTACTTTTTAAAGCAGCCTGTAACTCGGCGCTTTTCAAAGCGGCCTGCAATTCGGGACTTCTCAACGCGGCCTGCAACTCGGCATTTTTCAAAGCGGCCTGCAGCTCAGGGCTTTTCAATGCGGCTTGCAACTCCGGGCTTTTCAGAGCCGCTTGCAACTCGGGACTTTTCAAAGCAGCCTGCAACTCCGGGCTTTTCAAAGCGGCCTGCAATTCAGGACTTTTCAGCGCGGCTTGCAACTCGGCGCTTTGCAGGGCGGCTTGCAATTCGGGACTTTTCAACGCCGCCTGCAGCTCGGCGCTTTGCAATGCGGCTTGCAGCTCGGGGCTCTTCAGGGCGGCCTGCAACTCTACACTGCTCAAAAGCGCTTGAAACGCCGGACTTTGCAGCGCGGCTTGAAATTCCGTATTTCCAACCAATTTTTGAATTTTATCATTCTGCAGCAGGTTTTGAATTTCAGCCGAGGTCAACACGACGTCGGCCTCGCTCATTTGCTCGGCCCGATATTTCTCCGCCTTTTTTACACCGCCAATGGTGCCGGCGCTCTCATCTCCCGCAATGGGCGGAAAGAAAAACGAAAAATAGACGATGGCGACGACCGCTACTAACGCGCCACCGATCAGGAGCGCGCCTTTTCGACCGCTCAACAAATTGGGGGATTGGTTTTGCATTTGAACCTCCTCGGTGATTTTGTTTATTTCACAACTTTCTTGATTTCTAAGATAATTACAACGCAATTCACGAAAAGTTGGTCGGGTTTCAAAGTTTCGCCGTTTCCAGAGTCGTTTCGTATTGCAGCGTGTCGGAAGCAAACAGCTTGAATCGCAACGAAGAAGCACCCAGCCTCTTTTTGGCAAAAGCAATCAAATATTGGTTCTCGCCGAGATTGATGAATTTCAGCGTGTGCCCATCGCTGCTGAACGCCGCGCCGGCCTGGCTGCTCGCCTGGCTGACGCCGCTGAACCCCAAATCATTTCCGTCAAATTCGAGTTGTATTGTCGTTTCCTTTATAGTATTGAGGCGCAGCTCGGCAATGACTTGTTTGGAGGAGGATTTCACCTGCATGGAGAGACGCCCGGCTTCGAGATCGACGGCTATCGAATCCACCGCCTTGAAACTGCCGGCAGCGTCAAGCCAGGCCATGGTGCCATATAAATTCGAGTTGTCGATCACAGCCTGTTGTTGCTGGCTGGTGTCGCTCATCAGGGCATAAATAAACAACCCGGCCATCAATCCGAAGGCAAAAGCAAAAGCATACTTCAGTTGATAGGAAGGCGCGCCGAAAAGCACGTCGACAACGCTCCTGATGCCGCCCAGCGCGGGTTTCTTCGCGCGGACGGCGTAGCGATCCGGCTGAATCGAGCGCAAAATGTTTTTCTTCAAATTGCCGGGAGGCTCGACCGCTTTGACTTCCCGTAGCATGTTGGCGGCGGCGGCAAGCTCATCATAAAGCTTTCTGGCCTCCGCATTTTTGGCCAAATAAGCCTTCAGCTTTGCGGTTTCATCGGGCGTATTTTCGGCGTCGATTTCC
>JAKEEU010000311.1 GCA_022616415.1 Candidatus Zhuqueibacterota bacterium | reverse complement strand
TGTCCAAATTTTTCTCGCTCGCCGGGTACTTTTAAGAGAAAGTTCATGGAAAATTTTACTTGAAACACAGGGGGCGTTGTCAATGATTGAAACGGGTCTTACACGGTAAATTTGTTCTCCAACCCGCGTCATGAGCAAGCGACCGCGCAAGAATTTTTCGTCATCTTAAGGTAATCAAAAACCAACCGTGTGTTGCAAACCAACTCGCGCATTTTTTGTGCCACGCAGTCGGCGCCTTTGGATTTGATGAGACCGACAGCGAAGCGGCGCAGCCGGGTGATGTTTGCGGGGCCATGCCCTGTCCTAATGCGGCAGCGGTCTTCGTTGTAGTTCCAATCAATCACGTAGTGGCAACTGTTTTCGATGCCCCAATGTTCGCGGTTGGTCTTAAGGACGTTCCGGGCATTAGCCTTTTTGGGCGTGCAGCTGGTCAGCCCGTAAACGACTTCGTGACTACGTTCACCCGTTTTTTTGTCGATGCTTTCCCGCTCGATCACGAAGGCTTGGCCGACATGGGGGAAATCCAGGTACTGGTTGAGCGCTGTGGTTGTCCAGATTTTACGGGTTTCGATGCGGCCGTGATCGGGCGGGGTATAGTCGATAAAATCCGGTTCTTGCCGGTTCTTGAAGAACAGGGCAATATCCTCGCGTAACGTGGGCTGGTTATTTTTGACGGTGAAGTGATAATCGGCCTCGCGATTGACCAGATATTCGGCGAATTTGCGCTGGGTTAATAAGGCGTCGACGGTGATGGTCTTGCCCTGAATAGCAATGGCATCCAGTAGCGGGATGAGCATGCCGATTTCGTTGGTTTGTTTTTGTAGCTCGTGATCGCCTTCTACGGGCAGAGTACCGACTTTTTTTGGGTATAGCAGACCTTGGACTGATGGCCAATGGCGCTCATGATATGGGTTTGACGGCCCGCCTTATCAATGGCGTTTTTCATGGTTTTACCGTCAATCGCCAGGCTTTCGTCTTCCTGTCCATGCGCTTCATGCCACTGTTGCAGGGCCAGATCGAATGGCTCCGGGTCCACGCGGATAAGCACATCTCGGAAAATGGATTCACTGGGTATCAGAAAGCGGCCCTTCACGTAACGGCAACGAAAACGCTCCCGCCCTTTGGGACCAAGCCTCTTGGCCCAATCCCA
>JAKEEU010000033.1 GCA_022616415.1 Candidatus Zhuqueibacterota bacterium | reverse complement strand
CCAATCGCGCCGCGATGTTTTCTTCTTCGTTATAAGCGGCGATGATCAAACTCACGGTCGGCGCAACTTCTTGCTTGCGCACATGCCGCTGCCGCAAACGCCCAACGATGATGATGAGCAACGAGAAGCCGCCATAAACATAGATCAGCAAAAAGATTGACAACCAGAACGCTGGGCGCATGAAGACAGGCCTCTCAGTTTGCGCCGCGCGCGCTGAAAACGGCGCCGATCGTGCGGAAAAGAATTTGAATATCAAGCCAGAGCGATTGATTGCGGATGTATGCAATGTCAAGGCGCAGGCGGTCGTCGAAATCAAGCTCATGGCGACCGGAAATTTGCCAAAGACCGGTGACGCCAGGCTTAATTTCCAAACGGGCAGTATGCCAGAGACTGTAGGTTTTGGCGCTGAATGAAGTGGGACGCGGGCCGACGAGGCTCATGTCGCCGCGGAGCACATTAAAAATTTGTGGGATCTCATCCAAGCTGGTCTTGCGCAAGATTCGCCCGACCTTCGTAATTCTCGGGTCGTTGGTAATTTTGAAATCCGGCGGCGTTAGTTCATTCAGATGCATGTATTTTTCCTTCAACTCAGCCGCGTTTTTCACCATCGTGCGCAGCTTATACATTTTGAAAGTGTGGCCGCCTTTGCCGGTCCTTGGTTGAAAGAAAAAAATCGGACCCTTGGAATCCAGCCGGACTGCTATACAGCAAAGTGCGAGAATCGGCAGCACGAAGGGTAGTATCACGAGACACACAACAATGTCCATAAGGCGCTTGGCGATCCGATAAGCCGAGTCGCTTATAATCTGGCTCTCACCATCTTTTTCATACCACGGCTTTTCGTACTGAATATCCAAAAGATTCAGAGCCGAAAGCGTTTGCGCTTTCACTCCTTGATTCTCTCCTCGCATATCTTCCCTCTGTGTCTTCATTTAATTTTGTAGCAATTTTTTTTATTGCACGACACTGTGCGTGCTATGACTCCTCTGTCTCTCACGAGTTGAAACGGT
>JAKEEU010000310.1 GCA_022616415.1 Candidatus Zhuqueibacterota bacterium | reverse complement strand
TCGATTGGGTGCCAGACAGGCATGCGAGAATATAGAGAAACTAACCGCTGGTTTTGACCATCTTTACTCATGACTAAAACCCCACACGAGTTTGGAGGAGGAGGCTCAACGGCTGAACCACAAATGGTGTTATCATACGCAATCCACTGCCCATCCAGACTCCAAGCCGGAAAAAAATCCCTTCCCTCAGATGTTAATCGCCGCAAGCTGCCGCTATCCACTCGTGCTGGCTCTAAACTGACAATGTCGATCGTATAAATCTGCGCCCCTCGCACTAGCGCCAATTTTTCCCATCCGGGCTCCAAGCCGGCAGGGTAAAGCCTCTGAGCAAGGGTTGGGTCTCACCGGTTTGCGCATCGACCAGCCAGATGCCGCCGAAGTAGGCATCCAATTTGCCGTCGTTATCGCTGTCCACACTATCCCCATGTTCCACTGCAATCCATTCACCCGTCGGGTGCCAGGCGGGGTGATCGAAATACAAAGGTTGTAATATTTCCTCCTTGAACGCCGGCTCATTGGGGTTTTTGTTGCAACCAGTCGGTAAAAACAAAACCACTGCGGCGAGCATAAAACCCCCAGCGATTCTGCAAATTGAGTAAAGTATGTAAAGACGAACTGAACGCATGAATCTCATTCCGACATTTTATTGCAACCACCAGATTCGATAGTGCTGCAAGTCCGTAATTTTTCAGCTTACCTTAAAGCCAGCGCAAGGTGCCGGCCTTTATAGGGCCCGTTAAAAAAGAAACTTTGCTTCTTTCGTAGCCCCAGCTAGATAAAAACAAAAAGCCCATCCACACTCGCTCAGAGTGTAAATGGGCCTTGAGGAATTTTCCGGCAAAATTTCTCTGCTAAATCGGCGGCGCTCGTCTCTAACCGCGTGACGGCGACATTCGGGTTTTGTCGTCTGAGCTTCCATGCCACCTGTTTATTGGGCTAACCCAAGCGTACTCATGTTGATGAGCGAATACACTTACGTTTCCATACCCAAAAAACCCAAATAAATGTAAAAATTGGGGGGGGGTGAAAGTCAAGTAAATTTTTTGTAACAATATCTTTGTCACAAATTTGCCGTTTTCGCTCGCAAAATCTCCTTTGCCCACTGCGCATCAGCTTCGCTCAGCGGCGGCTCCGGGGGTTGAGTATAGTCGACGCGAAAATCAAAGCTGCATTTGTCATAAGCTGCCTTGAGCACCTCGCCGAGACGAACCGGTGGTTCGGTATCGCCGGGCTGCAGAGGAAGATTAAAAATCGGAATCAGGTCACGCACGCTAAAAGAATAGAGAAAAGCGTGACGGAGGTTCTTTCCGCGCTTGACGAGAATCCGATAATCGCTCGCGTGGCCGTTCGTTTGCAAAAAGGTAAAGGGCATGGGAGGCCAATCACGCAGCAAGTCAATTTCGACGAGATTGATCTGCGCTCGGAAAATTTTTTCACGCTTGGACATATAGGCCTCGCGGTCTTCACCCTGACGCTTATTGCTCGGGGAAAGAATTTCAACGATGGTAACGACACGATGGGTGGTAACTTCCACCACCTCTAAATAATCTTCCGTAATGGTTTCTTGAAATGGTATTCCAACGATAACCGGTTCAATGACAGGCGCATCAGAATATTCTCTGTCTAAAAAGGATTTATCCCGCTCAACGACGGCTAAATCTGGAAAGATTGGATTAGGATCGGGCGGCACCACGGCAACGACCGTGCGTTGCTGTACGGTTAAATAATATCTCGGACGCAGCAGCGGCGCAAGCTGGTCCTGCAACCTGATAATCAGGTTTTCGTGAACATCCGGCCAAAGCCCGGGGCGCTCCAGCCAAGGATCCATGCCGGGAAATGGAATAAGCATAGGCTGACCTCATTGATTTCATAAATGTGCTGCTTTTGCTGTTCGCAAAACCTCCCGTGCCCACGACATGTCGGCTTCACTCAGCGGCGGCTCCGGCGGCTGGCTGTAATCAATATAGAGATCATATCCGCCTTCGTCATAAATTTCTTTGAGCACCTTGCCAGGATGAACTGGTGGCTCGACATCACCGGGTTGCAAGGGAAGTGGAAAATTTGGAATTGGGTCACGCACGCTAAAGGGATAAAGATAAGCGCGCCGTCCAAAATCTCCCCGCTTGACGAGAATCCGGTAATGACTCAAGTGTCCGTTGCTCTGCAAGAAGGTGAAAGGCATCGGTTCGCCATCGCGCAACAGGTCAATTTCAACGAGATTGGTATCGCTCCGGAAAATCATGCTTCGTTTGGACTCGTAGCGTTTGCGATCTTCGCCTGGAGATTTGTTGCTCCGAGATAAAATCTCGATCACGGTAATCACCCGATTATCGGCAACATTGACAATTTCCAAATAATCTTCCGGAATCATTTCCGGCACGGGCACTTCGACGGCAATCGGCTCGGCCAAAGCCGTCAACGACGATTCGGCCATTGGGGAAGGCTCATCGCGTTCTATTACAGCCACATCCGGAATAATGATATTGGGCTCCGGCGATGCCACCGCTATGACGTTGCGTTGCCGCACGGTGACATAATATCGCGGTCGAACCAGCGGGACAAGCGCTCTTCTTAGTCCCATTATCAAGCTGTCGTGAACGTCCGGCCAAAGCCCGGGACGCTCCAGCCATGGATCCATGCCGGGAAACGGACTAGGCATAAGCTCACCTCATAAGAATTCTTCGTGTGTATGAGCTAATATAAACTTTTTGCAAGAAATGAACAAGCATTTTTTAACCCCGATTTTGCACTATGCGGTTGATCGGAAAGCTCAGTTTGATTTTATGTGCAAAATTAAGAATTAAAAAACACTTGCTTCTAAATTCTCTATTTTATATATTTTTACAAAACCCTTAACTTAAAACGAAAGGAGGTTTGTCCCTGCATGCCTAGCGTCAAAGTGCGCGAAGATGAGGCATTTGAAAAGGCGTTGCGGCGTTTTACCAAAGCTTGTGAGAAAAGCGGCTTGCTATCCGAAATCAGAAAGCATCAACATTTCGAAAAGCCGAGCGAGCGCCGCAAGCGCAAATTCAACGCCGCGCGCCGCAAGCAGCGCCGGCTGAGGTTTTTGGAAAACCGGTAATTTCTCTCATCTCATCATGAATCTGCAAGAAAAACTCAATGAAGACTATAAAGCCGCCATGAAAAGCGGTGACAAGCTCCGCGTCGAAACCCTGCGGCTGCTGTGCGCGCAGTTGAAAGACGCGAAGATCAACAAAATGGAAGCGCTCACCCCGGAAGAAGAAATCGCCGCGCTCGCCAACGCCGCCAAAAAACGCCGCGAAGCCATCGACATGTATAAACAGGGCGGCCGCGACGATCTGCTCGAAAAAGAGACCGCGGAGCTGGCGATTATTTCGAGTTATCTGCCGCAAGCGCTTTCAACCGAGGAGATCGCCCAAATCATTGACACGGCGATCAAAGAAACCGGCAGCGCGGCCGCCGGCGATATCGGCAAGGTCATGGGCAAAATCATGCCGCAGGTCAAAGGCCGGGCCGATGGCAAAATGGTGCAGCAAATGGTTCGCGAGCGGCTGGGAGGATAAAAATTTCATCCTAAAAAGCGAGGTGCAAGATGGGGCATCTACATACTGATATGATTGTAAAAGGCAACAAGGCTGCTGTCAAATTAAAGAATGTACTTATTGACACCGGTGCTACATATACCGTATTGCCCAAAAAAGTATTAGATGAAGTTGGCGCTTCTCTTTTGCCAGCGACAGTTGAAGTCACGTTGGGGAATGCCAAAAAAGTCAAAGCCAAAGCTTATGGTATTGCAGTCAAAATTGAAGGTGTGGCAGCTCCAGCGGTTAGCATCACCTTTAAAGGCGCGCAAACCGTCATCGGCGTCGAAACGTTGGAATCCGTTGGCGTCAAATTGGATCCGACGACGGGCAGATTGGAGTTTACTCGCCCCAAAGGCATGGCCTATTTCTTTGGCTGCCATTAACGAACCTATATGAACGTTGAAATCAGTTACGCGGACTTTTCCATCATCGCCCTGACGGTGATTTTTGGCTACGAGGGCTATCGCTCGGGGTTCTTCAAAGGCATCCTGAGCATTGGCGGCTTCTTCATTTCGGTCACCGTCAGCCTCGCCGCGCTCCCTTACGCCGCTCGATTTTTCAATTACGTGATCGAGTTGCCCCCCAACATCAGCATCTTGATGGGCTTCGTCAGCATCTTCGTCATCAGCATGCTGCTCTACGCGCTCTTTTTGGAATGGGTGCACAATATCATGCAAATGAAAGTCGAGGACTGGTTCGATCGCATCGCCGGAACCGTGCTCGGCCTTTATAAAGGCGTTTTAGCCGTGAGCTTGTTGGCGCTCGGCTTCACGCTTTTGCCGCTGCCGGAGGTGGTGAGCCGAACGGAGCAAAACAGCTTGTTTTTGCAGCCGGTAAAATACTTTGCGCCGGCCAACTATAATTACTTCAGAAAACTCGTCCCGCGAACCCCCTCGTTTGAAGAAACTCTCAGAAGTACTTTTGAGGTGATGGGCGGGGAACCCGATACCATGACTGCCGGTCTCATGGAGTCCTTCAAGAGCAAAAGGTTAGAGAAGAGTGTGACGACCAAGCAGTGACGATGAATCCACCCCTTCCTGCCGAATTGGAAAATGATTTTGGCGCCGTGCAACTGCTCGAGTTCGACAAGATTCTCGAACAGCTTGCCGGCGTGGCGCTGTGCCCCATCAGCGTCGAGCAAATCCGTGCGTTGCGGCCCTCAAACGAGGCCGATCAAATACAGCGCCGTCTCGACGAATTGACCGAGATGCGCGCGGCGCTCGACTTCGACGAGCATTTCCCGCTCTCCTCCCTTCCTGATTTGCGGCCGGCTTTGCAACATTTGCGCATCGCCAACCGGTCGCTGGAAATCCGCCAGCTCATCGAGCTTGCGCAATTTCTCGCCGGCGCCCGCCGCGTGCGCGGCTATCTTTTAGCCCGCCGGGAGAAATATCCTTTGCTCGCCGAAATCGCGCAGCCGCTCACCCCGCTGCAAGACGTGGAAACCGCCGTTGAGAATGCGATCAATGTCACCGACGGCAGCCTCAAGGACTCCGCCAGCCCGGTGCTTGCCCGTTTGCGCAAGGAAATTCGCCGCGCCACGACCGAAGCGCGCGAGCGCCTGCAGAGCATCGTCAAAAAACTCGCCGCGCGCGATATGCTGCAAGAAGAAGTCATCACCTTCCGCGATGGCCGGCTGGTGCTCATGCTGAAAGACGAATACCGGCATCGCGTTCCCGGCCTCGTCCACGACGAGTCGGCGAGCGGCCGCACGCTTTTTGTCGAGCCGATGGAATCGGTGGAAATGAACAATCGCATCCGGCAATTGCAAAGCGCCGAGCGCGAAGAAATCGAGCGCATCCTGCTCGAGCTGTCGAACCGGTTGCGGCTGCACCTTCCCAAAGTGCAGGAGAATTTAACGCGCCTCGTTCAGCTCGACGTCATTCACGCCAAAGCGCATTTTTCCCGCCAACTGGATGGCGCGGCCCCGCAATTGCAAAAGGATGGGCGGCTCAAATTGGTAGGCGCGCGCCATCCGTTGCTGCTCTTATCCAGCAAAAAAGCTCGTGCGCAGGTGGTGGCGCTTGATCTCGAATTGGGCGGCTCAAAAGCCCTTGCGGATGAGACCGTCACGCTGATTCTCACCGGGCCGAATGCCGGCGGCAAAACCGTCACGCTCAAAACCGTGGGGTTGCTCTCGCTCATGGTGCTTTGCGGGTTGCACATTCCGGCGCAGCCCGACAGCCAAATTCCGATTTTTCGCCGGATTTTTGTCGACATCGGCGACCGCCAATCCATCGAAGAAGATCTGTCGACTTTCACTTCCCGTCTCGCAAGGCTGGTGGAGATTTTGCGGCAAACGCGCGAGGGCGATCTCGTGCTCATCGATGAAATCGGCTCCGGCACCGATCCCGAAGCCGGCGCCGCGCTGGCGATTGCCGTTCTGCAAGAGCTTACACGGCGGCGTTGCACCACGATCGTCACCACCCACCACGGCGCGCTGAAAAGCTTTGCGCACGAAACCTCAGGCGTGGCCAACGGCTCGATGGCCTTCGACCGCGACACGCTGCGGCCGACTTATCAATTCCGCCCCGGTGTGCCGGGCGCAAGCTACGCTTTTGAGATTGCCGAACGTTTGGGTTTGCAAAAAGAAGTGGTCGAAACCGCAAGCCAGCTCGTTGGCAAAGAGAAGGGCAACATCGAAAGCTTGCTCGCCGAGCTGGAAGCCAAACTCGCCGAGCAGCGGCAATCTGCCGAGAAGCTGAAGCTCGAAGAAACGCGATTCACCGCGCTCGCCAAATTGTACGAGGAGCGCGTCAACGCTCTGAAAGCGCAAGAGCGCGAGCTGAAGCAAAAAGCTCTCGCCGAATCCGAAGCGGTTTTGCAGCGCGCCAATGCCGCCGTTGAAAAAGCCATCCGTGAGATTCGCGAGCAGGCCGCCAGCCGCGAGGCGATTCAGAGCGCCAAACAAGAACTGCAGGCGGTGCAGAAAGAAATTGCCCAGGAAAAAGGGAGATTGCCGGCAGAAGCTCCGGCAGCGGATTCGCCGTTGCAAGAGGCGCGGCCGGGCATGCGCGTGAAATGGCTGAAACAAAACGCGGTGGCAACGGTGCTCGAGCTGCCGGATTCTTCCCGCCGGGTGCTGGTGGAAGTGGGAACGCTGCGCGCACGCGTGCCGTTGGCCGAGCTACGATTACACGAAGCTGCTGCGCAAACACGATTGGATTCTTTGCCCAAAATCAGCAGCACCGACGCGCCGGCCACGCTGCCAGAGATCGATCTGCGCGGCATGCGAGTTGACGAGGCGCTTACCGCAGTCGACAAATTTCTGGACGACGCACTCCTGGCAGGATGGAACGAGGTGAGATTGATTCACGGCAAGGGCACCGGCGCATTGCGGCAGAGCATCAGCAATTTTTTGAAAAAACATCCGCAAACGCAGCGGTTTCACGAAGCCGCCATGGGCGAAGGGGATTACGGGGTGACCGTGGTGGAACTGAAATAATAAAAGCAGTCCCAACGGATGAATTAAGACCAGCGGATAATCCTGTTATCAGTTGGCGTTAATTCATCCGTTGGGGAAGGCTTTTTATCTTTATCGAAGAGGTGCGACTTGAAAAAACCTTGACGAGGAGACGCTTCTAAACACCTTCGCATGATCCGGCTTAGCGATGAAAGATCAGCAGACGCGCGTTCGCCGTGTCCTGGCTCACGGCATATTTGGCCGACTCCTTGTGCTTGCGCAGCTTAATGCGAACCGCGTTAGTGTAAGCATACAGCTCTTTGCCGTCCTTGGCTTCGTGCGAAAGATCAATAACTAAAACGTCTTCTTTCGACAATGTCGGCAAACTGTCAAAAATTTGTTTATATAGTTTACTGTATTTTCCCTTTCGCCCGCGTAATGTTACGTTTCCGCGTTTTTCGACAGAGAATTTCATGAGGTGTAACCTCCATAAATGTTTAAAAACTGTTTTTGGTTTTGATAACGAAAAGCAAAATTCATTCTTAATTATATTTAGCATTTTTTTGGTCAATTGCAAGAGTTTTTTAATATGACATATCAATATTTTCTCGACACCGCTATCGCGGCGGCGCACGCCGGCGGCGAAGCGCTTCTCGCCATGGCGCAACGCCGCGAGCCGCTGCGCATCGAGGCCAAGGCGGAATCCGACTTCGTGACCGCGGCCGATCGCGCTGCGGAAGAAAAAATCATTGGCCATATTCTTGCCGCGTTTCCGGATCATCACATTCTCGCCGAAGAGCAAACGCATTCAGCACCCGGGCGGCAAACCGCCGCGCCGGAAACCGTGCAATGGATTATCGATCCGCTCGATGGCACCACCAACTACATTCACGGCGTGCCCAATTTTGCCATTTCCATTGCGGCGAAACAAAACGGCGAGGTCGTGGCCGGTGTGGTTTTGGATCCGGTTCGCCGCGAGTTATTCACGGCCACTGCCGGCGGCGGCGCTTTTCTCAACGGCAGGCCCATTGGCGTTTCCGAAAGCGCGCGCTTGCGCGACAGTTTGATCGCCACTGGCTTTCCATTTCGCGTGCGGCATCTGCTCCCTTCCTACCTTCGCATGTTTCATGAATTCATGAGCGCGGCGCGCGATATTCGCCGCCTCGGCGCGGCTTCGCTCGACCTGGCTTACGTCGCCGCCGGCCGCTTCGACGGTTTTTGGGAATACAGCCTCAGTCCGTGGGATTTCGCCGCGGGCAGCTTGCTCGTGCGCGAAGCCGGCGGCACGGTCACCGGTTTTGAGGTTGATGAAAATTTCTGGCAAACCGGCAACATTCTCGCCAGCAACGGCAAGCTGCATCCGCTGATGAGGGAAATCATCCTTGCAAAGCAAAAGAAAACTTTGCCAAATGCCTAATAGGGATTAAGTACAATGGACAACAAAGCACAACCCTTGGTATCAGTCATTATACCAACTTATAATCGGGCAATACAGCTAAGAGAATGTTTGACAAATCTATCTCTTCAAACTTACAAAAATTTCGAGGTATGTGTTGTCAATAACGGCGGAAAAAGTGTAGCGAAATTGATAGAAAAGTTTAGAACGTTGAAACTACAGCTTTTTGAATTTGCTTCCAATAAGGGCCACGTAAAGTGCAGAAATAAAGCTTTAGAATTGGCTCGGGGCGAGCTCATAGCTTTTTGCGATGACGATGACATCTTCTTACCCAACCACATTTATGATCTTGTCAAGATTCTGTCGCGTTATGATCTCGCCTATAGTGATGTGGAAATTGTGGCGGAAAATAATAAAACTAGTCAGAAAGAGAGACTTCTCTTTTCGTTTAATTATGATGCAAAGTTGTTTGCAAGGACGAATTTTATAATTTCATCGTCAGCAATCTATAAAAGATCGCTTCATGATATACTCGGAAATTTTGACGAAGAAGCAAGAAATTATTGGGACTGGGATTGGTTCCTAAGAGTATCCAAAGCAGGTAATCTTGTACATGTTCCCAAGGTAACTGTGATATACCGTTTCGATTTGAGTGGAGGCAACGTGTCTGCTCATCCTGAATCTCATGTCCATGATCTTGAATACTTATGCAGGAAACATAATCTTGGCAAACTGCCGAGCACGAACTTCTATTTCATGGCAAAACACGGTTTGCACAAGATAGGGATTCTACCTTAAAAATATGCTTAAACCGACATTTCAATTTCTGAAAAGTTTTGCATCTGATTATGGAAGGCTAACAATGTCCCAAAAAAAGGAAACCAACGATTATATCCATATAAAAGGGCTCTGCGTTAATTGTATAACTGGATTTTTTCCTGAGGAATTACAAAGAAAGCAGCCACTCATTATTGATTTACGGTTAGGTTTGAATCTATCATTTGCGGGAAGAAGCGGAAGGATCCTCGATACCTGTGATTATGATCGAGTAACCGACGAAGTGATCGCTTTGATGAAATTTAGAAAATATCGATTGCTTGAAAACGCTGCAGAAGAAATTGCCGCCATGCTATTCGGTATTCACAAAAACATAGTCAATTTACATATCCGCATTAAAAAGCCACGAGCGCTCAAAGGAAGGGCTCACTACGCCGCCATTGAAATAAGCCGAACAAGAGAGGACTTTCCTAATAAATTTGAAAAATCGGCTTTCGGTGAAACGGAAATTCTTTTGAAAACGAGACTTGCCGGGCTTTATCTATTCCACATTGACGCTGGAATGGAAATTTTGCTTCATTATCATAAGAAAATACGTGAAATAAAATGGCTGGTTACAGGCAATGTTTTGTTTAACGATAATCCGATTACTGCATTCACGCATAATATTTGGTCGAAAGGCCAATATAATTCCTATAGGAATATTGGAAACGAAAGTGCTACAATTTTCTTTTGTTACACTCCTCCATTTTTCCCTGAGCATAAAGTTATCGTAAAAAGGACTCGCACTAACGAATTGGCTTCGTCACAGTCTTAACTGTTGAAGCGTCATTTTCTGAATTACGTTCTCACCATCATCGTCGCCGCGCTTTATCGCGGCCGCGCGAAAGCGCCGGCAGCAATGGCCAAGGGTTATTTTCGGGAGGGGTAAGCGATGAAGCTTTTAATAGTTTTGCACCTACGGGCACGGTCAAATCTTTTTGCCTTTTGGGGAGCGCCTTCAAAGTAAGATGTCATGCAAGAGGCCTTTTTTGGCACAAGCACATTGCTCAATACAAAAAAGGATCCTTCCAGGATGACGGCATGGAGTTACTTGACGAAGAAACACCCAATTAGATATTGAAGAGATTCAAAATTTCATTCACAAAAATTGAACCCCAGAAATGCACACCCGCCATTCGCCGTTCCCAGCCGCGCTTCGCCGATTTTTGACGGCTCTTTTGCTGTGAGTCTCGTATCTTTAGTCATTACGCCGCGAAAGTTAAAAAATTCTAAACGTTTTGTGTCCCACAACTGATAGATGCACCCAACGGAAAAATTGTTTTACAGTTGGGTTCATCAATCCGTTGGGGAAATCTTCTTTAAAACGTTAAAAGAGGAGCAACCATGACGCACGTTTTGAGAAACTCTTTTCTGGCATGCCTGCTGATCGCAGTCGCCGGCGCACACGCGCAAACACCGGACAGCCTGATCGTGCAGGGCAAAAATCAAATCGCCGAAGCTTTAAACAAATGGGATGCAACGGAAATGCAGAAAGCGCGCGCGCATTTCGAGCGTCTGCTGGCCGGCAAAAAGCACGAGGCGCTGGTGCACTACTATGTTGGCTATTGCGATTATCGTCTCACCATATTTTATCAGCAAGCGAAAAACCAGGAGATGATGAAACAACATCTCGAAGCAGCGAGCACGCATCTCGAAGCGGCCGTAAAATCAAACAACAAATTCGCCGAGGCTTATGCGCTGCTGTCGAGCTGCTATGGGCAAAAAATCAGCATGGCGCCGATGCTGGGCATGACGCTCGGCCCGAAATCAGGCATGACTATGCAATTGGCGCTGCAATTGGCGCCGAACAATCCGCGCGTGATTCTGCTCGACGCCATCGGCACGTATTACAAACCGGCGATGTTCGGCGGCGACAAAGACAAGGCGCTGGCGGGATTCAAACGCGCCGCTGAGTTGTTTGATAAAGAAAAGAGCGCCGACCCGTTGCAGCCGGATTGGGGCCACGCGGAAGCGTATGCCTGGATCGGCGTCGCCTATCTCGACAAAAAGGACGCCGCTGCCGCACGCACGGCTTTCGAGCGCGCGCTGGCCATTGCGCCGGAATATGGCTGGGTGAAGTATCAGCTTTATCCTCGAACCGCTGATTCTAAAATGTAGGCTGTGACATGCGTAAAGGAGTGAACTCTATGAACCAACGTCAAAACAGTAATCGGCAAAATTACCCGATGATCGCCGCAATTGCCTTAATCATCATCGGCGCCGTCTTTCTGCTTAGGAACCTCAATATTATTCACTTCGGCAGAAATTGGTGGGCGCTGTTTATGCTCATTCCAATTGCTTATTCGCTATCCTCCGCTTGGCGGCATCGCCGGAAGAGTGCGGGAAAATTCACGCCGGCAGTACGCAGCTCGCTCATTGGCGCGGTCACGCTCACCGTCGTCATGGCGATCTTTTTATTTGGCCTGAACTGGGGCGCGATGTGGCCCGTCTTTTTGATCATCGGCGGCGTGGCGATGATATTCGGCGCGTGGTCGTCGTAACGTTATCGCCCAGTTAGGCCCGATTTTTTTCACAGAATCAACTTTTACAAACTATCATGAAATGGATCACCCGCGAGCGAGTCAAAGTCGACCGCGTGGCCTGTCCCTGGCTCATCAAAAAATTTGTGGACCAGGACGCGGAGTTTTATTTCGTCCCAGCGGAGCAAGTGATGGCCGAAGCGGCGCGACTCGAAGCGATTCCGTATGACGTGCCCAATGTCGAGTTGGGGCATTACGGCAAAGAGTGTTCGTTTGAAGCCATTCTCAAGAAGTACAATTTGGCCGCCGACCCGGCGTTGGTTTTGCTCGGAAAAATCGTCAACGGCGCGGACACGGACAACTCGCTTTATCACCAACCCGAGGGGGCGGGACTCAATGCGATTGCCGAGGGCTTTCGCCAGCTCGGCTACAAAAACGACCACGAGCAAGTCGCCGCTGAGTCGATTGTTTACGATGCACTGTATGCCTATTGCCAAGAGATGATTCGTCGAGGCAAGCTGAATGGCGCATTCTGCAACTGACACGCGCATTCTGTTTGCCACGCGTCTTACGCGCTTGTTCGCCTACGGGTTTTTATCCGTGGTATTGGCGCTGTATCTCGCGCAAATCGGCCTCAGCGAGCAGGAGATCGGCTTGCTGCTCACGCTCACGCTGCTCGGCGACGCCGTCATCTCGTTGTGGCTCACCACCTCTGCCGATCGTATCGGCAGACGCCGCATGTTGCTTCTCGGCGCCGCGTTGATGGTTTTGGCCGGTGCCGTATTTGTGCTGACAAAAAATTTCGCCATGTTGCTCATCGCCGCCATCGTCGGCGTGATCAGTCCAAGCGGCAACGAGATCGGCCCGTTTTTGTCCATCGAGCAAGCCGCGCTGTCGCAGCTCATACCGAACGAGCGCCGCACCAAAGTGTTTGCGTGGTACAACCTGGTTGGCTCGTTCGCCACGGCATTGGGCGCGTTGAGCGGCGGCGGGTTGATGCAAGTGTTGCAAAGCTCCGGTGCAACCGCGTTGGATTCATATCGCGCCGTGTTGATCGGATACGCCGTTCTCGGTGTCGCGCTCATCGCAGTATTCACACGGCTTTCACCGGCCATAGAAACCGGAGTGGCCGCCGGCATCGCGCCGAGCCATCGCATGTTTGGGCTGCATCGCTCGCGTGGCGTGGTCATGAAACTAAGCGGCTTGTTTGCGCTTGATGCGTTCGCCGGCGGATTCGTGGTGCAAAGCCTCATGGCTTATTGGTTTCATGTCAAATTCGGCGTTGCGCCCGCCACGCTCGGCAGCATCTTTTTCGGCGCGAATATCTTGGCTGGCCTTTCGGCTTTGCTCGCCGCTCGCATCGCCGCGAGAATCGGGCTGATCAACACAATGGTTTTTACGCACATTCCATCCAACATCTTGTTGATGCTCGTGCCGCTCATGCCGAGCTTGGCGCTGGCAATTGCCGTCTTGCTGGTGCGTTTCAGCATCTCACAAATGGATGTGCCGACGCGCCAATCTTATACGATGGCCGTCGTCAGCCCGGATGAGCGCTCCGCCGCTTCCGGCGTGACGAGCATTGCACGCTCGGTTGGCGCCTCGCTCTCACCGGCGTTGAGCGGGCAGTTGCTTGCCATGCCCACGCTCTTGAGCGTGCCGTTCTTTTTCGCGGGCGGATTGAAAATTATCTATGATCTGTTGCTCTATCGCAGCTTCCGCGCGCTGAAACCGCCGGAGGAAGAGCCGCGCCAGTGAAGCCGGACTTGCGCGCGATAATGCTCGAGCGGATGGCGGCGTCCGCTTGCAAGTCCGGCTTCGCCCAAAACGAAATGGAGAAAGGAAATCGCATGCTCCGTGAGCACCTTGCTCAAAAAAGCAAAAACTGAAAATAGCGGTACATTGTACATGCCAAGCTTCAAAACAAAACCGTTATCCTGGGGGCGCGGCTTGCCCGTCAGCTTGCTCGCCTGGACGGCGTACTCGATGATTTACGCCGCCATCTTGTCATTGCAAGCCGGTGTGGTTTATGTATACGCGCTCTTCGGCTCGTTGCTGTCTCATTACCTGATGGCGTTGTACAGCGTCCCGGTTTGGTTCCTGATCACGCGCGTTTTAGCGAACAAGCGCTGGCCCTTGCACTTGCTCGGCCATTTCGTGGGCGCGTTGCTCTACGCTTATGCCTGGCATGCGAGCTTCCTCGAGTTGTTTCACCGCTTATTTGGCGAGAAAGTTTGGCAACAAGCGCAGTTGTTCGTCATCAAATACTGGCTTATCCACGAAGCCATCATCGTCTATGCGGTTTTCGTGGGCATTTTCTACGTGTGGCGTTATCAACGGCAGCTCCGCGAGAAAGAGCAGCGCGAAGCGGAATTGCGCCTGCACGCCAATCAAATGGAGCTGGCGGTATTGAAAGCGCAGCTCAATCCGCATTTTCTCTTCAATACGCTCAACTCCATCAACGCATTGGTCGGCAGCGATCCGGAAGCAGCGCGGCAAGTGCTGGCACAGCTTGCCGAAGTGTTGCGCTATTCCCTTGAAAGCGATCGCCAGCCGCTCGCGCCGCTTTCCGAAGAATTGCGTTTCGTTGAAACTTACCTGGCGATTGAAAAGGCGCGTTTCGGCAGGCGTTTGCAGGTCAAAATGGAAATCGATGAATCCGCCCGCCCGCTGTTGGTGCCGCCGATGATTTTGCAGCCACTCGCCGAAAACGCCGTGAAGCACGGCATTGCACCGAAAGAAGAAGGCGGCGAGCTCACGCTGCGTGTGCAGCGACGAGAGAATCATTTGGCAATCGAAGTATTAGATAACGGCGCTGGCGCGCCTGCTATGCTCGCAGCCAATTTGCTGAATAACGGCCGCGGCTTGCACAATACCGATTTGCGGCTGCGAAAAATGTTCGGCGATGAAGCTGGATTGCAGGTGAGTAATGGGAAAGACGGGTTTCGGGTGAAATTTCAAGTGCCTGTTCGAGTTGGATTGATGGATTGATGGCGCGTTGGATTAATGGAAATCTCAAAACCCCATTAATCCATAAATCCAATACTCCAACAATCCATTTCAAACGACCAAGAGTTACGATGAAACTGCAAACAATCCTCATCGACGACGAGCCGCTGGCGCGGCAGGTGATTCGCGAATTTCTGCAAGCGCATCCGCAGATCGAAATCATCGCCGAATGCGAGAATGGCCGGCAGGCGGTCGCAGCGATCAATCACCACCAACCGGATTTGATCTTTCTCGACGTGCAGATGCCGGGGCTGACCGGCTTGCAAGTGTTGGAGCAAATCGAGCATATACCGGCGATAATTTTCTCGACAGCTTATGACGAGTACGCCATCCGCGCGTTTGAATTGAACGCCGTTGATTATTTGCTAAAGCCGTTCGACCGCCAGCGTTTTGCCACCGCGGTGCAGCGCGCCATCGAGCGCCGCGCCGGTGTCGGAACTGAAATGGAGCGGCTCTTGCGGTTATTGCACCACGCCCAACCCGCTGGAAGCTTTTCAGATCGTCTCCTCGTGCGCTGCGGCGATAAAATTATCCCGATGCGGGTAGCGGAGATCGAATGGATCGAGGCGGCTGATGATTACACAATGCTGCACGCCGGCAACGCCAGGCATCTTTGCAATCTCGGCCTCGGCGAGATTGAGAAGCGGCTCAATCCGCAGCAATTCATGCGCGTCCACCGCTCGGCGATTATCAACATCTCCCGCATCCGGCATCTCGAAAAAGACGGTGAAGGCGGCATGATCGCCACGATGGCGAGCGGCGAGGAGGTAAAAGTCAGCCGCAGATATGCGGCGACGCTGCGGGAGTTGGTCGTTTGACAACGGCGATTTTCACAAATGCCATTTGCCGCGTCTGTGCAAACAACCCTCTCGATTTTCAGCATGCTCGACGAGACGAGACAACACAAATAAATGCCCGCCGCATGATTTAACCGGACTGATCGCGTTCGCCCCAATCACTAAAAAGAAGAATTTGAAATAAAGCCGTTTTTTGCTATATTATTCGAGGAAAATAAAATGTCCATATTAACCACTGCCGAACGAGTTGGCATTAAAAAGGGGCGCGAGGAAGGCCTGAAAGAAGCGATCTCCGATATTTTGGAGATCAAATTTGGCGTGGTCGGACGAGAGTTGCTCGATCATATCGAGCAGGTCGCCGATATCGAAACGCTCCAGAAGATTCGCGCCGGCCTGAAGCAGGCAAAATCCGTGGCGGAAGCCAAGGCATTGATTCACGCGCATGCCAATTTTTA
This sequence comes from Candidatus Zhuqueibacterota bacterium, assembly GCA_022616415.1. Taxonomy (GTDB): domain Bacteria; phylum Zhuqueibacterota; class Zhuqueibacteria; order Zhuqueibacterales; family Zhuqueibacteraceae; genus Zhuqueibacter. The sequence continues at coordinate 10,594 of JAKEEU010000310.1, read as the reverse complement.
GCGTAAGGCCTTTCCCCCAAAACAAACGCCACTGCCTTGCTCATGAGCATTTGAGAGCAGCAGTGGCGTTTTCGTATATAAAACGCAAACCACTCGATGTTACGTTTTACGCCTTACGTTTTGCACCTATTTCCGTTCAGGTCAAATGACCCTATTTCAACAACGTCATCCGCTTTGTCTCACTAAAAACGAGTTCGCCATTTCGTCCTTGCACCGTAATCCGGTACAAATAAACTCCCGCTGCAACAACGCTGCCGGATTGATTTCGCCCATTCCAGCGCAACTGGTGGCGGCCTGCGGACATTTCTCCATCAACCAAAGTCTGCACGAGTTGGCCGGTCTCCGCAAAAATCTTCACCGTGACTTTTCCCGCCGCGAGCAAGGCGAAGTTAATCATCGTGCTCGGATTTCCCAACGCGTGGGATATCCCTTCGGTCGAGAACGGGTTCGGATAATTCTGCGCCAGCCCATAACTGGTTACTGATAACTGATTACTGCTTGCTACTTCTGTTGGTGGCGAATTCTTCACAAAGAGCACTAAACCATCGTGATCAGACGCGCGCAGCACCGTTGTCCCGTCCGTTTCAAAACTTTCTGCGGCGTCGGAATTGGCGCGGGCGTATTGAATACCGGTTACAGAGGACCGCAAGGCTTGCGAGACCAACACGTGATCGAGCACCTGGGCGCTGCCTTCAAATACAAAAGAGTATTGCTCATTCGCCGGCAACGAGAGCACGGCGTTGGCCAAATCCGGATTCACATTATCAGTGCCGGAAATGAGCGCCTCACTGGCTGATGCCGGTGTGCCCATAATTTGGCCCAGCACATGCACGTAACCATCGGTAAACTGAAATGCGTTAAAATCACCCGCGACGGCGAGTTTGATATTCGAATTGCCGGTCTGCAGATTCTGCACCATGTGGGAAACCGAGACCGCTTGCGCGTGGCGTTTCTGGCGCACGCGCGGCCCGTCGTTCGGATCGTCGATGCCGTTCAGTGAGCGCAAATGAACGGCGAGCACGGAAACGGCGCTGCTATCCGCCAGCTTGGCATTCAACAACAACGGCGGCCGATCGTGGAGCAGCGTGTTGTCAGGCGTGAAAACTTCCGTCGCGCCCAATTGCATCACCGCATTGACCGTCACTCCGCGGCGCACCAGGAAACCGACATCGATCCCCGAAATATCGTTGCCCTCGATGAGATATGGCGTGTAAGTCAACAAAGCGTCATCGCTGTTGATCTTATTTGCCAAATCTTGCAAGGCCTGGAGCTTTTCCGCTTCTTGCACCGCCAGAATATCCGGCGCGCCGAGCAGCGTGCGAATGTACATCGATAGCTTGTTCAGTTTATTCGCATACTGCTGCGGCGTCCGCACCGGCTCGTCAATGCCGGGATCATCAACTGCATCATAGAACAGATGCAAATTGAGCGTCGCAATGGTTGACTCACCCGTATTGCGCCCCCGCACGGCGCGTGGCAATGCGGCCGTATTGACAGAATAAGAAGCCGGCCACAATTCGTAACCACCAAATTCAAAACCCACCACTCCGGTCGCAGAAAAAGCTGATCCCGCCGGGATCGCCATATTCGGCTGGCCGAGACGATCCGGATCGAACTCAAAAATTTCCGGATTACGATCCCACACCGGCAGGCCAGGAAGGCCGGGATACTCGACGCCCGGTTCGCGGAACGGGCGATTCGGCCCGGCGACGATCAAAGCTTCCGCAATGGGATCAGAACCAAAAGTTTGATTAGACGCGGCCACCACGCCGTTCACAATCTGCACTAACATGCATTCGAAACGCTCATATTCGACCACGGATTGTGGCTGATTGGGCACCGGTGTCATGTCATCAAATTGAATAGCGGGCGGCAAGGGATTGCCGGAGGAAACTGTCGTCACCGTCGGGTTATTGCTAAATTCTGTGAAATTGAAAAACTCCACAACCTCACCGGTAACGTTGACCAAATCTCCAACGTTCACCACCGGCGTCCCGCCAGGCGGGATGAAAACGAAAATGCCGTCCGAAGTTTGCTCCTCATTATCGCTGCGCGCTGCCGGCGTTTGCATAAAAAATCCATTCGAGCCAACCGCCGTCACCACGTTGTTTTCCGTCGTAACGTTTTGATTGGCAAACGGACTTGCCAAACCGCTGCCTTGAATCTCAAAAATTTCTTTCGTGATATTTAGCGGCTGACAACCGGGGAATTGCGAGCCGTTGACTCTTATGCCAGGAGAGTGCAAGCGGCCGCCGGCGCCCGTCGCGCTTGCGTGTTGCACAAGGGGCGTGGGACCGGTGATATCCGGACCGCGCGTGAGTGATTGATCATTGCCGCCTTCCGGACCGTACGTGTACGTGGCGATCACCGTCGCACCGTCTTTCAATGTAACCGTGTCACCGGCGTTGTTTAACCCGAGTTGGCCGGTGCTCGCGACTTGCACCACGACATTGCCAAACGAACCCGTGGGCGTGCCGCCGCCAAAAACGATGATACCGCATTGATTCGTCACCGTCGTTCCCGCTGGAAACGTGTGACGCACCTGAACGGCATCCGACAAAGTCCATCCGGAAATATCGAGCGCCGCGCCGGAAACGTTGACGAGCTCGATAAATTCATCTTGCCCCGTATCGATTGTCCCGTCGCCATTGGCGTCGCCGTTGGTGGAGCCCGGATCAGCCAGAATTTCGTTGATGATGAGCGACGGCGTGGTGAAACTAAAAGTATAATCTGCGGCCATATTATCCGGCGGATCATCCGCGTCCTGGTCGGTCACGTTAAACGCGAAAATGTTGACCGTTACCGTTTCATTGGTGGCGAAATCGACATCTGGATCGAGCGTAAACGTGGTCGGCCCGCCGCTAACCGTGGCCGTATGCGAACCGCTGGCGCCACCCGAAATGCTGAACCAACTGCCGGCGGCATTCACTGATTCGCTGAAGGTGATCGTGATATTGGCATTAACCGCGACCTGCGTGGCGCTATTAGTCGGCGTCGTGGCGGCGACGGAAGGCGCAGTATCGCCGCCAACAAAATTCTGGCCGGCATTGCAAGCGCCAAATGTGCTTGCGGCCGGCGCATTCCAGGCAAAATTTTCATAAAATTGGCCGGTCCCGCTGAGCTGTAAAGACTGCCCGGGCGGCTCGGTACCCGCTTCGGCGACGCCGACGTCAGTGCTCACCATGCCATCGGCAGGCCCACTCACAGCGGTAAATGACCCCTCATAGCTGAGAAATTGAATAACGGTGTTTGACGGATTAACCAGCGCAATGCCGTCCGGCGCGCCGTTCTGAATTCCATTGGCCGGATAATTCAGCGCCATCACGCCGAAACCGTTGCAAAGGTTGGGGATCGTTCCGCTCAGCGTGTCCGTATCATAAACCGCGCCGTTTGAACCGCTATAGAGAACGATGCTCCAGCCGGTCAGATCAGCGCCGGCAGGACCGGCAATTTCAATCGCCTCGTTGACATCTGCTCCGTTGTTGTCGTAATGTATCTCATTGATGAAAACAGAGGTTTGCGCCGAGGCCGCACGGAGGGAAAATAACAACGAAAACAATGTTAAGACAGATAATTGAACCAGACGCATGAAACGAACATGTCGCCGCCATTTCATCATTTGTAGAAAAAGCATTTCGTGGCCTCCTTGCTGATCGTGATTTTTTTTGGGGGGGGAAACTCGAATATCAATATAGCACAAAATTTGAAAAAAGCAAGGTTCGTTTCTCGCTTGAAAGCGGAAAATCGGAGGGGACTTTTTACCGGGCAAAATGATAAATCAAAACCGCCCCAATGGCGAAGAAAAAGGAATCTTGCAGCCTGTCCTTGAGCATAAGAATCATCAGATCCACATTTTTGTATTGCTCCACCTCCCTGATCCCGCCCAGCAGAAAGCCGCCCAGCGCCGCCGTCCAGTACGAAGGCCAAAACAGCACCGGAAAAAACACCGCCGCGGCATAAACCGCGTGCAAAACCTGGTCGATGATATTTTGCAAACCAACGTGCCGCGGCCGATAACGGCGCCGCAACGCCGCAAGGTGAAGCACCTCCTGATAGACGTCCGGAGTGGTATCTTTGAGCACATCGACCACCTCGTCAACAAGCTTTTCTTTGAACGCTGGATCCATGGCATCACTCGTTTCATGTCAAGTTAAGGGGCAAAGTTATTTTATCTATTTTAAAAATAAAAAAACTTTGCGTAATCTTAGCGTCTCCGCGTCTTGGCGTGCGCATTGGTTTTTATTTTTGGTTGTGGCTCGCCCGTGTTAGGGGATAAAGCATGGTCATTTCGTCGATCAAACGAATCTGCGACTGCCCCTCGATGGACGTAGCTTTCTCCAATCCCATTACCTCGATCCGCAACTGCTCGGGTTCCGGATAAAGCAACAAATAATTAAACGGCCGAATCGCCGGACCGGTGAACTGGTCTTGATGTCGCGCCTTGCTCCTCTCGAGAAGGCGCAAACGCGGCCCGCCGCCGCCGCCGGAAACAATAAACGTCCTGCCCTTTACCGCAAAACGCTCGTAGCCGTGAACGTGGCCGCTGATAAAAGCAACTGTCTTCCTGGCGGCAAAGAAAGCCGGCAAAAAGCTTTTGGAGAGGTATGAAGCGTCATCGATCATCGTGCTGTTGGTAAAAGGCGGATGGTGTGAGAACGCAAGAACCGCGCGGACGTTTGGATTCGTGTCCATTTCTCGCAGCGTGCTGTCGAACCAAGCGACCTGCCTCGTCCAATCAGCTTCGGGGTATTCGGAAATGTTGGAGTCGATCACGATCAAGCCGAGATTGCCGTGAAGGCGTGCGTGCCAGCGGCTGCTCGCCAGCCACGGAAATCGCGCCGTGAGATTGGCCAGCGCCTGCTGATTATGGCCCCAATATTCGTGATTGCCCACCGCCGGCATGAACGGTACCTCTTGCGCAAAAACCGGCGCAAACAAGCGGTCAAATTCCTTCCACTCGCTTGCCGAGGCGCCGTCGAAAACCATGTCGCCCAAATGCACGAGCAAACTGAATTTCGTGCGAAACAAATGATTCAAGAGCAATTCACGCTCGCGATCATTTTCCTCGCGAAACATAAAGATCGTTTCCATCCACGAGGTGCGCTGGGTGTCGCCGATCACCGCCATGGGCAGTTGCGGCTTCCCCGCCGCCGCGTCGAAGCCTCCCAAAGTGATCCAGGCGAATATGCACAACCAACCGGCCATCGTTTCAGTCGCCTTTTGTTGCGTCGGTGAAATGAACTGCATTTCACAATATAGCAAATCCAAGATGACAATGCAAGTTTCAGCAAGCTTTTTGCGGGATCAAAGCAGAAATACTGGTATGAAGAGAATGGCAATAAGGTCTGGACTCGATCCCACCACAAACGTCAGGTCTTTTTCAATCGGGTGTCCTATGTCCAAAGTCCGAAGTCAAAGAGCCTCAATTCCACAGACTTTGGACTTCGGACACTTCAGACATTGGACATGACGTCTCAATCCCACCGCAAACATCAGGTCTTTTATTATTGGGAGGAACCACAAAAGTTGTGGAGGTAGTTTCAATCCTTTGGTGGATGCCAACCGGCGCTGGCCCAATAGCCACGGGCTGAAACGACAAATTTATTGTTGAGTTGCAAAGCTTCCACTGTAACTCTCCCGCACTCGGTTATTCCAATAATCTTCGTCCCGTCATTGTCCCATCTGAAATGTTCCGACCAAGTCTGTTGGCGAGGATTGAATAAAAGAACGCGTTTATCTGTAAGCTGATCTACTCCGTCAATTTGAGATCCCTTGTAGCCGTTGCACCAACTGCAGGCTAACCAAAGATTTTCCTCGTCGGGTGAGCCTCCCAGAGTCACAGGAATGATATGCTCGATTTCCAATTGCGCGCCAGTATACTTTTGCGAGGTGAGACAATAGCCACAACGATGGCGAGCGGCTATAGCAACACGATGACGAACCGCCTTGGAAATATAGGGCCGAGGCATTTATGCATCAGTGTGAGTGTACAGACCTCGCTCATGCAGCAAGGCATAAGCCTGGGCCTTCCGCAACGTTATACGACCGTACTCTTGAAGCAAAGCATCGAGCTTATGCAGCTCGGCAGGCGCCAAAGCACGCTCGCGCTGAGCGGCCGAGAGAGCACGGAGACGGGTTTGCAGCCTGGCAGACATCACACTGCGGGCTATCTCCCAAAGTTTTCCGTCGGGCAGAGCACGCATCGTCGCTAACTCTTCTGTCATTTCCGCTGGCACATCATCGACGCGAGGCAACGCCACATTCAACGCCTCGACAATAATTTCTTCCGGCGGCCGGCGCAAGACTTCCGCCGACCGCTTGACACGTCGATAAATTGACTCCGGCATTGTCAGTGTAACTGTCTGCAGGGCCATTTTTCACCTTCATATTGCTAAGTTTTGCTTCTTTTGCAACCAAGTCTCATTCCAAAAACTGCAGGATCAAATCCCACGTTTATTATAACGAAAAATTTTGAATTTATCAAACTGTTTTTGGCTTTTTCTGGTTGCCTCTCAAAAATCCCACCGCGTTTGGAAAAGCAAAAGGCAAAAAGCAAGCGGCAAAAGGCAACTTCTGGCATCAAGAACCTGCGCGCTTTTCTTGCTTTTTGCTGTTTTCTTTTTGCTCTTTGCTTCTCGAAAGGTCTCAATCCCACCGCAAACATCAGGTCTTTCTGGAAAGCAAAAGGCAAAAAGCAAACGGCAAACAGCAAGTGCGGCAAGTGCTTTCCGCGCGATTAAATTTCTTCACGGCTTTGATTTGCTTTTTTCTTTTTGCTCTTTGCCGTTCACTCCTCTCCCCGCAATTTACGGATCCGGCTCTTGAAGATGTTCCGCAATTCGGAGGCTTCCTGGATGAGATCATCAGGATTGTTTTGCGGGCCAACGCGTTTCTTGAGCAAGCGCAGAAAATAACGGCTCTCGCAGACTTCCTTGAGCGCAATGCCGAGCTTGGAGGCTTCATCCTTCGGCGATTGCCCTTCCTCCCCTTCTTCCGTATTGGCGCCGACCGAGGTTCCCGCGCGAATCAATTGCCGCAACAACTCTATCGTCATGAAGTTGCGCGGACATTTTTCGATCCAATCCAGCAGCTCGTCGGCAAACTGAAACGTGCGCTCACACAGATTAAAAGGCTTCTTTTTCATATTTCCTCCATGGGTTTGAACACCAAAAAGCAAAAAGCAAACGGCAAAAAGCAATTTTTCGATTTGTGGGCGCACCTTGCACTGCGATAAAATCCAGCCCCGCTTTTCTTGCTTTTTGCTCTTTGCTTTTTGCTTCTCGAAAGGTCTCAATCCCACCGCAAACATCAGGTCTTTCTGAAAAGCAAACAGCAAAAAACAAACGGCAACTTTTCGATTTTGGGGTACGCCTTGCGGCGCTATAAACCCAGCCGGCTTTTCTTGCTTTTTGCTTTTTTCTTTTTGCTCTTTGCTTCTCGAAAGGTCTCAATCCCACCGCAAACATCAGGTCTTTTCCAACTCGGAGAGAAGGTTGGGCAAGGTAAAGTGCTCACGTTGTCTCAATCCCACCGCAAACATAAGGTCTTTTCCAACGACATTCAGAAGCTTGCGGGGCCTGAGGATAATACTTCGTGTCTCAATCCCACCGCAAACATCAGGTCTTTTCCAACAGCGCGATTCAAACCCTGGTCAGCTTCGGTCGCATGCCCGCGCCGTCTCAATCCCACCGCAAACATCAGGTCTTTTCCAACCAGACTGGCCGGTTACGGAAATGAATAATTATCCGCATGTCTCAATCCCACCGCAAACATCAGGTCTTTTCCAACTCGGCGACACGGTCAAGTTCTTCATCAAAGCCGGTTATTCCAGTCTCAATCCCACCGCAAACATCAGGTCTTTTCCAACGTGACCATAAGTAAGCCTACGCCCGTGGAGGAAAAGGCCTACGAGTCTCAATCCCACCGCAAACATCAGGTCTTTTCCAACGATTATATCCCATTCCCCAACGAACGCCCCCGTAGCAGTCTCAATCCCACCGCAAACATCAGGTCTTTTCCAACCGCCGCTCCTGAGGCACCGAAGGTCGCGGTGAAAACCGTGGTCTCAATCCCACCGCAAACATCAGGTCTTTTCCAACTGCTTATCAATCGCAATTATGGAGGTTCATACGTTTGCGTCTCAATCCCACCGCAAACATCAGGTCTTTTCCAACTTTTTCAGAGAAGGATATTCGTCGTGCTTTTATCGAGTCTCAATCCCACCGCAAACATCAGGTCTTTTCCAACCTAAGGACTGTGCAGTATGTTTGGAGATCTGGCCTAAACAGTCTCAATCCCACCGCAAACATCAGGTCTTTTCCAACGGGTGAGTTGGCTCAGGAGGAGTACGAAAAGGAATACCGGCAGCGTCTCAATCCCACCGCAAACATCAGGTCTTTTCCAACAGGTGATTTCAGCCTACCAACGGCTTCAGCTCGCTGTCACAGTCTCAATCCCACCGCAAACATCAGGTCTTTTCCAACCGTGGTACCTCTCCCGGAAAGGGGGTGGCGATGAGTGAAGGAGTCTCAATCCCACCGCAAACATCAGGTCTTTTCCAACGAAATTGTGTTCGCGTTGAAAATGAATCGCATCTATAACGTCTCAATCCCACCGCAAACATCAGGTCTTTTCCAACATCAGACGAGTCGTTTTTTTGATTCGTTTGTTTTTGCCAGGTCTCAATCCCACCGCAAACATCAGGTCTTTTCCAACGTGACTGTTGCCGCTCCGGCTTCCTCCGACATAAAGCACTGCGTCTCAATCCCACCGCAAACATCAGGTCTTTTCCAACCTGGAACTGGATGATGACGGCGCCGTAATCATGAAAATCATGTCTCAATCCCACCGCAAACATCAGGTCTTTTCCAACAGAAGAGATAGGTAATTTCTTATTATCCGTGAAAAACAGTCTCAATCCCACCGCAAACATCAGGTCTTTTCCAACGCCGTTGGATTATCCTGATACGGAAAAAGTTTTCCCGGTCTCAATCCCACCGCAAACATCAGGTCTTTTCCAACATCAAGTCTGGCAACATTATCCTGCACATAACTGACGTCTCAATCCCACCGCAAACATCAGGTCTTTTCCAACCAGACGCTTTCAGTCCCGCCAAGCCAAAAAAGCCAGCCGATTCGTCTCAATCCCACCGCAAACATCAGGTCTTTTCCAACGGGACGAAGGATAACATTGAGTGGGTATGGGAAGTTGAAGGTCTCAATCCCACCGCAAACATCAGGTCTTTTCCAACTCGATTTGTCCCGCCTGCTCATGCTGGAAGTCGGGGGGCGTCTCAATCCCACCGCAAACATCAGGTCTTTTCCAACTTGGAGATTATGCAGATTATGAACAGTATAGACCGCAAGTGTCTCAATCCCACCGCAAACATCAGGTCTTTTCCAACCACTGAAAAAATCGTCGGTCATAAACCGGACTTGAGAAGTCTCAATCCCACCGCAAACATCAGGTCTTTTCCAACGTCGGTTGTTCGGCGGCGACGGACCGCCACCCGCCACTCATGTCTCAATCCCACCGCAAACATCAGGTCTTTTCCAACTACTATAAGGAAGGCAATATCGAGGAGATGGCCAAGGTGTCTCAATCCCACCGCAAACATCAGGTCTTTTCCAACCACGTTACACAAACCGGCGATCTGGCTGATCAGGGCTTTCGTCTCAATCCCACCGCAAACATCAGGTCTTTTCCAACGCCGAAACTAAAAGTTCGCTTCAAAAACCTTGAAGCTAAGTCTCAATCCCACCGCAAACATCAGGTCTTTTCCAACCAGTCCTCCCCCGAAAACAGGCCTCGTTTTGAGGCTAAGAGTCTCAATCCCACCGCAAACATCAGGTCTTTTCCAACAAAGCGACCTTCGGTTCTGGATTCGGCACCGCAGTATTGACTGTCTCAATCCCACCGCAAACATCAGGTCTTTTCCAACCATGTTTACAAAAACGTCAACATCAGCGGCAAGTTCGTTCGGTCTCAATCCCACCGCAAACATCAGGTCTTTTCCAACCGCGACTCCACGCGCGCCTGCAGCTCACGCAGCCGCGTCTCAATCCCACCGCAAACATCAGGTCTTTTCCAACACCACAAATTAGCTTGGGAACCCAAGCAGGAGGTGAACAAGTCTCAATCCCACCGCAAACATCAGGTCTTTTCCAACGCGTGTTTCCGAAGGAGCGTCTGCAGCTCCTCGATAGTCTGGTCTCAATCCCACCGCAAACATCAGGTCTTTTCCAACAAGTTGAAGAAACCCAGAAGGTACTTTTTTGAATGATTGGGTCTCAATCCCACCGCAAACATCAGGTCTTTTCCAACCTCCATACGTGAGCCATACCGGAATGCCGACGAATTCCGTCTCAATCCCACCGCAAACATCAGGTCTTTTCCAACCTTTCCGATATTTCTTAAAAGCTCGGTGGTGCTGCGTCTCAATCCCACCGCAAACATCAGGTCTTTTCCAACCTTAGTGTCGGATTGTGGGTTATCTTTCGGCGCCGGAATAAAATGAACCCACCTGCCGCCGAAAAACAGACCCCCCGATGATTTCTCACCTTCGTTCTCGGATAAATTCACTTGCATTTTATC